>DATJTI010000033.1:0-41790 GCA_035503615.1 Allostellaceae bacterium | reverse complement strand
GCGATCATGATCCAGCCATCCGCGGTGCGATAGGCGCCGGTCGGGACATTCAATGCCCGGGGCGCGCCACCTTCGAGGATGTGCTCGGCAAGCTTGTGACCCAGGATGGCTGCGGCGCACTGCGTCAGGCTGACCTCGAGCCGTCGGCCACGCCCGGTGCGCTCGCGCGCGTAGAGCGCCACCGCCAGCGACTGAGCGGCATAGAGCCCGGTCAAGGTGTCGATGATGATGGCGCCGACCCGGTGCGGGGCGCCGTCATTGCCGAGATTGACCGACATCAACCCCGAAAAAGCCTGCGCCACCGAATCGGTGCACGGCACCTGCACATAGGGGCCGTCCTGGCCGAAACCGCTGACCGATAAATACAAGAGCCGCGGATTGCGCGCGGCGAGCGCAGCATAGCCGAGACCAAGCCGGTCGGCGACGCCGGGCCGGAACCCCTCAATGACGATATCGGCGCGCCCCGCCAGTTTCAGGGCGATATCACGCGCCGCCGGCGATTTGAGATCGAGCGCCAGGCTCTTTTTGCCGCGATTGTAGTGCGCCGACATTGCGGTGTGCTGGCCGCCATATTGGGTGCCAAGCCCGCGCGACCAGTCGCCCTCGATCGGTTCGAGCTTGACGACCTCCGCCCCATGCATTGCCAGCAGCATCGCACAATAGGGTGCGGCGACCCCCTGTCCGAGATCGAGCACTCGCAAGCCGTCATATGCGCCGTCCATGACCACCCGCTCCCCAAAATCGTTCCGATCACCGACCAACGGCGACCAACGGCCCAGTCATCTGCGGCCAGGATTTTTGCCTGACCAACGCGGGGACATTTGCGCTCGGCATGTTGCATCGGTCCCCGCGTAGCCCGCGCAGTCGATAGATCATCGGCGCCGACCCGCCGACTGGCAACTCCCGCGGGAGCCTGTCCGCTGTCTCGGGCTGGCTTCAGGCGCGCCGGTCTCCCAGCCATCGGGCGACGCATTGGCCGACCCCCTGGTCGGCACGACGGTCGATTCCGGCGTCGCTCAAAGTGCTGAGCGGGTGGTCGATGACGACCGGCGAGAGATCGGGCATACCGAGGGCGTCGCGCTGCATCAGCGCTTCGTGGAGAAATTCGGTAGTGACGATAACCGCCGTCGGGCGACCCAGGGCTTCGAGGCTGACAGCGTCATGCGTACAGCACGACGTGCACGAGCCTCAATCGCCGATCGCGGTCAGGACGATGTCGTTGTCGGCGACGATCCGCTCGATCAGCGTCGGGTCGGCGTCTTTCGAAAAGCTTTCCTTGCGGTAGTAGTTGACCGCGGCGAGTGGCGCCTGCGCTTCGAGCCGCGCCACGATCTTGCGCAACAGCCGGCCGGCGTTCCATTTGGTGTTGTCGAGCACGCCAAGCCGTCGCCCGGTCAGATCACCGATTCTTGCGGCCAGTGGTGTTGCTGCCGCCTCGACCACGCCGCGCGGGTCAAAGACGACCAGATCCGTCGTTTCTTCCACTTTACGGTCTCCAGCAGAAGTTCGCCTGCCTACAGGCAGGAGTGATCGGCGGGCACAATCCCAAGGTCAGCGGTCCCCGGTCGGGCATCCGGCACCCGGATCGGCGGGTCCCGGCTATGTGCCAAGGAAGCGGGATCCTGCAGGACGGATCGGCTGCCCGCGCCGGCGGTCGGCCGGAACCCGGCGCCATCAGCGCACGATCAGCACGAGCTTACCCTGCAGGTGACGGCTTTCGCTGACCCGGTGCGCTTCGGCAGCCTCGGCGAGCGGATAGCGCACGATGTGCGGCGGCCAGACCGCCCCCCTGTCATAAAGTGCCAGCATGCGTTCGAGATGGGCGCGGTCGCGGGCGACATTGGGGCGGAGTACCTGCACGTCCTTGCGCGCCGGCTGGAAACCCGCCGGTGCTGCGGCGATCCATACCAGCCGGCCGCCCGGTTTAAGCACTTCGTAGGAGCGCACCTGCACCTCGCCGCCGACGGTGTCGAACACGACATCGCAGTCCCGCACCACCTTGGTGAAATCCTGGGTGTTGTAGTCGATCACCTTGTCAGCGCCGAGGCTTCTGACATAGTCGTGGTTACGGGCGCTGGCCGTCGTCAGCACCGTCGCACCCAGATACTTCGACAGCTGGATGGCAAAGCCGGCGACCCCGCCGGCCCCGCCCTGGATCAGGATGGTCTCGCCTTTCTGCAATTTGGCAGTGTCCTCGACCGCCCACAAGGCGGTCAGGCTGGTCAGCCCGAGTGCCGCCGCCTCGGCATGACCCAGCCGATCCGGTTTTTTGGCGATGATCGCCGCCTTGATCGCGAGCTTTTCGGCATAGCAGCCCTCAATGCCCTGGTCGGTCACCCCAAACACCGCGTCGCCGATCTTGAAGTCGCTGACACCCTCCCCGATGGCGCTGACCACGCCCGAGAAATCACGGCCGAGGATGTGCGGGAATTTGAGGTTGCTGTAGCCGCCGCTGCCGAGCCGCACCTTGTAATCGGCAGCGTTGACGCTCGCCGCATGAACATCGACGACGACCTCGCCCGGCCCCGCGACCGGATCGGGAGCGTCGCCCAATTGCAGCATTTCGGGTCCGCCATGACCCTTCAGCAGCACCGCCTTCATCACCCTTCCTCCCGGTAAACGACCTCGCTTGTCAGCCGATCGTAGCGCTTGCAGTGCGGGATCGCCAGAACCGTGGGCCGCGACTGCCGTACTGGCGCAGCAGGCAAAAATCGTGCACGAGCGGCGAAATTTGTGACAGACTTCACATCAACCGCGGGCAGCGCAACCGCGGGCAGCGCGCGACAACGCCGGATACGGAGAAACGTCGATGCAATTAATGTATTTCACCGAACAGCCGATGTCGGCCTATCCGGCCGAGGAGGGCCTCAAATTCGGCGCCACGGCGCTGATGTTTTCGAACAAATACTTCGATCCGGTGGCGGGCAGCCGGCTCTATAATGAATACCTCGAACATTACCTTTATGCCGAGGAAATGGGCATCGACGGCATCATGCTGAACGAGCACCACAATGCGCCGTTCTGCATGCAGGCAAAATGCAACGTCTTTGCCGCGATCCTCGCCGGGGCCACAAAAAAGGCCAAGATCATCCTGCTCGGCAACCCGCTGCCGCTGGCTGAGAACCCGCTCAGGCTGGCCGAGGAATTGTCGATGATCGACATGATCTCGCAAGGGCGGCTGGTTTCGGGCTTTGTCCGCGGCGGCGGGCAGGAGCAGCTCGCCGCCGGGGTCAGCCCGGCCTATAACCGCGAGCGCTTTCAGGAGGCGCATGATCTGATCGTCGCGGCGTGGACGCGCGAGGGGCCGTTCCGCTGGGAAGGGACGCACTATCAGCACCGCGTCGTCAACCCGTGGGCGGTGCCGTTGCAAAAGCCGCATCCGCGCGTGTGGATCCCGGGTGTCATCAGCCCGGAGACGATCGTCTGGGCGGCGCAGCGCGGCTACCCTTATATCGCGCTCAACACGCCGGTCGAGCGCACGAAACAGATCTGGCAGATCTATGACAAGGTCGCCGAGGAGGCCGGTTTTACCCCCGGTCCCGACTACCACGGTATGCTGAAGCAGATCCATGTCGCCGAGACCGAGGAAAAAGCACTCGCCAACGCCGCGCAATTCCGCTGGATGCAGGGCGAGTTCACCGGTTTGGCTCATCCGGTGTGGAGCACCCCTTCGGGCTATGGCAGTCCCGAGAACCGCCGTGCGTTTGTCGAGTTCGCCAGCGGACGATCGAAAAACCCGCGCTACCGGCCGGATCTTGAAAAGCAATTGCAGGAGTTGATGATCATCGCCGGCACGCCAAAGCAGGTCATCGCCAAATTGCGCATCCTGCTGGAAGAGACCCGGCCCGGCATTCTCGGCATGTGGGGCAATGACGGTACCGTCACCAACGAGGATTCCAGGACCTGCATCCGGCTGATGGGACAGGAGGTGTTCCCGGCGGTGCGCGAGATCGCCAAGGAATTGGATCTGAAGAGCCCGTTCGAAACTAACCAGCCGGTTAGCATCGATTACATGCCGCACCGGCAGATGCCGGTACGCGCCGCCGCCGAATAAACGGCTGCCAATAGCTGCGGAGCGGCCCGCCTGGAGTATGCCGGGCGGGCGTCGCCAGCCCTCGCTGCGAGGCTCGGGGTTGTGGTGATAGTCGTCGTCCCGTGGTGGACCAGGGCCGGGGTCGAACAAGGGCCAGGGGTCGAACCGGGCGGCCGGCGCCAGAGCGGCCCGATTTCGCATCGCCAGGCGCGGGCGTTGTCTATCCGGATTGCGGTCCGCCGCGGCGATCATCGTACGACCGGCGGATCGGCGATGGCGGGACCAGCGGCTCCAGCGCGAACAGCCAGCGCATGCCGAAGGCAACACCGCGGCAGGCAAGGTGAACCGGCCGCAGCAACCGCCGGCGAACGAATTCGGTCGCGACCGTTCTTCCCGGACGGTGGTGAAGGCTCGCCATCCCGTGCCGGCGGAAATCGGCGACCCAGCCGGCGACGAGTGACTCGGGCACACCGGCCGCGGTGGCGGCGCTGGCAATCGTCCAGCCGTCGACGATGACCCGCTGCACAATTACGCCGCGCTGCACCGCGGTCAGGGTATGGGGTTGAGACGAATGACTTTTCATGCTCCGCCAACGCCCGGCCATAACGACAATTCCCCGCTGTTCAAGCTTTGAGATCGATGATGATGCGACCGCGCACTCCCCCGCTGAGAATCTTTGGCGCCAGTACCGGGACTTCCGTGAGCGGGACGATCTCGGTCATCCGGTCGAGGAGATCGAGCGGCAGATCATGCGCCAGCCGTTGCCACGCGGCGATGCGCTCGTCACGCGGGCACATGACCGAGTCGATCCCGAGCAGGTTGACGCCGCGCAGCAGGAACGGCAGCACTGTCGCCGCAAGATCGCTGCCGCCGGCGAGCCCGCACGCGGCCACGCTCGCGCGATATTTGAGCTGGGTCAGTACATTCGCTAGAGTAGAGCCGCCGACCGCGTCGACCGCCCCAGCCCACCGCTCGGTGCCGAGGGGACGCGCCGGCTTGGCGGCGAGTGCGGCGCGCTCGATCAGCTCGGCGGCGCCGAGCCCGGTCAGATAGTCGCGCAACTCGGGCCGGCCGGTCGACGCGGCAACGCGATGGCCGAGCCGCGCCAGCAGCGCGGTCGCAATGCTGCCAACTCCGCCGGCCGCACCGGTGACGAGAACCTCACCCGCCCCGGCACGCAGCCCGTGCCGCTCCAGCGCCATGACCGCCAGCATTGCGGTGAAACCCGCGGTCCCGATCGCCATTGCCTGGGCAGCACCGAGACCGGCCGGCCGGCGCACCAGCCAATCGGACTTGACGCGTGCTTTTTCGGCATAGCCGCCCCAGTACACCTCGCCGACCCGCCAACCAGTCAGGATCACTGGATCGCCCGGGCTGAATTCCGGCGACGAGGAATGCTCGACCGTGCCCGCAAAATCGATGCCGGGAATGTGCGGATAATTTCGCACCAGACGGCCGATCCCCTGAAGGATCATGCCGTCCTTGTAATTGAGCGTCGAATATTCGACGGCGACGGTGACGTCCCCCGGCGGCAGGCTCGAATCATCGACCGCCTCGATCCGCGGCTCGACTTTTCCGCCCGCTTCGTGCAGCACCAGAGCCCGGAACGTCGCCATGACGCCTCCCTACAGCAATATGATTTCGCCTGTCTTGACGGCGATCATATTCCGCAGCGCGGCTGCTGTTGTTGGTGCCGCAGCTTACCCGTCAGATGCGCAGCGGTTCGAGAATGCTGACAAAATTGGCGACCGCAGCACCACCCATATTCATGACCCCGGCGAGGCTCGCCCCCGGCACCTGGATGCCGCCAGCCCGGCCGGTCACCTGCATCGCCGCAAGTACGTGCATCGACACACCGGTCGCGCCGATCGGATGCCCCTTTGATTTGAGACCGCCGGACGGGTTGACCGGCAGCCGCCCGTCCTTTTCAGTCCAGCCTTCGAGGATCGCCCGCGCGCCCTCCCCTTTCGGCGTAAGCCCCATCGCCTCGTACTCGATCAGTTCGGCGATCGTGAAGCAGTCATGGGTCTCGACGAGGTCGAGATCGTCGAGCGCCAGGCGCGCCTCGGTCAATGCCCGGCGCCAGGCGAGCGCCGGCCCCTCAAACGCGATCACGTCGCGCCGGCTCATCGGCAGAAAGTCGTTGACCTGCTCGGCGGCGCGAAAAATCACCGCCTTCGACAAGCTGAGAGCGGTCGCGGTGTCGGCCAGTACGAGCGCAGCCGCACCATCCGACACCAGCGAGCAGTCGGTGCGCTTGAGGGGGCCGGCGACGATCGGGTTCTTGTCCGACACCGTGCGGCAGAATTCGTAACCCAAATCTTTTTGCATCTGCGCCAGCGGATTGGCGACGCCGTTCTTGTGATTTTTTGCGGCGATCCGCGCCAGCGCGTCGGACTGGTCGCCATAACGCTGGAAATAACTGTGCGCGATCTGCCCGAAGATCCCGGCAAACCCGCCTTCGATGGCGTCTTCCTCCTTGCGATAGCTGGCGCCGAGCAGGATGTCGCCGACCTGGGCGCCGCCGACCTCGCTCATCTTTTCGACGCCGACAACCAGCGCAAGCCGGGCCTTGCCGGCAGCGATCGCATTCAGCCCCTGATGGATCGCGGCCGAGCCGGTGGCGCAGGCGTCTTCGACGCGTGTTGCCGGCTTGAAGCGAAAGCCGGGATCGGCCTGAAAGACAAGCGAGGCGGGAAATTCCTGGCGCACAAAGCCACCGTTCATCGTGCCGAGATAGACGGTGTCGATATCGGCGGCGGCGACGCCGGCATCGGCAAGCGCCGCCCCGGCCACCTCGACAATCAGGGATTCGATGTCCCGGCCTTCATGCTTGCCAAACTTGCTGTGCGCCCACCCGACGATGCACCCGGTCATCTCTCCCTCCGAAATCCGCCGTCAATCGCGGGCTTGGGTCCTCGGCCGCCGCCGGTTTCATCGGCAGGTCATGGCCACTTCGCCCGCGCCGCTTATCCTGATCCTGATATGGTGGCGTGGTATCCGGTTACCATGAGCCGCACGCCACCCGGAATACCGCCGATCCGACAAACGCGGCGGCCGACCCGGCGATCCGGCGATCCGGCGATCCGGATAAGGCCGGTTTGTCTCCTTTGTCTGCGTGGACAGCCGGATGAAGCCAAAGCGGGGTAAAAGACCAGCGGTGGTGCAAAGCCCATGCAACTGCGATGCGCTGCCGGGACGGCGGACGGCCCCGCCTCGCGGCCTGGTCACTGCGGCAGGTTGGCGGCCAAGCCGAGCCGAACCGCGGCAGCTTGCAGGCGGCGGTCGCGTGTCCACAATCTGGCAGTTGCCGTGAGCCGCGCGGACGCCAGCAGATGAGCGTCGACATAGCCGATGCCGCGACCGAACAGACCTTCACACGCGATGAAATGGAGCACCTCTGCATGCGAGGCGCTGGCCGCTTGCGGCAGATCTTGCAAGCCGCTCAAGACGGTATTGCGTTGCCGCAGATTGCCTAGCGCCAGCTCGCCAATGACAAACGGGTGCCCAAGCACATCGCCGGCATCAAGGAGCGAGATCAGCCGTTCGTCGCCGACGCGTAAATGCGCGATCCACACCGAAGTATCGACGAGGATCACTTGGCTTTTATCCGCCGGCGCGGGATGGCGGCGAGATCGGGTTCGCTGCCACCGAGCAGCGCCAGTCGATGGGCGGATTCACGCGCGATCAACGCCCTCAGCGCCTCACGGATCAGCGCCGATTTTTCGCGAATCCCGGTATATTCCTCGGCTTTTGCCAACAGCTCGTCATCGAGTGCAACGGTCGTCCGCATGCTCCGCCCTGCCCTCGCAATCGCGCATAAAATATGTCATCGTTTGATGCCGTGATCAATGCAGGTCGGGGCTTTGCCCGGATGCCGACTGAGTTATTGGAGCCGAAATGGCATCAGATATCGCAAGCATCACCCTGCTCCGACCGGATGACTGGCACGTTCATCTGCGCGACGGCGCGATGCTTGCGCAGGTGCTGAGCTATACCGCCGGGCAGTTCGGTCGGGCAATTGTGATGCCGAACTTGGTACCGCCAATAACGACGATCGCCGCGGCCGCGGCCTACCGCCGGCGCATTCTGGCGGTACTGCCACTCGATAGTGGTTTCGCGCCGTTGATGACATATTATCTCACCGATGCTGCCGACCCGGACGAGATCGCGCGCGGCTTTGCCGAGGGCGTGTTCGCCGCGGTCAAGCTATACCCGGCGCATGCGACGACGAACTCGGCTTCCGGCGTGTCGAACATCGCTGCGGTGCAGCCGGTGCTGGAGCGCATGGCCGAGATCGGCATGCCGCTCCTGGTCCACGGCGAGGTCACCGACCCCGAAATCGACATCTTCGACCGCGAGGCGGTTTTCATCGACGCGGTGCTCGATCCACTGCGCCGCCGCCTGCCCGAACTCAAGATCGTGCTCGAACACATCACCACCGAAGAGGCGGTCGATTACGTTCGTTCCGCCAGCGCGAACCTCGCGGCGACGATCACCGCGCATCACCTGCAGATCAGCCGCAACGCGCTGTTTGCCGGCGGGATCCGGCCGCATCTCTACTGTCTGCCGATCGCCAAGCGGGAAAAGCATCGCCACGCGCTGCGCCGCGCCGCGACCTCCGGCGACCGGCGCTTTTTTCTCGGCACCGACAGCGCCCCGCATGCGCAACCCGCAAAGGAGACGGCATGCGGCTGCGCCGGCATTTTTACCGCACCCTGCGCGCTCGAACTCTACGCCGAGGTGTTTGCCGACGAACGCGCCCTCGATCGCTTCGAGGCCTTTGCGGCGCTGAACGGCGCCGAATTCTACGGCCTGCCGCCAAACGACGAGCGCGTCGGCTTGCGTTGCGAGCCCTGCCCGGTGCCCGAACGCATCGGCGCCGGCGAGATGTCGGTCATCCCATTTCGCGCCGGCGAAACCCTGCGCTGGCGCTTCGTCGGGATCGCCAGTTAAGGGCTAAACCCGCGGGAGCGTCAGTTCCATTCCCGCATCACTTGGCAAGGCCTCATCTTTTTCGGCTCCAAAGCCGCCGCGGAGCGCCGCATGGCGGCGAGATTTCTGCTCTGCATATCTTGCCGGCGCTGACCGCCGGGGCATAGGTTGCCGATACGCGTCCACCCTTTTGTCCGGCGGGCGCGGTGCGGCAGTAAGGATCGCGCAATGAAACGGCAGTTGCACCTCAACCTGTTCATCCATAGTCGCGGCCATCACGAGGCGTCGTGGCGCCATCCGGACACATCGCCGCTGCCATTAACCGACATCCGCTATTATCAGGATCTGGCGCAGCGCGCCGAAGCAGCGCTGTTCGATTCCGTTTTCTTCGCTGATCAATTGGCGCTGGGCGGCGATGTCGCCCAGGCGGCGCGCACCTGGCTCGAGCCGATCACCGTGCTGGCGGCAATGGCGACCGCAACGAGCCGGGTCGGGCTGATCGCAACCGCCTCCACCACCTACACCGAACCATTCAATCTGGCGCGACAGTTCGCCTCGATCGACCATATCAGCAACGGCCGCGCGGCGTGGAACATCGTCACCTCGTGGCTCGCGACCGCAGCGGAAAATTTTGGCGGCGCTGGACAGGTCAGCCACGCCGACCGCTATGCCCGCGGCGAGGAGTTCATGGCGGTCGTCAACTCGCTGTGGGACAGCTGGGCGGCGGACGCGGTCATCGACGATCGCGCCGGCGGCGTCTATGCGCGCGCCGACCGCATCCGCGCGATCAACCACCGCGGTGATTTCTATACCGTTGCCGGGCCGCTCAATCTGCCGCGCTGCCCGCAAGGCCGGCCGGTGCTGGTGCAGGCGGGTTCGTCGGACACCGGCCGTCGCTTTGCCGCGCGCCACGCCGACGCCGTGTTTACCGCCCATATGGCAAAAGCGACGGCGCAGGATTTTTATGCCGATCTGAAGACGCTCGCCAAGGCAGAGGGACGGATGCCGGAGCAGGTGCTGATCCTCCCCGGCCTTAGCCCGATGATCGCCGGCACTGAAACCGAGGCGCAGCGGCTGGTGCGCGAGGTCAACGAATTGACCGACCCGGAGGTCGGACGCAAGCGGCTGTCGGGCCGCTTTGGCGGCTATGATTTCTCGCATCTGCCGCTCGACCGACCGCTCTCGGTCGCGGATTTCCCCGACCCGGCCTCGGTCGAAGCGGCGCGCAGCCGCACCGAGGTGATCCTCAACCTGGTCCGCCGCGACCGGCCGACATTGCGGCAATTGCTCGGCTATCTCGCCGGCGCGCGCGGGCACTTTGTCACCGCCGGGACGCCGGAACAGATCGCCGATCTGATCGAGGACTGGTTCGCCGACGGCGCTGCCGACGGGTTCAACATCATGCCGCCGCTGCTGCCGGCGCAACTCGATGCGTTCAGCACCGGCGTGATCCCGATCCTGCAGCGCCGCGGGCTGTTCCGGACCGAGTACCAGGGCAGGATGCTGCGCGAGCATTACGGTCTGCACTGGCCGCCGAGCGTGTTCGATGATCCGGCCTTTTCGGCCGGGCTGTCGGGAGCCGCCGCCGGCATATGACAGCCGCACATACACGAAACGCCACGGCGGCCGCCGCGCTGGATCCGATGGCCGGTCTGCGCGATGACTGATCGCAATCCAGCCCACTTCCTGGTCATCGGGGCTGGCGCTGCCGGTCTGATGGCCGCGCGGGAACTGGTGCGGGCAGGCAGACGGGTGACGATTCTCGAGGCGCGGGACCGATATGGCGGGCGCATCTACCCGCTGCCGGTCGAGGAATTCGGCTACCCGGCCGAAGGCGGCGCCGAGTTCATCCACGGTGCCGCACCGGTGACGCGCGCCTTGATGCGCGAGGCCGGACTTTCCCTGGCGCCAATGCGAGGAACCGATTGGAGCGCCCGCCGCGGCCCGTTATCCCCGGACGAATACGCGACGCCGCATACCGATCGCCTGCACCAGGAATTGCAAGCGTTGAGGACCGATCTGCCGGTCGCCGAATTTCTCGAGACGCATTTTTCCGACCGGCAATACGACGAACTGCGGCGCGCCGTCGTCAGGATGGTCGAGGGCTACGACGCGGCCGACCCGCGCCGCGCCAGCACTTTCGCGCTGCGTGACGAATGGCTGAGTCGCGGACTCGATCAGCAGGGACGGATCGCGCAGGGCTACGGCGCCCTGATCGACTATCTTGCAGCCGAGTGCCGCGGGCTTGGCGCGGCAATCCATCTTGGGGCCGCGGTGACGGCCATCGACCAGCAAGGCGAACGAATTGCCGCCCGTTGTCATGATGGCACGACGATCGCGGCGGATGCCGCAATCCTGACCGTGCCGCTTCCGCTGCTGTCCCGGATCGCACTGCCAGCGAAAGCACGCGAGCGAGCGGCGGCCGGCGCCGATATCGGGTTCGGCAATGTCGTCAAGCTTCTGCTGCGCTTTCGAACAAGGTGGTGGGCCGAACAGCGCGGGCATGATCTGACCGACCTCTCCTTTGTGTTTTCGAACGCCACGGTTCCGACCTGGTGGACCCAGTATCCGGCCGAATATCCGGTGCTGACCGGATGGTTCGCGGGACCCAAGGCCGCCGGAGTGTCGGCGCTCAGCGAGAGCGAGTTTGTCGATATGGGGCTCGCCGCGCTTGCCGGGATTTTCGAGCTGTCGACGAAGGGGTTAGCGAGCAGCGTCGTCGCGTCGCGAGCCATCAATTGGGGCAACGACCCGTTCGCGCTAGGCGCCTATTCTTACGCCACCCCGGAAACGCGTGCCGCCCAGACGATCCTGAAAGTGGCTGATGGTGATCCCGTGCATTTTTCGGGGGAGGCACTCTATGCCGGCCCGGATATCGGCACGGTCGAGGCGGCGCTCGCCAGTGGCCTGGCGACGGCGCAGACGATCCTCGCCGCCTGAGCCGGCCCGCTTCGCCCGCCCGGCGCCCGGCTTTGCCGCTCTGGCGATAGCATCGCTTGCGCCCTCGCTCTGCTATAATTCCTGACCTGCGATAGCCGGCGAGACGGGAATGCCAACAGTCAATCTGAGTGTGAATGGACGCGAGGTCGGCATCACCGCCGATGGCGACACCCCGCTCCTCGATATCCTGCGCAATCATCTCGGGCTTTTGGGCACGAAATTCGGCTGCGGCCTCGAACAATGCGGCTGCTGCATGGTGCTTGTCGACGGCCGACCTGAGAAAGCCTGCGGGAAGGCGCTATCCACCCTGGCGGGCAAACAGATCCTGACGATCGAAGGCCTTGGCACGCCCGATCGCCCGCACCCGCTGCAGCAGGCCTTTCTTGACGAGCAGGCCGGCCAGTGCGGCTACTGCCTTCCCGGCATCCTGATCTCGGCAAAGGCTTTGCTCGACCGCAATCCGGCACCATCGCGGCGTGAAATCGCCGAAGCGCTCGACGACAATATCTGCCGCTGCGGCAGCCATACCCGCATCCTGCGCGCCGTCGCCCGCGCCGCCGCGCGGATGGGTACCGCAGGAATTGCCCGATGAGCGCCGCCGCACCCGCACTGCCGCCGCTGCTCGCCGCCAATCCGCGGCTCGATCAATGGGTCGGTTTCGAAGTGCGCGGTCAGGTCAGGGTTTCGACCGGCCGGGTCGAAATCGGCCAGGGAGTGTTGACGGCGATGCGGCAGATCGCGGCCGAGGAGCTCGGCGTGGCGCTCGACCGCATCGTGCTGCGATCGGGCGACACCGATCTGACGCCAAACGAGGGCTATACCGCCGGCAGCCAATCAATCCAATTCGGCGGCATCGCCTTGCGCCTTGCCTGCGCCGAGGTGCGTGGCCTGTTCCTCGATCATGTCGCCGGATCGTTTGGCTTGCCGCGCGCCGATCTCGCGGTGGATGACGGCGCCATCACCCGCGACAGCGAACCCACCGGTCATGATTACTGGTCGCTCGCCGCCGCGGTCAATCTCGGCCGGCCCGCGCGGGGCGGCGCACCGATCAGGAAACCGGACGAGTATCGCGTCGTCGGATACAGCGCGCCGCGCGTCGATCTTGCCGCCAAGGTATTTGGCGAACCGGTCTTTGTTCACGACATCAGCCCGGCCGGCATGCTGCATGCGCGCGTCGTGCGCCAGCCGCGCCGCGGGGCGACGATCAAGGCGGTCGACGAGGCGGCGCTGCGCCGCGCCGCGAAAAGCCCGATCGAAATCATCCGCGTCGGCAATTTCCTGGCGATCACCGGTCCCGACGAAACCGTCGTCGAAGCGGTCGCGGCAGTGGCGCCGAGCCATGTCGTGTGGGACGGCGTCGACGCGATCAGCCCATTTCAGGAAGAGGCGCGCTGGCTCTTGCAGCAACCCTCGCTCGACCGGGTCGTCGGCGCGCCGCAATCGACCGCGCCGCTGCCGGCCGCCAACCGGTACGAGGCGACCTATACGCGGATGCACATCGCCCACGCTTCGGTGGCGCCGTCCTGCGCTGTGGCGCTCTATCAGAATGGCCGGCTCGAGGTGTGGACGCATTCGCAAGGCGTCTATCCGCTGCGCGATGCATTGGCGCGCACCTGCAAGCTCGATCCGGCCAGGATCCGGGTTACCCATGTCCAGGGGCCGGGCTGCTATGGCCATAACGGCGCCGACGATGCCGCCGCCGACGCCGCAATCATCGCGATGCAGAATCCGGGCAAGCCGATTCGGGTGCGCTGGCGGCGCGAAGAAGAGTTCGGCTTTGAACCGGTCAGCCCGGCGATGGTCGTGACCGCGCGCGCAGCACTCGACGCAACCGGACGACCACTCGATTGGACAACCGAAATCTGGAGCGGCCGGCATTCGAGCCGGCCCGGCGGCGGCGGCAATTTGCTCGCCGCCGAGGCGCTGCCCGACCCGCCGCCGGCACCCCCCGCCACCGAATCGTCCGACCCGCCGGGCGCCGGCACCCGCAACGGCGAGCCGCTTTATGGCTTTCCGGCAAAGCGCATCGTCCATCACCTAATCCCCGAAACCCCGGTGCGCACGTCATCGCTGCGCGGTCTCGGCGCCACCCTCAACGTCTTCGCGATCGAATCATCGATCGACGAACTGGCCCGGCGCGCCGGTCTCGACCCGGTCGCCTACCGGCTGTCGGTGTTGCCCGATCCGCGCGCCCGCGCGGTGATCGAGCAGGTAGCGCGCCTCGGCGGCTGGCGGACGGGATTGCCGTCGGGCACCGGCCAAGGCCGCGGGCTCGGTTTTGCCCGCTACAAAAACATCGCCGCCTACGCCGCGATCATCGCCGAGGTCGAGGTCGACGAAGGCGTTCGCGTCACCCGAGTGTGGTGCGTTTGCGATGCCGGGCTCGTGATCAACCCGGACGGGGCGATCAACCAGCTCGAGGGCGGCATCATCCAGGCCACGAGCTGGGCGTTGAAGGAAGGCGTCAGGCTCGACACCGCCGGCATCAGCTCGCGCGATTGGGAGGGATATCCGGTATTGCGCTTTACCGAGGTGCCCGAAGTCACGGTCGAACTGGTGGGCGCTGCCAAAGACCTGCCGCCGCTCGGTGTCGGCGAGGCCTCCGGCGGCCCGACCGTCGCCGCCATCGGCAACGCCGTCGCCCATGCGCTCGGCACCCGGCTGCGCGATCTGCCATTGACCCGAGAGCGGGTCATGGCGGCACTGCTGAAAGCGTGAGGCGGCGGCTCGCTGACATCGGGATGGCTCGCTGCGCTGGCAATGACACCTGAACTGTTCCATTGCGAATTGTTGTCATTGCGAGGAACGCGGCGATGAAGCAATCCGTCGTTCCGGTTGGCGGCGTGAGGCGCCTGATCAGCTCTGATCCTGCTCTCGATTCCAAGGGCGATACCATGATTCACCTATCGAATCGGAGCGCCAGGCGCTTCCATCCGATACGATCATGGTCTAAGCGCGCCCATGTTGGCGCAGTAATCCGGTCAGTTCGCCAATGTGTCGCCAGTGCTCGCAACGATCGACGGCGCGCTCGACCGCCGCGACGCCATCGGGGGTCAGCACAACCGCGGCCAATTCGCGAAATTTGGCGCGGATCTCGGCGTCACTGAACGGGTCCTGAAAATCGCCGCGATGGCTCTGGCAGGAATGCGTGCATTGCCGGCCGTCGCTCAGAGTCAATGTGACGCGCGCTGGCCGCAGCCGTGGGGCCAGTGCCGTCATTGCCGCGTCCTCACTGATATGGACGCGCGGGCGCAATGCAGCAATGTCAGGCTCCGCCAATGCGGTATCGTCGAGTGCGGCAAACCCGGCGCCGCCACGCACGACCATCACTGCCGCGGCATGCGGCAGCGAGTATTTCGAGGCGAAATAATTGGCCGGCTCCGGGTTGCGCATCACCGAGGCAAAACGATAGGTCGCGATGTCGATGCGCTCGACCTGATCCGGTCGGGGGTGCAATTCCGCCAATGCCGCCGCCAGGCAATCGAGCGCCGGATGGATCGGGTTGCAGCACGCATAAAGCCGGAAATAGTTGCGGGTGATATGCCAGACGGTGCCGAGTTCATCCAATAGCCGGCCGGGGGCAAACCCGTCGCCGACAAGATTGGCCAGCGCTTCTTCGATCGCCTCCGGCTGGGCGACAAACCCGGCCAACGCCAGTTCCGGCGCCAAGGCTCCGGCAAACCCGCTGATCCCGCCGGCGATATTGAGCGCCGTGGCGCCGGCGACCGCATTTGTATAGCTCGGTGTCAGCATCAGCACTGCGGCGATCCGCATTGCGCGGCTGATGCCCTCGGCATCGACCCGGCGCAGCCGGGCACCTGCCGCCGCCGCGGCCAATAACGACACCTGGCCGTTTTGATGGGCCAATGGGCGTGGGGTGAACCCGCCGGCAATACGCGCCGCGACGTCATAGCCGAGCACAAACGCGGCCAGCATGTCGCGGCCGGCGCTGCCGGTGTTCTCGGCCACAGCCAGCACCCCCGGCAATACCTGCATCGCCGCCTGGCCCGAGACAAAGCGCAGCCCCTCGCACAATTCGATCGAGCGGCCGGCGATGCCGTTGAGCAACGCCGCCATGCGCGGATCGGCATTGGGCCAGCCGGCCGCATACACCGTGGCTCCCGCTCCCGCCGCGGGTGCCAGCTGCTGCCGCAATGCTGCGACCTCGGGCCGCGCCGATCCGGCAAGGATCACGCCGAGCGTATCGAGCATTGTCAGCTTGGCATGGTACTGCACCGTATCAGGGATATCCTCCCACCGTGTGACGGCAACAAATTGCGCCAGCCCTTCGATCTGTTGACCCATCGCTGCGGAACTCCTCGCGGTCGGCGGTGCAGGAATGGTAGCCTTGGCCAGCCCGCGGCGTCACGCGTTGGAAAAGGGAACAAAATCATGGCGGTTGTCGAGACCGAGCGGTTGGGACAGGTCCTTGTCGTGCGGATGAACCGGCCCGAACGGCTCAACGCGCTCAACCATGAAATGCGCACCCGGCTCGCCGAAACCTGGACCGAGTTCCGTCATTCGAACGAGCTGGAAGTCGCAATCTTCACCGGTACCGGCCGCGCCTTTTGCGCCGGCGAGGACATGAAGGAATCGCTCGCCGCCGGGCGGCCCGGCGGCAGCCGCCCCGATATCGAAGACCCGTTTATGACCGGGGCGCTCGAAAAGCCGGTCATCGCCGCGGTCAACGGGTTTGCCATGGGGGGCGGGTTTATGCTGGTCGAGCGCACCGATCTGCGCGTCGCCGCAAAAGGGGCGGTGTTCGAGGTCTCGGAGGCAAAGCGCTGGCTGCTGGGCGGGTATAATCACGGGCAAATCGCCAACCTGCCCTATCCGATTGCGATGGAGATGGCGCTCGGTTTTCGCTTTACCGCCGAGCGCTTTTACGAGATCGGGTTTCTCAATCGCCTCGTCGAGCCCGACCAGCTGATCCCGAGTGCGGTGGCGATGGCCGAGCACCTATTGACGTTGCCGCCGGCGTCGCGGGTCAACACCGTCCATATGATGCGCCAGATGCGCCCCGCACCTTCCGCGGATCAGCAGCGCCTCGCCAAGGCCTTGCACGAACATGGCGCCAAGAGCGATCTGATCGAGTCGCGAGCGGCCTTTGCCGAAAAGCGCCGGCCCAGTTTCAAAGGCTGGGACGACCCGCAGGACCGTTACCGCCTGCCCAGCCTCGACACGCTGAAAAGCTGACGGTCTACCCAAGCCGGTGGAATTTGATAGCGGTGCCGGCGAACAGCTCGTAGCTCATAGGATGGGTTGAGCTGGCGAAACCCATCCTACCGGCGAAACCCATCCTACCGGTCGACCTCGGCTCCGGCTGATGGGTTTCACTTTGTTCAACCCATCCTACGAGCTACGGATCTTGCCAAACTGGCCCTAGCCCAGCCGGTAGAATTCGGCGGCTGTGCCGGAAAACAGCGCGGCTTTCTCGGTGGGGGAAGCGCCGGCGGCGATGCGTTTGAAGGCGTTCCACAGCACGTGGTAGCTGCAGCTGCCCTTGTCGACCGGGAAGTTGCTTTCGAACATCGCACGCTGCGCGCCAAAAGCGGCAATACAGGCTTCGATGTAGGGCCGCCACGCCGATGCCAGTTGTTGCGAGTTCGGCGGCAATTCCCCGGTGTGATGGCTGAACCCGAACATCCGCATGCCGAGCCCGCCGAGCTTGATATAGACATTCGGACAGGTGGCGAGTTCGCGGATGCCGGTCTGCCAGGCAGCGAAAACCTCGTCGCGCCTGCCGGCATAAGGGCCGAGACCGATCGGTCCGCCGACATGGTCGAGCACGATCCGGGTATCGGGAAAGGCGCGCGCCAGATCGGTCAATTCGCCAAGCTGGGTGTGATAGAGCCAGGCGTCGAAACTGAGCCCGAGGGGGGCGAGCCGCGCGAAGCCCTCGCGGATCCGCCGATCCATCAGCAATCCCGCGGGGCGCTGGAGCATCGAACCCCATTGCGCCTGCTCGGGATGCGTCGCGGTGATAAACCGGATGCCGCGAAACCGACCGCCGCCGGCCGCAATCTGCGCCTCCAGCACTTTCTCGACCGCACCACCCAAGGCCAGATCGGCATAGCCGACAATGCCGGCGCAGACCTGATGCGCGCCATAGCCGCCGCTCGCGGTCATCGCGGCGACGCCATTGGCGAATTCGATCTCGCCGACCGGGCGCAATTCGGCCGGTCCCTGCGCGCGATACATCGACAGCCATTCGAGATAGACGGTGGCCGTGATGTTGTGGCCGTTGTCGAGATCGGCCAGCAACTCGGGCAACAGATAACGGCCGGTCTCGGGCCGGTCGACCAGATGATGGTGCGGGTCGACAATCGGCAGATCAGGCTCGATGATCTCTTCACGGTGGCGATCCAGCCATTCCGGCCTGACCGCCAGATGCACGCTGGCAGGACCTGCTGATGTGGTCGATTGCATCGGCTTTTCCCCTCAACTCAAGCGGACCACTCCCGCAGAGGCCCCAGCCAGCCGCCCGGACCCCAGCCGGGCCCGCCCGCAAATGGCGGCCGAACGGAAGGGTCGGGCTCCCTCCGGCACAATGCGGAAGAAAGGGTCGAGTGCCGCGATCCACGCGACGGACGAGGCGGTCGAAGCTGCAAATCACGCCGGCAGCAGATGCGCCACCTTGGGCATGACCTCGCGCGCCAACAGTTCCATCGAATGCCGCCAGGCCTGCGGGTTTTCGCTGTAGTCAAAGCAGAACAGCAACAGCGAGCCAAAGCCGCCGACCTCGTCATACATCCGTTCGATCTTTTCGATGACGGTCTGGGGCGAACCGATCAGCCAATTATGCGTGGCGCAATATTCGGGGGTGACGTCGCTGTCGGCGACATCGGGGCTGTGCTTCAGGAATTCGACGACGCCGACATCGGTCAGCAGCGGGATAAAATACTCGCGCATCATGCGGCCCATCATGCTGCCGACCGACAGCCGCCAGGCTTCGGCATCGGTGTCGGCGACAAAGATCTCGCGCACCAGCCGCCATTGCGCCCGGCTCGGCTTGCGGCCGCTGCGCCGCGCCCCCTCCTCGACCGAGTCCCAGTGGCTCGCGACATAAGTCTGATTGAGGTTGAGGCTCATCGGCAAAAAGCCATGCTCGCCTGCGAGCTTTAGCGTGTCCGAGCCCTTGCTGACGCCGGCTACGCCAATCGGCGGATAGGGTTTCTGCAACGGCTTGATGTGCGGCCGCAAGGTGCGCAGCATCAAATCGGTCCTGCTGATCTGCCAGTATTTGCCGACGTAATCGAACGGCTCCTCCGCGGTCCACAGTTTCAGGATGATGTCGAGCGCCTCACGCGTCATCTGGCGGTGCTCGCCGGTGTAGCCGTCGACATGGAACATTGCCCAGTCGCTCGGCAACCCGCTCGCCGCGACCCCAAAATTGAGCCGGCCCTGCGCCATATGGTCGAGCATCGCGACCCGATTGGCCAATTCTGCCGGGTGATGATAGGGCAGCAGAAAACCGCCGGGGGCGAGACGGATATTTTTGGTCTCCATCAAGGCCTGAGCGATCAAGAGGTCGGGCGCCGGGTGCGGCTCCCAGGGAGAGGTGTGATGCTCGCCGATCCAGGCCTCGGTAAAGCCCAGTTCGTCGGCCCAGCGCAGGGTGTCGAGATCCCAGCGATGGCCGTCGTAAAGGCCGCGCTCGGGCGGATGCGAAGGCATCGTGAACAGGCCGTACTCCATCGTGATCCTCTCGACGGTTGCTTCGCCGGGGCAGTTTAACCGGCGCTTCCCTTGGGCGCGAGCCTGAAGGCGCTGGGGCCGGTCTGGCAGTGGCTCAAACCGGCATCGTGCGGCGCTGATGGGCGCGACCGATCTTGGCGGTCGCCTCGCGATGGCCGGCGATGACGCGCACTCCCTCGTCGAGCTTTGCAGTGATGTTTTCTGGCAGAGCGGTTTCGAGAAAGGCGATCCGGTGTTCCCGGCAGGCGGCGAAAACGCGCCGGCGCGCCTCGCGCATCTCGGGCGGGTAGGGCTCGCGCGGCACTGCGACATAGCCGAGTGAGAGGCCGAGATCGCCCGGCCCCAACTCGGCAAAGCCGAGGCCCGGCACCGCGAGAATTTCTTCGCAATGGGCGATCCCTTCGGGCGATTCGAGCTTGACGCCGAGCAGCAATTCGCCCTCGGCGGCGAGCGGCCACGGCTCGCAGCGCGCGATGTATTCTTCGGCCGTGATCCCCCAAATCGGGGCTGCGGTCGACTCCGAGCCGCGACCGCGGGTTCCGATGCCGAGCCCGTCGCGGCGGGATTCACGCATGGCACCGCGCATCCGCTCGATCGGCGAGGGGAGTGCCGGGTCGACGCCGGCGGCGTGATGTGGATAGCGGCAGGATTCGACAAAAGCGCGCACCGCATCAGCATTCTCGGCCTGGCACAGCAAGATGCCGTGTACACCGCGACCAAGGATCTGGCGGAATTGCCAGGCATTGAAGCGGACATTGGCGGCGTCGGTGCCGTTGACCGGCGCCTCGACGATGACCGCCGGGGTGCGGTGGCCGGAGCGGGTCGGGCCGCCCTCGACCAGGCCCGCCATGTATTCGCCAAGCCCCGTCATATCAAAGGAGCCGTGCTCCATCCCGACATTGATGTAGTCGGCCCAGATGTGAGCGTCCTCACGACCTTGCACGCGAGTCAGGGCATGGCCGCTGTGACCGCCGGTATAATAGATCGCCTGGTCCTGGGCCAACAGCTCGATCGCCCGGTTGATATGTCGCGCCATTTGTATCTCCTCGCCGACGCAGCGGCGCCGCGGTTGACCATCGCTTCGCCACGGCTATAGTCCGCCTCGCTTCGCGCGGGCGTGGCGGAATGGCAGACGCGGCAGACTCAAAATCTGTTGCTCGAAAGAGCGTGGAGGTTCAAGTCCTCTCGCCCGCACCAACAATAAGACGCGGCTCTCTGCACTGCGGCCGGGGCTGGCGACCCAAGGCCGGCGCAACCGGCGAACAGCGCACCGACGCAAGTCCAGACCGAGCCCGAATTCTTCGTTAAATTTTGTCTTATGAACCCTGGCCACCCCGGCGCCGTGAGAATGCCTTGCCGGCGCCTCGGAAGCAAACGGTTGCGAAGGCCGACGGGTTGGCAGAGCCGGGATTGCGGCGGCGCTACCGGTGAGATGCGATCGATAGAGCTAAATCGATTGGCGGCGATCGCCGGACTTTTCTTGTCAAGCCGGGAACGCTAAGGTCGGAAAAAGCCCCGCTGCTCAAGAGCATCGGGAGCCAAGAACGAAAAGGGCGCCGTCGCGCGCCTGTGTCAGGGGAGGAGCCATGAGCGCAGTCGGTACATCCGAGAACCCGCTTTCTGCCGCCGAGCACAGCCGGCAGTTGCGCCGGGCAATCGTCGCGGGCACTGTCGGCACGATCATCGAAGCATATGATTTTCTGCTTTACGTGATCGTTGCCCCGCTGGTCTTTGCGAAATTGTATTTCCCGGCGTCCGCGCCGCTCGCCGGGACTTTGCAAGCTTTTGGCATTTATGCCGTCGGCTTTGTCGCCCGCCCGGTCGGTGCTGCTCTCTTTGGCCACTATGGCGACCGCATCGGCCGCAAGGTGACGCTGATCTCGACCCTGCTATTGACTGGATTGTCGACCTTTGCGGTCGGGTTTGTTCCCGGCTATGCGACGATCGGCATCTGGGGGGCAGTCATCCTGACCGCGGTGCGCTTTATTCAGGGTCTCGGCATCGGCGGCGAATGGGGTGGTGCGACCTTGATCGCGATGGAGTGGGCGAGGACCAATTCCCATCGCGGGTTCATCACCTCGTGGCCGCAATGGGGCGGGCCGGCGGGATTGTTCCTCGCCAACCTCGCGGTCCTCGCTTTCAGCGCAATTTCGGGCGATCAGTTTCTGACCTGGGGTTGGCGCGTGCCGTTCTGGCTGTCGATCGTGATGGTCGGGGTTGGGCTCTACATTCGCCTCGGCATCCTTGAGACGCCGATTTTTGCACGTATCCTTGAAGAGCGCCGTGTCGAGCGGGCACCGGTAGTCGAAGTCATCAAGCGCCAGCCGAAACAGATCATCCTGACGGCGTTCTGCCGTATGGCCGAGCAAGGCCCGTTTTATGTCTATGCCGCCTTTGTCTTTGTCTATGGAACCAAGGTCTCCGGCGCGTCGCGCGATTTTCTGCTCACCGCGGTTTTGGTCGCCACCGCGCTGTCCGGCGTAACGACGCCGCTCGCCGGCTACATTTCGGATCGCATCGGCCGCAAGCGGATGTACCTGATCGGCGCGGTCGCGACAGGAGCGTTCGCCTTTGTCTATTTCGCGATGATGAACAGCATGGTTCCGGGGCTGATTTTTCTGGCGATCGTGCTGTCGTTTATCCCGCATGACCTGATGTACGGCCCGCAGGCGGCGCTGATCGCCGAATGCTTTACGCCACGGCTGCGCTATAGCGGTGCCTCGCTTGGCTTTCATCTCTCGTCGGTGATCGCCGGCGGACCGGCGCCATTGATTGCGACAGCACTGTTCGCGGCGACAAGATCGGGCTATGTGGTGGCGCTCTACATCGTGTTCTGCGCGATAGTCAGCATCAGCGCCACGGCGTTTCTTCCGGATCGCACGAACCGCGATATCTCGCGTGAGTTTGACATGCCCGAACCCGCTTCCCAGGCTGCGGCGTCATCGTAGCGGACGCCTCCGGCAGAGAGAAGAACAGCTGGCCACTCGCGCCGCCGCCGATCCCGAACAGCCCGGCCACGGCGAGGATCTCCGCCTCCGATCCTTGCACCGGGATTACCAACAGGAGCAGCACGCCGCTGCCAATTAGCAACAGCATGCCGGCGAGAACCAGGATCGGCAGAAGGCGATGCGGGAACCACCCGCGACGAAATTGCGAAGGATGCTGCCGTCGGGCTTAATGGCTGGGGTGAGAGGGAGGACGGTGATGCTGCGGGTGCTCAAGGGCGCAAAGGTGATCGACGGGACCGGCGCCGGGCCGGTCGATGCGATGGTCGTCGTCAAGGATCGGCATATCGAGGCAGTCGAAACCCGCGCCCACGGCGACTGGGCCGCGGACGCAGAAATCATCGACGTCACCGGCATGACCGTGCTGCCCGGGCTGATCGATTGCCACGATCATCTGGCAATGCATGGCTATGATCTGGCACGGCGCTGGGGCATCGACGAACCGCAGACAACGCGCACGTTGCGCACCGCCAAGGTACTGGCCGAGACCCTCGCCGCCGGCTACACGACGATCCGCGACGCCGCCGGGCTCGACCCCGGCTTCAAGCGGGCGATCGACGAAGGGCTGATCGCCGGGCCGCGGCTGATCGTGTCATTGTGCATCATCTCGCCGATCGGCGGCATCGGCGACCGGGTCAGCCCATCGGGTTTCCCTTGCTGCGTTCCCAACGACCCGCTGCTTCCCGATGGCGTCGTCAATACCCTGGCCGATGTCCGGCCGGTGGTGCGACGGGTCGTGCGCGCCGGTGCCGATGTGATCAAATGCGCCACGACCGGTGGGGCCAGTTCGCGACCCGGTCACGGGCCGCATGATGGCGCCTTCAACCTTGATGAGATGCAGGCTCTGGTCGCGGAGGCGCATGCGCTCGACCGGCGCGTGATCTGTCATGCGCTCGGGGGGCGCGGCCTGCGCATCGCGGTCGAGGCCGGTGTCGATTCGATCGATCACGGCTGCTATCTCGACCAGGAGCCGGACCTGCTCGAGGCGATGGCAACACGCGGCATCTTTTTCGTGCCGACCTTTGCCGTTTATGACTTTCACCGCAAATCGCCGCAGCCGCATGTCCGCGAGCGCGCCCGCGATCTAGAAGAGCACCATGTCGCGAGCCTGCGCATGGCGCTCGCCGCCGGGGTCAGGATCGCCGCCGGCACCGATGCCGGCGGGCACGGTCACCCGAAGAACGCGATCGAGATCGCCTGCCTGGTCAAAGCCGGCATGCCCCCGTTGCAGGCATTGCGTGCGGCCACGGGCTGGGCCGCCGAATGCATCGGGCGCGCCGACGATCTCGGCACGATCGAAAAAGGCAAGCTCGCCGATCTCGTTGTGGTCGCCGGCGACCCTGCTACCGACGTCACGATCTTGCAAAACCCGGAGCAGATCGCGTTGGTGATCAAGGACGGAGCCATCGTTGCCGATCGGCTAGGCCGCGAGTTGCCGCGATAACGATCAGGCGTCGCCCATTTTGAGGGCGGCGATGAAAGCGGATTGCGGGATCTCGACCTTGCCGAACTGGCGCATCCGCTTTTTGCCCTCTTTCTGCTTTTCGAGGAGCTTGCGCTTGCGGGTCACATCGCCGCCATAGCATTTGGCGAGCACATCCTTGCGCAGCGCCTTGACCGTCTCGCGCGCGATGACGCGGCCGCCGATCGCCGCCTGGATTGCAACCTGGAACAATTGGCGCGGGATCAGGTCTTTGAGCCGCTCGCACAAGGCCCGGCCGCGGCGCTCTGCCTCGTGGCGATGGACGATGATCGACAACGCATCGACCGGTTCGCCATTGACCAGGATGTTCATCAGCACGAGATCGCCCTCGCGATAGCCGTCGATCTGATAGTCAAAGCTGGCATAACCGCGGCTGACCGATTTGAGCCGGTCGTAAAAATCGAATACGACCTCGTTCAACGGCAAGCGGTAGACCAGCATCGCACGGTTGCCGGCATAGGTCAGATCGACCTGTTCGCCGCGGCGCTCTTCGCACAACGCGAGGATCGGCCCGAGATAGGCATCAGGGACGAGGATCGTCGCCTTGATCCACGGCTCCTCGATATGGTCGATCCTGACCGGGTCGGGCATATCGGCCGGATTGTGCAGGGTGCGCATCGCGCCATTCGTCAGGTGCACGCGATAGACCACCGAAGGGGCGGTCGTGATCAGGTCGAGGTCGAATTCGCGCGTCAGCCGCTCTTGGATGATTTCAAGATGGAGCAGGCCGAGAAACCCGCAGCGAAAGCCGAACCCCAATGCGGCCGAGGTCTCCGGCTCGTATTCGAAGCTCGCATCGTTAAGCCGCAATTTGGCGAGACTGTCGCGCAACCGCTCGTAATCGGCGGCGTCGGTCGGGAACAGCCCGCAAAACACCACCGGCTGCACCGGCTTGAAGCCGGGCAGCGGCTCGGCGGCCGGGCGGCGATCTTCGGTGATCGTGTCGCCGACCCGGCAATCGGCGACGGTCTTGATCCCGGCGGTGATAAAGCCGATCTCGCCCGGCCCCAACGCGTCGACCGCAACCCCTTTCGGGGTGAAGACCCCGACCCGTTCGACCGCGTGCACCGCACCGGTCGCCATCAGCCGGATTTTTTGCCCGACGCGCAACTCGCCATCCTTGACCCGCACCAGAATGACCACGCCGAGATAGGAATCGTACCAGCTGTCGACCAGCAGTGCCTTGAGCGGCGAGCGCATCTCGCCCTGGGGCGGCGGCAGGCGGGTGACCAGCGCCTCGAGCACGTGATCGATATTGAGCCCGGTCTTGGCCGAGATCAGGACTGCATCGGCGGCGGACAGGCCGATCACGTCCTCGATCTGCTCCTTGACCCGCTCGGGCTCGGCCGCCGGCAGGTCGATCTTGTTCAGGACCGGGACGATCTCGTGCCCGGCATCGATCGCCTGGTAGACATTGGCCAAGGTCTGCGCTTCGACGCCCTGGCTGGCATCGACGACCAGCAGCGAACCCTCGCATGCGGCGAGCGAACGGCTGACCTCGTACGAAAAATCGACATGGCCCGGCGTGTCCATCAGGTTCAGCACATAGCTCTCGCCGTCCTCGGCGCGGTAGTTGAGCCGCACCGTCTGTGCTTTGATCGTGATGCCACGCTCGCGCTCCAATTCCATCTGATCGAGCACTTGCTCGCGCATCTCGCGCTCTTCGAGCCCGCCGCAAGCCTGGATCAGCCGGTCGGCCAATGTCGACTTGCCGTGGTCGATATGCGCGATGATCGCGAAATTGCGGATATGCGAGAGCGGCGTCATGCGAGCCGGAACATAGGGCCGACCCGCCGCCGGATCAACGTGGTGGCATCAGCCGACACCGGTCACGCCGGCGCGCGGCGATGACCAGCAGCGACGCCCGCGGCAATCAGGCGCATGCCGCGACGCGCCGCTTCCGTCTCTCGCCGCCGAGCCAAGGTTCAACCACTTCGGACGGCGATTTCACCGAGCGGACCGCGACAAAACCACGGTGCCGGAAGCCTGCCGCGAGCCGATATGGCGGCGATGGCGCATCGGGCGCCCGATCGGCGGTTTTTCCCCGGATCAGTCCAGCCCTGGGTCAATCCGGAGGAAATCGGTTTGCGGACGCGGTAATCTCGCGGCGATGCTTATGCTTTATGACAGCCGCACAGCACGCGGCACACGGCCGGCCAATCTCGCCAGCGCGAGCCTGCCGGCAAATGTCGCCTGGATCGACCTGTTGCGGCCGGAGCCGGACGAGGTCGCATTTGTCAAGCGAACCACCGGTCTCGACGTGCCGACCATCGCAGATCTCAGCGAAATTGAAAGTTCGAGCCGGTTGCACAGCGAGGATGGCGCGATCTATCTGAGTGCGCCTCTGGTGTACAACGCCGACTCCAATCTTCCGGTATCAACGCCGGTGGGGTTCGTGCTGACCCGCGAGCGGCTGATCACGGTGCGATTCGAAACGCTGCCCTCGTTCAGCAATTTTGCCGGCAAAGATCTCGCCGCGGAGACCGACCCGCTGAGCAGCGGCGCGGTTTTTGCCGGGCTGATGGACGCGATCGCCGACCGCCTTGCCGACATTCTGGAGAATATCGCCGGCGAACTCGATACCTTGTCGCACCGGCTGTTTCGCAGCCCGGCGACCGAGCCCAACGGCCGGCGCCCGCCGGCACGCGAAAGCGCCGATTTGAGGTTCATCCTGCGCCGCATCGGCCATAGCGGCGATCTCGCGTCAAAGATCCGGGACAGCCTTCACGGCATTGGCCGGATCGCGCCATATGTCGCCGTCCATGCCGCCGATTGGTTCCCTCCCGATATCAAGTCGCGCCTCGACACGGTGCGTCTCGACGTGACCTCGCTCAGCGATTACGACATGCACATCGTCACCAAGGTTCAATTGTTGCTCGACGCCACCTTGGGCCTGATCAACATTGAGCAGAACAACATCATCAAGGTGTTGACGATCGTCTCGGTTGTCGGCATCCCGCCGACCCTGGTCGCCAGCATGTATGGGATGAACTTCAAAAATATGCCGGAGCTCGACTGGTCCTGGGGCTATCCCTATGGGCTGACCGTCATCGTGTTGAGCGCGATCCTGCCGCTGGTCTGGTTCAAAATTCGTGGCTGGCTCTGAATTTAGCTGATATGCCGAAATCGGAAGCGCCCCCGATATCGGGGGCGCTCGACGCTGTTGGAATGGTCAGGAGAACCCTTGGTTGGAATGGTCAGGAGAACCCTTGGCCCTAAGCTGCTTGTTTGTGCTCCACGACTGCTGCCGGATCGTGCGGCTGCCCGCTGACGATCTCGATCTTGCGCGGCTTCGCCTCTTCCGGCACTTCATGCACCAAGTCGACGTGCAGCATGCCGTTTGTGAGACTGGCGCCAACGACCTTGATATGGTCGGCCAGGCTAAAGCGGCGCTCGAACGCACGCCGAGCGATCCCGCGATGCAGATAGCGAGTTCCGTCCTCGTCCTTTTTCGCCTTGCCGGTGACCAGCAGCGAGTTCTCGTGCACGGTCACATCGACCTCGTCGGACGAGAAACCGGCTACCGCCATCGTCAGACGATAGGCATCCTCACCGGTTTTTTCGATGTTGTAGGGCGGATAGGCAAGTGCCGCAGTGTCGACACGACTGGCCGCGTCGACTAGGCGCGTCAGCCGGTCGAAGCCGATCGTCGACCGGAACAGCGGGGAAAAATCGAAATGGTCCATAGCCACATTCTCCATCGAGCAATGGGTTTGGCACCCGCGAAAATCGCCGGATGCCGGTTCGGTTCACGTGCAATCCCATCATCGGCGATTGCACAATGTCCAGATAATGCCGCTGGAGCTTGAGTCAAGAGGGCATACAAAGCTTGCCCGACTGCCGGAGAGGGATCAGGGTTTTATACCAAATCCCTGAAACCGCTTGTTGAAGCGCGCCAGTTGGCCGCCGCTGTCGACCAGCCGCTGCTGTCCCCCGGTCCAGGCCGGGTGCGATTTCGGGTCGATGTCGAGGCGCAGGCTGTCGCCTGCCTTGCCATAGGTCGAACGGGTTTGATACGTCGTCCCGTCGGTCATCACGATCGTGATTTCGTGATAATCGGGGTGAATTCCTGCTTTCATCCTGCCGGCCTCCAAAGGCACGAGCTTATAGCCGAGCTCTGCCTGCACGGCAATCGCTGCCGACCCGATCAGGCCGGCAGCCGCCGGAAAGCGGCAACAACCGCTCTCCAGGAGACATGTTCCAGGCTTAGCGGCCGGTCCCGCTGGCAGAGCCGAGATGCCCGCCGGTGACCGGAGAGGTGGTGCTGCCGGCGCCAGTTTCTGTGTTTTCGAGATTATAGGCTTGCGCTTGTTGCAGCTGCTCCTTGGTCATATCCAGGGTCAGCCGGTTGTTGTCGGTCTTGATGGCACTTAGCGGGACGGCGACGTACTTGCCGCCCATCCCGAGAAACGTCCCGACATCGACGACTGCATCCACGACCCGCCCATCCTTGTTGATGACGAGGTCTTTGACCGAACCAATGTCACGGTTTTGCATATCATAAACCGAGCTGCCAATCATTTTGCTCGCCCGGAATTCGTCCGAATGGATCTGGGTTCCTGTGGGGTTCGTCGCGGTTGTGGCACTCTCCTGGGGCGCGGTGGCCGATTGCGCAAAAGCGAGCGGCGAAGTTGCCATCAGGATCGCTGCGACTGCAGCGGTGAGGTTCTTTTTTGTCACGGCATTCCTCTTTATTAAACTCCGACGTTGACAAAACATCTGCTTTTTACCTTCGGTTCCGCTTCGATTTCCCGGTAAGGCGAAAGGGTGGACCCGATATCGGCGCCGTATCGGGCGACGTCCGCATGATGGGATCGACAAATCGCGGATCGGTCTCGGTTCGACGCGGGCTGCGATCCGAAGCGAGTACGGCAGGCGCTCGCTGTCGGAATGCCGCTGTGGCGTGCCATGACGTTACTCTCAAGGCTGCGGTGCCAGGAATTTCCGTCGATCGCCTGCACCAACGTGGTGGCATTGACGACAACGATGTCGAGCCCGTTCCTCCTGTGTGCCGGTTCGGATCTGGCGGAAATGCGTTTAGCGCATTATCCGGGCCCGCGGGTGGGCGTTGTCATAAATCGCCAACAGGCGCTCGGTGTCGACCGAGGTGTAGCGCTGCGTCGTCGACAGGCTCGCATGCCCCAGCAATTCCTGGATTGCGCGCAGATCACCGCCGGCGCCGAGCAGGTGCGTCGCAAAGCTGTGGCGCAGCGCATGCGGTGTCGCAGTGTCCGGCAGCCCGAGATAACCGCGCACCGCCGCCATCTGCAGCTGCACCAGACGCGGGTGCAACGGTCCGCCGCGGGCGCCGACAAACAGCGGGTCATCGGCGATGAGCGGATAAGGACAGGCAGCGAGATAATCGGCGATCGCGGCGCGCACCGCCGGCAAGACCGGCAATTGCCGCGTCTTGCTGCCCTTGCCGGTGACGGTCAGCGTCTCGCCGAGAGGCGCCTCGGCGCGGCGCAGTCCAAGCGCCTCCGACAGCCGCAACCCGCAGCCGTAGATCAGCGCGATCAGGGCGGTGTCGCGCTTACGCAGCCACTCTTTTCGGGTCACCTCGCCAGCGGCCTCGCCAACCACCTCGACGGTTGCGACGGCGTCATCAACACTCAACGGTTTTGGCACCCCGGGCGGCAATTTCGGCGAGCGCAGCGCCGCGAGCGCGGTCGTCGCGGCAAGCCCTCGGCGCTGCAAAAACCGCATGAAATTGCGCAGCACGGACATGTTCCGCGCGAGCGAACTGCGCTCGACGCCATCGCCGGCTCGGTGCGCGAGGTAAGCGCGAAAATCGGCGGGGCGCAGCGCCTCGAGTGCGGCGAGGCCCGGGACCGCGCCGAGATGCTCGGTCAGAAACTCAAGAAAAGCCGAGAGGTCGCGGCCGTAGGCGGCAATCGTATGGGCCGAGGCGCGACGCTCGCCCGAGAGCCAACCGGACCATAACCCGAGGGCGGCGCGCAGATCGTCGCGGGCGGCAAACCGCGACAGCGGCACCGGCTCGGGTGTCGGCGGAAAGCTCGGCTTCCTCACCGTTTGGCCGGATTTACGGCGATCGCGCGCCAAAATATCCACCCCTATTTGGCAGGGTTCCGCCTTCAATGACCGCGTTCGAGCCACTGACCGATCGTGATCTCCACCGCGCGCGCCAGAAAGTTCAGCAACTCCGTGCCGAGACCGGGGTCAAAAGTGCCGGGCTTGCGGGTGCCGATGCACATCAGCCCGACCGGCCCCCCGCGACCGAATGACAATCGCACCAGCGCTTGCGAGCGCACCAACCCGGCTGCAGCACCGAACAGGGTCGGGTCGCCGATGACATCGGTGCACAGCATCACATCGCGATCGGGGCCGAGCAATTGGTTGACCACACCGGCGCGTAACAGATGGATCCCCGGGAGCGGCAGCCGCGTGGTTCTCGCCACCGAACTCTCGATCCCGAGGGTGATGACATCGACATCGATCAACACGGCGAGGTCGGTGGTAACGATCTGCAACAGGTGCTCAAAGCTTGCGGCCTTCAGCATCGTCAGCGCGGCCTTGTGCACCCGGCATTGGGTCGCGAGATTGCCGCGGCTCAGCGCAATCAGCTTTTTGTGCTCATCCTGTACCCGCTGCAGATCGCTGCGCAGCCGCTCCAGCATGAAATGCTGAAAATCGAGCACCCCGTCGCCGTTGCGGTTGGGCGCCCTCAGCAAATGCAGCGCGTCAGGGTGGCGGTCGAGAAAATCGGGATGCTCCCGCAAATACCCGATCACATCGGCGGCGCGGGTGGCACTTGCCCGGTTTGGCTGCGGCTCGCCGCTGCCAAGCGGCTTTGGCTGGTCGTGCGGGCGATCGGCCAAGGCTAACTCCACGTTGTTGCGCCGCTTAGCACGCGGCCTCGAAAGACGACAGCGGCGAAAACCGATTCATGGCGAACGACCGAGACCTTTCTCGAGACAGTTGAGCGAAGTCGAGAACGCTTGCCGCCTGCCCTATGTCGAGCAAGTGTAGCCGATGCCCGTGCGCCATGCCAGTTCCGAGGCGTCTATGGCCGACCTCTCCGGGGAGACGGCGGCAGCCGCTGCCCACAGCCGGGCGCTGCAGCGGGTGCGCGTGCTGCTGCCATTGCCTCTGCCCGATGCGCTCGATTACCGGATTCCCGGCGGCGAGCCGCCGCCACCGGGCAGCTTTGTCCGCGTGCCGCTCGCCGGCCGCAATCTCGTCGGCGTGGTCTGGGAGCGGAGCGCCGCAGGCGATGACAGGACGGAACTCGCGGCCGACCGCCTGAAGCCGATCGGCGAAACGCTGCCGTTACCACCTCTCGACGCGGCACTGCGCCGCTTCATCGACCGCGTGGCGGCTTACACGATGGCCTCGCCGGGTGCAGTGCTGCGCATGACGATGAGTGTCCCCGAGGCGCTGCAACCGCCGCGCCCGCGCCGGCTGTGCGCCATCTCGGCCGCCGGGTTGGCGGCACTTGCCGAGAGGGCGCCGGCGACGCCGCTGAGCGCCACCCGCCGCCGGGTGCTCGAAACCTTGCGCGACCACCCCCCAATGCCGTTTGCCGAAACCGCCCGGTTGGCGAAATGTGGCGCCGGGGTGATTCGCGATGTTGTCGCCTGCGGTCTTGCCGAAGAACGGATCGTTCCGACCGAGCCCGCGGTGCCGCCGATACCGGATTGGCGGGTTTCGGGGGTTCAGCTTTCAGCCGACCAGGCGGCGGCGGCGCGCCGGCTTGTCGCCTGCGTCGATAGCGGCGGTTTCCGGGTCGCCCTGCTCGACGGCGTCACCGGCTCCGGCAAGACCGAGACCTATTTTGCGGCGGTCGCCGCCGCTCTCGCCGCCGGTCGGCAAGTCCTGGTATTGCTGCCGGAAATAGCACTCGGCGCGCAGTGGCTGCAGCGGTTTCGCAACCGCTTTGGGGTCTTGCCGGCGCAATGGCATTCGGAGATCAGCCGGAGCGAGCGCCGCGATACGTGGCGCGCGGTTGCTGCCGGCCGGGTCCGGGTTGTCGTCGGTGCGCGCTCGGCACTGTTTTTGCCATTTCCCGAACTGGGCCTGATCGTTGCGGATGAAGAGCACGACCCGTCCTACAAGCAGGAGGACGGGGTGTGCTATCAGGCGCGGGATATGGCGGTGTTGCGCGCCTCGCTGGCGGGCTTTCCGGTCGTGCTGGTCTCGGCGACGCCCTCACTCGAAACCGTCGTCAATGTCTCGCGCGGGCGTTATCAGCGCGTCAGCCTGCCGCGCCGCCATGCCGAGGCGGCGCTGCCGGCGATCCGCCTTATCGATATGCGACGCGAGCGCCTCGAAACCGGCCGGTTCCTGTCGCCGCCGCTGGTCGCCGCAATCGCCGGCGCCTTCGCCGCGGGCGAGCAGGCGCTGCTGTTTCTGAACCGGCGCGGCTATGCGCCACTGACCCTGTGCCGCGCCTGCGGCCACCGCTTTCAATGCCCGAATTGCAGCGCCTGGCTTGTCGAGCATCGCTTTACCCGCCGGCTTCTCTGTCATCACTGCGGCCATGCCGAGGCGGTGCCGGCTTTGTGTCCGGAATGCATGACGGCCGGCGTTCTGGTGCCGTGTGGACCGGGGGTCGAACGATTGCTCGACGAGGTCTCGGCGCACTTTCCATCAGCGCGAGCGGCAGTGATGGTCAGCGACACGCTGAGCGGGCCGCGGGCCGCGGCCGAACTCACTCAGGCGATGACCGAACAGCGCATCGATGTCCTGATCGGGACCCAGATTGTCGCGAAAGGCCACCATTTCCCGATGCTGACCCTGGTGGGCGTGGTCGATGCCGATCTTGGGCTTGTCGGCGGCGATCTGCGCGCGGCAGAGCGGACTTATCAATTGCTGCATCAGGTCGGCGGCCGCGCCGGGCGCGCCGAGCGCAAGGGCCAGGTGCTGATCCAGACCTTTATGCCGGAGCAGCCGGTCATGCAGGCGCTGGCCGCCGGCGAGCGTGAGCGGTTTCTCGAAGCCGAGGCGGCCGCACGGCGCGGCGCCGGCCTGCCGCCCTTTGGCCGGCTCGCGGCGTTGATCCTCAGCGCCGTCGATGCGCAAGCCGCCGATTTTGCGGCCCAGGCGATCGCCCGCGCCGCACCGCAATGGCCGGGCGTCATCGTGCTGGGGCCGGCCCCGGCGCCGCTCGCGATCCTGCGCGGCCGACACCGCCGCCGGTTTCTGGTCAAGGCCGATCGCCAGGTCAATTTGCAGGCCGTATTGCGCGATTGGCTGTCGCGGGTGCGTCTCGCCGGCTCGGCACGGCTGCAGATCGATATCGATCCCTACAGCTTTTTGTGACGCCGGGCGGCGGGATTCGGCCTTGGACCATGATCGTCCCGGATCGAAGCACCCCCGGCGCTGCGATCCGATACCGTGAATCATGGTCTCGCTCTCGAACGCCGATCATTCACGGCAGATGATCCCCCGATATCGGTTGCGGCGAACTGCCGAGATCGGCGTCGGCCAGCCTGACAATGTCCGGACCGAAGACGGCAAAACAGCGTCCTGCCGAAAGCAGCATAGAACCTTTGGCGGAGGTCTCTGCTGAGGTGCGGACAGGCGCCATGCTGCGAACAATGCTCATTCTCACTTATCAATCGCGAGTTGCCGGATCAACGGCCCCGTTATAGCCCGCTCTCCCGCCTTGAACGCGCCGGGGGTGATGAGTTTGCGAGCCGCACAGAACCGCCCGGCCGTCGGCGGCGAGATATGGTCTCGGTTTGACGATAGAAAGCCAAATCATTGACGTTCGAGGCGCTTAAGCGTGTGGATTTAAAATTCATTAACAAATTTTTTCGTCTTTAATTCACCGGCGCTGCGCCGTTCTCTTGCCCTGCGAGATGTCTCAAGAACATCTTGTCCGTCTCAAGAATAAAAATGAAGAACGAGAGCAATGGAGCTAAAAGGTATCCAGAAGGGCCCAGCTGAACCGCCGCTGATCACGATAAACCACCCAACAGCGAAAATGCATGTGTGGTTGACAAGCCGGATATGCCCTGTTTAGCTTGTTAGGTTCCTGCCTGTCCTACCCGGAAGATCGACCACAATCCGGGACGACGCCAATCTGCATTCTCTAGCCGAGACCATTACAATGGGGCACGGCGGCGCGCTCGCCTGTGTCAAACGGCCGAGGAATGCCCTACAAAAAGGAGACGCAATCGGATGCCGTTGCGCCAGACGATTGGCATTTCCCTCGCGCTGTTGATGGCTTCAACCGGTGCGATGGCGAAAGCGCCCGAAAAGAGCACCGCGCCTCATGCCAGCGCATCCTATAAGGCCGAACCCGTAAACTCAGCGAGAAGATCCGGCAAAACCCGCAGCCTGCAGCGGGCGGGGCATTTCCATTGGCCGACGCGGCTCGCCTTTCACCGCAGCGTGCGATCGCGCTATCGCCGCTCCGGCGATGTCGCCTGGAACTCCGCCACCGCCGATCCCGATTGGGGCCCGATGCACACCACGGGTTATCAGGAATTTGGTCAGGCGGCGTGGTACGACCTGGTCGGCGACCGCACCTCGAGCGGCGAACGTCTCGACACGGTGACGCCGACAGCAGCGCATCGCTCGCTGCCACTGGGCTCCTGCGCAAAAGTGACCAGTCTCGACACGGGGCGCTCGGTGATCGTCCGGATCAACGACCGCGGCCCCTACAACCGCCGCTTTATCATCGATCTGTCACCGCGCGCCGCGGCTGAGCTTGGGATGATCCACGCGGGTGTCGCCGCGGTCGCGGTCGAACCGGTGGCAGCCGGCCCGGCAGGGACTGTTGCGGCCGCGGCCTCGACACAAGCGGCCTATCAAACGACCCAGGTAACGCAATAGCGCTTCGGCCGGCAGAATCCCGGTCCGCAGAGCTGCGGCGCAGAGCGCGATTGCGGACGGCCCCGGAGAGCGGAGAGCGGAGAGCGAGCCTGAGCATGGCTCGCCTCAGTGAGCACGGCAGTCTTAATCAGCCTGCGACGGCGGCTTGCTCGGCATGGCGCAATGGCCGAGGCCACCCCCGCGGCGATAGCGGGCCAAAGCGGGGCCCGGCAGGGTACCCACCCTCGGGCGGGCGCGGCTCAGGCGGCGCGAGCGGTCGGGGTGGCGGCCTCGCGGGCGCTTTGGCGGATCAGTTCGGCGCCGCGCTCGGCGATCATGATGGTCGGCGCGTTGGTGTTGGTCGAGGTCACCGTCGGCATCACCGAGGCGTCGATGACCCGCAGCCGGTCGAGCCCGTGAACGCGCAGCTGGTCATCGACCACTGCCATCTGGTCGCCGCCCATCTTGCAGGTGCAGGTCGCATGGTAGACGGTCGACCCCTTTTGCCGCGCATAGTCGAGGAGTTCGTCATCGGTCGCGACCGCGGGTCCGGGAAGGATCTCGGTACCGCAATAACGCGCCAGCGCAGGGGCGGCGAACAGGCGGCGGATGAACCTGAGACCGCCGACCAGTGCGCGGCGGTCGGTCTGATCGCTCAGATAACGCGGGTTGATCGCCGGCGCTTCCCTCGGGTCGGCAGACCTGGCCTCGACGTAACCGCGCGACAGGGGCCGCATCTGCCAGGCGCCGGCGGTTATGCCGGGGAAATCATCGAGCGCCCCGATCTGCCCGTCCTTGAAGCTGCCGGGGGCGATGCTGCATTGCACATCGGGGGTCGCCGACTCTTCGAGCACCTTGACCGAGGCCGCCGCCAACGAGGCGCTGTAGGTCAGCATGCCCTTGCCGGTGACGAGATAGCGCAGGATCTCGCTCGCCAGGGCGACGCCGTGCGAGCGCTCATTGATCGTTGCCGCCCCTTTTACCGGATAGCTGATGCGGGCGATGTAGTGATCCTGCAGGTTCTGTCCGACCCCCGGCAAGGCATGGTGGACCGGGATTCCAATCCGGGTCAGGTGCTCGGGCGCGCCGATCCCTGAAAGTTGCAGAATGTGCGGCGAGTTGACCGCACCCGCCGAGAGGATCACCTCGCGATCGGCCTCGGCGCGCTCGACCGCCCCGCCGCGCGCGAATTCGACGCCGACAGCACGCTTGCCATCAAACAGGATGCGGTGCACCAGAGCCTTGGTGACGACCTGCAGGTTCGGCCGCTTCATCGCCGGCCGCAGATAGGTGCGCGCCGCACTGGCGCGGCGGCGCCCGCCGCGGGTCTGCTGGCAATAGCCGATGCCGCCATGCGGCAGCGCGTTGACGTCGTCGCGATATTCGAGCCCGATCTGCTGCCCCGCCTCGATCGCCGCCCGGCACAAAGGAGGGATGTCGGTCATGCGCGAGGTGTAGAGCGGGCCGCCCTTGCCGCGCCATTCGCTGGCCTCGCCCTCCCAATTCTCGGCTTTTTTGAAATAGGGCAGAACGTCGTCCCACGACCAGCCGCGATTGCCGAGCTGCGCCCAATGGTCGAAATCCTCGGGTTGGCCGCGGACATAGATGAGGCCGTTGATCGAACTCGAACCGCCGAGCACCCGGCCGCGCGGATAGAGGATTGCGCGCCCGGCGGTGCCTGGGTCGGGCTCGGCGTGATAACCCCAGGTCAGGCTCGGGTGATCGAGCAGCTTCATAAAACCGGCGGGGATGTGGATATAGGGGTTCCAGTCGCGCCCGCCCGCCTCGATCAGCAGGATCCGAGCGCGCGGATCCTCGCTGAGCCGGTTGGCGAGCACGCAGCCGGCCGAGCCGGCACCGATGATTACATAATCGGCCTTCATCGTTTCCTCCCACTCGCCGCTCGACCCAGTGCGGCGACCCGCGGCGCGGATGCCGGATTTGACCTCGGGAACAAGCTACCGGCAGCAGTGGCAGACGGCAATTCTCCCGCGCCGGTTTGCTGCGAATCGGCTCAGCGCTGTCCGAGATCGATCAGGGTCGACAAATACTGCTTGGCGACGTTGGGCGCCATCGGCAGCACCGCAAAGCTATAGCCGCCGACCGGGGAGCCGAGTTCCCAATTGCCGACGGCGATGATCTGCACATAGGTTTCCGTCCCCGGATCGAGGTGCAGAATATCGTGCTGGCCGGCATAGGTCGCCCCGCCGCTAGCCTGTGCTGAGAGCCGATAGCGTCCCGGCACGAAATCGTGAAAGAACGCGGTGCCTTGCTGGATCGTAACGAGCGCCGCCCGATCGATGTAAACGATGGGTTGCGCGGCATAGATATTGCCGCCGGTCGGTTCACCCTGGCGCAGGAACCACACCCGGGCCATGCCGGGCGCAAGCGGCGGCGCCGGAGCTCGCGGCGGCTCGGCGGCACAGCTGGCAAGCAGCAGCGCCATCAGAACAGCGCCGAGCGGCCAGCTTCGAAGCGATGATTGCCGGTACATGGCGGCCCTCCCCCTGACATGCCTTCAAATGGGCACGGTGAGTTTAATATCGCGCCGGCGATCATAAGCCCATCCGCTCGCCCACAGGGCAGCAGGGAAGCGTCGACGAGCTACCAGGCGGCGGCCCAGCCGTCGCGGCGCGGGTCGGAGCCGGCGAGCAGCATCCGGCTCGCCGCATCGCGGCGGATGATCTCGATGCTGCACGGGCCGTCGAGATCACCGACAATATTCAGGCGATGGCCGCGGCGCGCGAGATCGGCACGCACGTCTTCCGGGAAGCGGCGCTCGATGACGAGCTCGGTTGGCCCGTCATGCGGCCAGTTGGCGTATTGCCCGGAAATGTGCGAGGTCCAGCGCGGCATTTCCGCCGCCTGTTGCGGATCAAGGCCAAAATCGATCATCGCACTCAGCACCTGCAGATTGACCTGCACCTGATTGTCTGCACCGGGGGTGCCAAAGACGCACCACAATGCCCCATCCTTCAGCACGATCGGCGGGTTCATCGTGTGGCGGACGCGGCGCCCGGGGACGAGCCGGTTCGGATGGCCGGGTTCGAGATGCCAATAGGCCATCCGGTTGTTGAGGAGGATGCCGGTGTCCCCGGCCATGATGCCGGCGCCAAAACCGCTGTTGATGCTCTGGATGGCGGAGACGGCGTTGCCATCGCCATCAGCGGCGCCGAAATAGGTCGTGTCGCTATCGGCGGCTTGGGCGACGCCGGTCGGGGCGGCGCGGCGCATTTCAATCAGGGCGGCGAGCCCGCCGGTGTATTCGGCCGACAACAGCCGATCGAAGGGCGGCGACAGCGAGCGTGGATCGGCCCCCCAGCGCTCACGATCGGCAAAAGCAAGCTTTTTCGCCTCGACCATGGCATGGACCCAATCGGCCGACAGCAGTCCCATTCGCGCGAGATCGAGATGCTCGAGGATCTTCAATTCCTCGAGCAGCACAAAGCCGGTCGAGTTCAGCGGCGCTTCGAGGACGGTATAGCCGCGATAATCGATGGTCAGTGGCGCCTGCTCCTCAGCGGCAAACTCGGCGAGATCGGCCGCCCCCACGAGTGTGCCCGCTGCCTCGAGACCGGCTGCCAGCCGCCGCGCCAAACGGCCGCGGTAAAAGGTCTCCGCACCATCGGCGGCGATTTCTTCGAGCGTGCACGCCAGTTGCGGCTGGACGATCGGCGACCCGGGCGGCGGGGGGCGGCGGTCGGCAAGAAACAGCGCGGTCGTGCGCGGATCGACGAGCAGGGTCGGGCGATACTCCTCGGCAAAATGGCAATAGGCGCTGGTCGCGCCAAAGCCGCCGCGGGCGAGATCGATCGCCTCGGCGCAGAGATCGCCCCACGGCAGCCGCCCATAGCGCCGATGCATCATCTCGAGGGCGGCAAGCATCCCCGGCACCGAGACCGAGAGCGGCCCGGTGCGTGGGATACCGCCGGCATATCGCTCCGCGGTTGCGGCGGCAGGTGCCGGGCCGGTGCCATTAAAAACGACCGCTCGGCCGCTCGCGGCATCAAACACGTGATAGAACGCATCGCCGCCGAGCCCCGACATCATCGGCTCGACCACCGAGAGTGCGAGCCCGGTCGCAACCGCGGCGTCGATGGCGTTGCCGCCGGCGCGCAGGGCCAATAGTCCGGCCTGAGCGGCAAGCGGATGATTTGCCGCCACAGCACCACGCCGCCCGATGATCAGCGGTCGATAAGTTCGCATGTCGATTGCCACATCCGATCTCCGTATTTGCGTTGCTGCCGGCATATTATCCAGAAAACATGTGATCGACGAAATATGGCGGTGCCAGCATGGCCAGGCGAGACGGCATCAAAAGACGGGGAAAATGGCGGCGTCGATCTCGGATGGCGGTGATCGGGCTGTTGCTGCTGAGTGCCGGCTGCGCCGCCAATGCCGGCAATTATGGTTCCGGGAGCAATTCCGGTGACAATTCGGGGAATGATCGGAACAGCGGCTTTTATGGCGGCATGACCGGTGGCGGTGTCGGTCTGCCATGACTGCGGCAAGAACCAGTTGCGGCGTGATTGTCGGCGATGGCGAGCGCATCCTGCTGGGCCACGCGACGCGCTCGCCGCGCTGGGACATCCCCAAGGGCGAGGCCGAACCGGGCGAAGACTTCGCCGCGGCGGCGGCGCGTGAATTGGCCGAGGAAACCGGTCTTTTGGCGGCGCCGGCGGCGCTGACCGCGCTCGGCGTGCATCGCTATCTGCGCGGCAAGGATCTGGCGCTGTTTGCCTGGGCGCCGCCGGTGCCGCCCGATCCGCAAAGCCTTGTATGCGTTTCGACCTTCACGTTGCCAAACGGGACGGTGTTGCCGGAATTCGATCGCTTCGCACTGTTCGACTGGGATGAGGCGCTGCGCCGGGTCGGCCGGAATATGGCGCGGGTTTTGACCGAGATCGGCCATGATGCGATAAACCACGCTTCGAAATGAGATGGCGGTCGTGCTAGGGTGGGTCAATTCTGACGCGAGGAGATCGCTTATGCCCAAGCTGCGCCACATCGCCATCGCCGCCGAAGATCCCGAAGCGATGGCCGAGTTTTATAAAAAGGCGTTTGATTTTGTCGAGGTCGGCCGGCCCAACGGCGTGCTCGCCGACGGCGTGTTTTTGAGCGACGGCACGCTGAACATGGCGATCCTCAAGTTCAAGACCGATCAGCTCGGCAAGGGCATGGAGTTTCGCGGCATCCATCATTTCGGCGTTCTGGTCGAAGACGTCGCCGAATTTTCCAAGAAGCTCGAAAGTCTCGGGGCCGAACATTACATCGACCAGGGCCACGGCGGCGCGCAGGCAGGTTATTTCGAAAAGAAATTCTATGGCCCGGAACATGTGCTGTTCGACATTGCCGAGCATGGCTGGGCCGGGTCGGAGCCGTTGCCGGAACCGATCAAAGAGGCGGCGGAGTAGCTGCATCGCCAGCTCGCGGAACCGGCGAGCTGCAGTTCTCTTGTTATTCCTGCTGAAAGCGGGAAGCCCGGGCCAGGTTCGCAACGCTCACCTTCCGGTTGGCACCGGGGACGGGCTCCGGGTTTTCGGTTCCGCAGTGACGAGGACAACATCTAGCTCAAAGGAGGCCCCATGGCCAAACTGCGCCACATCGCCATCGCCGCCAAAGATCCGGACGCGATGGCGGAGTTCTACAAAAAGGCATTTGATTTCAAGGAGGTCCGCAAGTCAGACGGGCCTCTCGCCTATGGCTATCACCTAAGCGATGGCACCATCGATCTGGCAATCCTGCGGTTCAAGACCGACCAACTCGGCCGCGGGCTCGATTACACCGGCCTGCACCATTTCGGGGTGCTGGTCGAAGATGTCGAAGCTGCCGGCAAAAAGCTCGAGGGCCTTGGCGGCAAGCATTATATGGACCAGGCGGAAGCCGAGCGGGTGGGCGGCTTTGAGGTCAAATTTTACGGCCCCGAGGGTATCCTGTTCGATGTTGCCGAACATCCGTGGACCGGCACGGAGCCGTTGCCGGTGTGCGAGCCGGCCGAAGCCGCCGAATAACTGCCGCCGCCGCGCCGCACCTCCATCCCCGATCCTCCGCGCGCCCCGAGCGCGGGTCGGGTCGGGAGCGGCGGAACGCGTCGTGATGTCCGCTGATGCGCGCAGATTGCGGCCGGCGACGTAACGACATGATTTGATCAAAACGCGCGACACCCCAAATAAAGGAAGCGACGGGGAGCCGAACCAACCCGTTCGGGCCGGTGAGCTTGCGGGGATTCCTGCGCTGCCGTCGCTTTGCCGGGATGTCTCACAATGAGCAATGAGGACCTTTTTGCGACGCTGCGTCAGTCGGCCGATCACGATGCTGCAGCGGCGATAGAGCAATTGGTCACCGAAGCGCCGGACCATCGGCTCTGCCGCATCAATGTGCTCGATTTCGCTGCCAAGACCGGCCTCGACGAGGAACGAACGATCGCCGCATTTCTGCACGCGGCCCGGATCGGGCTGTTCGAGCTGTCGTGGAACGTGCTGTGCCCGAGCTGCAGTGGTGTTCTCGAGGCCGCAGCAACGCTGAAGAATGTCGACCGCGGCGAATATCATTGCGCGTGGTGCGCCGCCGCTTATGAACCGACCCTTGATGATATTGTCGAGGTCACCTTCACGGTCAGCCGTCGCGTGCGCCGGATCGCCGCGCACGATCCCGACGAACTGCCCTATGGCGAATATTTCCGCCAGGTCTTCTGGAGCTCGGGCATCGATCTCCCCGACAATCTGGACCATGTGATCAATGAGTTGACGCTCGAAACCGTCGAATTGCCGGCGGGCGAAAAGGCCCTGCTGTCACTGCAATTGCCGGCCGAGTTTGTGATTTTTCTCGACCCGGTAACCCACACTGGCGTGTTTATTGATGTCAAAGGCGAACCGACCCGCGAACGCCAGACGCTGTCGCTGGTCCTCGACCGG
>DATJTI010000032.1:0-95110 GCA_035503615.1 Allostellaceae bacterium | reverse complement strand
TGTTATGGGCTCTCACTCGGCTGCGCGAAGGCGCTGACCCGCTGAGCCTGGTGGCCGAAGCCGCGCGCCACGGCATCGATATCGCCAGCCTGCCGGCGGTTGCGGCCCGCCTGCGCCAGCGTCCGTCCTGACCAACCCGCGTCCTGACCACATGGATATCGCCCGACCCGCGGTGACACTGCGCGGGGGGGTGGCGAGCTGCGGCCGCGGCCGGTACCGGGAAATCCGCGACACCGCGCTCACGCTCGTCGAAGCGGCCGGCGACGGCAGGGACAATGCCCGAGCCGCCGGCGATGCCGATCTCGCCGATATCCGCGGCGCCGTCTGCGGCGTGTCGCGGCGACCCCCAGGAGATGCCCAAGACCGGCGGCAATCTTCAGCCGGCTATTGCTGCGTGTTTGTGGTCGTCGTATGGGTCGTCTTCGCGCCGGTCCATGGGTCGGTTTGGGTCATCGTATGGGTTTGCGTGCTGCCGGCGATGCCCGCTTTGTAGGTATCACGCTCGGTCACCGGGTTACCGTACATATCGACGCCATGTTTCGTGGTCGATGTTTGGTAGCTCCCGTAGGGTCCCGTCGTCGTCGATGTGGTCGAACCCGTATCCGCAGGCGGCGCCGCTCCGGGTGCCGGCGGCGGTGCGGGAGGATAGGTCTGCGCGATGGCGAAGCCCGGTCCTCCCATCAGAATCAGCGCCGCGACGCCAGCGATCAGATGCTTGCCCATCGGCCCTCCTGTTGGTTGCCATCCCATGCGCCGGTAAACCGCGGGACCCCTCGGACGGTTCCCACGGGAGCCGGCGGCGCATGCCCCGGTCGTGCCGTCCGGGATCCAGCAATTGCGGGCGATCATCCGGTTGGAGACCGGGAACCCGCCGATCCGAAAACCCGGGTCGGACGTCGGGACCTGTGCCAGCGCCGATGGGAAGGTGGTGGCGCCGTCGCCTGGGTTGGCCGCGCGAGCAAGACATCGTCATTGGGGAACAGATCGAGTGCCGGCACAGTATCCGGCTCACGCCCGGTCAGCCTGCCGTTTGCGTCTCGTTGCCCCTGACAAACCGTGTCTTCGAGGGACAGGTATTTGATGATGTGGTCGGAGTGAGAGGATTTGAACCTCCGGCCCCTGCCTCCCGAAAGCAGTGCTCTACCAGGCTGAGCTACACTCCGCCGACCGGGCGCCGTCTATACCGCCAATGTCGCGCCGGTGCAAGGCGGCGACCACGACGCCGCGGGGCGCGAACCACAGGCTCGTGCGAGCGAGCCCGGCTGCCCCGATCCGGAGAGGGCTCGTCGAGCGTCAAAACCTGCGATCGCCGGCAAAGGCCGCGGCATCGATCAGCGCCCGCCGCTCGGTCCCATCGGCGAAGCCGGCCAGCGCCTCGATCGCCGCCATCGCATAGCCGCGCGAGCGTTGGAGGGTGTCGCTCAGCGCGCCATGGCGCTCGACCAGACCGACCGCGCGTTCGAGATCGCCGGGTTGCTGGTCCATGGCTTCGACGGTGCGGCGCCAGAAGCCGCGTTCCTCGTCATCACCGCGCGCAAAGGCGAGCAGGATCGGCAATGTGATCTTGCCGTCGCGAAAATCATCGCCGATGCTCTTGCCGAGCTCGGCCTGCCGGGCCGAAAAATCGAGCACGTCGTCGACCAGCTGAAACGCGGTGCCGAGATTGCGGCCGAAGCGATCGAGCGCCTGTTCCTCTTCCGGCGATCGATCGCCCAGCACCGCGCCGATGCAGCAGGCGGCGGCAAACAGCTCGGCGGTTTTGGCCTCGATGACCGCGAGATAGGCGGCCTCGGTCGTGCCGGTGTCGCCGGTCGTCATCAGCTGCATGACCTCGCCTTCGGCGATGATCGCCGAAGCGCGGGACAGGATCTCGAGCACCCGCAGCGAGCCGTCGGCGACCATCAGTTCGAAGGCCCGGCTGAACAGAAAGTCGCCGACCAGCACCGCGGGCTTGTTGCCCCAAACCGCGTTTGCGGTATCGCGGCCGCGCCGTAGGCCGCTCGAATCGACGACGTCGTCATGCAGCAGCGTAGCGGTATGGATGAACTCGACCGCGGCCGCGAGCGCCACATGCCGCTCGCCGCGATAGCCGCACAGCCGCGCGCAGCCGAGCGTCAGCATCGGCCGCAACCGCTTGCCGCCGCCGGCGACGATATGGCCGGCAAGCTGCGGGATCAGCGCTACCGGGCTGTGCATCCGCTCGATGATCACCCGGTTGACGCGCGCGAGATCGTCGGCAAGCAGGCGCATCAACGGGTCGAGCGACGGCCCGCGTCCCGCCTGCGGCTGTTCGACACCCGCCACCGGCGCCAACTGGTTCTCCTGCGTATCCGCCACCGCGGACGATCAGCCCTCGATCGGCTTGATGCGTCCGAACCCGAATGAGCATAGAATGCGTCGCCGACCGGTCAAGAGCCGCACCATTCGCCCCCCTTTCGAGCCTGCCGAAGATCGATGCGATGAAAGAGCTGTTGCGCACCAACAACGCGGTGCGGCTTTCGTGGGTGCAGGCCCTGCTGCGCGATTCTGGCATCGACAGCGTGGTGCTCGACCATTACACGAGCTTCGTCGAAGGCAGCATCGGCGCGATCCCGCGCAGGCTGATGGTGGCGGAACAGGATTTCATCCGCGCCCGCGCCTTGCTCGACGCATCGGACGAGAGTGTCGGGTGAGTTCGGCGCCCGGTGCCGCACCCGAATTTACCGAAGACCGGCTGCTCGGCGGGCGCATTCGCTTGCGTCAGCCGGCCTCCGGCTACCGGGTCGCGATCGATCCGATCTTTCTCGCCGCTGCGATCCCCGCCGAGCCGCATCAGCTCGTGCTCGATGTCGGCTGCGGCGCCGGTGCGGCGATGTTGTGCCTGGCGGCGCGAGTGCCGCATACCCGCCTCGTCGGCCTCGAGATGCAGCGCGAGCTGGTGCGCCTCGCCGGCGACAACACGATCCTGAACGGCCTCGAAGCTCGGGTCTCGGTGATGATCGGCGATTTGCTGCGGCCGCCGCCGCGGCTGTCGCCCGGCGCCTTCGACCATGTGATGGCGAACCCGCCCTATCACGAGCCCGGCCGGGCGGTCGCATCGGCACAACCGGGCAGGGCCGCCGCAACGATCGAAGGCGAAGCCGATCTCGCCGCCTGGGTGCGCTTCTCGCTGGCGATGGTGCGGCCGAAAGGCACGGTGACCTTCATCCATCGCGCCGACCGCATCGATGTGCTGCTGGCGCAGATCGCCGGCCGGGCGGGCGAAATCGTCATCTTCCCGTTATGGCCCGGCGCCGACCAGGCGGCGAGCCGGGTCCTGCTGCGGGCCCGCAAGCAGGTCGCAGCGCCGGCGCGGCTCGCCGCGGGGCTGGTGCTGCACCGGCCCGACGGACGGCCGACTGCTGCTGCCGAGGGCGTGCTCAGGGAAGGGCGGGGGCTCGACCTTTGAGCCGAAGTGTGCGCTGCCGCCGCCTCGCCCGGTGCGGCGGTCGATCGGGCCGGCCGTGAAGCTCCGCGACTACCTCGATGTCGAGCGACTGTGGCGGCGCGGGCCGGTGGTTGCGGTGCTGCGCTTCGAGGGCGTCATCATGCCGCGGCTGCGGCGCCACGGCATCTCGCTGGGGAGCCATGCCCGGGCCATCGAACGGGGGTTCAGCCTGCGTGGCCTGGTCGCGGTCGCGATCGTCGTCAATTCGCCCGGTGGGTCGCCGGTGCAATCGGCACTGCTGTTTCGCCGGATTCGGCAGCTCGCCGACCAGAAGCACATCCCGGTCATTGCTTTTGCCGAAGATGTGGCAGCCTCGGGCGGCTATTGGCTGGCACTCGCCGGCGACGAGATCTTCGGCGAGGAGACCTCTCTGGTCGGCTCGATCGGTGTCATCAGCGCCGGTTTCGGCCTCGCCGAGCTGATCGGGCGACTCGGCATCGAGCGCCGCCTCCATACCGCCGGCGCCCGCAAATCCCTGCTCGACCCGTTCCTGCCCGAGGATCCCGGTGATGTCGAGCGCCTTGCCGGGCTGCAGGCCGATATCCACCGCGCCTTCAAGGAGCATGTCCGGCGCCGCCGCGGGGCCAAGATCGATGCTGCCGACGACAGCCTGTTCGAGGGCGACGTCTTGACCGGGCAGATGGCCGCCCGGCGCGGGCTGATCGACGGGATCGGCGAACTGCACGGCGTGATGCGCGCCCGTTATGGCGATCGGGTCAGGCTGCGCGCGATCGCCGTCGAACGCCGGCGGTCATTGTGGAGCCGGCTGTCCTTCACCGCCCGCGAGCCTGCCGCGGCGCTGACCGATCTCGCCGAATGGCTCGAAACGCGGCTGATTTGGGCCCGGTTCGGGCTCTGACAAGCGATGTCACGCGGTCGGTCGAGCGGCGTTCTTGACCGGGCTCGTGCCCCACCGGTAAATCTCGATGATGTTCGAGGTTCCCGATCTCGTCGTCCTGATCTTGGTGTTTGGCGTGGGGTGGCTCGCTTATCGCTGGCTCAACGGAACCGCCCGCGGGCTCGAGCAGCGCCGTGCCGCCGCGTCGCGACGGGCGATCCCGGCCGAGGAACTGGTCGCCTGCGGGGTTTGCGGCGCCTATGTCCCGGCACGGGCCGCGGGCTGTGACCGGCCCGACTGCCCGCAGCCACGCTGAGCCTGCGATTTGGGCGGCAACGGGACGGTCGGGCGGCAACGGGACGGTCGGGCGGCAAAGGGGCGGCGATGAGCTTTCAGGCGATGATCTTCGACCTGCAACGGTTCTGGGCCGCAGCGGGCTGCGTAATCCTGCAACCCTATGATGTCGAAGTCGGGGCCGGGACCTTCCACCCGGCAACCGCCTTGCGCGCGCTCGGGCCGGCGCCGTGGCGCGCCGCCTATGTCCAGCCGTCGCGTCGGCCGACCGATGGCCGTTACGGCGACAACCCGAACCGGTTGCAGCAATACTATCAGCTGCAGGTCATCCTGAAGCCGGCGCCATCCGACAGCCAGCAGCTGTACCTGGCCAGCCTCGCGGCAATCGGTATCGATGCCGCCCGCCACGACATCCGCTTTGTCGAGGATGATTGGGAGAGCCCGACCTTGGGCGCCTGGGGGCTCGGCTGGGAAGTCTGGCTCGACGGCATGGAGGTCAGCCAGTTCACCTATTTCCAGCAGGTCGGCGGCATCGAATGCGACCCGGTTTCGACCGAGCTGACCTATGGCCTCGAGCGGCTGGCGATGTATGTGCAAGGCGTCGAAAGCATTTTCGAGCTCGACTATAATGGCGTTTCCGGGCCGGGCCGGATCACCTATGACGACGTGTTCCGGCGCGCCGAGCGCGAATTCTCGGCCTATAATTTCGAACTCGCCGACACCGCACGCCTCGTCCGCCATTTCGAGGATGCCGAGCGCGAATGCGGCCAGGCGCTCGAACGCGGTCTCGCATTGCCGGCCTATGACCAGTGCCTGAAGGCGAGCCACCTGTTCAACCTGCTCGATGCGCGCGGGGCGATCAGTGTGACCGAGCGCGCCGCCTACATCCTGCGGGTTCGCACGCTGGCCCGCGGCTGCTGCGAAGCCTGGCTCGCCGGCGCGGCCGCCTGAGACCCGACACCTGACATGGGCGAATTGCTGCTCGAGCTGTTGTCCGAGGAAATCCCGGCGCGGATGCAGCGCCGCGCGATCGAGGATCTCGCCAGTCTCATTCGCGACAAGCTTGCCGCGGCCGAAATCCCCGCCGGCGAACTGCGTTCCTATGTCACGCCGCGCCGGCTCGTCGTGATTGCCGACGGCATCGCCGCGGTCCAGCCCGATCGTAGCGAAGAGCGGCGCGGCCCGCGGGTCGGGGCGCCGCCGGCGGCGATCGACGGGTTCCTGCGCTCGGCCGGTCTCGGCTCGATCGAGGAATGCGAGATCCGCGACACCGGCCGCGGCCAATTCTATTTCGCGGTGGTCAAGCGCTCTGGCCGGCCATCCGCCGAAGTGCTGCCGGAGCTGATCCGGGCGGCGATCGCCGAATTGCCCTGGCCGAAATCGATGCGCTGGCCGGGCGCGCTGCTGCGCTGGGTGAGGCCACTGACGTCGCTCGTCTCTCTCTACGACGGCGACATCTTGCCATTGGCGCTCGATGGGGTGCCGGTCGGCCGCACCACGCGTGGCCACCGTTTTCTGGCGCCGGACGAGATCAGCGTTGCCGATGCCGCCGATTATCTCGAAAGGCTGCAACAGGCTTATGTGATCGTCGATCAGGACCGGCGCCGCGAGCTGATCCGGAACGATCTTGACCGCCGTGCCGCGGAGCTGGGGTTGGCGGTCAAGCCCGATCCGGGATTGCTCGACGAGGTGACCGGCCTCGCCGAGTTCCCGATCGTGCTCGCCGGCAGGATCGATGCCGATTTTGTGCGGCCATTGCCCGAGGGCCTGCCGCCCGAAGTGCTGCAAACGGCGATGCGCGCGCACCAGAAGTACTTTTCGTGTGTCTATGCCGATGGTCGGCCGGCGCCATATTTCCTGTTCATCGCCAATAATCTCGCCGCGGATGGCGGCAAGGCGATCATCGCCGGCAACGAGCGCGTCCTGCGCGCCCGCCTCGCCGACGCCCGCTTTTTCTGGGACCAGGACCGCAAGGTCAGGCTCGAAGACCGCGTCGAAGCCCTGAAGGACCGGGTCTACCACGCCAAGCTCGGCAGCGTATACGACAAGGTCGAGCGGGTCGAGGCGCTGGCGGAGTTTCTCTCCAGGAACGCCCGCTTTCGGGATGATTCATCCGTCACCCCCGCGCAAGCGGGGGGCCAGGGGGAGCGCCCGAATCCCAGGACCCTGGTTTCCCGCGTTCGTGGGAATGATCGTTCGGAGCTAAGTCGGTTGGCGCGGCGCGCGGCGCGGCTCGCCAAAGCCGATCTCTCCACCGGCATGGTCGGCGAGTTCCCCGAATTGCAGGGAGTGATGGGGCGGTATTACGCTCTCCACGATGGCGAGCCGTGCGAAGTCGCCGACGCGATAGCCGATCAGTACAAACCGCTTGGTCCTGACGATATTTGTCCCACCGCGCCGAATTCGATTGTCGTCGCCCTCGCGGACAAGATCGATACGCTGGTCGCTTTCTTTGCGATCGACGAGAAGCCGACTGGTTCACGCGACCCGTTCGCACTCCGTCGTGCGGCCCAGGGTGTGATCCGGCTGATCCTCGAAAACGACTTGCGGCTGCGGCTGGCGAAGGCATTTGCCGTCGCCCGAGCTGCGCCGGGGCTGCCCGCATTGGGTGAGCAGAGCGAGATTGCGGCCGCTGTGTCCGAGCTGCTCGCCTTCATCACCGACCGGCTCAAGGTTCATTTACATGATCAAGGAGTCCGCCACGATCTGATTGCTGCGGCCTTTGTCCAATTCGGTGCCGGGGCCATCCCTTATACCGGCACGTATGAGGACAATCTGGTTCGCCTGCGGGCGCGTGTCGAGGCGCTGGCCGGTTTTCTCGACGCGGATGATGGAGCGAATTTGCTGATCGCGTACCGCCGCGCGGTCAATCTCGTTCGCATCGAGGACCGCAAAGACGGCTCTTTCCGCGGAAGTGATGTCGATGCGTCCCTGCTGTGTCAGGTTGAAGAAATCTCGCTTGCCGAGAGCCTCGATAAAATAGCGATGCGTACCGGCGAATTCGTGCGCGCCGAAAAGTTCGAGGAGGCGATGGCGGAATTGGCGCGATTGCGAAGGCCGGTGGACGAGTTTTTTGACAAGGTCACGGTCAATACCGACGATCCCGAGCTGCGCCAGAACCGGTTGCGGCTGTTGTCGCGGATCCGGGCGACGATGAACCAGGTGGCCGATTTCTCGCTGATCGAGGGCTAGACGGGGCCAAGCTTGGGCAGGGCATTGGGATGTGACGGGCATGATCCCACATGAGACTCGGCGGCCCACAGGGGAACAAATGGTGGCGCGTTCCCGTTCGCTCCGACAAGGTTGCGGTACGGCTGGCGATTTCGCCGTTGCCGGGTAAGCGACAGGTGCAGGGCGGCTGAAGGCGCGGATGCGGCCGGCAACGCGAATTTCTGCGACGCTGAATTTTTGACCACGCGAGGGTGGGCGACGGATGACCAAAAAGTGGGTCTATCGGTTCGGCGGTGGCAGCGCCGAGGGCGGCGCAGCGCTGCGCAACCTGCTCGGCGGCAAGGGGGCCGGCCTCGCCGAGATGAGCGAGCTCGGGCTGCCGGTACCGCCCGGTTTCACGATCACGACCGAGGTGTGCACCTGGTTTTACGCGAACGGCAAGACCTATCCGCCCGGTCTCGAAAGAGAGGTCTCGAGCGGCCTCGCAGCGATCGAGAAGGCGCTCGGCACGCGCTTTGGCGATGCCGGCAACCCGCTCTTGGTGTCGGTCCGCTCCGGTGCCCGCACATCGATGCCGGGCATGATGGATACCGTGCTCAATCTCGGGCTCAACGACCGTTCGGTCGAAGGGTTGGCGAGGACCAGCGGCGACGCGCGCTTCGCCTATGACAGCTATCGCCGGTTCATCCAGATGTATGGCCAGGTTGTGCTCGGGATCGGGCACCATCGTTTCGAGAGCCTGCTCGATGATCACAAGCGCGATATCGACCAGACGCTCGACACCGAACTCGACGCCGAGGATTGGAAGATCATCGTCGACGGGTTCAAAGATGTCGTGGCCCAGGATACTGGAAAGCCATTCCCGCAGAACCCGCAGGACCAGCTGTGGGGGGCGATCGCCGCAGTGTTCGGCTCGTGGATGAACCCGCGCGCGGTGACCTATCGCCGCCTCCATGAGATCCCCGCCGAATGGGGCACGGCGGTCAATGTGCAGGCGATGGTGTTCGGCAATATGGGGCCCGACTGCGCAACCGGCGTCGCCTTCACTCGCGACCCCTCGACCGGAGAGAACGAGTTTTTCGGCGAGTACCTAGTCAACGCCCAGGGCGAAGATGTCGTCGCCGGGATCCGCACGCCGCAGCATCTGACGATCGCCGGCAAAAAGGCCAACAATTCGAGCCTGCCGGCGATGGAAGAGACGATGCCCGAGGTGCTGGGTGAGCTGCGCCGGGTGCGGCAGGTGCTCGAACAGCATTACCGCGACATGCAGGATATCGAGTTCACCGTGCAGCGCGGCAAATTGTGGATGCTGCAGACGCGTGCCGGCAAGCGGACCGCCCAGGCCGCACTCAAGATCGCGGTGGCGCTGGTGACCGACGGGGTCATCGACCGTGCCGAAGCGATCCGCCGGATCGAGCCCAACTCGCTTGACCAGCTGTTGCATCCGATGCTCGATCCAAAGGCCAAGACAGCGGTCTTGATCCGCGGGCTGCCGGCCTCGCCGGGGGCGGCCTCGGGCCGGGTCGTGTTTTCCGCCGAGGAAGCCGAATCACTCGCCGCCCGTGGCGAGGCGGTTATCCTGGTGCGGATCGAAACAAGCCCCGAGGACATTCACGGCATGCACGCCGCCAAGGGGATTCTGACGAGCCGCGGCGGCATGACCAGCCACGCCGCGGTGGTTGCGCGCGGCATGGGTCGGCCCTGCGTCGTCGGCGCCGGCGATCTGCACGTCGATTATGCCAAGCGGACGATGGCGGTACGCACCACTCTCGTCAAAGCCGGTGAGATCGTGACCATCGACGGCTCGACCGGCGAGGTCATGGTCGGCGAGGTGCCGACGATCCAGCCCGAATTGTCCGGCGATTTCGCGACGCTGATGGGCTGGGCCGACGCGCTGCGCACGATGAAGGTCCGCGCCAACGCCGAGACCGAAGCGGACGCCCGCACCGCCCGCCGGTTCGGCGCGGAGGGAATCGGCTTGTCGCGCACCGAGCACATGTTCTTCGAAGCTGATCGCATCGGCCCGATCCGCCGGGTGATCATGGCCGATGACGAGGACGGGCGGCGCGCCGGGCTGGCCGAGCTATTGCCGATGCAGCGCCGGGATTTTGCCGAGCTCTTTCGCATCATGAAGGGCCTGCCGGTCACGATCCGGCTGCTCGACCCGCCTTTCCATGAGTTTTTGCCCAAGAGCGCGGCGGAATTCGAGGAGATGGCGCGGCTGACGGACCGTGATGTCGCCCAGGTGCGCCAGCGCGCGCTGGCGTTGCACGAGACGAACCCGATGCTCGGCCATCGCGGCTGCCGGCTCGGCATTACCTATCCCGAGATCTACGAGATGCAGGCGACCGCGATTTTCGAGGCCGCCGCCACCGTGCTCAAGGAAACCGGTGAGGTGGTCGCTCCCGAGATCATGCTGCCGCTGATCGCCACCAAGGTGGAATTCGACATCCTGAAGGAGATGATCGACCGGGTCGGGCGCACCGTCATGAAGCGGTCCGGTGTCGAGGTGCCCTATCTGGTCGGCACGATGATCGAATTGCCGCGAGCCGCGCTGCGCGCTGGCGAGATCGCCGAAACGGCTGAATTTTTCAGCTTTGGCACCAACGATCTGACGCAGACCGTGTTCGGCCTGTCGCGCGATGACGCAGCCAGCTTCCTCGGCGCCTATCTGCGGCAGGGGATCCTCGAACACGACCCGTTTGTCAGTATCGACGTCGCCGGGGTCGGCGAACTGGTGCGCATCGCCGCCGAGCGTGGCCGCGCCGCCCGCCCGGAGCTCAAGCTCGGCATTTGCGGCGAGCACGGCGGCGATCCGGCCTCGATCCGGTTTTTCCAGGAGGTCGGGCTCGATTACGTTTCGTGCTCGCCTTATCGGGTGCCGATCGCGCGTTTGGCGGCAGCGCAGGCGGCGCTGTCGCGGGATGCGAAGGACGCAACCTCTTGAACCGGCGGGCGGGTGCCGTCTTGCTGGCGGCAGTGGTCGCCGCCGCACCCGTCGCTGCCGCACCCGTCGCCAAGCCGCCGCTGACGCTGCTGTTGCCGATGCCGGCTCCTGCGCCGCCGCCCGCTCCGGTGCCGTCGCCGCCACCGATCAATCCCGGCTATGCCCCGGCACCGCCAAGCGGATTGTCACCGATTCTGACACAGCCGGGGCCGGTCTATCAGTTGCCGCGCCCGGCCTATTCGGCCTATCCGCCGCCGGCGCTGCCGGGGCCGATCGATCAACAGAAACTGCAAACCTACCGCACCGATTTGCGCAGCCGGCTCTGGCAGCTGCAGCGCCAGGGAATCAATCCCGGCAGCCTGCCGAGCCGCGAGCTCGAGCAGCAGCTGAACGCGCCCGATGCGCAATGACCCGATGCGCAATGACCCGCAATAACCGGTCGATGAGTCGCCGGATCGCTACCCGCCATCATCTGCGGGAAGCTGCAGCCAATCCGGCCGGAACGGGACGATAGCTGCATCGCCGGCGGTCAGCTTCTGGTTGCCGCGGAGGGCTTCGATCCGCAGCAGCGCCAGCCCATGGCCGTCGCGGCTCGACCGCAATTCGCCGACCTCGCGGCCGAGGTTGCTGATCGGGGTGCCCACGGGCGGCACCGGGCCGTCGATCACGACCGGCACCAACCGCCGCTTGACGAGGCCGCGATACTTGGTCCGCGCGGTCAGTTCCTGGCCGATATAGCAGCCCTTTTGCCAATCGATTCCGTTCAGCTCGTCAAACCCGGCTTCGAGCAGGATCGATTTTTCGAGTTCCAGGTCGCGGCCGCCATCGGGTATGCCGAGGCCGAGGCGATGCGCGTCCCAGGCGGCAAAATCGGCCTCGTGCAGCCCGGCCCGGGTCAGCGCCGCAGGGGCATCGGAACGGGGGAGAATGCAGCGTGCGCCGAGTGCCGCAAGCCGCGGATCGACAAAGGCGATACCGGCGGCGAACGGCCGCGCGGCGCCGGGCTGGTCAACGAGACCGAAGGTGGCGATCGCGCCATCGCCAAAAACCGCAGCCACAGCGAGATCGGGCCTCGCATCGAGCGAGACCTTGGCCCGCAGCCGATAGAGCGACAGCCGGCGCTTCAGATCGGCGAGCCGGCCGGCCTCGGCATCGAGCAGAATTGCCGCATCGGCACCGAGAGCGCACTCCACCATCGTGAAATCGTGCAGATATTTGCCCTGTGCGGTCAGCAGTGCCGCATAGCGCGCCCGGTCCGCGCCGACCTTGTCGACATCGTTCGAGATCAGACCTTGCAGGAACTGGCGGCGATCGGGCCCGCCGACGGCGAGGACGCCGCGGTCGTCGAGCAGCACAAAAGAAGCGTCGGGCATGGCTCGGCAATACGGTTGCGGCCGGATAGAGTTGGGTGGGCGGTGCCAGCTTGGCAAGGCGGAGGGTGCGGGATATAAGCGCGTCCGGACCGGCGAGATGGACATCCTCTTTGTTACCGCAACGCGGATCGGTGACGCCGTGCTGTCGACCGGTCTGCTGCGCCATCTGGTCGATCGCTATCCGGGTGCGCGGCTGACGATCGCCGCGGGGCCGCTTGCCGTTCCGCTCTTCACCGAGGTGCCGGGGCTCAAGCGGCTGATCACCGTCGAAAAGCGCCGCTGGTCGCTGCACTGGCTGCCGCTCTACGCCGCGGTCGCGGCGCGGCGCTGGGAGCTCGTCGTCGATCTGCGTGGCTCGGCGCTGGCCTGGCTGCTGCGAACCGAGGAGCGGCGGGTTATGGCCAAGGGCGACGCCGACGAGCACCGGGTGGTCCAGCTGGCCCGGCTGTTTGCGCTCGATCCGCCGCCCGGCCCGCGGTTGTGGACCGGAGCGCAGCACGAACGCGCCGCCGCGGCGCTGGTCCCCGCGGGCGATCCGGTGCTGGCGATCGGCCCGGCGGCGAATTGGCGCGGCAAGGAGTGGCGTGCCGAGCGGTTTGCCGAACTGGTGCTGCGGCTGACCGGGCCGGGCGGAATGCTGCCGGGAGCGCGGGTCGCGGTGCTGGCCGCAGCCGATGAGCGCGCCCAGGCCCGGCCGGTGCTCGACGCGATCCCGCCCGATCGCCGCATCGACCTGGTGGGACGGGTCGACCTGCTGACCGCGGCGGCGGTGCTGCGGCGCTGCGCGCTGTTCATCGGCAACGATACCGGGCTGATGCACCTCGCTGCCGGCTCCGGGACGCCGACGCTGGGTCTGTTCGGCCCGAGCCCGAGCCGGCAATATGCCCCCTGGGGTCCGCATGCCGCCGTTGTGGCGTCGAGCGAACCGCGCGAGCGGATGTTCGGTCCGGGGTTCGACCATCGGACCACCGGGACGCTGATGGACGGGCTCTCGGTCGATGCCGCCGAGGCCGCGGCTGGGCGGCTGTGGCGGCGGCTCGCGAGCCGGGCGGCGTGACCCCGGCGGCGACGATCTCCGCGCTGGTCGTCGTGCATGACGAGGAGCGCCAGCTCGCCGACTGTCTCGCTGGTCTCGGCTTTGCCGACGAGATTGTCGTCGTCCTCGACCGCTGCAAAGACCGGTCCCGCGAGATCGCGCGGCATTTTACCGATCGCCTGGTCGAGGGCGCCTGGGAGCGCGAAGGGCCGCGCCGCCATGCCGGGATTGACGCGTGTCGCGGCCGATGGATCTTCGAGATCGATGCCGACGAGCGGGTGACCCCCGAACTCGCCCGGGAGATCTGCCAGATCGTGGCGACGTCGCCGGCCGACTGGCACCTCGTCCCGGTCGATAATTTTATCGGCGAGCGACGGGTGCGCTGGGGCTGGGGCGCGTCGTTCGGGCGCTCGGCGCATGCCGCCCTCTATCGCCACGGTGCCAAGCGATGGGGCAGCGAGCGGGTCCATCCGGCGGTGGCGCTGTCGGGCGGGCAAGGTGCAGCGCTATCCTCGCCGATCCTGCATTATGTCGACCGCGACATCTCCGACATGCTGCGCCGCCTCGACCGCTATTCGAGCGCGCGGGCGCAGGACCTGCGCGACAGCGGCGACATCGGCAGCTATGGCCGCAACCTGCGGCGCATCCCGTCGCGCTTCTGGAAATGCTATGTCGGCCGCAAGGGCTATCGGGAAGGGCCGTGGGGCTTTCTGGTGGCACTCTGCGCCGCACTCTATCCGATCCTGTCCTATCTGAAGGCGCGGCTCGACCCCGATCCGACTGCCAATGCCCCTGGCGCGCCGGTTGCGCCGCCGGCAGGCTCAGGTCACCGGCGGGTGAAGGTGGAACCCGAAGCGCCGCGCGGATATGGCTGATGGCGCAGGTGGTGATGGCCGATGACGGCATCGCGTTTGACGGCGCGATGGCCGAAACACACCCGCTCGGCGGTGCCGAAACCGCCTTTGTGGCGCTCGCTGAGGCGCTCGCCCAGCGCGGACATCGGGTCGAGGTGCGCAATCATTGCGCTGCCGTGCTCGACCATAAGGGCGTGCGCTGGGCCCCGCTGTGCCACTCCCTGCCCGAGACCTGCGATCTCTATATCGGCAATCGCGGCCACCGTGTTATCGGGCTGGTCCGCCGGCCGCGGCGCCGGCTGTTCTGGCTGCACAATCCGGCCGGCTACCTGAAGAAGCCGCGCAATCTGTGGCGGCTCGCCCGCTACCGGCCGGTGCTGGTGGCGACCGGGACTTACCACGCGGCAACGATCCCGCGCTGGCTGCCTTGCGGCGGGCGGCGGGTGATCCCCTATGGCATGCTCGATCGGTTCCGTGGTGCGGTTGCCCGCGAGCCGCCGCTGCCGCGCGCGATCTTCACCTCGAACCCGCTGCGCGGCCTCGATTGGCTGCTTGATCTGTGGGTGGCGCGGATCGCGCCGGCGGTGCCCGGAGCCGAACTGCATGTCTATGCCGGCAACCCGGTCGGCGGCGACCCAGTTGGCGGCAACGCAGGAAAGGCCGAGCGGGTCGCGGCGGTGCTGGCGCGCGCCGAAGCGCTTGGCGGCGCCGGAGTGCGCCGCTTCGCGCCGATCGCGCATGACGCGCTGGCGGCGGCTTTGCCCGATGCCCGCGTGATGCTCTATCGCGGCGATCCCGGCGAAACCTTCTGTCTGGCGCTGGCCGAAGCCCAGGCGATGGGCGTGCCGGCGGTCGTGACCCCGCTGGGTGCCGTCGGCGAGCGCGTTCTCGACGGCGTCAGCGGCCGGGTCGCGGCGGATGACGCTGCGTTTGCCGCGGCAGCGGTCGCCGTGCTGCGCGACGACACCCTGTGGCGGCGCTGGCATCAGGGGGCCTTGGCGCAGCAGCGCGGCTTGAGCTGGGACGCGGTTGCCGCGCGGTTCGAAGCGCTGATCCGGCCGGGTGGGTGATGACCCGAAAATTGCTGCAGGCGATCGCCGGGGCGCGTCACGGCGGTGCCGAGACCTTTTTTGTCCGGCTGGCGACGGCGTTGCAGCGGGCCGGCGAGACCCAGCGCATCCTGATGCGGCACGATCGAACCCGGTCACGACATCTGAGCGAGGCCGGGATCGCAATCGCCGAGTTGCCGTTTGGCGGCGCGCTCGATATTGCCACCCGGCTCGCCTTTCGGCGCGAGGTCGCCCGCTGGCGCCCCGATATCGTGCTGACCTGGATGAGCCGGGCGACCCGGCTTTGCCCGCGCGGTGATTTCGTGCATGTTGCCCGCCTCGGGGGGTATTATGATTTGAAATATTACCAGCGCTGCGACCATCTGATCGGCAACACCCGGGCAATTGTCGATTATGCCGTAGCGGCGGGCTGGCCACGCCAGCGGATTGATTATTTGCCCAACTTTGTACCGGATACGCGCCGGTCGGACACGAATCGGCCGGGGAATCGGGGAAGCGCGCCCGATGCTCCGCTCGCCGATCCGCCGCGGGCGCTGGCACTCGGCCGTCTGCATCCAAACAAGGGGTTCGACCTGTTGCTCGCGGCGTTGGCCGAAGTGCCGGCGGTACGGCTGGCGATCGCCGGGGATGGGCCGCTGCGGGTCCCGCTGCAACGGCTTGCCGGCCGCCTCGGGATTGCCGATCGGGTCAGCTTTCTCGGCTGGCGCGAGGATGTGCCGGAACTGCTGGCGCAGGCGGATTTTTTTGTCTGCCCGTCGCTATTGGAGCCGCTCGGCAATGTCGTGATCGAAGCCTGGTCGGCGGGGCTGCCGGTCATCGCCATCGCCAGCGACGGTCCCGCCCGGCTGATCGAGGATGGGGTGAGCGGGCTCCTGGTGCCGCTGCCCGGTCGACCCGGTGGCGGCCCGCGGGCCTTGGCGGCGGCGATCGAGCGCTTGATGCGGGATCCCGCACTGCGCACTCGCCTCGCCCGCGCCGGCCGGCTTGCTTATGAAGCCGAGTTCACCGAAGCCGCGGTGGTCGCTCAGTATCGACACTTTTTCGACCGGCTGGTTCCAGGATGTGCGGCATCGCCGGGTTGATGACGCTCGACGGCGCGCCGCCCGCGGCCGCACCGTTGGCGCGAATGGGCGCCGCCTTGCGCCATCGCGGGCCGGACGGGGATGGCCGGTATCGCTCGGGCGATGTCGGCATGGTGCAGACCCGGCTGGCGATCATCGATCTCGACACCGGTGACCAGCCGTTGTTCGAGCCCGGCGGCGCGGCGCTGATCGCCAATGCTGAAATCTACAATTATGTCGAGCTGCGCGCACAGCTCGATGCGACCCGGCCGATTGCCTACTCGACCCGGTCGGATTGCGAATTGCCGCTGCATCTCTATCGCCGCCACGGGCTCGATTTTACGCTGCATCTGCGCGGCATGTACGCCATGGCATTGCATGATCCGGCCGCCGGGCGCCTGGTGCTGGCCCGCGACCCGTTCGGGATCAAGCCGCTCTATTACGCCGAGACGGCGCAAGGTTTTGCCTTCGCCTCCGAGCCGGGGGCGCTGATCGATGCCGGTCTGGTCGCGCCGGTACTCGTCCGCCGCGCGCGCAACGAACTGGTGCAGATGCAGTTCACGACCGGGCGCGAGACGATCTTTGCCGGGATCAACCGGGTGCTGCCCGGAGAAACCGTCGTCGTCCGCCGCGGGAGGATCGTCGAGCGCCGCCGCCGTGCGGCCCTGCCCGAATTCGGCCCGGTGACGCTCGGCGAGGAGGAAGCGCTGGCGCGGCTCGACGCCGCCTTTGCCGACAGCGTGCGCATCCATCAGCGTTCCGACGTACCGTTTGGCATGTTTCTGTCGGGTGGCATCGATTCGACTGCGGTGCTGGCGATGATGGCCCGGCTGGCCGAGCGGCCGGTCAAGGCGTTCACGATCGGCTTCGCCGATGGCGACGCGGCCGACGAGCGTCCAGCGGCGCGGGCCGCGGCGGCAGCGATCGGCGCCGAGCATGTCGAGATTCTGTTCACCGAGGACGATTTCTGGAGGCTGTTGCCGGATATCGCCGCTTCGGTCGACGACCCCGCCGCCGATTACGCGATGCTGCCGACCTGGGCGCTGGCACAAGCGGCGCGGCAAGCCGGGCTCAAGGTGATTCTGTCGGGCGAGGGCGGGGACGAGCTGTTTGGTGGCTATGGCCGCTATCGCAGCGTGATGCGCCCGTGGTGGGCGGGGGGACGCCGGCCGCGGGCGCGCGGCGTGCTCGATGATCTCGGCGTGCTGCGCGGCCAGATTGCCGGCTGGCGCGATGGCATCGCCGCGGCCGAGGTGCATGGCGGCAGTCACAGCCGCACGCCGCTGCAAGCGGCGCAGGCGGTCGATTGCGCCGACTGGCTGCCAAATGATCTGTTGACCAAGCTCGACCGCTGCCTGATGGCGCATGGCACCGAGGGGCGCACTCCGTTTCTCGATGCCGAGGTTGCAAAGCTGGCCTTTCGCCTGCCCGACGAATTCAAGATTCGCCGCGGCCTCGGCAAGTGGCTGCTGCGCCGCTGGCTCGCCGCCCAGTTGCCACAGGCGCAACCGCTGGCACGCAAGCGCGGCTTTACGGTGCCGGTGGCGCGGTGGATCGCCGATCGCGCCAAAGCCGTTGGACCGCTGGTCGCGCGCTCGCCGGCGGTGCGTGAGATCTGCCGGCCCGATGCCGTCGAGACCCTGTTTGCCGCCGCTGGACAAAAGCGCGCCGGCCGGGCCGCCTGGAACCTCTTGTTCTACGCGTTGTGGCATCGCCGCCATATCGAGCGCATCGCGCTGCCGCCCGATACGATGGCGGCGCTGGCGGAGCACCTCTGAGCGGCCGGTCCGCAGCGGAAATCGCGAATCGGGCGGCGGTCGGTTTGCACTAGCCCCGTGCTGTCGATTAACGTAGGCTCGCTCGCCCTATGCGCGATCCGTCCGGGTTTTTTATCAACGGATGCAGTACTGGGTGTTCGTGTGTCCCTATCCGCAGGTGGCGAAATACAGTAGGGTCGGGGCCACGACCGACGCCGCGAGCTTTGTCTGTGTCGATCCGGGCGATCGGGACGGTCGCGCACGCTGAGGCTCGGCCGGCCGATGATCGCGCCGGTCGAGCAGGCCCGGCGATCGTGCGGCCGGGGCTGGGCGCGCCGGCGGCTCTTTGACCGCGCCGTCGAGGAATTTGGCAGCTGCGGGATGCTGCGCCGGGTTGCCGGCGCGGTGTCCCCAGATCGACGGGATCGGGGCGCAGTCCGGCGCGTGGCCTTCGCGACCCTCCGCTGTCCCACCCGTCATTCGGCGAAGGTAATCCTGCCGGCTCCGTTGACCTCGGTGCTGCGCGACTTCGGGTTGCCATAAACCGTGATCGAACCGGCGCCGGAGATCTGCGCGGCGATCGCCTGTCGCGCATCGATCATCGCATCGCCCGATCCGTTCAGCGTGATTTTCGCCGAATCGGCTCGGAGCCCCCGGGCCAAAAGGTGGTTGGCGCCGCTGATCACACTGCTCAGTGCCGCCACCTGGCCTGAGACGCTGGCGGTGTTGGAGCCGTCCAGGCTGAGAGTGAGCGGCCCGCCGGTGAAGCCGGCAGCCTCGATCCGGTTGCTGCCGGAGGCGGAGATGTCGGTGATTGCCGGCGAGGCGACGGTCACTTTGATCCGGCCCTCGACCGAATAGGACCGGTCGGCATAAATCTCGAGCCGCCTGTTCGACACCGTCGTCTTGATGATCGGCAGCAGATTGCTGTCGGCTTCGATCGTCAGCTTCGGCGTCGCAGCGACCGTGATCGTCAGCGCAAAGGCGCCGTCGGCATGGATCGTGCTGACCGGGCCGAGCGGCCGCTGCTGCGATGCCGGCTGACCATTGCCGATGATCCTGCTCGTACCGGTTGTCGTGGTATCGACCGAGATCGATCGGCCGCTGATCGTGACGCTGCTGCCCTCGCCGTTGATGCTCAGATTGTTCTGCTGGCTCGCATCCGGTTGCGAGGACATGTTGTTCTGTTGGATCACGCCGGTCTGCGCTGCAGCACCGCCCGTGAAGAGCCACAGCGCCATCAGCGCGGGAAGGCAACAGGAAAGACACCTCGCCGCAATCCGCAGGAGGTGCGGGCCGCCGCTGCGATCACCCGCCGCGAGCAGCCCTGCGCGCGATCGGCCGCCGCGGCCATGATGGGGCATTGTTCCCTCCTGCGCCGACATTCGCGCCCCATCCTGCAACGGCGGAGCTGCTGGATGCTACGACATGTCGACCGGTTCGGCATCCGCCCCGCGCGGCGCCGCCTGGATCGAGCAGCATCTTCCCCCCGCCGGCAGAACTCTTGCGCATGCCGGACGTTTTCCCTGCGTCCGCGAACAACAGCAGGAGGGTTCGATGGCTGCCGGGCTTGTCGTCGGCCTGTTTCAATCGAGCGGGATCGCGCTCGACGCCTATCACCGACTATGCACCGAGGGCGTGTCGCCGAGCCGGCTCGCATACCATGTGCTCAGAGAGATCGGACCGCCGCCCGAGGTGCTGCAGCCCGAACTGCAGGCGCTGCAGATCGACCCGATGGTGCTTGGTGATGCCCGGCACACCTTCGCCCGGTTCATCCATAATGGAGAGACCGCGGTGTTTGTCGAAGCGGCCGATGACGCCGAAGCCGCCTTTGCCGCAGATATCTTGAAGCTCTACACGCCGGTTGCGGTCGAAATCATGCCGCCGCCGCGCCCAGCGGGGACCGCAACGGCGGCCGCGGCCGCCCAGGTTCCGCGCAGCTGACCGCCGACCGACGCCACTCGCGCGGCGCCGGGCAGCCGCATCAGCTCCCCAAAAGCAGGCCGACCGTGGGCGTCAGGCCGCGTGTGGCGTGTCCTTGGGGAATTGCTCGGCGCGATAGGTCGGGCGCAGCGTATCGAGCTTCATCGGCACCGGGGTCCCGAGCCACATCGCATTTTTGCTGTGGTCGTCATAGGAGCTCGCGGTCAGCGGATGCACCAGCACATCGAGCCCTTCGCGGTTCAGCATCAGCCACGGCACGACGTTCTGGAATTCTTCCGGCCGGAAAACCACGGCAAACTGCGAAATCGGGTGCGGTCCGCGCGGCTCGTCGCTCAGATCGCGCGGCTCGACCGAGAATTTGCTGGCCAGCGTTTCGCGCAGCCGCGCCGCGACCGGCTTGGTTGCGGCATTGTAATAGACGTGGGCGTGATAGCCTCTGTTTTCGCTCATTCGATATCCTCCCGGTTGATCCCATTCGGGATTTCGCGATGTAAATTATCGCAGAGCGAGGCCGGCGGCGCAATCTCGAAGCGATGTCGCAGGGTGGGCGCGAGCCGGCCGCCGGGGGCTTGACATGTGGGGGCTTGACCTGTGGGGCGCTTGACAGGCGATTTGACCGGATGCGGGCGCTGCCCTACGGTTGCCGCAGGATCGGCTGATCGATCGAGACGCGGAGGAGCATGATGGACGGCATGATATCGGCAGGTCTGAACAGCATCACCGCACCGCTCAATTTTCTGGTGCCGATGGCAGCAAAGCCGGTCGCGTACAATTACGAGCCGCCGCCGGGAACACCGCAGCGGACCGGCCGCAACACCGAGCACCAGGTGACGATCCGCGATGCACGGCCGCTGATCGGCCAGCTCTCGCTCGACCGCGAAGGTTTTGTGCTATTGCACCACCAGACCCCGGTGACGAACTTTTATGACGAGGAGCAGATCAAGGCGATCTACTACCCCGAATGCGAGCGGGTCATGAAAGAGGCGACCGGCGCCGTCCGGGTCGTCGCCTTCGACCACATCGTGCGCAACGCTGCGATGTCGGCAAAGGACAAAACGGTCAAGATCCCGGCGAAGCGGGTGCACAACGACTATACCGCGTGGTCGTCGCCGCAGCGGGTGCGCGATCTGATGGGCGAGGAGGCCGAGGAGCTCTTGAAGCACCGCTTTGCGATCAACAATCTGTGGCGGCCGATCCGTGGGCCGGTGCTCGAATCGCCGCTGACCTTGTGCGACGCGCAGAGCCTCGAAGAAGAAAACCTGATCGCCAGCGACCTCAAATACCCCGACCGCACCGGCGAGACCTATTCGATCACCTACAACCCGAACCAGCGCTACTATTATTTCCCGAAGATGCAGGCCGATGAGGCGGTGCTGATCCGCTGCTTCGACTCGGCGCGCAACGGCGCGGCTCGCTTCTCGGCGCATACCGGTTTTGACGACCCGACCTCGCCACCCGACGCCCCGCCGCGCGAGAGCCTCGAAGTGCGCATGCTGGTGTTCTTCCCACCGGGCGTGTAGCAGAGCGCCGCTACCGCCCTGCCTTAGCCGGACGCGGCCCCGCACTTCGCGGGCGACCGCGTCCCGGCCGCCCGTTACCCGCCAGGAGAGGTGGCTCGATCACAGCCTACGGGAACCGCCTATCACTTCCGAACTCACCCGGTATCAGAAAGGCCACGATCCCCTGAACAAGACGGGGTCACGGCACGGTGCCAGGCGCCTTCGGGAGAGCCAGCCCAGACCAAGCAAGCCAACGGCGAGAATCGACAGCGAAGAGGGCTCCGGAACGGGTGGAGTGGAGCCGATGATTGGAGGTGTACCGGGCACAGAAGGCTCATAATTGTAGGTCACGCTTTCGGTCCCGAAAGTGGAGCTGATGGTCGCGGGGGTGCCACCTCGATTAATCACGGAAACGCTCGTATCCACCAAGTCAGAACCGGTAAGGGCGCTCAATACTGTCGGTATGGCATCAGTGAAGTTGGCGGAAGCCGCTGCACTGCCATTGCCGACCATTGTGGCATCCATGGTAAATGCGAACCCGGATAGAAAAATTGCATATTCAGCGTCGTTGAAGTCTGTCTCCGTGCCACCGGACCAGGTCGCGGTTGCCGTCGCGTGCAGCGTGATCGACTGCAAGGTCCCGAGCGCGGGATCGAATTGGGTGAAGGAAGCTCCATTCGCGCTCGTATAGCCCAGGAGCGGGGAAGGGAGCGTGTATGTCCTGGTGACGGCAGCCGCTCGTGCTATCTGCGGTCCAAGCAATGCGACGCCCATGATCAATGCCGCTGCGACAGCCGCTCTCATTTTCTCTCTCTTGAGCGCCGAAACTTCACATTCGTCATGCCGCGTAACTAAACAGCAGTACCAGGACAGTTTCGCCGTTGCCACCATCGGCTCTCCATCTTGAGACTCATCAAAGATACTACATAGCGCAACGCGCAAGCGGCAAGCTCGGGGCGTACCTGGCAATCCGCCCGGCGCCGGCTTCAGCCGAGCCTGGCCGGCGCGACCCGGCGCAACTCGGGTAAGAGCTCGTCGCTGATCAGGCGCATGCTGGCGAGTGCTGAGGCCACCGGCATGCCGCTCCAGTGGGTGCGGAAGATCAGGAAGTTGGCGCCGGCCTCCTCCCAGCATGGGCGGAGCTGTTCGTAGCATTCCTCGGGGCTGCCGAGCACGAAACGGTCGCGCAATAGTGCCTCGAGCGACTGGCGGAACGAGTCGTGACCGGGCAGGACTTGGTCCTGCCCCCATTGCGCATAGGTCCGGTATTTCTCGGCGAGATAAGGACCGGCCATGTCGAGCGCCGTCGCCTTGTCCCTGGCGCAGAAGATTTCGCGCAGATAGGTGAGCACCTTGGGGAACGGCTTGCCGTGATGGGCCAATTCCGCGCGGTAGAGCGCCATCTGCGCGGTGATCGTCGCCATCGTCGCATGCGGGTTGATAAAGAGGCTGTCACCGAGCCGGGCGGCGCGCTTGACCGCGGCGTCGCTGTTGGCGGCGATCCAGATCGGCGGGTGCGGCTGCTGCACCGGGCGGCAGGTCGCGGTCGCATTGACGAGCTTGCAGATGTCGTTTTCGAAGCTGACGTTCTCCTCGGTCCACAGCCGCCGCACGACTTCGAGGCATTGCTCGAAGCGGCGCACCCGCTGGCCCTTTGGCACCCCGAACGCATCGAATTCGCTCTGGCGGTAGCCGAGGCCGACGCCAAAGACAAAATTGCCGCGCCAGATCGCGTCGAGCGACGCGATGCATTCGGCGACCTCGACCGGGTTGTGCAGTCCGGCGAGCAATACCCCCGCAATGCCGGTCATCTCGCCGGCTTCGGCCGCGAGCCGCGCCAGAAACGGGATCAGCTGCAATTGCCGCACGCCCTCGCTCAGATAATGCTGGCCGCTGGCCACGGCGTCCCAGCCGCGGTCGCGCGCCAGCCGGGCCATCGCGTATTGGCCTTCGAGTTCGGCGAGGATGTCGCTTCCCGGCGGGTGCTGGCCGGTCAGGAAAATCCCGATCTTCATGTCATCTCCGATGCTGCCATGCGGCGGCGCCGATTGCCGGCGCCCGGATTGCCCAGGTTCGGCCGGTGGTAGATGATCCCCCTGCCCGAGGCAATCGTCATGCCCGAGGCAATCGCTTCGCCGGGATCGAGGAGGCCGCATGCAGAGCTTCAACGCGAGCGACGGGCTGCGGCTCGCCTACTACATCGATGACTACACCGACCCGTGGACGGCGCCGCCGGTGCTGTTGCTGCTGCATGCGGCGATGGGCAGTGCCCGGCGCTATTACGCCTGGGTCCCGGCGCTGGCGCGGCAGTACCGGGTGGTGCGGCTCGATCTGCGCGGCCACGGCAATTCCGCGATCCCGGCACCGGATCGCCCGCTCACTCTCGATCGGCTGGTGGCCGATGTCACCGAACTGATGGACCATCTCGGTCTCGCCGATGCCCATATCGTCGGCAATTCGGCGGGCGGCTATCTCGGCCAGCAATTGGCGATGAACCAGCCCGCGCGGGTGAAGAGCCTGATGCTGTTCGGCTCGACCCCGGGGCTCAAAAACAGCCAGGCGCCAAGCTGGATCCCGCAGATTGCGGCGAAGGGGTTGCGCGGCTTTCTCGCCGAAACGATCGCCGAACGGCTGCCGCTCGGCGAAATCGATCCGGGGTTTGTCGAATGGTTTCTCGACGAGGCCGCCAAGAACGACCCCTCCTATATCGGCAAATTCGTGTTGCTGATGGCGAGCTACGATTGGAGCGGTGAGCTCGGCCGTATCCGCTGCCCGACCCTGGTCGTGGTTCCCGGCGCCGAGCCGATCGGCTCGACCTCCAATTACCAGCCGTTCCGCCGCCTCGTGCCGGATGTCGAGATGCGCGTCTATGAGGGTGCCCCGCACAACATCTGCGACGCATTTCCCGACCGCTGCACCGCCAATCTGCTCGATTTTCTCGGCCGCCGCTTCGGGCCCGGCAAATAACCGCGAGCGACCCGAAATGCCGGATATGGCATGGGCCGCGGTCGGCGTGCCTAATTTCCGGGCGGGTGGCGTTTGTGCCAATCGGTTGCCTGCTGATAGGCCCAGCCGATGCGCAGTGCCATCGCCTCGTCATAGCCGCGGCAGACGATCTGCAGCGACAACGGCAGGCCGGTCGCGGTGAAGCCGTCGGGCACGGCCAGCGCGCACAATTCCAGCGCGTTGACAAAGCGGGTGAAATGCGCCGGGGTCGTGCCCTGATCGACGGCGTCGAGCGGGATCGCCGCGGTCGTCGTGGTCGGGGTCAAGAGCGCGTCGGCATCGCCCAGTGCCGCGGCGAATTCGGTCTTGGCCGCGTCGCGATCGCGCAGCGCGCCGAGATAGTCGCGTGCCGAAAGCCCTCGCCCCGAGGCGATGCGCGGCCGCACCGCCGGGTCGATCGGCAGGCTCATATCGTCGATCAGGTCGCCGACCAGGAAATAGGATTCGGCGCCGATGATCCGGCCGACCAGCTGGGTATAGTCGGCAAAGCGGCGCGGCAGTTCGATCGCGACGATCTCGGCTCCGAGCCGCGCCAGGGTATCGAGTGCGGTATCGTAGGCGGCAAGCATGTCGGGAGCGACGCCGTCGCGCTCGTGCCGCGGCATCGCCGCAAGCCGCAAGCCGCGCACGCCGCGCCGCATCATCGTCAAATCGGCGGCCGGCGGGCGGCCCAGGGTGCGCGGGTCGAGCGGATCGGGTCCCTCGATCGCCTGGTAGAGCAGTGCTGCGTCTTCGACCGAACGGGCCAGCGGTCCCGGTGTGTCGAGGCTGGGGCTCAATGGCAGGATCCCGTAGGTGCTGACCCGCCCGATCGTGGTTTTGAGCCCGCTGAGGCCGCACCACGAGGCCGGCAGCCGCACCGACCCGCCGGTATCGGTGCCGATCCCCCACGGCGCCATGCCGGCGGCGACGGCGACGCCGGTGCCGCTGCTCGACCCCCCCGGAGTGCGTGCGATGCCGGGGTCCCATGGGTTCCACGGCGTGCCACGGTGCTGGTTCGTGCCCCAGCCGCCCATTGCGAATTCGACGGTGTGGGTCTTGCCGATCACGATCATGCCAGCCGCGATCAGCCGTTTGGCGATCGTCGCGGTATAGGCCGAGCGACGGTCATGCCACACCTGCGAACCGCCGGTCGTCACCCGCCCTTCGATCTCGATCAGGTCCTTGAGCGCGATCGGGATGCCGTGCCACGGCCCGATCCGGTGACCGGAGCGGATCGCCTTGTCGGCGGCTTCGGCGGCGAGCCGCGCCTCGTCGGCATAGACCTCGACAAAGGCGTGCAGCTTCTGATCCTGAGCCTTGATGCGGGCGAGCAGCGCATCGACCAGTTCGAGTGGCGACAGGCGACCGGCGCCGATCTCGTCGGACAGCACACGGGCCGGCAGGAAGGCCTGGTCGGCGTTGGCTCGGGGCATCGTTTTCCTCGCGGTTGACCGGCGAGGATAGTCCCGCGCGCCACATCCATGTCAACCGGGCGGCTGCCGAGCGGCGCCGCCGCCGCGGTCACGCCCGGTGTCGCGTCCGGCTCTCGGCCCGCCGCGTCGCCGGAAGCGCAGGGGCATGGTGAGGCGCAGGGGCGTGGTGGAGCGCGTGGGCGAGGTTGCGGGCAAGGATATGCGTGCGGCCGGTCCGGCCAGTGTCGCGGGCCGCAGGTGCCGGATGGTGCAGCTGGGTCGACCACCTCCTCCGGTGCGATCCGCGCCCGCGGTGACGGGCATATCTGCGCCGTAAATCATCGTCGGTTGTGGTGGCGGTATGGAGAATGCTCAGATCGGCGTCCGGATCGTAGGCGGTCGGGATTGCCTCGAGACCGCGAATGACGCCGCCGCTCGAGCTGGCGTCGGCGACAATCGTGCTCGGCCCGGTCTGCGGATAGACGAAGCCGTAGCTCGGATAGTCCTGCCCGTAATGTCCCGAGCCGATATCCATGACCGCAACCGTCGTCCAATCATTCCGCGGCGATTCATCGACCACCGGGACACCGGGCGTGACCTCCCCATGATACCAGTTGGCCTGGTTGACGACGATTTCGCGTGGGCCGATCACTCCGGCAACGATCGCGACATGCCCCGACGGGATCACGTCGCTGCGTCGGAACACCAGGATCGAGCCCACCTCGGGCACATGGCCACGCTGATAGCGGCCGGCCGCCTCGCCCCACCAGTCGCCGGCATCGCCATAAAGTGCTACCCCCGTTTGCGCGCGTGCATAGAGCACGCAATTGCCAGCTACCGCGTGGCGCGGGTAGAGCGCCAACAAAACCATCGGAAGGGCGCCCCATACGAGGCCCCAGGCGAGCTTGGCGCGCATTTCTATTGCCCCCGGCTGGTGATCGCGCGAGCCCGTTTGGTGAAACGGTCCCCGGCTCGCGCCCCGTCAAGGTTCGTTAACGGGTTCATAGAACCGCAGGTCGGAAGCGAAAATCACCAAATTTCTTAACAGGAGAGAAAAAAACTGCCGATTCTTTATGATCGCGTGCAGTGGCGATCCCGTTATTCGCGTTTAAGGCGGAGCAGGCCGCGACGCTGGCATCGCACCGGGCGTGGCGGGCGATAACCATTCCGCATCGATTCGCCACATCGATGCGCCATGACGCAAAATCGCCGCTCGGGACGATGCCACACGAAAGGATCGGGCGGGTGCACGCATATCCCGAGGCACCGCCGGCGCGCCGCCGGGTGTCCCGTTGCTGGCGCATCGCTGCGGCACTCGCTCTGGTCGCGGCCTGCGGCATCGCCCCGGTCTGCCGTCGCCTCGAAACGCTAACCCGAGCGATCCCGGGGCAGCGGCCGGGCTATGGTCCGCGCGCGATCAGCCCGGTTCCCAACCTGGCGGCGATCGACCGGATGATCTGGATGCCGGGGCTCGATGATGGCTGGAACCCGCAAGGGCTGGCGTTCGCCCGCGGCAGCCTGTTCGTCTCGGCTTACCGCAGCCTCGCCACCTGGAAGGATCGCGGGCCGTGCCGGGTGTTTCGCATCGACCCGCGGACCGGCCGCGTGACCGGCCATTTCGCGGTGCCGCCGCCCTGCGGTCACGCCGGCGGGCTCGCCTATGCCGGCGATGGCAAGCTGTTTATCGGCGACACCCATACGCTGTTCGAGACCAGTCTCGGTCGTGCCTTCGGCGGCGGCGAGCCGAAATTCCGCATCTGGCGGATGGGCGGCGGGCTCAAGGGTGCGTTTGCCATTTCGGGACAGGGGTCGATCTGGATCGGCGATTATCAGAGCCAAGGACCGGCAATGGCCTTCAAATTTAATCTTTCGGTTCTCGATGCGCACAGCGGCCGCGGCACGCTCGATCCTCGGGCGGCTGCGGCGGTGGTAGCGATCCCGACCTATGCGCAAGGCGGGGCGATCGGCTCCCGCGGCGGGTTGTGGATCGCACGCAGTGATCTCGGCTGGGGCGCGCTCGACCGGCTCGACCCGGCGAGCGGCACCCGCACCGCACGCTACCGTGTGGCCGGCGGCATCGAGGGCATCGCTTTCGACGGCGACGGCCGGCTATGGTGCGTTTCCGAGGCCGGCGCGCGCCACCAGCCGCTGCGCTACCCGTTCTTCCCGCTGCTGTTCCGCCTCGACCCGTCGCGATTGCACCCGGCCAGCCGAACAACCGATGGCGTCAGGCGCGGATAGTGTCAGGCGTGTCAGGCGCGGATAGTGTCAGGCGCGAACCGGGACGCCTTTCTGTTCGAGCACCTGCTGCAATTCGCCGGTCTCGTACATTTCGCGCACGATGTCACAGCCGCCGACAAACTCGCCCTTGACATAGAGCTGCGGGATCGTCGGCCAGCTCGAAAATTCCTTGATCCCCTGCCGGATCTGCGGGTCCGAGAGCACGTCGATGCCTTTGAACTTGACCCCGAGATGGCTCAAAATCTGGACCACCGCCGCAGAGAAGCCGCATTGCGGAAAGACCGGCGTGCCCTTCATGAACAGCACGACCGGAGTGTCGGTGATCTCCTGCTGGATGCGATCCTGAACCGTAATGTCCATTTCTGGTTCCTCGATTTCGCCAAGACGGGAAGAGACGCAAAACGGGAAGAGCTGGCGACCTAGTCTTCGGGGGCGCCGGTTTGCAAGGCGAGCGCGTGCAGTTCGCCGCCGATCCGGCCGCGCAACGCCTGGTACACCATCTGATGCTGCTGGATCCGGGTCTTGCCGCGAAACGCGCCCGAAACGACATGGGCCGCGTAATGATCGCCATCGCCGCGCAAATCCTCGATCGAGACCTGTGCGTCGGGGAGGCTATCCTTGATCAGCCGCTCGATCATTGCCGCGTCCATCGCCATCGCCCGGTTCCTTCCGCTCTCACACCCGGTCCATGTAACCCGGCAGCCAAGCCTCGTTCGCGGCCCTCAATTCCTTCACCGATATGGCACCGGCGCCGGGGAGTGTCAACGCGCCGCCGCCGACCACGCCGATCACGCGAGCCGGCACGCCAGCGCCACGCGCCGCCGCGAGCAGCGCCTCGGGCGCCTGGCTCTCGACGAGGTAGCGCGCCTGGTCTTCGCCAAACAGCCAAGCCTGGCGCGGAATGTCCAGGGGAAGCGAGTTGAGCGCGACGCCACGGCCGCCGGCCAGTGCCATCTCGGCCAGCGCGACAAAGAGGCCGCCATCCGAGATGTCGTGACACGCTGCGACATGGCCGGCGCCGACTTCGCCGCGCACGAAATCGCCGTTGCGCCGTTCGGCGGCGAGATCGACCGGCGGCGGCGCCCCGGCCTCGCTCCCTTCGATTTCGCGCAGATAGAGCGAGGCACCGAGATGGCCCCGCGTGTCGCCGATCAGGACCAGCGCGTCACCATCGCATTGCAGCGCCAGATCGACCGCCTGCCGCGCATCGGTGAGCAGCCCGACCCCGCCGATGACCGGTGTCGGCAAAATCGCCCGGCCATTCGTCTCGTTGTAGAGCGAGACATTGCCGGAGACGACCGGGTAGTCGAGCGCCCGGCACGCGGCGCCGATGCCTTCGACGGCGCCGACCAGCTGCCCCATGATCTCCGGCCGCTCCGGGTTGCCGAAATTCAGATTGTCGGTCAGCGCCAATGGCAATGCGCCGACCGCGGTCAGGTTGCGCCAGCTCTCCGCGACCGCCTGTGCCCCGCCGCGGACCGGGTCGGCGCGGCAGTAGCGCGGTGTGCAATCGGTGGCGAGCGCCAGCGCCTTTCTCTCACCGATCCGAACGATCGCGGCGTCGCCACCCGGTCGCTTGACGGTATTGCCCATGACGAGGTGATCGTATTGCTCCCAGATCCAGCGTTTCGAGGCCAGCGCCGGGCAACCGATCAACCGTCCGAGACAGACGAGCGGGTCGCGGTCGGGCAGGTTCACAGGCTCGATGTCCGGTTGCGGATCGGTCCTCCGCCACGGACGCCGGTAGACCGGAGCGGCGCCGACCAGCGGCGCCAGCGGTATCGCGGCGGCGATCTCGCTATGCTGCCGCAGAACCAGCTGCCCGGTGTCGGTAAGCCGGCCGATCACCGCGAAATCGAGCTCCCACTTCGCGAAAATGCGTTGCGCCTCAGCCTCGCTGCCGGGTCGCAGCACCATCAGCATCCGCTCCTGGCTCTCGCTGAGCATGATCTCATAGGGTGTCATGCCGATCTCGCGCACCGGCACGAGGTCGAGGTCGAGGGTGATGCCGAGCCCGCCCTTGCCGGCCATCTCGACCGATGACGAGGTGAGCCCCGCGGCACCCATGTCCTGGATCGCGACGATCGCATCCCCCTGCATCAGTTCGAGGCACGCCTCGATCAGCAACTTCTCGGTGAACGGATCGCCGACCTGCACGGTCGGCCGCTTTTCGCCGGCCACCTCCGGGGCGTCGCTGCCGAACCCGGCCGAGGCCATCGTCGCCCCGTGGATGCCGTCACGCCCGGTCTTCGCCCCGGCATAGACGACCGCGTTTCCCGGCCCGGCCGCGGTCGAATAGAAAATCCGGTCGGCCCTCGCGATGCCGACGCACATCGCGTTGACCAGGATGTTGCCGTCATAGGCCGGGTCGAACTCGCATTCGCCGCCGACCGTCGGTACCCCGACGCAATTGCCGTAACCGCCGATGCCGGCGACGACCCCGGCAACGAGGTGCCTGGTGCGCCGATGCTCCGGGCTGCCAAAGCGCAGCGAATCGAGGATCGCCACGGGCCGCGCCCCCATCGTGAAGACGTCGCGCAGGATGCCGCCGACCCCGGTCGCCGCCCCCTGACGAGGCTCGATAAACGAAGGATGGTTGTGGCTCTCGATCTTGAAGACGACCGCGTCGCCGTCGCCGATATCGACCACCCCGGCATTCTCGCCCGGTCCGCAGATCACCCGCGGGCCGGTGGTCGGCAATGTCTTGAGCCAGATCCTCGAGGATTTGTAAGAGCAGTGCTCGCTCCACATGACCGAAAAGATGCCGAGCTCGGTCAGGTTGGGGACCCGGCCGAGAATGGCGCGCGCGCGCTCGAACTCCTCGCCGGTCAGCCCGTGTTCCGCAGCGAGAGCGGGCGTGACGTTGTTGCGGCTCACGACAATGCGCCGACGAGGCCGGCGAAAAAGGCGGTGCCGTCGGTGCCGCCGAGGAGCGGGTCGGTGGCGTTTTCGGGGTGCGGCATCAGCCCGAGCACGGTGCGGCTCGCATTGAAGATGCCGGCGATCGCCCGCGCCGAGCCGTTGAAATTCGCCCTTTCGTCGAGGTTGCCATCGGCGTCGCAATAGCGAAACGCAACCCGGCCCTCGCTCTCCAGCCGGTCGAGCGTGTCGGGATCGGCCGTGAAATTCCCCTCCTGGTGGGCCACCGGCACCCGGATCGTCTGGCCCGCCGCGTAGCCGCAAGTGAAGATCGTCTCAATGTTCTCGACCTTGAGATGAATATCGCGGCAGGAGAAGCGCAGCGAGCGGTTCGGCAGCAACGCGCCCGGCAGCATCCCGGCCTCGGTCAGGATCTGGAAGCCGTTGCAGATGCCGAGCACTGGAGTTCCCCGCTCGGCTCGCGCGCGCACCTCGCGCATGACCGGCGAATGCGCCGCCATCGCCCCGCAGCGCAAATAATCGCCATAGGCGAAGCCGCCGGGCAGTACGATCAGGTCGCATCGGGGCAGGCTCGTCTCGCCATGCCAGACCCGCTTGGGCTCACATCCGCCAGCGCGCTCCAAGGCCATGCACACATCGCGCTCGCGGTTCGAGCCGGGAAAGATGATAACCACCGCGTTCATCGATGCCTCGGTAGCAATGGCGCTCAGATACGCCGCGCGGTGCGGCGGTGCAAGGTGATCGGGATGCGAGCGAATGGAACCTTGGGGCCGCAGCTCAGGTTTGCCTGATACCAGGTGCCGGGTTTGCCTTGTACCAAATGGATGTGGCCGATAGATTGTGCCGGGGGGCCACCGCTTTTTTTGCGAGAGATGTCAGTGGATTGTTCTGCTGTCGGCGGGCCACCGCAAAGCATTGATCATGTGCCGGTCGATGGGCGCTTTCACCAACTCCTCGAGGCCTTGCCGGCGGCCATCTACACCACCGATGCCGAAGGCCGCCTGACATTTTACAACGAAGCTGCGGTCGAATTTTCGGGGCGGCGCCCCAGATTGGGCAGCGACCGCTGGTGCATCAGCTGGCGCCTGTATTTCCCGGATGGCACGCCGCTGCCGCTCGGCGAATGCCCGATGGCGGTTGCTTTGAAGGAAGACCGGCCGGTCCGCGGCGTCGATGCGATCCTGGAGCGCCCGGACGGCACGCGCGTTCATTTCCTGCCGTTCCCGACGCCGTTGCACGACGCCTCCGGCGCGCTGATCGGCGCGGTCAACATGCTGATCGATATCAGCGACCGGAAGAATGCCGAGACCGCGCAACAGCGACTGACCGAAACCCTCGAACAGCGGGTCGCCGAGCGCACCCAGGAGATGGCCGAAGCCCTCGCCCAGCTGCGGGTCAGCGAAGAGCACTTCAGGACGCTGGTTCAGGGGGTCACCGACTATGCGATCTTCATGCTCGACCCCGATGGGGTGGTGACCAGTTGGAACCTTGGAGCGGAACGCATCAAGGGCTATGCCGCCGAGGAAATCATCGGCCGACACTTTTCCCAGTTCTACACCGCGGAAGATCGGCAGAACGGGCTGCCGCAAAGAGCGCTGGAGATGGCGCGGCGGACCGGCAAGTTCGAGGCCGAGGGGTGGCGGGTGCGCCAGGACGGCACGGTATTTTGGGCCGGTGTCTTGATCGACGCGATCCGCGATGGAACCGGCAAGCTGATGGGTTTTGCCAAGATCACCCGCGATCTGACGGAGCGGCGGGCCGCCGAGGAGCAGCTGCGCCAGGCACAGAGGATGGAAGTCGTCGGCCAGCTGACCGGCGGGGTCGCGCATGATTTCAACAATCTGCTGACGGCGATCATCGGCAATCTCGAAATGCTCGTGACGACGCTGCCGGAAGAGGGCGCGGGCCGCCGCTATGCCAACGCGGCGTTGCGCGCGGGGCTGCGCGGCTCGCAACTGATCCAGCAGCTGCTGACGTTTTCACGGCGGCAGGAGGTCTGCCCACAGGTCGTCAACATCAACGAATTGCTACAGGAGACGCTGACCCTGTGCCAGAGAACCTTGGGTGAGGGAATCGAGATCGAGCAGCGCCTGCAACCCCGGATCTGGACTTGCCTGGCCGATTCGGCGCAGTTCGAAGCGATGATCCTCAATCTGGCGGCCAATGCCCGCGATGCGATGGGTCTTTCGGGCCGGCTGACCGTCGCCACGGCGAATGTCACCGCCGGCGGCAGCGATGACGGGATCGACGTGGAACAGGGTGAATATGTCATGGTCTCGGTCAGCGATACCGGCTGCGGGATGAGTGCGGACGTGCTGATGCACGCGTTCGAGCCATTCTACACGACAAAGGATGTCGGGAAGGGCACCGGGCTCGGTCTGAGCCAGGTTTACGGCTTTGCCAAACAGTCGGGCGGCACCGCCCGGATCGAGAGCCAAAAAGGCCTCGGCACGACGGTTCATATCTATCTGCCGCGCAAGGATGGGCTGGCGGCCCAGCCGGACATGTCGCCAAGCGCTTTCGCGCCGACGGAGCGGGGCGGGGTGACGGTTCTCGTCGTCGAGGATGACCCCGATGTCTGCGAAATGATCGTCGCAATGCTGTCGGACCTCGGCTATCGGACCCTCGTCGCGCGAACCGGCCCCGAAGCGCTGGCTCTGTTGCGCAGCGAGCGGGCGATCGACCTCCTGTTCACCGATGTGGTCATGCCGGCCGGTATGAGCGGCATCGATCTGGCTCGCACGGCGAGCCGATTGCGGCCGGATCTGCGGATCCTGTTGACCTCCGGCTATGCCGGTGCCGTGCAGGAAGCGCTGGAACCCGGCGGCGAGTTCAAGTTCCTCGCAAAGCCCTACCGGACCCCAACCCTCGAAATGAAGCTCAGGGAAGCGCTGGGCGAGGATGCGCTGCGTCGATCGGCGTGATCTCGATCGCGTAATCCTCGATCACCGGATTGGCCAGCAATTGCCGGCACATCGCGTCGATCTCGGCGCGGGCCGCGACCGGATCGACCGTGGCGATTTCAAGCTCGATCAGCTTGCCCTGGCGCACCTCGCCGACGCCGGCGAACCCGAGCGCGGCGAGCGCGTTGCCGATTGCCTTGCCTTGCGGATCAAGGATGCCGGGCTTGAGGGTTACGTGCACGCGCGCTTTCATGATGATGTCTGACGTGTGATGATGACTGCCGTGGCGGTGGTTTCCGATCGAGCGCATCGAACGATCCCCGGTCTGGCCGACCCGCGACAATGGCGACGCGCAGGCGCTGACATCCGCCGGCCGCCGGGTCAGCCCGGTTCGATGTCGTGCCACGGCGTCTCCTCGGGCTGCCACCCGGCAAAGCGGAACGCGGCCCGCCGGTCGGTGCCGTCGCGCGCCGGCAGGGCGATGATGGCACTCGACACCGTGCCGTAGCCATCGGTGGAGAAGCGCATTGCGGCGCTGGCCGGCTCGCCGGGCGGCGCGCGCGTGCTGCCCAGCAGCTGCTGCCAGGCCGTCCAATCGCCGCGGTCCGGCTGCGGCGCCGGCCACTCGCGGAATGCCGGCATCGCCAATTGCAGCCGCCGCGTGCCGAAATCGTCGAGATCGCCAGCGGCGATTAGCGACAGCCCGTCCTTCAGCGGGTGCGCCTCGACGCGCCGCCCGCCGGCATGGCGCAGCCAGAACCCGTCGCGCTCGTCGGCGACGATCAGATTGAAGGTCCGGTAGGAATCAGGATCGAGATGGGTAAGCGCCTCGGCCGCCGCGACGGCGTCGGCATGATCGAGCGCTTCAAGAACCAGTTCGCCACGCGACCGCAGGCCGGGGGCAGGGCCGAGCGAGCCGGTGCGGTTCAGCACTGCCGCAGCAACACCCCAATCGTTGATCCCGAGCCACGAGCCACCGGCTGACAAATCGAGCCCGGCGAGCACCTCCGGTCGATCCGGCCAGTGCCGGCCCGGCGGCCGCCATGGCCGCGCGATCATCTCGTCACGGTTGGCGCCGATGATCACCGGCCACGGATCGTCCGGCCGGCGCAGGATCACCACCGTGCACATGCTCTCTCGCACACCTCGAACATTCCCTGCTTGCGGCGGGAGAAGCCCCGCGCCATATCGCACCCGACGCCGATGGCGGCGAACGGGTTAGCTCGGGACACCAGGATCATGACCACCTTTGCCGACCGCGAAAAGGAATTCGAGAATCGGTTCAAGCATGACGAGGAGCTCCGTTTCAAGACCACCGCACGCCGCAACCGGATGGTCGGGCTGTGGGCGGCCCAACAACTGGGTCTCCGCGCCGAGGCGGCAGAGGCCTACGCCAAAGACCTCGTCGCAATCCAGTTCCAGGCGGGTGGCGACCAGCGCGTGCTCGACAAGCTGTTCGCCGACCTCTCCGCCAAGGACCCGGCGATCACCCCGTCCCGCATCAGCTTCGAGCTCGACCACTTCACCGAGCAGGCCAAAGAGCAGCTGATGAGGGAATAGCAGCGAGGCTGCAATCGGGCGGCTCACACCGGCCGGTCGCCCTTGACCGTGACCCGGTGCCCGGAACGGGTGTGCGGCCAGTAATCCCACATCGCATGGTGCTGCACACAGCGATTGTCCCAGAAGGCGATCGAATTCGCCTGCCAGCGGAAGCGGCATTGGAACAGCGGGTTCGCCATGTGTCGGTACAGGTAATTGAGGATGGCCTCGCTCTCGTCGAGCGGGATGCCGTTGATGCGCTTGGTAAAGCCTCGGTTGACATAGAGCGCCTTGCGCCGCGTCACGGGGTGGGTGCGCACGACCGGATGCTCGGCACGAGGGTATTCGGGTTTGTCGGCGATGCCGTAATTCGCATACTGGCCGCGATAGTGCTCGCCGCTGTGCTCGGCCGTGAGCCCGTCGAGATAGCTCTTCATCCGCTCCGACAGCGCGTCATAGGCCGCATACATGCTGGCGAACAGCGTATCGCCGCCATGCGGCGGGCAAGTCCGGATGTAAAGGATGCTGCCCATCGGCGGCTCGGGATCGCACGATACATCGCTATGCCAGCCTTCGCCATTGGCGCGCGGGCTGTCCTTGTCGGCATGGATGATCATCAATTCGGGCCGGCCCGGCGCCGAGGGGGCGGCCGGGTGGATGTGCAGCTCCCCGAACCGCCGGCCGAAGGCGAGGTGCTGGTCTTCGGTCAAATGCTGGTCGCGAAAAAAGATCACCGAATTCTCGGCCAGCGCACGGTGGATCTCGTCGAGGGTGCGGTTGCCGAGCGGCTGGGCGAGATCGACACCAGCGATCTCGGCGCCGATGATCGGGGTCAGCTTATCGACCATGATCGTATCGTAGGGACCGCCATCATCCGCGGTATACTTGATGCGGGGTCCGTCATGGCGGCGCAGCGAACTCATCGCGTTTCTCCTATTTTCGTATCTTCAGCTTGATCTTCGATAAGCGCCTCGAGCGGCACGGCGAGGGCCCGCGCCAAGCGGTTCAGCGTTTGTATACTGCCGGTTTTCCGGTGCGTCTCGATTTGCGCGATCAGGTCCCGGGCCACGCTGGATTCCGCAGCGAGCCGCGATTGCGTCCATTTCCTGTGCTCGCGCCACGCCTTGATCGGATGCGCGCCTTCCAGTTCTGCTTCCAACACCTCGATTGGGATCGTCACCTCGACGGGAGACCCGCGCTCCTTTTCGATGCGAGCAGCAACACCGGCATCGTCGGCGCGTGCCGCCGCCGCTGCCGCCAGATCGGCTGCATCCTCGTCGGGATCGTTGCCGCGATCCAGCCGAGCATTGAACACTTCGACGAGGCGGTCCCAGTCGCTGCGAGACAGCACCACTTCGGCGTCGCCCAGCGCGATCGGCTTCGGCAATGCAAAACTTGCCTCATCTCTTGTAGACATCGCCCCGTGTCCTGATCGCGTCGACCGTCAGCACGCCCGCCGGACGGTCGAGGGAAAAAATGATCCGGTAATCACCCACTCGCAGCCGGAATGACTCGCCCCCGGCGAGCGGTTGGACGTCCAGCGCCCGGCTGTTAGGATCGGCTGCCAAGTCCTTTAGGCGTTGGAGAATTTGTGTCCTCCGGTCCGCTGGTATCCGGCGCAGCATCTTCGCCGCCGCACGTCTTATGAGTACCTGCATCTGCCCTCCGGCTCGTGCCGTGCTCGACACGACACTGGATGCGGCTACCGCAGCCGGAAACACCCGCCAAGTCGAGCGCACCCCCGAGGGCAAGTACGAGATAGGTCGTGACGCCCGGATCGTCAACGAGAACTGTGACCGCCAGTCACTCGATCGGGTGCTTCGCCAAAAACGCGGCGGAAGATCGTGTCGACATGCTTCAGGTGATAGGCGGTGTCGAACAGCCCGTCGATTGCCGGTGCATCGAGGCATTGGGCGATTTCCGGGTCGGATTTGAGCCGGTCGACGAACCGGCCTTCGCCGCGCCACGCCGCCATTGCGTGTTTTTGGACAAGACGATAGGCGCCCTCGCGGTTCATCCCGGCCTGGGTCAATGCCAAGAGCACGCGCTGCGAATCAACGAGCCCGCCCAGGGAATCGAGGTTTGCACGCATCCGTTGGGGATCGACAACCAGCCGATCGATGATGCCGCGGAGCCGATCGAGCGCGAAATCGAGAGCGATCGTCGCGTCGGGCGCGATGATCCGCTCGACCGAGGAATGCGAAATATCGCGCTCGTGCCAGGTGACGACATCTTCGAGCGCCGGGATCACGCTCGCCCGGATCACTCGTGACAATCCCGACAGGTTTTCCGACAAGACCGGGTTGCGCTTGTGCGGCATGGCCGATGAGCCCTTCTGGCCCTCGGCGAAATATTCCGCTGCTTCGCGCAGCTCGGTACGCTGCAGATGGCGGATCTCGGTCGCCAGCCGCTCGATGGCCGCGGCAATCAGCGCGAGCGTCGTGAAGAACGCGGCGTGCCGGTCGCGCGGGATGATCTGGGTCGAGACCGGCTCGGGCGCGAGCTTCAGCCTCGCGGCGACATGCGCCTCGACTGCCGGGTCGATATTGGCAAAGGTGCCAACCGCCCCGGAAATCGCACAGGTCGCGATCTCGCGCCGCGCCGCGACCAGCCGCTCGCGGTTGCGGGCGAATTCGGCCCAGTGCCCGGCCAGCTTGAGGCCGAAGGTGGTTGGCTCGGCGTGGATGCCGTGGCTGCGTCCGACCATCACCGTGTCTTTGTGCTCGAAGGCGCGCCGCCGCAGCGCTGCGAGCACCGCATCGAGATCGGCGAGCAGCAGGTCGGCGGCCTCGGTCAGCTGCACGGCAAGGCAGGTGTCGAGCACGTCGCTCGACGTCATGCCTTGGTGCAGAAAGCGCGCCTGCGGCCCGACCGCTTCGGCAAGGCTGGTCAGAAAGGCGATCGTCTCGTGATGCACCTCGCGCTCGATCTCACGGATGCGCTCGACCGCGACGGTGCCGCGCGCGCGCACCGCCTCGGCCACGCCCGCGGGGATCACGCCGAGTTGCTCCTGCGCTTCACAGGCATATATCTCGATGTCGAGCTGGATGCGGAAATAGTGTTCCGGCGCCCAGATCCGGGCCATCTCGGGGCGGCTGTAGCGCGGGATCATGAGGCTGTGTCCTCGTCTGGCAGCAACGGTTTTGCCATCAGTATCTCGTCCCAATAATGATCATCCTGCTTCAACGCGTTCCTCTCGATCCCGTATTCGACAAAACCGAGGCATTGATATAAGTGCCGGGCCGTCTCGTTGTCGCTGATCACCCTCAGTTCCAGTATTTCAACATGTCGACGCGCATGCTCGATCACCGCTTCGACTAGGCGGCGACCGATACCGCGCCGGCGTGCCACGGCACGGACATATATGCCGACCAGCACACCCCGATGCGAGTCCTTCGGCCCGTAGTTGGGACGGAATGCAGCGGTTCCGGTGATATCGTCGCCGGAGAACGCGGCGAACACCGCCGAATTCTCAAGCCGAGCTGCAAACCATGAAAGCGGCTGAGAATTTTCCGCCCCGAAAGTGCTGCCGAAGGCTTCGGGAGCGAGTCTCAATGCCTCCAGTCGGATGTCGCGGTAGACCACAGCATCGGCCAGCGTTAATCGCCGGAGCTTGATCTCGGCACTGCTCATCTCATTCCGTCGTCCCCGAAGGCGTCGTTGGTGGGAGTGTAGCCGAGACACACCAGCGCGCCGAGCAGATGCGCGGGTGGCGGCGCGCGGACCGCGATCGGCGGCTTCGCCGGGTAGAGCGGCAGCACGATTTCGCGGGCATGGAGCAGCATCGGGCCACCGCCGCGACCGTAGCCGGCATCACCGGCGACCGGGCAGCCGAGGGCCGCGCAATGAACGCGGATCTGGTGGGTGCGGCCGGTACGCGGTCGCAGCTCAAGCCAGGCCTGCCCGTTCGCGGTGCCCAACACCCGGTAATCGGTAACCGCTCGTTGTCCCGCCGGGTCGACAACCATGCGCCAGCCGCGACCCGAAACGAGCTTGCGCAATCCTCCTTCGACACAGCCCTCGTCCCGCGATGGGCGCCCCTCGACCACTGCCCAGTAGCGTTTTTCGACCTGGCCGGCGGCGAACAGCGCGCCGAGCCGGCGCAGGGCCTTCGGGTGGCGGCCGAGAACCAGGCAGCCGCTGGTGTCACGATCGAGCCGGTGGGCGAGAGCCGGCGGGTGGGGCAGCCCAAAGCTCAGCTCGGCAAACCGGCTTTCGAGGTTCGGGCCGCCACCGGGACCGGCATGCACCGCGATTCCGGCCGGCTTGTCGATGACCAGGATCAAGCCATCGCGGTAGAGGATGTGCTCGGCAAGAGCAGGCGCTTCGGACCGACCTTCGCCCAACCGAAGTGGTTGCGCAGAGCGCATCGATTGCACGCGCATCCGCCGAGTCCGATCGCCGATTGCTGGCGATCGGCCGCTATTCGGCGGGGTCGCAGGCCGGGAAGTCCGGCCGGAATAGGTCACGGCGCGCGTCCCACTCGTCGGCGCCGACGCGGCGGAACATCTCGCGCACGGTCATCTCGGCGATCGGCGGCGGATGATGGCGGGTCGTCCTCAGCTCGGCCAGCGCCCGGTCGCAGATCCCGACGATATTTTGCAGCAGCAGCGCCGGCAGGATCGCCATCCGGTAGCCCATGCCCTCGGCATCGCGCAGGTCGAGCTGCGGGGTCTTGCCGCCATGGACGACATTGAGCAGGCACGGACCGTTGACCAGGCGCGGAATGGCGGCGACCTCCGCGATCGTTTGCGGCGCCTCGACAAAGACCATGCCGGCGCCGACCGCAAGTGCCGCGTTGGCCCGCGCGATCGCCTCGTCGAGACCGGCCACGGCGCGCGCATCGGTGCGGGCGATGATCAGAAAGTCGGGATCGTGGCGCGCCGCGAGCGCAGCCCGGATCTTGGCCAGCCAATCCTCGCGCGGTACGATCTCCTTGTCGTCGAGATGACCGCATTTCTTCGGAAAGCCCTGGTCTTCGATGTGGATGCCGGCGACGCCGGCGCTCTCGTATTCACGCACGGTGCGGAACGCGTTGAGCTCGTTGCCATAGCCGGTATCGGCGTCGGCGATGACCGGCAGTCCGGCGGCGGCGGCGATGCGACGGGCGTTGCCGACCATCTCCGACATCGTCACCAGTCCAAAATCGGGATAGCCGAGGGTGGCGGCGGTGCCGGCTCCGGTCATGTAAACCGCGTCGAACCCGGCCTGGCCGATCAGCCGGGCGGTGATGCAGTCATAGGCGCCGGGGGCGATCAGCATGCCATTCCGGTTGAGCAATTGGCGAAGGCGGCCGGCCTCGGTCATCTCGTTCTCCATGCCGATTGCCGCAGGCTAGGTCGGCGGCGCGGCCCCGTCCAGCCCGAGTTGCGCGACGGATCCGTGCCCGCTTGCCGGCTGACGGGCCGGCGGTCTAGGTTGCGGCAAAACCGCGGAGGAGGCCGGTGTACAGCTTCAACTTGAAGGTGGAGCGGGCGTTCGACCCGAAAAAGCACCTGGAACGGGTGCTGGGCACGACCGGAGAAGGGGATGTAACGATCGCTTGCTGGGAGCCCGGGCAGACGAGCCCCTATCACTGCCACCCGGATGCGACCGAAATCTATTTCTGCTTCGAGGGCGGCGGCACGATGCGCACTCCGACCGAAACGATTGCGATCGAGCCCGGGGCGTTTGTCGTCCATCCTCGCGGTGAACTGCACGAATACCGCAACGGCCCGCAGCGCACCGTGCTGTTCCGGGTGCGTTACGGCGAGGCGATGTCGGGCCGGACCCGCGAATGGCCAAGCAATCCCGACTGGCGGCCACGGCCGGAGGACCTTGAGTATTTCGCGCGCGATCCGGCGCGTTGAGCGACCCGGCGGGTCTACTGGATCAGATTGGCGGCGGTGGTGCGATAGGCGGCGAGATTCGGCCGCGCCGCCGCGACTGCCGTCGAGGTGATCGTCGCCGAACTCGCAGCCGCGACGGAGGTGGCGACCGGCTCGACGGCAACCGCGGCAACTCCCGCATGCCGCATTCCCAGCTCTTCGGCGGCGCGTGGCGACAGATCGATGATGAAGCGGCGATTATAGGGGCCACGGTCGTTGATCTTGACGATGATCGAGTGGCCGGTGTCGAGATCGGTGACTTTCGCGCAGGAACCGAGCGGCAGCGTGCGATGCGCTGCGGTCGGGGTGACGGTATCGAGCCGCTCGCCGCTCGAGGTGCGGTCGCCGACCAGATCGTACCACGCCGCCCGCCCGATCTGCAGCGCGCCAGTGGCGTGCATCGGACCCCAGGACGGGGCTGTCGCGGTATCGTCGGCCCGATCAGCCACTGCCCGGCGCTCGTAACGCACCCGACCCGGGCGATGCCACACCAGTCGCGAGGCGCGCCGGGAACGATGCGCGGCACGTGTTTTGTCCGACTGATCCGTGATTTTCTGATGACCGGCGTCCGGCGGCTGGCTCGACTGATGAGTGGCGCCTCTTTCCGGTGTCTTGGCCATGGCGCCGGCCGACGCCATCAGCAGCGCAAGCGAAATCCCAATCGTCCGACGCAGGGGCATCCGGCATCGTCTCCTTCTGGTTGGGCAATTCCGCGCCGCCGGCACAAACGGGCTCGTCGCCATGCCACTGTATCGGATGGGCTCGGAGATGCAGATCGGAGTCGTCCCGGATTGCGGATACTGCATCCGGGTATGACAGAGAGGACTTTCGAAGCTAAACAGGGCAGATCGGGCTTGTCAACCCGCCCATGCATTTTGGTTATCAGTCAATTTTCGGGCGTCGGTTCGCGTTCAGCTAGCCGGTAGCGAAGCAGTGCGCCTCCACTTCTGAACCTCTTAATTTTTATTCTTTACCTGGAGGGGTATCTTTGAAAGACCACGTTTCAGGATCGTGGCCAAGAGCAGGCTCCCGGCGCAGCGAAGCAAAATCGCAAAATTTTGTTAATGAAGCTTTCCGGAGGCGATGCCGGCGGTGCTGAGATACTCGCGGCCGCTTGGCCGCCGCCGGCTCGCGCGCCAGGTTGAAACGGGCCGGCTCTTCCGCCACTAACCCGCGCGTCCGCTGGACATCGATGTACTGCGGCCTTCCAGGCGGCCATAAGCGACTTGTACCCGACTGAGGTCGCGACGCGCATCATTCTCGCGTTCGCGCTGCTCCTCGATGATTTCAGGTGGGGCCTTCGCGAGAAAGCCGGGGTTTTTGAGCTTTGCGGCGATCTTACCGATCTCTGTCTCCAGACGAACAAGCTCCTTTGCGAGCCGCGTCTTCTCGCGAGTGAGATCGACTACTCCACCAAGATTCAGGATCAGCGTCGCACCCTCGACAATGGTCTGGATGCTTCCGAGCGGCGGCTCTTCGACCACCTTGATCTCTTCAGCCCGCGCCAGACGCACGAAGTGCTCGCGATGGCGGGAGAGTCGATCCAGGGCGGCGGGCTCGGCATCCCTGACGAGCAGCGGCACGCGCGCGGCGGGAGGTACGTTCATCTCGGCGCGCACCGTGCGGATCGCCGTGATCGCCGCGATCACCCATTCGATTTCCGCCGCGGCCGCCCGGTCGACGAGATCGGGTGCGAAATCGGGCCAAGGCGCCGAGATCAGCGGGCGCATGGCGTCGCCCGCGAAACCCTCGTCGCCGGCGAAGTATTGCCACAGCTCCTCGGTGATGAACGGCATGATCGGGTGCAGCAGATGCAGGATCCGGCCCAGCACCCAGGCGGTCATCGCCTGCGTCTCACCGCGTTGCGCGGCATCCTCGCCTTGCAGGATCGGCTTGGTGAATTCGATGTACCAGTCGCAGAACGTGCCCCAGACGAACTGGTAGAGCTGGTTCGCCACCTCGTCGAAACGATAGGCGTCGAGCGACGCGGTGACCGCGGCGGCGCAATCGGCAAGAGCGGCGACGATCCAGCGGTTGACGGTCAGCCGGCATTGCGCCGGGGCAAACCCGTCCGCCGGCGTGCAGCCGTTCAGCTGTGCGTAGCGCGCGGCGTTCCACAGCTTGGTCGCGAAATTGCGGTAGCCCTCGACCCGGCTCTCGGCGAGCTTGATATCGCGGCCGGGGGCGGCCAGCGCCGCCAACGTAAAACGCAATGCGTCGCAGCCATAGCGGTCGATCAATTCGAGCGGGTCGATGATGTTGCCGCGCGATTTCGACATCTTCTGGCCGCGCTCGTCGCGCACCAGCGCGTGGATGTAGACGGTGCGGAACGGCACATCCTTCATAAAGTGCAGCCCCATCATCATCATCCGGGCGACCCAGAAAAAGATGATGTCAAACCCGGTGACCAGCACGTCTCCGGGGTAGTACCGCGCCAATTCCGGTGTCTGTTCGGGCCAGCCCAAGGTCGAGAACGGCCACAGGCCGGACGAAAACCAGGTGTCGAGCACGTCCTCGTCGCGGCGCAGCGCAGTGTCTTCGCCGTATTTCGCTTGCGCCTCGACGCGAGCTTCGGCCTCGCTCTCGGCGACAAAAACCGCGCCATCGGGGCCGTACCAGGCCGGGATCTGGTGGCCCCACCACAATTGCCGCGAGATGCACCATGGCTGGATGTTGCGCATCCATTCGAAAAACGTGTTCTCCCACTGCTTTGGCACAAAGTCCGTGCCGCCTTGCTCACTGCCCCGCTCGACCGCGGCGATCGCCGGCTGCGCCAGCACCCGTGCGTCGCAGAACCACTGGTCGGTCAGCCAAGGTTCGATGACGACGCCGGAGCGGTCGTGATGCGGCACCATCAGCGTATGCTCTTCGGTCTTTTCGAGAAGACCGGCGGCATCGAGATCGGCGACGATGCGTTCGCGCGCGGCGAACCGGTCGAGACCGCGATACGCCAGCGGTGACGCATCGTTGAGCCGGGCGTGGGCGTCGAAGATGTTGATCGACTGGAGATTGTGCCGGCGGCCGACCTCGAAATCATTGAAATCATGCGCCGGCGTGATCTTGACGGCACCGCTGCCGGTGTCGGGATCGGCGTATTCATCGGCGATGATCGGGATCAGCCGGCCGACGAGCGGCAGGCGTGCCGACCTCCCGACCAGATCGGCATAGCGCGCATCATCCGGATGGACCGCGACCGCGGTGTCGCCGAGCATCGTTTCGGGCCGGGTCGTCGCCACCGTCACAAAGCGTCCGGGCTCGCCCTCGATCGGGTAGCGGATATGCCACAGCGAGCCTTTGGTTTCGCGGCTCTCGACTTCGAGGTCGGAGATCACGGTGTGCATCTCCGGGTCCCAATTGACGAGCCGCTGCGCGCGATAGACCAGCCCCTCGCGGTAAAGCTGCACGAAGACCCGGCGCACCGCGACGGCGAGCCCCGGATCCATCGTGAAGCGCTCGCGCTGCCAGTCGGGCGATGCACCGAGACGGCGCAGCTGGCGGGTGATCGTGCCGCCCGACTGCTCCTTCCACTGCCAAACCCGTTCGACAAAACGGTCGCGGCCGAGATCGCGCTTCGACTGTCCCGAAGCGGCGAGCTGGTCGGTGACGACGATCTCGGTGGCGATGCCGGCGTGGTCGGTGCCGGGCTGCCACAAGACGTCGCGGCCGCGCATGCGCTGGTAGCGCACCAGCACATCCTGCAATGTGAAGGTCAGCGCGTGGCCCATATGCAGGCTGCCGGTCACGTTCGGCGGCGGCATCATGATCGTGTAGGGCGGCTTGCCGCTCTGCGGTTCGGCGGCGAAGGCGCCAGAACCCTCCCATAGCGCATAGCAGCGCCGCTCCACGGCAGATGGCTCGAAAGTCTTGTCCAGCATTGCCGAACGATCCTCGACTAGTAGGATTGGCCGCGCCGATTGGCGCCTGCAGGCCCGCGCTCCGCGGTCAGCGCAGCCCCGCCTCGGCGGCGACGCGCGCGATTTCCTCGCGAACCAGCCGCTCGACGAGCGCCGGCAGGTGCGCCTCGAGCCAGGCTTGCAGCAATGGCTGCAAGCTCTCGCGCACGACATCCTCGAGGGTGCGCGCCGGGGCGCCGATCGGCAGGTCCGCTGCGGCGCGGCGCTCGCGCGACACGGCGCCGAGACGGGCAAAGGCCGACGCCGTCGCCTCCGATGTCGCGGTGGACAGGATCCGCTCCGACCGCGCCGTCGGTGGGAAGGAGGGATTACCCGTCGCGGCGGAGGGTTGCGGCGGCGCGGGCGCGGCATCGGGCACCGTACCTGCTGCCATTGCGTCCCGGCCGGGATCGGCGCCGACCGATGGGCCGGCGGCCGGGGCAAGCCGTTGCACCGAGCCGTCATCGGCAATCGCATCGGTCAATTCGAGAATACCGGTCGTCGGCCCCGGCGGAACGCGCCGCGCCGCGCCGCTCGCCCGGGGATCGCTCGCCCGGGGATCGCTCGGCCGGCCATCCTCGGCAATGATGCGGCTGATCGACGCGATGATCTCTTCCATCGAGCGATCGGGCGCCGCGTCCATCGCCGGACGGCCGGGCGTCGCCGGGTTCGGCTGGGATTTCACATCCGACATCGAAGCAACCGATAAAATTCGAGGCTCCGGCTAGACTAGGGGTCCCCGGTCGAATTTTCCAGAGACAGGGCCATGCCGTGGACTCACTCGTTGAGACCGCCGCCAAAGCCGATCCACTTGTCCTTCACTTCCTTGTAGTGCCGCTCCATGTCGTAGAGCTGCACCGGGAGGTGGAGCTCGGGCGCCACCAGGCGGCCGATCGACGCCGCCAGGTTGAACTCGGCGAGTGCGGCATCGTGTTCGGCGACAATCAGCTGCTCCTGTGTGGTCAAGAGCTGCTGGTTCTGCACCAGCACGTCGAGGGTCGTGGCGGTGCCGACCAGGGCCTCCTGCTGGATGCCGACGAGCGCGATTTGCGCTGCCCGCACCGCCGCTGAGAACGAAGCGATGCTGGCCCGCGCCGCCTTCAGCGTCTCCCACGCATCGGTCGCGGTCTGCACCGCGGCACGACGTGCGTCGTCGACCTGGCTGCGCCGCTGCCCGACAGTCTGCTCGGCCTGCCGCGTCTGCGAATAGATCGCCCCGGCCTCGTAGAGCGGCACCGTCATCTGCGCGGTGATCGCCGCCTCTTCTTCCCGCGAGCCGGCCAAGGTGACCGAGGGGGCGACAAGGCGGGTGAGATTTCCGACCAGCGAGATTTGCGGCCGCAGCTGATCGCGCGTAGCACTGACATTGTCGCGCGAGGCGAGCTCGGCAAAGTTTGCCGCGATGACACTGTAATTGTCGTCGGCGGCCAGCGTCTGAGCCTCTTCGCGGGTCGCCGGCAGGGCCGGCCGGTCGCGCGGCAGCAACAGCCGGCCGGGCTCCTGGCCGACCGCGCGCACATATTCCGCCCGGCTCTGGGCAAGCGTGCCCTGGGCTGCGGTCAGCGTGCCCTGCGCCTGGGCCAGCGAGGATTCGGCCTGCGCCACATCGGTGCGGGTAACTTCGCCGACCCGGAACCGGTCCTGGGTCGCTTCGAGCTGCTTGCTCAGCACCTCGACATTGTTGCGATCGACCTCGACCAGGGCCTGGTCGCGCACGACGTCGAGATAAGCCTGCGCCACCGCCTGAAATACCGAGGTTTCGACCGCCAGCGTCTGCGCCCGGGTGGCCTCGACCGTGTTGATCGCCTCCCGGGTCTGCGCGATCGTCCGGCCGCCGCTGTACACCGGCTGGGTGACCTGCAGACCGAGGCTGTTCTGATAGAACGTGTCGTAGGTGGTCGTGTGCGGCAGGACCGGAACCCCGGTCGCCGGTGTGAAAATGCTGCTGCGCGCCCCGCCCACCTGTCCGGTGACGGTCACGGTCGGGCGCCAGCCGGACAGCGCCTGCGGCACCTGTTCATCGGTCGCCCGCAGCAGGGCGCGCTGTGCCAGAAGCTGCGGATTGGTGTTGTAGGCTTCAGCCAGCGCCTGGGTAAGTGTCTGTGCCTGCGCCGGCAGCATCATCGATGCCATCAGCACGATCACCGCCGCGACGCCGGCGATGGCACCTGCGGCGAAGCGGCAACGCGGCGCGCGGCGGGTGCTGCCGGGGTTTCGGATCGATGCGGTCGCCCGCATCACCGGGCGCCAGAGTACAGAAGCATCGGTCATGCTCAGAATGTGAAGGCGGGCTCGGGACGGAAACCCGGTAGCAACGGGGTTGCGGCGTCGAAGATAACGCGGCTGCCGAGGACTCCGCCAGTCCGCGTCGCGAGCGTGGCCCGGCCCACCCCGCCCCCGGTCTTGACGACCGCGACGAGCCGGCCGCCTTCCGCGAGCTGAGCGACAATCGCCGCCGGCAGCTCGGCAATCGCTCCGCCGAACAGGATGACGTCATAGGGTGCCCCGGGCCGATGGCCTTCGGCGAGCGGTGTCTCGACAACCTTGACCGAGGCGATGTGGTGGTCGACGAGCGCCGAGCGGGCGCAGCGGGCGAGTTCCGCATCCGCCTCGACGGCAACGACTGAGCGCGCCAGCAGGCTCAACAGCGCCGCCTCGTATCCGGGTCCGGCGCCGACGACCAGAGCTGCGTCGCCGCGCCCGGGTGCCGCGGCCTGCAACAATCGGCCGCAAACCATCGGCTCCATCAGATACCGGCCGCGACCGAGCGGCAGATCCTCGTCGATATAGGCGACCGAGCGCAGATGCTCGGCAACAAACAGCTCCCGGCGGATCCGTTCGAAGGCGGCGAGCACCCGCTCGTCGCTGACCTTGTTGGGCCGCAGCTGGCTGTCGATCATATGCGCGCGCGCTGCCTCGTATCGACTCGTGCGGTCCGCGGCAGCTTGGTGCCGCGTTCTGTCCGCTGCGTTATCGTCCCGCGCCATTCCGTCTCCTGCGGCGGCCATCCGGTCTCCTCGTTGCCATCCGGTCTCCTCGTTGCCATCCGGTCTGCTCGTTGATAGAACCGGCGGGTTATATCGCCGGGGTCCCGCGAACTCAATCGGCGCCGCGGCGGGATCAATCGGGGAGGCGAATCACCGGCTGGCCGGGTTCGAGCGCCGCAAGAAGCTGCCGCGCTGTCAGCCCGAGCACCGGGTGGCGCCAATCCGGGGCGATTGCGACCAGCGGCTCGAGGACAAACCGGCGCTGATGCAGCCGCGGGTGCGGCAACACGAGGTGCGCCGATCGGATTTGCTCGCCGCGGTAGTCGAGCAGATCGAGATCGACTGCCCGTGCGGCGTTCGGCACCGTGCGCACCCGCCCGAACCGCGTCTCGACCCGCTGCATCGCCGCCAGCAGTGCAGCAGCCTCGAGACCGGTGTCGATCGCCGCTACGGCGTTGACGAACCACGGCTGGTCGGAGGGCGGCACCGGCTCGGTGCGGTACCAGCCCGAGCGCGCGCTAACCACGACGCCCTCGGCTACCAGTGCCGCGAGTGCTGCGGTCAGCACCGCGCGCGGCGGTCCCCAACGCGCGCTGTCGAGGTTGCCGCCGATGCCGATCAGGATCAGGGGAGGCAACAACGCCCCGTCAGGTGATCAATGCGCGGGCGATCGCTTCCCATTCCTGCTGCAACGGCGCGGTCGAGACCGGGCGCCCGGCGCGCCCATACCAGCCGCCGGCGTTGCGCAGATCGCCTTCGACCCGATGCAGGTAGGCATGCACCCAGGCCCCTTCGGCATCGGGCTGTTGCTGCGCGCAGTGATGCGCCCGCTGCCAATCCCCCTTGGCTTCCCACCACAGCGCCTGCGCCGCCATGCTCAACCCTTCGGGCGGCGCGTCCTGCGTTAGCGAATCCCGGTAGCGTTGGAACTCCATGCGCGTCCTCCTTTCGCGTCGCCGGGAGCTTACCGCACAAACCCGGCCGTGCGCGCCTCGGCTTCCCGGTCGGATTCGCCGGCCCGGTCGGATTTGCTGGCCCGGTCGGATTCGCTGGAAACAACCGCCGCTCTCGGAGATGATCGCTCCCGGGTTTTCAGGACGCGGTTCGGGAGGAGGCGATGGCCAAAGGCATTCTTATCGCGGCGATGGATTTTTCGGCGGCACCCGAGGACGAATTCCACGATTGGTATGATCTCGAACACGTGCCCGAGCGGCTGCGCGTGCCGGGCTTTCTGAATGCGGATCGGTGGATCGGGGTGGACGAACCGAAGGTCTCGGTGGCGACCTACGATCTCGACAATGTCGGCGTGCTGCACAGCCCCGCCTATCTCGCGGTCGGCGGCGACAACGGCTCGCCCTGGACCAAGCGCACTGCCAAGTTCCGCAAGGGAATCCTGCGCTACGAGGGCGAGCAGCTAGTGCCCGGCGACCGCCTCGCCCCACGCGAGGCAGCGGGCCTGCTGATGGTCGGGATGAACGTCGCCCCGGAGCACGAGCACGAATTCAACGAGTGGTACAACACCGAGCACATCCCGGCGTTGGGCGCGGTGCCCGGCGTGTTATGCGCGCGGCGCTATCGCGGCAGCGGCGGGACCCAGCGCTACATTGCGCTCTACCACCTGAACGCGCCCGAGGTGGTGCGCTCCGAGGCGTGGCGCAAGGCCGCCGATACGCCGTGGACGCAGAAGCTGCGCCCGCATTTCCGCGACCATTTGCGCATCGTCAGCCGCCGCTACACCCGCGCCGGTTAACGCGCCGCCGCCGTGCTTGGCCGGTGCGCATCGCGGACCGGCCCCGCCCGGCAGAGCGGGCGAGAGCCGGTTTGCCGCGATTGCGATCGTTGCTATTTGACCGCCGAGAAGGCGGTCGGCTGCAAGATGTAGTTCTCGACGCGGGCGACGATCGGGCCGTTCGCCTCGGTCTGGGCCCGCTTCTGGTGCCATTCCGGATCGGCCTGGAACGCATTCCACTTCTTTTCGCGATCGGCCAGCGACTCCCATTTGAGCAGATAGTGCAGGGTCTGGTTCGATTCGCCGATCAGCGTGGTCCAGAACCCGGCCTGCTCGATGCCGTGCCGCTTCCAGATGCCGAGCGTGATCGTGTCGAAGCGCTTCAGGAGGTCCGGGAGCCGGCCCGGCGGGCAATGGTAGATGCGCAGTTCGTAAAGCATGTTCCGTCCTCGCTATCTGGCCGACGAAAAGCTGGTCGGTTGCAGGATCGTGTTGGTGATCGAGGCGACGATCGGACCGTTGGCCTCGGTCTGGGCCCGTTTCGAAATCCACTCCGGATCGGCCTGGAACGCCGCGAATTTCTGGGTGCGCTCCTCGAGCGATTCCCACTGCAGCATGTAATAGAGGTCCTGGTTCGACGGCCCGATCGCCACGGTCCAGAACCCGGCCTGGCGGATCCGATGCTTTTCCCACAGCGGCAGCGTGATCGTGTCGAAGCGCTTGATCAGGTCCGGCAGGCGGCCGGGCACGCAGTGATAGACGCGCAGCTCGTAGATCATGTCACCTCCTCGGTTGATGCCACGGGTCAGCATGCGGTCGCCGGCGATGCCAGGCAAGCCCGCCCGATCAACCGAGCCGGGCCTCGACCCAGCGCGCGGCGTCGAGCAGTTTTTCGTCGGCGAAGTGCGGGCCGACCAGCTGAATGCCGAGTGGCAGGCCGGCATTGCCGGTGCCGGCGGGCAAGGTCAGGCAGGGGACCCATCCCAGGGTCCAGACCGCGTTGAAACGCGCGTCGCCGGTCGAGCCGAGCCCCTCGGGCGCCTCTCCGACCGCACTCGGGGTCAGCAGCACATCAAATTCGCGGAACAGATCGGCGAGATGGCGGCGAAATTGCTCGGCGGTCTCGATCGCTTCGACATAGGCGGCGAGCGGCAGGTCGCGGCCCTCGCTCAAAAGCCCATCGCGCAACCCCGGGCTCAGCTGGTCGGCATGCTCTTCGTACTCGTAGGCATAGTTGCGCGCCGCCTCAAAGGCGAAGACGCGGCGCTGCTGCTCGAGCATGTTTGCCGGGGTCAGGGTCACCTCGCGCACCACGGCACCGGCGGCGGCGAGCCGGGCGGCCGTGCGCTCGAGCAGTGCCTTTGTGTCGGTGCTGGCATCGTCCCACGAGGCGCTGCGGCAAAAGCCGATGCGCGGTGCGGCCGGGCTGCGTTCGATCGCACGCAGCGGCTGGACCTGGAGGACCGCCCGCAACAGCGCCACATCGTCGAGGCTGCGGCAGATCAGCCCCAAGGTATCGAGGTTGTGACACTGCATCTTGATGCCGACCCGGCTGAACTCGCCAAAGCTGGGCTTGTAGCCGATCACGCCGCAGAACGCCGCGGGGCGGATCGTCGAGCCGCCGGTCTGCGTCCCGAACGCGACCGGCACCTGGAAATCGGCGACAGCCGCGGCCGACCCGCTCGATGAGCCGCCCGGAGTGTGCGCCGGGTTCAACGGATGCACGGTCTCGCGTGGCTCGCGATTGGCGAATTCGGTGGTCACCGTCTTGCCGAGGATCACCCCACCCGCGGCGCGGGTCAGGGCGACGCAGGCGGCGTCGGCAAAGGGCCGGTTGCCGCGGTAGATCGGCGAGCCGTGCTGGGTCGGCATGTCATAAGTGTCGATGACATCCTTGACCCCGACCGGCACGCCTTTGAGCAGCCCCGGGCGGCCGGCGCGTTCGACCGCGTCCGCCTGCGCGACCGCGTGCTCCGGGTCGAGCCACACCCACGCCTTGACAGCGGCGCGCGCCGCAATGCGGTCGAGGCAGTCGCGCACCAGCGTATCGGCGCGTAACTTTCCGGTTGCGATGCGGGCGACCGCCTCGCTTGCGCTCAGAATTTCGGCGCCCATAGCCTTGCTCCTTCGAGGAGGCCGCGCTCGGTCCACAGACCCATTTCGATCAGTTTTGCGTCGTCGTGGCGGCGGCCGACCAGCTGGACCCCGACCGGCAGCGCGTTCGGACCGTGGCCGGCCGGCAATGTCAGACAGGGCATGTGGAGCTGCGTCCAGATCGCGTTGTACATCGCCGAGCCGGTATCGCCGAGCCCACGCGGCGCCTCGCCCGGGGCCGGCAGGGTCAGGATCGCGTCAAAGCCGCCGGCCCGGTCATGCGCGGCACGCCGCGCGTTCTCCGCTGCGTTGCAGGCGGCGCGATATTGCTCGAGTGTCAGCTTGCGGCCGAGCGAGATCTTGGTGTCGCGCAACTGTGGGCTCAACAGCGCCTCGTGACGGCGCAGCTCCGGCATGTGGTTGCGCAGCCCCTCGAACGCACCGAGCGTGCGCTGGATTTCGTCGGAAGCGGCGCATTCCGGCGGCAGCACGGCATCGACAATCACCGCACCGGCGGCGGCGAGCCGGTTGGCGGCGGTTTCAAGCACATGGCGCCCTTCGGCCGGGGCCGCGTCCCAATGCGGGCCGCGACAGAGCCCGAGGCGCGGCGGCGTTTCGGGCATCACCGGCGGCTGGTACGGGATCGCCATCATCGCCGCGCGAAACAGAGCGATGTCGGCGACCGAGCGCGCCATGATGCCGACCGTGTCGAGCGTTTCGGTGTTGATTCGCATGCCGCCCGGCGGGAACAGGCCGAAGCTCGGCTTGAACCCGACGATGCCGCAATAGGCCGCCGGGCGGATCACCGAGCCTGCGGTCTGCGTGCCGATCGCCAATGGCACCATGAAGTCGGCGACCGCCGCGGCCGAGCCGCTCGACGAACCGCCCGGGGTGAAATCCGGATCGTGCGGGTTCGCGGTCGGGCCGGGATGCCGGTTGGCGAATTCGGTCGTGATCGTCTTGCCGAGGAGGATGCCGCCTGCCGCTTTTGGCAGTGCCGCAGCACTGGCATCGGCGGGTGGCCACCAGCCGGCATAGATGCGCGAACCGTAGGTTGCCGGCATCTGTGCGGCGTCGAAAATGTCCTTGAGACCGAACGGCACGCCGCCGAGCAGCATTTTTCTGCCGGACCGGTCGAATTCCCGCGCCTGTGCCAGCGCCGCCTCGCCCGCCAGATAGGCCCAGGCCCGCACCACCGGCTCACGCAACGCGATCCGTTCGAGGCAACTCGCGACCACCGCTTCGGCGGTCAGGTCGCCAGCCTCGATGCTTCGGACGATCTCGATCGCCGACAGGCGGTGCGGCGCGACATTCGGCATGGCACGGTCCTCAGCGGCAGCGCGACGCCATCTACGCATATCCGCCGGTGCCGCGCATGCATGATTTGGAGCGGGCGGGCGCACGCCGCCGCCGAGCGAGGCATCTGCTGCGATGGCGCCCGTCTACGATTTCGGCCGGAGCGCTTCGATCGCCTGTCGGGCCACCGGATCGAGGTGCCGGCCACCGCCCGCATCGATGTAGGCGATGATCTCCCGACGCATGCGTGGATCCCAGAACTTGATGATATGGTCCGCGGTTCGGGCCGGCGCCGTGTCCAAATCCTGCGACTTGAAGAACGCGCCGATTTGGTTGGCCATATAGACCAACTTGTCATTGGTGGCGTGCGTACTTTCGTCAGATGAGGTTTCGTCAGATGAAGGCATGGGCCGCCTGTTCTTCTTCGATGCGCTGTCGGTGCGTGAAGATTTCGAAGCCGTCGTTGCGAGCCACTGCGACGAGCGTGATCCCCGAGGCTTCGGCGGTGCGAATCGCCAAGGTCGTCGGCGCCGACACTGCGACCAGAACCGGGATGCCGATCGCGGCCGCCTTTTGCACCAGTTCGACCGACAGCCGGCTGGTCAGGATGCCGATGCCGCTTCTGCCGCGAATGCCCCGTCTTGCCAGCGCGCCGGCGAGCTTGTCGAGCGCGTTGTGGCGGCCGATGTCTTCGCGCAACGCGAGCAGTCCGCTACCTTTGCGGTAGAAGGCCGCGCCATGCACGGCGTGGGTGATCCGGTTGATCGCTTGCCGGGCGTGCAAGGCGTTGAGCGCGGCCATGATTTCGATCGGCGTCACTCGTGATTCGTCGCTCACCGCAAGCGGTTGGCGCATCGCTTCGCTCAATGATTCGATGCCGCAGAGGCCGCAGCCGGCCGGGCCGGCGAGATAGCGGCGGCGCTCGTGAAACGTGGTCGCGTGCGGCTCCGTCAAGTACATCCGGAGCTCGAGACCGTTCGATTGTTCGACGATTTCGAGCGAATCGACGTCGCCGGGCGATGCGATGATCCCCTCGGTCAGGCTGAAGCCGAACGCAAAGTCTTCGAGGTCCTGCGGTGTCGCCATCATCACCGCATAGGACGCGCCGTTGTAAGTGAATGCGACCGCGGTTTCTTCCGGAACCACACGCTCGCCGACGGCGAGCCCGCCGGCACGCCAAGCCGTCCGCTCGACTGTGCGGGTTGGGCCCAGCAAAGCCTACTCCGCGGCGTCGGCGGCAGCGATCCGGCGGCTTCGCCGCGCCAAAATGTTGTAGTCCTCCTGCCATCGCGTCGGCCCGTTGGATGGCGATACCTGCACCGCCGTCACCTTGTATTCGGGGCAGTTGGTGGCCCAGTCGGAGAAGTCGGTGGTGACCACATTGGCCTGCGTGTCGGGATGATGGAATGTCGTGTAGACGACACCGGTCGCCACCCGCTGCGTGATCAGCGCGCGCAATGTCGTCTCGCCCGAGCGGCTGGCGATCTTGACCCAGTCGCCATCGCGGATGCCGCGTTCTTCGGCATCGTGCGGATGGATTTCGAGCCGATCCTCCTCGTGCCAAACCACATTGTCGGTGCGCCGCGTCTGCGCGCCGACATTGTACTGGGTGAGGATGCGGCCGGTGGTGAGCAAAAGCGGGAAGCGGGGGCCGACCTTCTCGTCGGTCGCGACATATTCGGTGACGAGAAACTTGCCCTTGCCGCGCACAAAGCCGTTGACGTGCATGACCGGGGTGCCGAGCGGCGCGTTCTCGTTGCACGGCCACTGCACCGAGCCGACCTCGTCGAGCAGCTTGAACGACACGCCGGCGAAGGTCGGCGTCAACCTGGCGATTTCGTCCATGATCTCTGAGGGATGGTTATAGACCATCGGATAGCCTATGGCGTTGGCGATCATGCAGGTGATCTCCCAATCGGCATAGCCGTTCCTCGGCTCCATGACCTTGCGCACGAGCTGGATGCGGCGTTCGGCATTGATGAAGGTGCCGTCCTTTTCGAGGAAAGTCGAGCCGGGCAGAAAGACATGGGCGTAATTCGCGGTCTCGTTGAGGAACAGATCCTGCACGACGACGCATTCCATGGCGGCAAGGCCGGCGGCGACGTGCTTGGTGTCCGGGTCGGATTGGAGGATGTCCTCGCCCTGGATGTAGAGGCCCTTGAAGCTGCCGTCGACGGCGGCGTCGAGCATGTTGGGGATGCGCAGGCCCGGCTCCTTGTCGAGGGTCACGCCCCAATCCTGCTCGAACAACCCGCGGCTGGCGTCGATCGAGATATGGCGATAGCCGGACAGCTCGTGCGGGAACGACCCCATGTCGCATGAGCCCTGCACGTTGTTCTGCCCGCGCATCGGGTTCACGCCCACGCCGGGCCGGCCGATATTGCCGGTGGCCATTGCGAGATTGGCGATGGCCATCACCGCCGTCGAGCCCTGGCTGTGCTCGGTGACACCGAGACCGTAATAGATGGCGCCATTGCCGCCGGTGGCATAGAGCCGTGCCGCCTTGCGGATGGTCTCGGCCGGCACCCCGGTGATCAGGGCGACCGCCTCGGGGCTGTTGCGCGGCTGTGAGACAAACTCGGCCCAATGTTCAAAGGCGTCGATCTCGCAGCGCTCGCGCACAAAGGTCTCGTCGACCAGGCCCTCGGTGACGACGACATGGGCGAGTGCGGTCAGCATCGCGACATTGGTGCCGGGCAGGAGCGGCAGGTGATAGGCCGCCTCGATATGCGGGGTGCGGACGAGGTCGATCGCCCGCGGGTCGATGACGATCAGCCTGGCGCCCTCGCGCAGCCGCTTCTTCAGCCGCGAGGCGAACACCGGGTGGGCATCGGTCGGGTTGGCGCCCATCAGGATGACGACATCGGCATGCTCGACCGAGTCGAAATCCTGAGTGCCGGCCGAGGTGCCAAAGGTATTGGACAGGCCATAGCCGGTCGGCGAGTGACACACCCGCGCGCAGGTGTCGACATTGTTGTTGCCAAAGCCGCCGCGCACCAGCTTCTGCACGAGAAAGGTCTCCTCGTCGGTGCAGCGCGACGAGGTGATGCCGCCGATCGCGCCGCGACCGTGTTTTGCCTGGATGCGCTTGAATTCGGAAGCGACGCGAGCAATCGCCTCGTCCCACGACACCTCGCGCCACGGATCGCTGATCCGCTCGCGCAGCATCGGTGTGAGGATGCGGTCGCGATGGCTGGCATAGGCCCAGGCAAATCGGCCCTTGACGCAGGAATGGCCGTGATTGGCCTTGCCGTCCTTGTACGGCACCATGCGCACGACCTCTTCGCCGCGCATCTCGGCCGTGAACGAGCAGCCGACACCGCAATAGGCGCAGGTCGTCACCACCGCGCGGTCGGCCGGCGTGTCGGCTTCAAGCGCGGCGAGCTTGCTCTTCTCGATCAGCGAGCCGGTCGGGCAGGCCTGCACACAGGCGCCGCAGGACACGCATTCCGATTCGAGAAACGGCTCGTTCATGCCGGCCGAGACGATCGACGCAAAGCCGCGGCCGGAAATGGTCAGCGCAAAGGTGCCCTGTACCTCCTCGCAGGCGCGCACGCAGCGCGAGCAGACGATGCATTTCGCCGGATCGTAGATGAAATACGGGTTGGAAGCGTCGATGCCGGGATCGGGATGATGCGCGTCGGCGAAGCCATAGCGCACCTCGTCGAGGCCGACCGCTTCGGCGAGATCGAGCAGCGGGAGGTGTTTGTTATCTCCGTTCGAGCGGTCGAGCGAGGTGATCGAGTGGTCGGAGGCATAGAGCTCCATCACGCCTTTGCGGATGCGGTCGAGCCGCTCGCTCCGGGTGCGGACCACAATGCCCTCGGCGACCGGTGTCGTGCAGGAGGCGGGCGTGCCGGCGCGGCCCTCGATCTCGACCAGGCAGAGCCGGCAGGAGCCGAACGCCTCGAGCATGTCGGTCGCGCACAGTTTCGGAATTTCGGTTCCGGCTTCGATCGCCGCGCGCATGATCGAGGTACCTTCGCGCGCGGTCACCGGCTGGCCGTCGATCGTCAGCGTGACGGTTTTTTCCGCCTTCGATTTCGGCGTGCCGTAATCGATCTCATGCACGAACGATGGTGTTTGAGACACGGGGCGTCTCCTTCATCCTGCGATCGGTCACCGCGGCGGCGCCGAAATCTTCGGGGAAATGGGTGAGCGCGCTGATCACCGGGTAGGGCGTGAAGCCGCCGAGCGCGCATAGCGAGCCGAATTTCATCGTGTTGCAGAGGTCTTCGAGCAGCGCGGTATTGGCGGCACGGCTCTCGTTGCGAAGGATCCGGTCGATCACCTCAACGCCGCGGGTCGAGCCGACCCGGCATGGGGTGCATTTGCCGCAGGATTCGATGGCGCAGAATTCCATCGCGAAGCGCGCCTGCCTGGCCATGTCCACGGTGTCGTCAAAGACCACGACACCGCCATGACCGATCAGCCCGTCAGCCTTGGCGAAGGCCTCGTAGTCGAACGGCAGGTCGAACAGCGAGCGCGGGAAATAGGCGCCGAGCGGACCGCCGACCTGCACCGCGCGGACCGGCCGGCCGGTTGCGGTGCCGCCGCCGATCTCCTCGACCAGTTCGCCAAGCGTCACTCCGAACGCCGTCTCATAGAGGCCCGGATACCTGATATTGCCGGCGAGCTGGATCGGCATCGTGCCGCGCGACCGGCCGAGCCCGAAATCCTTGTAAAACGCCGCACCCTTGTGAAGGATGACCGGCACCGTCGCCAGCGACAGCACGTTGTTGATGACCGTCGGCCGCCCGAACAGGCCCTTATGCGCGGGCAGCGGCGGCTTCGCACGCACCACACCGCGCTTGCCTTCGAGGCTGTCGAGCAGCGAGGTCTCCTCGCCGCAGACATAGGCGCCGGCACCGACGCGCAGCTCGATGTCGAAGGCGTGCGCCGAACCGGCGATGCTGCTGCCGAGCATGCCGGCCTGCTGCGCTGCCGCGACCGCGCTGCTCATCGCGTCGACGGCGTGCGGATATTCCGAGCGGATGTAGATGTAGCCTTTGGTGGCGCCGACCGCGATGGCGGCGATGGTCATGCCCTCGATCAATACGAACGGATCGCCTTCCATGATCATGCGGTCGGCGAAGGTGCCGCTGTCGCCTTCGTCGGCATTGCAGACGATGTATTTCTGGTCGGCCGCAGTCTCCGCGACGGTCTTCCACTTGATGCCGGTCGGGAAGCCCGCACCGCCGCGGCCGCGCAGGCCGGATTGCGTGACCTCCTCGACGATGGCGCCGGCCGGCATCGTCAGCGCACGGTCGAGACCTTGATAGCCGTCATGCGCGCGATAATCGGCAAGCGAGCGCGGATCGACCACACCGCAGCGGGCAAAGGTCAGCCGCGTCTGCGTCTTGAGAAACGGGATTTCCTCGGGTTTGCCAAGCCGCAGCGGATGGTCGCCGCCGTCCGCCACGGCCGCCGCGAGCACCGCCTCGGCATCGCCGACCGTGACCGGACCGTAGGCGATCCGGCCTTCCGCCGTCGCGACTTCGACCATCGGTTCGAGCCAGTAGAGACCACGCGAACCGGTCCGGATGATCTCGACATCGCGCGTGTCGCGCTCGGCCGCGCGGCGGATGGCGGTGGCGACATCGTCGGCGCCGACCGCGACGGACGCCGCATCGGCGGGAAGATAGAGGCGCCGGGCGGTCATCAGCCGGCCTCCGCCAGCATTGCGTCGAGCCCGGCCGCATCCAGTCGTGCGACGACTTTTCCGTCGAGCATCGCGGCCGGCGACACCGGGCACAGCCCGAGGCAATAGACCGGTTCGAGCGTCATTCGGCCATCCGCGGTGGTGGCCCCGAATGCGATGCCGAGCCGCGCTTGCGCCCGTGCCGCCAGCGCCTCGCTGCCGCGCGCCTGGCAGGATTCGGCGCGGCAGAGCTTGAGCACGTGGCGCCCGGCCGCCTTGTCGCGGAAATCGTGATAGAATGTCACGACACCGTGCACTTCCGCGCGCGACAGGTTGAGGATGCCGGCGATCAGCGGCTCGGCCTGGCGGTCGATATAGCCGAACTCTTCCTGCAAGGCGTGGAGAATGGGCAACAGCGCGCCCGGCATCGCGCTCTTGGCGATGATGATGGCGCGGGCGGCGTCCGAACTCCACGGTGCATGCGAGGCCACGACGATCTCCTGGTCTCCGGGCGCCGATTATGCGAAATTACACATATGTTTCCGGAGGCATTAGCTGCGCTAATAAAAAATCCCCGCCGCTTCGCTTTCAATATGCAAAAAAAGGCATATGGCCGATATCCGTCCAACGCTCGATCTCGATCTTGTCTGGAAGACCAGGCATCAGCCGAGAAAGCCGATCGATCCCGAGCTGTTTGCGCTCCTGGAAGCGATCAAGAACACCGGCAAGCTGACGGAAGCCACCGCGCGCGTCGGCGTGCCTTATCGACAAGCATGGGGACTGATCAACGCCTGGTCCGAGCGCATGGGACAACCGCTGGTGAGCAAGGAGCAGGGTCGCGGCACCAGGCTCACCGAGCTGGGTGAGCGCCTGCTGTGGATTCGCCAACGGATCAGCGCGCGGCTGACCCCGCATCTCGAAAGTGCCGCGTCGGAGATCGAGCACGAGCTGAACGAGGTTCTGAAGGAGCCCAATCCGGGCCTGACGATGTTTGCAAGTCACGACCTCGTGCTCGCCGAACTCCGCGAATTCCTGCGCACACGGCCGGGGCCGAAGCTCGACGTGCGCTTTGTCGGGAGCCTCGAAAGCGTGGTGGCACTGTGCAAGAACCGCTGCGAGCTGGCCGGATTTCACATCCCCGAAGGCGCGCTCGGCCGCGACATCCTGCGCAAATACGAGCCATGGCTCAAGCCCCGCGCGCAACGCGTCATCCATTTCGTGCGTCGCAACCAGGGCTTGCTCGTTGCGCCCGACAATCCGCTCGGCATCCGGACCCTGCAGGACATCGCCGATCAAGGCGCCCGCTTCATCAACCGGCAGCGCGGTTCGGGCACGCATCTCGCGGTCGAGCGCATGCTGCAGGAACAAGGCATCGATCGCGCGCAGATCAACGGTTACTATACCGAGGAGTTCACGCATCTCGCGGTTGCCACCACAATCGCGAGCGGGGTTGCCGATGTCGGCGTCGGCATCGAGGCGGCCGCGCGGCAGCTGAAGCTCGATTTTATTCCGCTGTTCGTGGAGGACTACTACCTGCTCGGCAAGCGCGAGACGATCGAGCGGGCCGATGTCGAGGCGATCGTCGGGAGCCTCAAGTCGCAGGAATTTGCTGAACAAGTGCACAGCATTCCGGGCTACGACACCTCGCGGGCCGGCGAGGTTTCGAATGTCAGCGATGTCATCGGCTAGCCCGGTGTTCCGGCATTCGCCGGCACTCCTGGGGCCGCGAAGGCACACGCGCCCGGGTCGGCTACGCGGCAATCCGCGCCGGGGGTGCGGGCGAGGATCTTCTTCAAGCGGCCGGACATGGTTGCCAAAAATCGCCAACAACCGGTTCGCGATAATGGCGGGACAGAGCCTGCCCCGGCAAAGGCCTGGAGCAGCGGAGTAGGGGGAGGATGGCCGATCCGGTATCGCAGGCGCGGGGGCTGCACCATGCCCGCGAGGTCCGCCAGGAGCGGGCCGCCGAATTCCGGCAGCGGCTGATCTTCGAAGGGCAGCGAGTGAGGAGGTGATCTTTCTTCGCGGAGGGCGCAACACCGATTATACCTCGCAACATCTCGAGCGGACGATGCCGCCGCCGTCGAACCGGATGTGAAGCCAGGGCGCTTTGGCGCCCCGATGACGCGAATGGAGGGTCGCATGCTGCGGCCTTCGTGAGGACAGGCCAAGGGACTATGAGGTGAAATCATGGCATCGGCTGGTGAACAGCTGCTGATCTCAGCAGACTCGCACATCATTGAGGACCCGCACTTTTGGGAGAAGCGGCTGCCGGCAGCCTTCAAAGACCAGGCCCCGGTGTTTCCCGAGCGGGAGGTCGGCGGCCTCTTTCAGGCCCATGCGGGCGGATGGGACCCCCGTGAACGGGTGAAGGAGATGGCGGTGGACGGGGTCAGCGGCGAGGTGCTCTATCCGAGCTTCGCCATGAACCTGTTCGGACTCGAGGACGCCGCTCTGCAGGAGGCGTGCTTTCGCGCCTACAATGACTGGATTCTGGAGTATTGCTCGATAGCTCCCAATCGCCTCTATGGTGTGTCCTGCATTTCCACCTACAACATTGACCATGGGGTGGCGGAGCTGGAGCGTTGCCGGAAGGCCGGGCTGCGCGGGGCACTGGTGTGGCAGGCACCGCCGCCGGAGCTTTCCTTCGCCACCAACCACTATGAGCGCCTATGGGCGGCGGCCCAGGATCTGGAGGTGCCCATCAGCCTCCACATCCTCACCGGCCAGCCCTTCCCTTGGCCGCGCCCGATAAACCCGAGCGGCCGACGCCAAGCCTTCGAGACCATGCGCAGCGCCGTGAACACCAAGCTGCTCTACGCCTCCAACGCCATGTCCGACCTGATCATGACGGGTGTGCTGGAGCGCTATCCACGGCTCAAATTCGTGCTGGTGGAGAACGAAGTGAGCTGGATTCCCTTTTACCTGACGCAGTACGACAAGTACTGGGGTCGGGGAAATCTGGATTCGCCGCTCAAGATGTTTCCGAGTGAGTACTTCGCTCGTCAGTGCTACGCCACGTTCTTCAACGATCCCCCGGCCCGCTGGATCTTCGACGCCTGGGGGGCCAGCAATCTGATGTGGTCCAACGACTACCCCCATCCGAATTCGACGTGGCCCAAATCCTGGAACGTCATCACCCGAGACCTGGGGCACCTGTCGGAAGAGACGCAGGCACGGTTGCTACGAGACAACGTGCGGCAGTTGTATCAGCTGCCGGCGCTGATGCCAGTACCAGTGTAACGTCAGCGGGCTAACAAGGCGGTGCTTCGCCGGGTGGATCTGGCGTATCGTGGACGCGCGTTTCGCAATGCAGTGAAACATGGCAAACATGGGAAGGCTCGACGGCAAGGTCGCAGCGGTGACCGGCGGGGCGTCGGGAATCGGCGAGGCTACGGTCAGGCGTTTCGTTGCCGAGGGTGCCAGCGTGGCGTTCTGCGATCGGGACGGTGAGCGCGGCCGGCGGGTGTCGGCCGAGCTCGAGGCCGCCGGCGCCAAGGTCGCCTTTACGCACGCCGACGTCGGTACCGAGGCCGCATGCCTCGACTTCGTCAACGGTGCCGCGCAAAAGTTCGGGCATCTCGACATCCTCATCAACAATGCCGGCATCCGCAAATACGAGAAGGTCGACGAGGCGAATGCCGCGAGCTGGGACGAGATCCTCAACGTCAATCTGATGAGCTACGTCTTCTGTGCCAAGGCGGCGGTTCCGCTGATGCGCCGCAACCAGGGCGGCGCCATCGTCAACGTCGCCTCGGTACGTTCCGTCGTCGCCGGCGGCGGCAACCTGCAGTACGACACCACCAAGGCCGCGATTGCAGGCTTGACGCGGGCGCTTGCCGCCGACCACTCGCCGGAGGGCATCCGGGTGAACGCCGTCGGCCCTGGCCCGATCTTCACGCCGTTCCATCAGCGCCGCATCGCAGCGGCGGGCGAAACCGTCGAGCAATATAACGCCAAGGCCGCACAAGGCACCATGCTGAAGCGCCCGGGCAGGGCCGAGGAGGTCGCCGCCGCGATCCTGTTTTTGGCCTCCGACGATGCCTCCTACGTCACCGGTGCCCTCTTGTTCGTGGATGGCGGTATGACGGCGCTGTGAGGAACGCCCGTGCTGACCTATGATTTCCGGCTGCCGCCCGGCCCCCGAACCGTCGAATATGCGATCCTTGCCGAAGAGCTGGGCTTTCGTGCGGTCTGGTGCCCCGAGGTTCCCGCCTTCGGCCACAACATCTGGGTCACGCTCGCCCGCATCGCCGAAAAGACGAAGCGCCTCAAATTCGGCCCTTCCGTGCTGATCCCGAGCTACCGCCACCCGATGGCGCAGGCCTCGGCCATCGCGACCCTCGAGCAGATAGCACCCGGACGCCTGATGGTCGGGTTCGGCACCGGTTTCACCGGCCGTGCCGGGATGGGCCAGAAGCCCCTGACATTGGCCAGCATGCGCACGCATATCATGCAGGTCAAAGCCTTGCTGCGCGGCGAGGTCGCGGACATCGACGGCGGTCTCGCCCAGTTCCTCGCGTCCGACGGCTGGCTGCCCGACCGGCCGATCAGCGTGCCGGTCTACATGGCAGGCCAAGGCCCCAGGGCCCGCGCACTCGCCAAAGAGATTGCCGACGGCCTGATTTCCCTCGGCGGTCCGGCTGAAGGGTTTGAGACCTGTCTCGTGTCGACCAGCGGCACGGTCCTCGATGATGGCGAGGACGTCACCGCGCCGCGCGCCGCGACGGCCGTCAAACCGCTCGTAGCACTTGCCTATCACCACCGGTTCACGACCGATCCGGAAAGCGTGAAAGCGCTGCCGAACGGCGCGGCGTGGCTGGCCAGCGTCGAACGGGTGGACGAAAAAATCCGTCACCTATCGGTTCACCGCGGTCATAACCTCGATGTTTCCAACGGTCATGACGCGCTGGTCGACGTATCTGCCGCCAAACAGACGACCTTCACCGGCACCCGCGAGGAGTTGCGCGAACGGCTCGCCCGGCTGGAGGCCGGCGGCGCCACCGGCATCATCTTCGGGACCAGTGGTTACGATGTCGAACGCGAGCTGAGGGCCTACGCCGAGGTTGCCGGATTGCGGTGACACAGGCGCGTTACTTATTTGTGATCGCCCGCGGCCTTTCGTGCTGAGCAAGGACCGCAACGGGGCAGGGGCAGAAAGACCAGTCAGCCCGACCACGCCGGAACGGAACGGCAGCGGTTGGTTTCGAATGCGGTTCTCAGCAGGATTCAGTCGCCCCGCTGTCGGGCGAGACGCTGCGGCGGGTGATCGAGCGATGTGAAGCGCTGGGGGCGATGCTTCCACGGCGCGGCGCTGGCAGCGCGGTTGCAGCGCAAGCCCAGGCTGCGTAACCTGTCCCCAGATAGCCCGCTGCGCGATGTTCAACCGCGGACGGGGCGTCTCGCGCTTGTCACGCTCGGGCAACTGGGGCGTGCGGGTGGACGGGTCGGGAAGGGGAGAACAGTCGGTGCCATCGGCCTCGCTCAAAGCAACAGGACTGCCCCGCGTTCTGGCAGCCAGACGGCAATCCCACGTGATGCGTCGGGCTTTCGGCACGGCGCGGTCCGGGCAATGACCTTCGCAGAGCTGAAGGCTTATCTCGAGGGCCTCGGCTCACCGCTGAAGCTATCGACGGACGATACCAGACTGCCGGCCGAGTTGCGCGCGCTGCTGGCGACGATGCCGGGCGGCGGCATCAGCCTGGTGCCGGGCCCGTCTGGCATCGTGCTGACGCCGCCGACGCTGACAATCGCCGGCTCCACGGCCGATACCTGGACCATCAAGGGCATCAATTCGGCCACGATCAAGCTGGGCGCCGGGAGCATCGTATTGACCGAAGGCCGGACGCTTGCGGTCACTGCCACGCTTTCCGGCCATCTGCCGCTCAGCGATAGCCTGTCGGTGGCCGTAGCGGTGCAGCCTGTCGCGGAGACGACATCGTGGGATGTGACGATCACCTCCGCCGCAGCGCAAATCACGCCGCTGGCCCTGTTCGCCTTCTCTACCGGGCGTTCGCTGCCGTTCGATGTGCCGCCGCAGCTCGACCTGTTCGACACCGTCGCAACGATCGACCCTTCGCGCTTCCGCATCCGCTTCGCGGCTGATACGGCCGATGCGTGGTTCGGCTTTGTGGTGTCGTCGCGGACGGCAAAGTGGCCGCTGATCAAGGATGTCATCGATTTCGATGGCATTGATCTGGCGGCCATCATCACCCGCAACGGCTGGTCGGCGACGGTCATCGGGCACGTCACGGTCGGCGGCGTGGCGCTCGATCTCGGCGTCGGGATCAGCCCCGGTGCCGAGTGGCAGGCCTATCTCGTGCCGTCCGGCGGCGGCAGCTTCCCGGGCATCATCGCATTGGCCGGCTGGATCGCGCAGGGCGGCGCCGGCGAAACGCAGCAGGGCTTCGCCAATATCGGGTTGAACCCGAACCTGTTCGACCTGGCGCTGAAGCGCGTCACGCTGCGGTTTGATCCGCAAACGCCGAAGGTCAACGGGCTGGACATCCTCAGCCAGCTCACCATCGTCGGGTTGCGGCTCGACATTCTTGCCACGTTGCCGGACCTGGTGTTCGTCGGCAGCCTCGCCGACCAGAAGCCGGTGAAAGTGGTCGACATGCTGGCCGCAGCCGGCCTGCCGGGCGACGGGGTGCCGTCCGAATTGACCATCGCCGGCGCCAGGTTCTCGGCGGCGCCGACCTACGGCCAGTACAGCCTCGATGTCGACGTGACGGGGATTTGGACGGAAGGTCCGGTACGCCTCGACGAAATCAAGGCGAGCGTTGCCTATGACAAACCCCTTGTCGACGGCGACGGTGGGGGCGGCGGTGGGGCTGGCGCCTTCACCGGCCAGTTCGAGGCCGTCATCGGCCTTGGCGAGGTGGCGACGATCGCGCTGATCGCCGAATATGCCGGGGCGACGGAAGGCTGGGCGTTCTCGGGCGGCACCGCGGCCGGCACGCAGATCGCGATCGGCGACGTCATCAACGACCTGGCGCAGAGCTGGGGCATCGCCGATGTCCCTGCGCCGATCCGCAGCCTCGTTCTGAAGAACCTGCTGATCGCCTACCGGACCGGCAGCAAGACGTTCAGCTTCGCCTGCGAGGGCGACTTCACCGTCGATCAGACGCCGGTGACGGTAATTTTCACGATCGAACTGAAACGCACCAGCGCCATGCAGGGCGCGACGGGCAATGTCGTCCCCGGCAGCAAGGGCTACTCGGCGCGCTTCGGTGGTGAGGTGACATTCGCCGGTCACCAATTCGACATCGTCTTCGACACCGAAAGCACCGGCACCGACATCTTCATCGCCGATTACGTCAGCACCGGCGATCCGGTGGAACTGGCCGCGCTGGTGGCGCCGATCTCCACCGCACTGGCGAACGACATCCCCGCCGGCATCACGATCGACCTGCGGGAGATCAAATTCGTCTTCCTCAAGCAAGGGACCAATCATTGGGCCTTCGGGCTGCGTCTCGGCACCCAGATCGACCTGAGCAAGATCCCGTATATCGGCAGCAAGCTGCCGCCCGAACTGACGCTGTCGCTGGATAATCTCCAGATCGTCTACGCCACGCCGGCCTTCACCGGCGACCAGACGACGCTGATCAACCCGCTGCTGCCGACAGGCGTCACGCCGCTGCCCGCTTCCGGGCTGGGCAAGGGCATCGCGTTTTCGGGCGACATCACGCTCGGCACGTTCACCAAACACCTCGAAGCCGGCGTCAAGCCGCCCGCCGCCGCGAGCGGCAGCGCCGTCGCGCTTGCCGCGCGTCCCGGTCCATGGCCGGGTGGGCGGGCGATGGCGGCAGTCGCTGCCTCCACCGCACCGCCCAGCGCATCGGACCCGATCCAATGGTTCGATATCCAGAAGACGGTCGGCGTCTTCTCCTTCCGCCGCCTCGGCGTCGGCTACCAGAACAACATTCTGGAACTGGGGCTGGACGCGTCGATCGCGCTCGGACCCATCGCCTTCTCCATCGACGGCCTCACGGTCGGCTCCAAACTGTCGGCGTTCGAACCGGTCTTCGACCTGCGCGGCCTGTCGCTCGGCTTCGACAAGCCACCGATCACCGTCGGCGGCAGCTTCCTGAAAGTCACGCAGCAGGCCAGCGGCCACGCCGTCACCTCGTTCTACGGCCAGCTGATTGTGCAGGTGTCGCAGTTCGGGTTGCGCGCGGTCGGCGGCTGGACCCCCGACACCGGGTCGTTCTTCATCTATCTCAGTGTCGACGCGCCGCTGGGCGGGCCGCCCTTCCTGTTCGTCACCGGATTGGCGGGCGGGTTCGGGATCAATACCTCCCTGCGGCTGCCGACGATCGACGGGGTCGGCACGTACATCCTGTTGCCCGGCCGCGCGCCGAAGATGGGCGCGACCCCGGCAGAGACGATCGGCTCCGTTCTCGAGGCGCTGCAAACCGCCATCGCGGTCGAGGTCGGGCAGTACTGGATCGCCGCGGGAATCGCCTTCACCTCGTTCAAGATGATCGAAGCACGCGCCGTCGTCTCGGTCGCCTTCGGGGTGGAGACGCAGATCGGCGTGGTCGGCACCGGCGCGATGAGTTTCCCGGCCGCGGAGCCCTATCCGGCCGCCTATGTCGAGGTCGATGTCGTCGCCTCGTTCATTCCGGCGACCGGGCTTCTGTCGGTGGACGGAAAGCTGAATCCTGCGTCGAACCTGTTCGCGGGATTCGTCAAGCTGTCGGGCGGCTTTGCCTTCTATGCCTGGTTCAGCGGCGATTTCCGCGGCGACTTCGTGGTGAGCCTGGGCGGCTATCATCCGGCCTTCGACAAGCCGGCAAACTACCCTGTGGTGCCGCGGCTGCAGCTGCGGTTCGCGCTCGGGCCGATCAACGTCGTGGGGCAGGCCTACTTCGCGCTGACGCCGGCCGCCTTCATGGCCGGGTTGCGCATGGACGCGACCTGGGAGCTGGGTCCGGTCAAGGCCTGGTTCTCCGCCGGCGTCGACTTCCTGATCGCATGGGCGCCGTTCCACTACGAGGCGATGGCCTTTGTCTCGATCGGCTGCTCGGTCGATCTCGGATTGCTGACGGTCAGCGTGCATATTGGCGCGGACGTCGAAATCTGGGGGCCCGCATTCGGCGGGCGGGCGCTCGTCGATCTGACCGTGGCATCCTTCACCATCGAATTCGGCGCGGCGCGGCAGCCGCCGCCGGCGATTGGCTGGGACTCGCTCAAGACAAGGTTCCTGCCGTCACCGACCTCGGCACAGCCGGCACTGCCGCGACTGTTGGCGGCAGCGGAACCCGCGCCCGAGACCAACATCATCCCCGAGACCAACATCATCCCCGAGACCAACATCATCAGGGCGGATGTGGAGGCCGGCAAGCTGGCCGCCGACGCCGGCGGCGTGGACTGGATCCTGGACCCCGACGCGTTCCGCATCCTGACGTCCAGCACGATCCCGGCCAATCATGCCGCATGGGCGCTCACCGACGCCCCGGACGCGGAACTGCCGAATGTCGTCGCCGACTATCATCGCACCGGCCCGGCACCGCTGTTGCCTCTGGCGCAGGCGCTCACCGCCGCCACGACGCCGCCACCGCCGGGCGCGGACAGCCTTCCCGGGGGGATGTATCTGGTCCTGCCGTGGAAGACGGAGACGGCGAGCACGACCGAAGTGTGGCGCGAGGACCTCAGTATCGCGCCGATGGACGAGGACGGCATCACCTCCGTCCATCGCATTGCGCTGCGCAAGCAGGGGCCGGACGGCACGTTCAAGGACCATGTCACGGCACTGAGCGTGGAGCCGGTCCTGGCGCCATCGCCCGCATCGCTCTGGGGCAAGAAGCCCGAGCAGCCGACGGCCAACGATCAGCGCCTATTGAAGGCAACGCTGACCGGCTTTCGCCTGTCGGCGGTGCCGCGCACTCCGGCGCAGGTCGGCGGGCTGCCGCTGCTGGAGCTGATGTTCGGCCGTGCGGCCGATACCGGCTACGCCGAGCCGCACGCGATCCCGGACACGCGCTTCACCGTCTCCGACGCTCAAGCCGGCACGCTGCAGACCATCACCATCGACGGCGCGGAGAAGCTCTCCTTGACAAACCGAAACTATGTGCTCAACGCGCTCGCCGACGACTGGGTGACGAAGCAGCGCGCGGACATCCTGCGCGACCTGCGCGCCAACGGCTTCGACACCAGCGCGGCGGAAGACGTCCGCATCGAGCTGATGTCGCAGTCCACCGAACTGACCGCCTGGCCGCGGGCGGCGCTGCTGGGAGCCGCGGCATGAGCGGTGCGCCCGATCCCGGTATCGGCACGCTCGCCGACGAATACGTGACCTTCATCCAGCACCGCCTGCCGGGACTGGATGACGGCATGTTCGATCTGACACTGACGCAGACAGTCAAGGATGGCGCGGGCAAAGAGCTCGATGCACTGTCCAGACGCTACACCTTCGCCATCCAGGGCGACCGCTTCCGCATTCGCGATCCGGCGGCCACCGTGCAGAGCGTGTTCCCCGCCGACAATGCCACCGGCGAGTTCAGCACCGCGTTTGCGCATGTCGTCTTCAGGCTGCCGACCTTTCCGTGGGCGCGCTACCCGACAAAGGATGTGCCGGTCGCACGCTTAGGCGCCGGGGCCGCGCCGGAGACGGCCGGTGTTCGGCCGGGCGCCGACACCGAGGCGGACGTGCCGACCTGGCTCGCGGTCCTGGTGCTGGACGACGACGACGTTGCGCAGCATCCGACGCTGACCACGCTGCTGCCGACCACGGCGGCGCTGCGCGACCTGTTCCCGCAAGCGGCTTTGAAAGACGACCAGGGCCGCAGCACGCTGGGCGACAACTACTCCTATTTCGACGATGCGACCGACACGACGGGGCTGGAAATCGGCGAGACGTTGGACGACGCGATCCAGATCATCGACATCCCGCTGACGCTGTTTGTCGCGATCGCGCCGACCGTAGACGACCTGAAGCTCAGTGCGCATGTGCGTGAACTCTCGATCGAGAACAAGCCGCTGGCCGCCGGCGCGGCGGAGCCGGAGGACCCGATCGGCACCTTCGCCATCGTCGTCGGCACGCGCCTGCCGCAATCCAACCGCCAGACCCGCGCCTATCTGGTTTCGTTGGAGCAGATGTGGCGCTTCCTGCCGGCCGACGCGGACGGCACCGCCCCGAGCGACCCCAGCGTTGTCATGTCAAAGTCGGTCCGGCTCGCGGTGCTGCAGGCCTGGACCTTCTTTTCCACCGGCGAACCCGCGACCTTTGTCGACCGGCTGTCGGCGCTGAACGGCCGCGCCGGCGGCGCTGGCGATGCCGCCAACACCAACCTGCGCCTCGACCGGCCGGCCGCCACCGTCCCGGTGAGCCTGGCCCTCGCAATGGGCTATGTGCCGCTCGATCACGACCTGCGCGACGGCGGCAACACGGTGTCGTGGTATCGCGGGCCGCTGCTGCCGACGACCGCGGGCGGGCCGATGCCGCATCTGCCGGTGCCCTCGCCGGACAAACTGATGGTCTTCGACCCGACGATGGGGATGCTGGACGTCTCGCTCTCCGCCGCCTGGACGATCGGGCGCCTCGCGGCGTTGCAGGACACAACGTTCTCGACCGCGCTGTACGCCTGGAAGAAGGGCCTCGCCGCGGCGGTCGTGGACGCGGCCGAGCGGGAGCTGATCGACGCCATGCTGAATGCGCTCTCCGCGGCGCCGGCGCTGGCGGCCGTCTCCGCCACCCCGCGACCCGGCGCCTATCTCCTGCACCGGACGATGGACATGGTTCGGCTGGCGGGACGGGAAGCGACGGAGGAGCAACGGTGAAATCCTCCGTCCACACCCGCATGCAGACCGGCATCGCGGCCGCCTTCGCCTCGCCGGCGCAGGTGCGAAGCCGGCTGGGCACGCTCAGCGTGCCGACCGACATCGCTGCGTGGCTCGGCCGCCTGCATACGCTGATCGGCGTACCGTTTCCCTATCTGGTGCCCGACGAGGGCATGCTGCCGCCGGAATCGATCCGTTTTTTCCGCTTGGACCCGGCCTGGGTCGCAGCGCTGCTGGATGGCGCCTTCAGCCTGGGCCGCAACCTGACGGCCGCCGCCGGGCCGTCCGCCAATCTCGATGCCGCCGTGCTGCCCGACATCGCCGGCGCCAGCCGCGCGGCGGCACCACGGCGCAAGCGGCGGGCGGCGCAGGCCCACGCGCTCGCCGCAATCGGCACGCCGCAGCCGGTCGGCGCCGCCGCCGCCCAGCCCTGGAACGGCTTCGTGCTGCGCTCAAAGGTGGTCAGCGACTATCCCGGGCTGGGTGTGAACGTCTACCCGAAGGGCCACACGCCGGACGATCCGGGGGCGCCGCTGCTGCTGCCGGTCCGTCGGCTGGATCGGCTGGGGGAGCAATCCGATACGCTATTCTGCCTGGTCGAGGGCGAGCCCTACCAGGTCGACCTCCACGAGGCGCCGGAAGCGTTGCATTACGGCATCGATTCCTACATGCCGGCGACCGACGGCGCGCCGAGCGCCACCAAGGTCCTGATGAAGTTCACCACGACGGACGGCCGCATCACGCTCTTGGGCAAGACGGACCCGCTGCCGATCGGGGACGCATTCCGGTCCACTTCGCGGCGCGTGCTGAAGCTCGCCGAAATAGCGGCGTTGGTCGCGAAGACCAACGGGCGGACGGCGGTGAACGCCGCCGATATCGGCTTTGAGATGACCGAGGGCGTAGGCAAGGTGAGCTTCATCAACCGGGGCCCGGCGTGACCGCGATCGTGCCACTGAACGTCGTTGCAGTTCGCGTCAGCGCGTATGACCAGAGCAACGTGACGCCCAGGTTCAAGGGCCGCACGGTTGCGTTCGACAACCTGCCCTACCAGCCGAGCGCGCACGATGCCAGCACCGGCGACACGATCGCGCGGCCGCTCGCCCTCAACAGCGCGTCGGATCGGCTGGGCGCGGGGATCCACCTGCATTGGGACCTCCCCGACTTCTTCCGTCGCGGCGTGCAGGCGCCCGGCGGCGGCCCGGTGAGGTTCCCGCCGGTGCCGAACCGCTGGCTGGTGACGCGCTGGCTCGGAATCCCCGGGCAGACGGGGCTGCGCTGGAAAAGCTGGGTGGTGGAAAGTGACTACATCAGCGCATCGGCACCACCCGATCCGGATGGCAAGGTGCAGCGTCCGGCGGTCGCCGTGCCGCTGGGCTCGGGCGCGGACGGTGCGGCGCCATACTCGTTCATGGGCCGCGTGCTCGACGCGGACGGCTGGCAGGAACAGCCTGCGGATTACCTGCCGAACTACCAGGGGCCGCGTGGCGAGGCGCTGCACCTCACCTCGATCGGCTTCGTCGGGCCGGCCTTCTCGGCCTATTACCCGGATTGCTGCAGCGTGTTCGGCTTCTGGGACAGTTTCGGCGATGCCGGCGCCGCCGACATCTTCGCCGCGATCAACAATGCGGCAAGCCTGCGCTTCACGGTGGGCTACCAGGTCATCGGCTGGCTATCCGACCCGGCGACCGATCCGCTGACCGGCTTCGCCGACCGGGTGCGCGCCGACTTCGATCGGCAGGTGAAGCAAAGCACGGCCGAGAACGTGAGGGTCAAGGTCGACCCGGCCGATGTGTTCGTGACCCTGGCCGAGCAGACGATGGGCTGGGTGTTCCGCAAGGCCGCGCTGTCCTTCGCGCTGCACGCCGACGGCACGCTCGACACGTTGACGGCGCCGGCCAGCACGCTGGTCGCGGGGCTGGCGCAGGAGATCGTCTGGGACCAGCTGCACCCGGAACGCGACCTCCCCTTCCTGGCTGCCGATGGCGGCGCGGCGGCGTGGACCGACGCGGTGGAACTGACCATCGGCAACACCACGCCCGAGACGGTCTCGACGCTGGTGAAGAGCCACCTGGCGCCGCCCGGCGGGTCGGGCGTGCTGGGCAACTACGAATTCCTGCTGGACGCGCTCCAGATCGGCGCGCTGCGCGACCTCGAGCCGCGCGGCAACCAGTTGCTGACCTTGGCCGAGACGCTGCACGGCAGCGCCTTCTCCCGCCGGTTCGGCGGCCTGCGCTGGACCATCGCACCGCGGCCCGATCCGACGAAAATCGACAGCCCCCCGGCGGAGCCGGTGGAAGTGATGCTGCCGTTGACGCTCGCCGAGCAGCTGCACCTGCTGAATGTCGCGCAGCAGGCATATGATGCGGGCCGCGCCCGACTGGCGGAGCAACGCCGTCAGTTGTTCATGGACTGGGTGGTCTACGTCAAGCAGGCGGTCGCGCTGGCCGCCGACCCGTCCCTGCCCGCGCCGGTGGTGGACACCAACGCGCTGTCGGCGTTCCTCGCCACCTCGGGCGGCGGCGAGCTGGGCGCGGTAACGGCGACCGGTGCCGCTGTCGGGCTGGTGCAGTACGCCCTCGATCCCGTCACCAACCACGTTGTCGCCATGACCACGACCGACATCGGCGATACCGCCGCGACACGGCTGGTCGCGGCGTTCGGCGTCGTCAAGCGGGCGTTGGACGGGATCAAAACCGCCGATCCCTGGATATTGGAGGCGACGGCGGCCCCGCCGTTTTGGCTGCCCGGCGACCCGGTGCTGCTGATGTCCGGCAAGCGCATCGAGCCGGCGCGCCGCAACGGTCCCGACAGAGCCATCGCGGTCCGCACGGCGGCCGAGCTGATCGACACGCTGGTCGTCACGACGCCGCACGGGCCAAGCTTCCGCATCGGCGCCGGGCAGGTCACCGGGATGCCCAGCGTGCCGGCCGGCCTGCGCGACGGCGCCGCCGCGACGGCGCTGGCCGGCGAGGCCGCGCTTTTGATGCCGCTCGCCGCGCCGCTCTTGGGACAGGTGCTGGCGGCGATGCCGGGACCAGGCAACCCGGCGCTGCCCGACCCGACCGGCTTCGCGGCCGCGCTGCGACTTGCGCAAGGCGGGCAAAGTCCGCTCGATGCGACGACGCAATCCGGTCTGTTCGCGCGGGTGCACGCGAGCGATTACGTGCCGGCGCCGAACGCGAGCGTTGCGGTCACCACGGATTCGCTCACACTGACCTTCGGCTTTGTCAATGCCACCGCCGCCTATCCGCCAAACGCGGTGGGCTGGACGGTGCAGACCGCGCTGCCCGAGTTCACCGCGACCAGGGTCGACCCGTTCCTGCCGGTCTGGCTGACCTGGAGCTTGCAGCTCGATCCGCTGTCCCCTGGCCCTGGCGCCGATTATGTGCCGAGCCTGGTGCTTGACAAATACGAATTCGGTCCCGACGCGATCGACTACGACTACCGGCTGTTGGGCAATGCGCCGGTCGCCGGCTTCACCACCGGCAAGCCCATCACCTACAGCGGCGAAGTGGTTTTGAATGTTGCGCCGACCAAATCGCTGACCACCCAGATCGACCGCTACCGAACCGATTTCCGCGACGATGGGTCCGACCCGGAACTTGTCACCGCACGCGACGACTTCGCGGCGCGGCGTACCCTGTCGCAGTCGCTGAGCGGATTTTCCGTCGAACAGGTGCTGCGCGCGCCAATCCCGCAGATCACGGTGGCGAATCTCGTGCAGGGGCCACTGTTCGACCCGGTGACTGCGGCGATCGCCGCCGCCGCGGTGGCCGACGCGCGGGACGATTGGTACGATTCGGCGTTCAACGCTTTTGCGCCGATCTCCACCGGGCTGCTCGCGCAGTTTAATTTCGGTCCGTTGCGCTCGGGCTTTCTCGAAGTCACCAGCTTGCACATCGTCGATGTGTTCGGCCAGGTCATGACGTTGCAGACGCCGCTGACCAAATCCGGCGCGTTGACCGTGGTGCCCTCGCAGGATCTGCGGCCGCGCGACGGCGATGCTGCGAATGCGCAGAAGGTCTACCTGCCGCTGCGGCTGCTGGCGCCGAGCCGGCTGGACTTCAACTGGCTGTCGGCCACGCACAACGCGGCGGTCCCGGGTGTCGACACCGATTTCGTCGAGATGAACGACCACCCCGCGACGTCGCCCGTGTGCGGCTGGATCGTGCCGAATCACCTCGATGTCGTGCTGATGTTCTATACCGATGCTGGCGATGCGATCGGCTCCTTCGGCGTCGAGAACAACCGGCTGAAATACCGCACCCGGCCCGGCAACATCGGCAATCCGACGAGCAACCTCGACCAGGATCTGCAACCGCCGGTCAACCCGCATTTGGCCGATCTGATGCGCTTCATTGCCGGGCGCGATGCGGATTTCCTCAACGACCTGATGGCGACGATCGAGCACTCCGACGGCTTCATCAATCCGGCCACCATGGCCCAGGATGTCGCGCTGTCGGTGCTGGTCGGCCGGCCGCTTGCGATCACGCGGACGCGGATTGCGCTGGCAACGCTGGGCAGTGTGCTGCCGCTGAGCCAGGCCAATGTCGAGGGTGCGAGTGCATTGCGGCAAGCGGTCGCCAACAACTGGACCGACTATGCCGAGCGGCAGGCGCACACGAGTGCGGCGATGGGCGATGTGCAGTTCTGCGTCCGCCTGGGCAATCTGCCGAATATCGACGACGGGCTGGTGGCCTATCTGCCGGAGAGCGACGGCAACGCGCGGTACACCACGGTCTACTCCCCGGCGGCGCCCGGGGGCGGGCAGCACCACGTCGTCCAGCCGCCCGTGAACACGCTGTCGGTGACGCCCAACGGCGCCGCCCTGTTCGTCACGCTGATTGTCGATCCGCGCGCGCCGGTGCATGCCACGACCGGCATATTGCCGGTGGTGGAGCAGCAGATCCCGTCCGACCAATACGCCGACGCGCTGCGCAAGATCGCCGTCAGCTTCACCACGCATCCGGTGCTGCGGCCATCGGGCGGCCTGTCGCTGCCGCTGCCCATCGAGGCGGGCTTCGGCTGGTCCTGGGTGGCAACGCGCGCGGCGCCGATACCGCTGCCGGCCAGGGCGGGGTCCGATCACGCGACCTACGGCTTCAGCCCGCAACGCCTGCTGGAAGGCTGGCTGCTGCTGACGCCACAAACCGACAGTGACAAGCAGCAATGAGCATCACCGCCCCGATCGGCTTCACGGTGAACAACCCGGCGCTCGATGGCCCGGTGATCGAGGTGGGCGTGACGGCGGCACTGGACGTCGTGCTGACCAATGCGACCGGGGCGGAGATCGGCATCCAGGCCAGTCCGCCATCCACCCTATTGATCTTCGGCCAGCCGACGCCGGTCTTCACGGCGGCCGAATTGCAAGCGATGACGATCGATCTGGCCGGCTGGACGCTGTCGGTGGACGCCGCGCACCTGGCGCTGATCCTGAAGGCCACCGCAAACGCGACCTGGGCCGCCGCCGATGCAATCCGCTTCACCATCAAGGGCGTGAAGAGCACGCAGGTCCCGGCATCGAAGTTCCTGAACATCAATCCGTCCAACCTGACCGGCCGGGTGCCGCTGAACATCTCAGCGCCGCTGCTGCTGAAGGCGCCGCCCAAGCCCGGCAATGCCTCGCTGGCCGACATCCTGCAAGTAAACCTGGATAACCAGGGCAGCATCTACCGCTCCGCCGCCGGCGATCCGCTGATCAACAGCCTGTTCCTGAACATCAAGAACACCGCGGCCGTGCCGGTCTTTTCGGGCGCGCAAAAGTCCGGGCAGCCCAGCGTGAGCGCTACCTTCGTCTATGCCAGGACCGCCGGCGGGCTGGCACCCGACGACCGCCAGGGCGACACCGCCCCGCAAGGCTCGGCGTGGAATATCGTGGCCAATCCGAAGGTCAGCCCGGCGACGCCGTGGGGCACGACCAACCCGGATGTCGCGGGCGGCCAGCCGCATCCGGCCTGGATCTTGACGCCCGCCTCGGTCCAGATCCTCGGCACCGATGAAAACGCGAACGTGACGTTCGAGTTTTCGAACATCATCTCCTTCACACCGGTCGGCCATACGCAGATGTATCTGCTGTTCACCGGCTTCATGAAGGACGCGACCACCGCATACGACGACCATGTCTTCGTGCTCGATATCGTCAAGCAGGACGCGCCGCCGACACGGGGCCTGCTGTCCTTTCACGCGGAGGACCCGATCGTCGAACTGCACAAGCCCGGTGAAAGCGCCACGCTGCGCCTGCGCTGGGGCATGCTGGATGTCGCCCGCGTGCAACTGCTGCCCTCCTCGCCCGCCATCCCGCCATTGGTTGTCCGCTACCCGAACCCTGAGCCGCTGGCCTACGACTCGACGAGCCTGACCGTGCCGCCCAAGGATTCGAGCGAGCCGCTGTTCCTCAGCCTGCAAAGCTACGACGGCAACAACGGCTTCCTGAACGCCTTGCAGTTCACCGTCTATGTCCGCGTCGCGTTCGTGCGCGACAAGGCGGGGCGCGCCTATCCGGTGGCGCTGCTGGGCGACACGCTGTGGATGACCGAGAATTACGCCTATGCCGCGCATGGCTCGTATGATTACGGCTCGCCCACGGAGGATGCGCAGTTTGGCCGGCTGTACGAGTGGGAGTCCGCGGTGGCGAACGCGCCGGATGGCTGGTCCGTGCCGACGCCCGAGGACTGGACCAGCCTGCTGAACCGGTTTGGCAGTGCCGGCGCCGCTTATGGCCAACTGATCCAGGGCGGGGACGCGGGATTCAACGCCGTGCTCGGCGGCTATGCCGACGATGGCGGCAATCCGTCCGGCACCTACGCGCGCGGCGTGTACTGGACCGCCCGTTCCCCGAACACCGCGCAGTTCGTCAGCGGGTCGAAGACCTTGACTGTCGGCGTGCCGCTGCCCGCATCCTATGCCGCATCGGTGCGCTATGTCCGGCGCGCGTGAGCCAACGCTGTGCCTGTGCATGATCGTGCGCGACGAGGCGGCGGTGATCGGGCGTGCGCTCGCCTCCGTGCGGCCGTATCTGGACGCCTGGGTCGTTTGCGACACCGGATCGACCGACCGCACGCCCGATCTGGTGATGGCGGCGCTCGACGGCATACCCGGTGAACTGCATCATCACGCCTGGGTCGATTTCGGGCACAACCGCAGTGCGGCGATCGCGCTCGCGCGGCTCCGTGCGGACTATGTCCTGATCCTGGACGCGGACATGACGCTGGCGGTGCGCGACCCGGACTTCAAGAGATCCCTCATCGCCGATCGTTACTGGCTGCGCTACGACGACCCGTTGCTCGACTATGCGCAGGTGATGCTGGTCGCCAGCCGCCACGCTTGGCGCTTCATCGGCGTGACGCACGAATACATCACCGCCGATACCGCCACGACCGATGGCGTGCTGCCCTCCGTCTCGCTGGTGCATCACGGCGATGGCGGCAACCGCGCGAACAAGTTCACGCGCGACGCGGCATTGCTCACCGAAGCCCTGGCGCGCGACCCGGCCGATTACCGCGCGATGTTTTATCTGGCGGAATCCTATGCTCATCTCGGCCGCTTCGCAGAGGCGCTCTATTGGTATCGCGAACGCACACGCCATGCGGGGTGGGAGGAAGAGCGCTGGTACGCGCTGTTTCGCGCGGCGGTGATGCAGGACTGGCTCGGCACCGATTGGGCGAGCGTGCAGCAGGCTCTGCTCGTCGCCTATGCGGCACGGCCGACGCGCCTCGAGCCGATTTTCCATATCGTGCAGCACTATCGCGAGCGCGGCGAGTTCGCGCAGGGGTACCTGTTCGCGGCCCTGGCAGGCCACGGCATCCGCTACCCGGACGACTATCTGTTCATCGCCCGCGCGATCTACGCATACCATTTCGCGTTCGAATACGGGCTATGCGCCTGCGCGGTCGGGCGCGTCTCCGAGGCGATCGAGGCGTTCAACGCCGTTCTGAACCAGCCGGTCGACCCGCCGCTCGAGATCATCACGACCGCCCGTCACGCCCGCCGCCTGGCGGTCGAGGCGATGTTTCCGATGCCGGCGGAGGCTCGCGCGGCGCGGCGCCGCGTCGTCGTCCTCGCGCCATTCCGCGATGCCGGCGCCTTCCTCGCCCGCAACGTCGCGAGCGTGCTCGAACAGCGCGGCGCGGAGGTCCTCGCCTGCTATATCAACGATGCCTCGACGGATGGCAGCGAGTGCTGCATCCCGACGGACGACGCACGTATCATGCGCCTCGACAATGCCGAGAGTCGCGGCGCGCTGTGGAACCTCCATCGTGCTGTCGGCGAGGTGTGCGAGGAGGAGGACATCGTCGTTATGCTGGATGGCGATGACTGGCTCGCCGCGCCCGACGCGCTTGCCCATGTCGCCGATCTCCATGCGCGCAGCGATTGCTGGGTGACCTACGGACAGTTCACCACCCCTGACGGTGCGCTGGGCTTCGCGCAGCCGTTCGCGTCGGAGGCGGATTTCCGCACGCTGCGGCGCGGCTCCCGTGTCTCGCATCTGCGCAGCTTCCGCGCCGCGTTGTTCCGCCGCATTGCCGACCAGGATCCGGACCTGGCCTGCTTTCGTGACGACCGGGGCCGATGGCTGCGCGCCGCGGCGGATGCGGCAGTGATGTTCCCGCTGCTGGAAATGGCCGGCTTCGCGCGCGTCCGGTTCAACGACCGCGTGCTGTGCGTCTACAATGACGCCAATCCGCGCTGCCACCATGCGCAGCCTGCCGCGCGGCGCGACCAGGAGGCGATGTTCGCCGCCGTGCAGCGCAAGCGGCCTTTCGCGCGCATCGACAGCCTGATGCCGGCCGGCCGGGTGCCGTGACACCGCAACAGGAAGCGGAGTTCCTGCGCCGCGCCGATGCACTGGGCCATGACCGCGCCGCGCTGGCCACGGGCGAAACGGTCGTATCCGATTTGCTGCTGCCATCGCTCGAGCATGGCCGGTTCCTGTCGATGGCCGATGAGGCGATGCGCGCGATCAGGCGCCGGCATTTCTTCAATCCGGTCATCCTGGCCCGCCTCCGGATCGGGCAAGGCGTGCATGATCGCTGCGAAGCGGGCGCCTTCGCAGGCTGTGCGGTGGCCGAATCCGACCTCGCCGGTCTGGCCAGGCACCTGCCGTTCCACGCGCGTGCGCTCAGCGTGCGCCGGCGGGTCGTGGCGACGGACAGTGTGTGGGATGTCAGCGTGCGCGGCGAGGCGTGGGGGCTCGATGCGCGCGACGACGTGATCAGCGTGGTCAATGTCGGCGAACTGGTCCTGCGGCCGGGCGCACGGCTGATCGTGCAGGGCAACCTGTTCTTCCTGCTGTGCCAGCGCATCGTCGGCAGCGACCGGCCGGAGCCGGCGGGCTCTTATCACATCGGCATCCTGCCGACGCCGTTTTCTGTCGACGCGCGGGAAGGCCCGTTGCACGGCGCGGGCGGCGGCGCGGGGCGGCCGGGGACGGTCGGCGCACCTGGGCGAACACCCCCGACGGTGCCGACGCTGCTCGGGCCGCGCCTCGTCGGCGCCTACCTGCCGCAGCTGCAGGACGGGCAGGCGGGCGGACGTGGCGAGGACGGGTCGCCGGGTGGGGCCGGGCGCAATGGTGGGGCCGCGAAACTCGCTGAGATCACGCTGCGCGAGGTTGTCGGCCATGTCGCCATCCTGGCTGCCGGCGGCGAGGGCGGCCATGGCGGTGACGGCGCCGATGGCGGCGCGGGCGGCACAGGCGGCGCCGGCGCAGACGGCGTGGACGCGCGGCAGATCACGATACCCCCCGGGAAAGGCGGCGATGGCGGCGATGGCGGGCGCGGCGGCGATGGCGGCGCCGGCGGGTCCGGCGGCATCGCATCCAACGTCTACGTACTGGCGCGCACAACCGATCAGGGGCGCATCGAGCTGCGGCCGCTGCCGGCCTTCGGCGGGCCGGGGGGCCGCGCCGGAGCCGGTGGGCGCGGCGGCGCCGGTGGGCCGCCGGGCTCCGGAGGTGCCGCGGGTGCGCCCGGCCGCAACGGCGATCCCGGCGCACCCGGGCGGCCGGGCCGGGATCGCCCGGCGCCGCCGATGTTCCTCAACGAGGAGCCGCATACGGAAGAGGCGACACAGGACGCGCGGTCGCCAGCGCCGGCTCGTGCCTGACGTTTACGGCTGAAGGGGGCTGACATGTTCGACTTGAACTACCGGCTGGGGCGGCTTGGTATCAACGCGGCCGACGCCAAGCGCGGCGTGGTCGAGAGCGTCGTGCAGGTGCATACGCTGGATGAGCTGCGGCAACTGCTCGACACCGGAGCCGAGGATCCGAAGCGGGATTCGGCGTTGGCCGCGTTGTTGGAAGGGATCGACCTCGGCGACGATGGCCTATTGGAGCGCGTGCATAGCCACCTCTTCGGCACCGCGCCGATTTCAGCGGCTGACAAGGCTGCCGCGGAGGTGCGGCTGCCGCTGACGGTGCATGTGACGGCATCGGCGGAACCGAAGACGATCTCCGCGCCGTGGGACCTGTCGACGCCGAACGGCGAACTTCGCGTGGTCGTGCTGAGCGACTTCACGATGAACAACGGCGGCAATGTGATCTGCTACAAAACGCCGCTGCAATTTACCTGCGAGACCCTGACGCGCAACGGCTCGCCCGGTGCGCCCGGGGACTTCAACATCCTGGGGGCCACCGGCGCCGCTATTCCGGCCCCGTCGAAGCCGCCGACCCCAGGACAGGCGCAATCCGGGGCGCCCGGCCAGTGTTCCTCGGCGGGCATCGCCGGGTCGGGCGGCGGCAATGGGACGCGTGGCGCCACCGGCACCCAGGGGGCGCCGGGAGCCACCGGCAATTCGGGCATTCCCAGCCAGATGGCGATAATCACGGTCACGCGGCAGGTGACGGTTCCCACCGGCTATCAGGTGATCGTCGCCACGCGCTCCGGCACCGGTGGCAACGGCCAGCCCGGTGGGCCAGGGGGCGATGGCGGCCAGGGCGGCAATGGCGGCGACGGCCGGACCTGCGGCTGCACCGGCAACGGCGGCGGCAGCGGCGCCCAGGGCGGGACCGGCGGGACCGGCGGGCCAGGCGGGCCGGGCGGTAATGCGGTGAACGCCAGCGGCAACATCGTCGTCACCGTGCCCGCCGGCGACCTCGCGAAGCTCTTGCAAGGCGGACTGCCGCAGGTTGTACCGCCGGGCAATGGCGGTGCCGGCGGCCCGCCCGGCAGCGGCGGGCCGGGCGGCGGCGGCGGGTCGGGCGGCAAGGGGAACGGCGGGGGATCCCGCGGCGGCACCGGCCCCGCCGGTGCGACCGGCGCGCAGGCCGGTCCCGGCACGGTGTCCGGCCAGCCGGCGAAAGTCGTCATCCAGCCCGGCTGAGGGGTGCTGCGACAACCCGCCTGGCGCGCGGCGCGGCGTCAGGCGGGAACGATCATCGCGCTGCTCAGAACGGCACGTGCTCGGTCCGCATGCCCACCGGGATCGGCACACCGAACGGGCCGACGCCGTTGTTGTCGTCGTCGAAATACGTCACGTGGAACTGCCGAAGCGGCAGCCCGGCGTTGTTCGAGGTGGACTCGGCCTCACTGATCGTCAGTCTCGCATCGCCCCGCGGGCGCCCGACCGCGAGATTGGCTTGGCCGTTGTCGCCGCACACCCGCGACTTGTTGCCGATCGCGACGAGCTGGTTGTTCCCGTTCGACGCCGGGACATTCGCCGTGACGTAGTTGCAATTGGTCAGGAAGAAATAGTCGATGGTCGCGTCGCCGTGCAGCCGGTTGATCAGCGCGGGGGCCGGATGGTTCTCACCCTGCCCGAACTGGTTGACGCCGCAAGAGACGAAGGCGGTCTCCGCCAGCGCTGTCTGAAGGAACGCGTTGCTGGTGGAATATTGCGAGCCGTGATGGCCGCACTTGAACGCGGCGATCTTGGCCGGCAGCGGGAATAGGCCGGCCGGCGGGTTCTGCGGGTCGGGCAGTTGCCGGTTCATCACCGAGTTGGCGACGAGTTGGTCACCCTGGCTGGGCAGGTCCCCGGCGGTGTAGAAGAAGAATCGATTGAAGCGGACGATCAATCCGATGCTGACATCATTGTCCGCCTGCCCGGAGTTCACCGGAAGCTGGTTCGCCGGCGCGCGCCAGACGCTGCGGTTGTTGGCAACGACAAACGCGGCCGGCGAGTTTGCCGGTGCCGCAATCGCGTTCGGACCGCTGTTCCAGAGAATCTCGTCGCCGAGATTGCCGGCGGCGAGACCGGTGCGGAGGCGATCCACGCCCGGTGCCGTGACAACAGTGCCGCCGAACGACACATGGCCCGCGACGGAGTGCTGATATTCCGCCGGCGTGTGGTGGGTATTGCCGATGTCAATGACCTGCGTGTTGCGGTAGAGCCCGCCGGTTCGGAAGCGACTGACCGTCGGAACCGCCGCGCGCAGTCCCATGAACGCCGCATTGGCTGCCGCTGCCTGCTTCGCCGCAGGGTTGCCCGGCGTCGTGGCCGCGGCGATGCCGATCGCACGCGCCGCGGCGTTCCTGCGCGGAGCGGCATGGACGATCGACCCGTTCAGGTTCATCGCATTGTCGGCGGCGTCGTTCCCTTCGCTTACACCGCGGGTCGCCGCGGCGGCATCTGTCGTGCCGCCAGGAAAATTCACTGCGTCGGCGTATTGGCCGGCGGTTACCGCGACATTGGCATGGTTGTTCCCATGGCCGTCATCATAGCCGCCGCGCATGCATGCAACGGCGGCGGCGGCCCCGGCGGCGATCTGATTTTGGCGGGTTCCGCCGACCAGCACGCTGGCCGCCCGCGCGGCGACGGCCGCGGCGGTGACAATGCGAACGATCGCGTCCAGATTGTCGGCCAGCAACAGCGCCGTGATCCCGCTGGAATGGTCCTCGTCGTAGTGGCTGACGACGATATGGTCGAGCCGGTTGGCCCCCAACAGGGCGAGCTGGGCGGCGACGTAACCATGGACGGTTCGTGCGTAGCCGGCGAGGCCGCCATCGATCAGCATGGTACGCCGTTGTCCGGCAGCCGGGTCGTTCGCAACAATCAGCGAACTCTCGCCCTGTCCGACATCGATTGTCGTTATGCTCAGGATCCAGGCCATGCCAGCGCTCCGTCCGAAGCCTGGCGCGACCATCCGCCGGGCGACGTGACCTCATGCTCGCCCGGCAGACGAAACACTGCAAGTGGGGTTGGAACGGCATGGTGCGTCGAACATCGAGACGGGACCTGCCGGCACCATCCGGCACGGCGCCGGATCACCTATCTCTTACGCCGCGCCCGCGGCGGTCTGTTTCTCGGCCCCTATCCGGTGTGTTTCAAGCTACGGATCTCCCGGCCCCTGGCCAGCCGCCAGAGCACCTTTGACGGCATTGTCGGCGAAGAGATGGTCGTCTCGTGCAGATCCGTGGCGGCATAATGCGTGGTAATCGTCTGCCTGTTCGAGCTCCAAAATCGTGAGCCAGACAATGCGCACCGCAAATTGCTCGGCTCGGGACTTCCTCGCCGGCGCCAATTCGAGTTTCGCCGGCGACAAGCTATTGACCAGTGCCAACCCGGGAGCCGACCGCGGCCATGCGCGGTTCGCCCGGCTCGGCCTCGTTGCAACCGCCACGCCGGCAGCCGGGTCGCGCCGGTGACCTCTGTCCCCGATTGGTACGCGGCCGGGGTGCGGCATGTCTGGCTGCCCTACACCCAGATGAAGACGGCGATGCCGGCCCTCCCGGTGGCGCGCACCGAGGGCACGCGCATCGTCCTTGCCGACGGCCGTGAACTGGTCGACGGCATCGCCTCGTGGTGGACCGCCTGCCACGGCTATAACCATCCGAGAATTTGCGACGCGGTGCGGCGACAGCTCGCGCTGATGCCGCATGTGATGTTCGGCGACCTCGCCAACGAGCCGGCCTATGTGTTGGCGCGCCGGCTCTGCGCGCTGCTGCCGGCGGGGTTTGACCGGGTGTTTTTTTCCGATTCCGGCTCGGTCGCGGTCGAGGTCGCAATGAAGATGGCGGTGCAGTACCGCCTGAACCGCGGCGAACGCGGCCGTACCCGGTTTCTCGCGTTTCGCGGCGCGTATCACGGCGACACGACCGGCGCGATGGCGGTATGCGATCCGGATGAGGGTATGCACCGCGCCTTTGCCGGGTTCCTGCCGCAGCACCACATCATCGATCTGCCGCGCGATGAGGAGAGTGCCGCGGCGCTCAACCGCTTTCTCGCCCGCCATGCCGACGAGCTGGCCGGGATCATCGTCGAGCCGCTGGTACAGGGCGCCGGCGGCATGTTGTTCCACGCGCCCGACGTGCTGCACCGCCTGCGCGCCGCGGCCGATCGCTGCGGGCTGCTGCTGATCTTCGATGAGATCTTCACCGGCTTCGGCCGCACCGGGACGATGTTCGCGTGCGATGCCGCCGGGGTGACCCCGGACATCGTAACGCTGTCGAAGGCGCTGACCGGCGGCACGCTGCCGCTCGCGGCGACGGTCGCGAGCCGCAAGGTGTTCGACGCCTTCTGGTCGGACGATCCGGCGCATGCCTTGATGCACGGGCCGACATTCATGGGTAATGCGCTGGCCTGCGCGGCGGCCAACGCCTCGCTCGATTTGTTCGCCGAGGAGGATCGCCTGGCCCAGGTTGCGGTGATCGCCGAGCGCCTGGGCACCGGACTCGCGCCGTGCCGGGCGATGCCGGGGGTCCGCGACGTCCGCGTCAAGGGCGCAATCGGGGTCGTTGAGCTCGACACGCTCGGCGACGTGAACGCGCTGAAGCGCCGCTTTATCGAGGCCGGCGTCTGGATCCGGCCGTTCGGCAACATCGTCTACCTGACCCCGGCGTTGACCATCGGCGAGGATGACCTGGAGCGGCTGACGGGCGCCATCTGCCGCGTGCTCGCAGAGCGGAGATAGACGGATGGACAGCCTCGACGCCTTCGCCGCGGCAAAGCTCGCCGAGCTCGACGCGCGCAACCTGCGGCGGCGGCTGGTCGACACGCTGCGCGAGGACGGCATCTGGGTGGTGCGCGATCGCCGCCGGCTGATGTCTTTCTCATGCAACGACTACCTGAACCTGACCCACCATCCGCGCGTGGTCGACGCGGCAGCGGCGGCGCTGCGCCGCTACGGCGTGGGTTCGGGCGCGTCGCGGCTGGTCACCGGCAACCATCCGCTGTTCGCCGAGCTCGAGCTGCGGTTGGCGCGGCTCAAGGGCACCGAGGGCGCCTGCGTCTTCGGCTCGGGGTATCAGGCCAACACCGGCATCATCCCGGCGCTGATCGGGCGCGACGATCTTCTGCTGGTCGACGAGTTGGCACATGCCTGTATCTGGGCCGGCGCCCGGATGAGCGGCGGCCGGGTCTTCGGCTTCCGGCACAACGATGTGAACCACGCCGAGGCGCTCCTCGCCGAGCATCGCGGGGGGCACCGTCACGCGCTGATCGCCACCGACGGCGTGTTCTCGATGGATGGGGACCTGGCGCCGCTGCCCGCGCTCGCGGCACTGGCGCGGCGGCACGATGCCTGGCTCATGTCCGACGACGCACATGGCGTCGGGGTGATTGGCGGCGGCCGCGGTTCGAGCTTCCTGGACGGGACAAAGGCCGATGTGCCGCTGCAGATGGGCACGTTGTCGAAGGCGATCGGCAGCCATGGCGGGTATCTCTGCGCCTCCGCGCCGGTCATCGACCTGATCCGCACCCGCGCCCGCACGCTGATCTACTCGACCGGCCTGCCGCCGGCGATGGTCGCGGCGGCGCTCGCGGCGCTCGACATCATCGAGGGCGATCCCGCCTACGCGGCGCTGCCTCTGGCGAAAGCGCGCGCCTTCACCCGGCTGGTGGGCCTCGACGCTGCGCAAAGCCCGATCGTGCCGGTGGTGATCGGCGATGTCCGGGCGACGCTCGACGCCTCCCGCCTGCTCGAGGAGGAAGGATATCTCGTCGCCGCGATCCGCCCGCCGACCGTACCCGCCGGTACGGCGCGGCTGCGCTTTGCGTTTACCGCAGCGCACCCCGATGCAGCGATCGATCGCCTTGCCGGCGTGGTCCGCACCCGTATCCTCGGTCGGTAGCCGATGCGGGCGGTGTTCGTCACCGGGACCGGCACCGACATCGGCAAGACCTTTGTCACCGCCGGGCTGGTCCGCATCCTGCGCTCGCGCGGGCTGGCGGTCTCGGCCTTGAAGCCGGTGGCGAGCGGATTCGACCTCGCGAATGCCGGTTCCAGCGATCCCGGGATCCTCCTCGACGCGCTCGGCCGCGACCTGAGCGAGGCGACGCTGGACGAAATATCGCCCTGGCGCTTTGCAGCACCACTGTCGCCCGACATGGCTGCACGCCGCGAGGGCTGCAGCATCGATTTCGGGGCGCTTGTCGGCTTCTGCCGACAGGCGGCGCAGGCCGACGGCGATGCATTGCTGATCGAGGGGGTCGGCGGCGTCATGGTGCCGCTCAACGACGAACACACGGTGCTCGACTGGATGGCAGCGCTCCGGCTGCCGCTGCTGCTTGTCGCCGGAAGCTATCTCGGGACAATCAGCCACACATTGTCGGCGCTCGACGTGGTGCGGCGCCGCGCCCTCGACATTGCCGCCATTATCGTCAGCGAAACGCCCGGGAGCACGGTCGGTCTGGCGGAAACGGTGGAGACGATCGCGCGGTTTTCCGCGGAGATAAAAATCATCGCTCTGAGGCGTCGGGCCGGATTGTTCGGCATTCCGGAGCTCAATTGTCTGGCGAGCGGTCTTTGGTCCTAGAGCGAGATGCTAACAGGTTGAATTGAAAAGGGATTCACATCCGTGAGCCAACCGCACAGACTGCGGAAAAATATGCAGGTGCCCGGGCGCATCCCGGGGAAATAAGGGCGAGCGTGGAGTTTCGCGTCAGCAACAGCGTGTCGCTAAACGCGACGGTGCGCACGACTTGTAATCGCCGGGGTCAAGCGGAGCCCGACCCGGCGACTGCCTCCACGTGATGGACGAACACAGGATCGACGCGTGGCATGATTCAGCGCCGCGCGGCGGGGCTTGATATGAAAGTCCAAATCGGTTGCCATACGTTTCGGACAACCGGGATTACCGCCCATCTCGAAGCCGGGGGCTCGCTGGAGAACGCTCAGGTATCGCGGCGCATGAAAGCCCGCGCACGACAACGCTCTGCGATCGAACTGGTGAGGAGATCACGGTCGATGAGGTCGAGCGAATTGCTGGTTGAAGCGGTCAAATTCGGCTGACGGGTGCGGGCCGACGCGTTTCGTATCTCTCGACAGGAGACCTGCGTTCATCAGGCAACAGCATCACCCGATATGCCGTCCGAATTCGTTCCGTTTCCGGTTAACTTGAGACACCCCGAAGCGGGGAACTGAGGAGATGACCTTGAGCGACAACCCGACCGGGGCTTCCTATCTCTATCTGCTGGAGCCCGAGATTCGCTTTCTGGAGGCCGCCGTCGAGCATCTGATTCCGACCGATGAGCTGGGTCCTGGGGCGCGCGATGCGGGCGTGGTGGTCTATATCGACCGGCAATTGGCCGGCACCTGGGGCGTCCACGGCCGTCAATATCGCGGCGGCCCCTGGCTCGAGGGCACGCCGCAGCAGGGCTACCAATCGCGCTTCACGCCACAGGAGGTGTACCGCATCGCGATTCGAGAGATCGACCAGCACTGCAGAGCCGAGTTCGACCGGCCGTTCGCGCAGCTCGCCGGTGACCGGCAACGGCACCTGCTCGAAGAGTTGGAGAAGGACGAGATCCTACTGCCGTCGCTGTCATCGAAATTCTTCTTCGATATGTTGTGGCGCAACACCGAAGAGGGGTACTTCGCCGATCCGCTCTACGGCGGCAACCGCGACAAAGCGGGTTGGAAGCTGCTCGGATTCCCCGGAGTGCCCAGCGGCCAATACCGGGAACTGGCTACCAGCAGCGAGCCGTACCATGCCGAACCCGTCAGCGTGCTCGACCTCCAAACCGGTAGGGTGCCGGTCGATGCGGAAGGCTTTCCGAAGCACGTCATCATCAAGCACAACAGCAACACCAACAGCAGCAGGGAAAGCTGAGATGTCGGCTACGAAATTGAAACCTGTCGATGTCGTCGTCGTCGGCAGTGGCGTGGTTGGCTCGATCATGTCCATGGAACTGGCCAGCGCCGGGTTGAGCGTCGTGTGCCTGGAGCGCGGCAAGCAGTTCGATATCGACACCGATTTTCAGAAGCCCAACGTGTACGACGAACTGAAGTTCGATCGCCATAGCGACATTTTTCAGAACCTGGCGCGCGACACCATCACGTTTCGCAACAATAACGCGCAGACCGCACTGCCGATGCGCGAGATGGGCGCGTTCAAGCCGGGCGAGATGGTCGGCGGCACGGCGGCGCACTGGGGCGGCAATGCGCGCCGCTTTCTGCCGCATGATTTCGAGATCCGCTCGCGCATTGAGGAGCGCTATGGCGCCTCGTTCATTCCCGAGGACTGCAATCTGCAGGACTGGGGCGTCACATGGGACGACATCGAGCCCTACTATGACCAGTTCGAGGAAATCTTCGGCGTCGGCGGCAAGGCCGGCAACCTGGACGGCGAAATCCAGGCAGGCGGCAATCCTCACGAAGGACCGCGCTCGCGCGAGTATCCGAACCCGCCGACGCGGCGCACCTGTGAGGGCGCCCTGTTCGCCGACGCGGTGACCTCGCTCGGTTACGTGCCGTTCCAGGGCCCGACCGCGGCGATGACTCAGGACTACCGCAACCTCTACCGCGTACAGATGCTTGAATGCGCGCTCGGCGGCTTCTGCTCGAGCCATGTCTGCGCGCAAGGCGCCAAGGCCAATCCCCTCACCGCAGTCCTGCCTGCGCTCGCCCGGCAGCCGACCTTCGAGTTGCGCCCGCTATGCAACGTGCTGCGCGTCAACACGGACTCCACCGGCAGGAAGGCCACCGGCGTCACCTACATCGACGCTCGCGGCAACGAGGTCGAGCAGCCGGCCGGCATCGTGGTTCTCGGCGCCTATTGCTTCAGCAACGTGCGGCTGCTGCTGCTGTCCGGCATCGGCACGCCCTATGATCCGCTCACCGGCAAAGGGGTGGTCGGCCGCAACTACTCATACCAGCAAGGCGGCTCGGTGCAGGTGTTCTTTGACGATCGCGAGTTCAATCCGTTCATCGGCGGCGGCCAGGTCAATACGTCGATCGACGAATTCAACGGTGACCTGATCGACCGCGGCCCGCTCGGCTTTATCGGGGGCGCCTATATGAATACCTCGAACAGCGGCGCGACCCCGATCAAGAACAAGATGGTGCCGCCCGGCACGCCGCGTTGGGGGGGTGAATGGAAGAAAGCCGTAGCCCAGTACTACCGCCGAGCCATGTCGATCTCGATTCACGCATCCTGTCTGAGCTATCGGCACAACTACCTCGATCTGGATCCGACCTACAAAGACGCCTACGGCCTGCCGCTCTTACGCATGACGTTCGACTGGAACGACAACGATCTGCGCATGATGAAGTACATGAACGAGCGCTGCATCGAGATCGGCCGGGCGCTCAACGGTTCGGCCCTGGGCGGCAAGAACAAGGGCACGCATTTCGGCATCACCGGATACCAGAGCACGCACAATGTCGGCGGCGCGGTAATGGGCAGTGATCCGTCGACCAGCGTTGTCAACAAATACCTGCAGTCGTGGGACGTTTCGAACCTGTTCGTGGTCGGCGGCAGCGCGTTCCCACAGAACCCCGCGAACGGCCCCACCGAGACGATCGGCATGCTGGCCTGTTGGGCGGCCGATGCGATCAAGGACTACGTTCGCAACCCGAACTCGCTGGTCTGAACAGCGGTGCGAGACCCTGCGCCAGCTTGGAAACCTCCTCGTCGCTATGCGCTTTCCGGATGATAAGGGACGTCGCGAGGGCTCAGCCGCGGGAAGGATCGCTCGTCCGATTTCGGCGCAAGGAGGACGGGTGGCGGGCACCGGCAAGGGTGTGCCTTCCCTGCTCTTCGGCGAACTGATCGCTCAGTAGGTCGAGCAACAGCCGCACCTTGGCGCTTAATTGCCGGCGATGGGGGTAAAGCGCGACGATTTCCATCTCCGGTCCCGCGTAATCGGGCAGCAGCGGCAGGAGCGCGCCGGACACGAGGAGATCGGAGACGATTAACGGCGGACACAACCACAACCCCAGTCCGGCGACGACCGCTTGGCGCAGCACTTCAATGCTGGTGGTGATAAGGTTGCCCGATAGCCGGCCGGCCACCCGATTACCTGCAGGATCGGTGAATTGAAAATTGCCGGCGCGATCGATCAAATGAAACTCCGGGCCGTAGATCGAATAGGCATAAAGCAGGCAGTTGTGGTCGGCGAGGTCGAGCGGGCTGCGCGGCACGGCGTGGGTTTCGAGATACGCCGGCGCACAGCACAACACGTGACGCCATTTCGCCAAAATGCGCCTGATCAAGGTCGAATCGGGCGGTGAGACCGGCATGATCGCGACGTCGAACCCCTCCTGCACGACATCGATCATCGCGTCGCCGGTGCGCAGATCGAGCGAGACCTCCGCGTAACCGCCGAGCAGGCGGGTCGCCACCGGAGCGACGAACCGGGACAGGCCCTGATGGGAATAGACGCGCAAATGGCCGCGCGGCGTCACCTGCAACGCGCTGGCCGCCTCGTCCGCTTCGGCCAGTTCATGCAGTATTTGTGAACAGCGCTCGTAGTAGTCGCGGCCGATCTCGGTGAGGCTGACGCGGCGGGTGGTTCGATTCAACAAGCGCGCGCCGAGCGTGTTTTCCAGCGCCAGGACCTGGTCGCTGATCGTCGCCTTCGACATGTGCAGGCGCCGCCCCGCGGCCGAGAAGCCGCCGCTCTCGGCCACCCGGACAAAGGCTGTGATGCTGGCTAGACGATCCATCCGAGCCTCCGTTTGTCGTGCAGCGCCGAACAGTATGTTCGGCAGCTACCCGATTGTCGTTAACGATTTCAAGCTCACCTGCTCCCCGAACGAAGCCAGCAGGAGTGGGGAAGATGCTGGAGCACCACGGTCGAGAGACGGACGAGCACTCGCTGCTGGAGCCTCCATCTCAAGAGGTGATCGGCCATGAAGAGCTGTCCGCAGACGCTGGAGAGGAGTTCCGGCGCGCCCGGGCGCCGGCGCCGCAAGGGCGCTCCCCCGACGTTAAATGGCCGCGCGAACGCGAAGACCGGGACCTGGAAGAGGATCGCAAACACCGGGACAAGCCGCAAAGGGGCCGGTCGTGGCGACACCCGTTGGCGTTCGCAATCGGCCTCCTCCTGTTCTTCGTGACGCTGCTGGCGGGCTATCTCTACTGGAATTACGCCCGCCATTTCGAGACCACCGACGACGCCTACATCGCGGCGCGCCAGTTCGCGGTTGCCCCTGAGGTGTCGGGCTACATCACGGCGGTCCCGGTCACCGACAATGAGCATGTCACCACCGGCCAGGTAATCGCCCGCATCGACGATCGCCCTTACCGCGCGGCGCTCGCCCAGGCCGAGGCGCAAGTCGCCGCCGCTAAGGCCAGCATCGAGAGCACCGATGCGCAGATCGATGTGCAGCAGGCTCAGATCGCCGCCGACCAGGCACAGGTGAACAAGGCGCAGGCGGCGCTGGTGTTCGCGCAGCAGCAGGCGGCGCGCTACCAATACCTGGCGCGCACGATCGCGGGAACCGTTCAGAACGCCCAGCAATACACCTCGCAGCTTCATCAGCAGCAGGCCGCCGTCGACAGCGCCCAGGCGACACTCAAACTGGCGCAGCGGCAGGTCGCGACGCTGAAAGCGCAGCGCGACAGCGCCTTCGCAAACCTGGCGCAAGCGAAAGCCCAGCGCGAACAGGCCCAGCTGAACCTTTCCTATACGACGGTTACGGCAGATCAGCCCGGTCGTGTCGTCCAACTCACCGCCGCGGTCGGCCAATACGCGCAGCCGGGCGCGAACCTCTCGATGTTCGTACCGGACGACATCTGGATCTGGGCGAACTTCAAGGAGACCCAACTCGACCACATGCGGCCGGGACAGCCGGTGACGATCGACATCGACGCCTATCCGGAACGCACGATCCACGGGCATGTCGCCAGCGTGCAGCCCGGCTCCGGCACGGCGTTCTCGCTGCTCCCGGCGGAGAATGCCACCGGCAACTGGGTCAAGATCGTGCAGCGCGTGCCGGTCAAGATCGTCATGGACAATCCGCCGACCGACGTCGCGCTCGGCCCGGGCATGTCCACCGAGGTCAGCGTGCGGGTCAATCCGCACCCGTCGCTGTACAAGCAGCTGAGGCGCTGGCTATGAGCACCAGCGCAACTCGGGCGCCCGCTCCTGCTGCGGCGAGCGGCACCGCTGTCAACCCGTGGCTGATCGCCATCCTAGTCGCGCTCGCCTCGTTCATGGAGGTGCTCGACACCACCATCGTCAACGTCGTGGTGCCCTATATCGCCGGCGGCCTGGGGGTCAGCGAGGACGAGGCGTCCTGGGTGGTGACGACCTATCTGGTCGCCAACGCCGTGAGCTTGACGGCGAGCGCCTTCCTCGCCCGACGGCTCGGCCGCAAGACCTTCTTCCTCATTTGCCTGGCGCTGTTCACCGCCAGCTCGCTGCTGTGCGCCTATGCTCCGAATCTCGACGCGCTGCTCTTGTTCCGCCTCGCGCAGGGCCTCGGCGGCGGCGGCATGGTGCCGGTCGCGCAGTCGATCCTGGCGGATTCCTTCCCGCCGGAGAAGCGGGGCCAAGGCTTCGCGCTGTTCGGCGTCGCGGTGGTGGTGGCGCCGGCGTTGGGCCCGACGCTCGGAGGCTGGCTCGCCGACAATCTGTCCTGGCGCTGGTGCTTTCTGCTCAACGGTCCGGTCGGCGTGGCCGCGTTCGCGCTGATCGCGGCCATTCTGCCAGCACCGAAAGATCTTGCCGAACTGCGAAAACAACCGCAGGAGCACGGGTTCGATCTCGTCGGCTTCGTTTTGGTCGCGACCTTTCTTGGCGCGCTCGAGATCGTGCTCGATCGCGGGCTTGAGGACGACTGGTTCGCCTCGTCTTTTATCGCCACGGTTGCGCTCGTCTGCGCGCTGGCCTGCGTGCTGATGATCCCGTGGGAAGCGAGCCGCCGTAACCCGATGATCGATGTCCGCATGGTTGGGACGCGCCAGTTCGGCGCCTGTTTCGTGGTGATGCTGGCGATCGGCGCCATCCTCTATGCGACGACCCAGTATCTGCCCCTGCTTGTGCAGCAGGATTTCGGCTACACCGCGACCTGGGCCGGTCTCGTGATGTCGCCGGGCGGCCTCGTCACGATGGTGATGATGTTCGTCGTCGGTCCCCTGACGGCCAAGGTCCAGCCCAAATATCTGATCACCGCCGGGGCGGTCGTCATCGCGCTGTCGATGTACGAGCTGACCAATGTGTACGCCGGTCTCGGCTTTTGGTTCTTGGCGCGCTCGCGGATGCTGTTCGGCGTCGGACTGCCGCTGATCTTTATTCCGATCATGACCGCATCGTATGACGGTCTTCCGCCCGGCAAGACCGACCAGGCCTCGGCCTTGCTCAACGCGGTACGCAATACCGGCGGCTCGATGGGCATCTCGCTCGCCAACAATGTGCTGTGGGACCGCGAGCAGTTCCATCAGAGCCGCCTCGTCGGCCAGGCGATCCCGTCGAGCGTCCAGTATCAGGATACGTTGCACCGGATGACGAACTATTTCGTCGCGCAAGGCAGCTCGTTATGGGAAGCCAAGCACCAGGCCATTCAATGGATTGGGCAGCAGGTGCAGGCGCAGGCCTCGTATCTCGGCTATATGGACGTCTTCTGGGTGCTGATGCTGATCTCGCTCCTGGCCGTGCCGCTGGCGCTGACCCTGCGCACGGTCAAGCTGGGCACAGCCGCCGCGATCGATCACTGACTGATGATCGCCCCCCAGATCAACGGCTCTGCTTATTTCTGGCACACGCATACGCCGCGAGGCGCGGTGGCGGGGCGACAACCAGGAGCGCCGCTCGATCGCCAGTGCCGTCGCGATTGCCGATGGTGTTTTCATGTGGTGGGCTGCGACAGGCTCGGATAACTGGTTTGGGGCGAACCTGCTCGATCGGCTCGTGAGCCGCCAATGACCGCTCGATCGGAAGGCGGTCAGTTTGGCACGGCCTCGTGGTCGGCCTGACGCAACCCCGTGTGAATCGGCACGCAACTGGGACGCTGCCGAATCGACATCAAGACCTTGATATAAACGGAACAATGGACGCCTTGCCGGGTGTCCCGATCAGCGCCGATGGGGACCCCACCCGAACAAGTTCGCCAAGTGCGATCAATGTATTGTATTATTCCGGGCAGGGATCCCACTCGCGTGCCGATTCACAGTCATGCGCCTCGGAAGGCGCGGGATGCACCTTCGGGTGCAAGTTGCAGGTCACGTCGCTTCAATGAGGCCGAGGCGTCGTGCGCCTCGAAAGGAGCGCTAACCCTTTTTGGGGTATCGGAGAACAAAGGGCTTCAATGAGGCCGAGGCGTCGTGCGCCTCGGAAGGCGCTGGTCAACGATCGCGCATCGCCGGCCGACAGGTGCTTCAATGAGGCCGAGGCGTCGTGCGCCTCGGAAGCGGTTTGCGCCGCGACCAGCTGTGCCGGCAATTC
>DATJTI010000031.1:0-121644 GCA_035503615.1 Allostellaceae bacterium | reverse complement strand
GTCCGGCCGCCCGGCCGGGCGCTCACGGCAAGATTTCTCGGTCCACTGCGCTGAATTCATCGCGTGCTTCCCGATCTCCTCCAAGTTGACCCATGAATGCTTGCCTAGGTGAAACAGCATTCGCGCATTGACATGATGTTGACATAAGCGGGCTGGAGCGCCCTATCCGATGAGTTTGCTCCCGAACACGGCCGCGCTCTGGTTAAGATCGGGCCTGCACAAGCGCTAACGGGATCATGAAGAGTCTATTCCTGTCTGCGGCGTCGCACGCCGCCCGTTGTAATCACCTGTCTTGTTGCGCCGAGCCGCCGTGCGGGGTTTGCCGCGGCTCTGCGATGCACCTGCGGTGTGATGCCGCAGCCCCGCGTCGGGCCAAAAATGTCCCTGTCCGGACCAGCTCGGCGGCACCGGCGGTGGCTTCGCGGCGATCGCGCAGGGCGTTGCTGGCGACAGTGATCGCCGCCCTCGGATGCGCGGTCGCGCCGGGGCCGCCGGTGCGCGCCGGTCCGGCGACACCTCCCGGCAGCAATCCACCGCAAGCCGCCGGATTGCAGAAGGTCCCTCAGGACCGGCTGATGCCGATCCTCGGCAAGGACGTGGTCAGCGCCACCGGCGAGAAGATGGGCCCGATTGTCGATGTGCTCTTCAACGGGGCCGGCAAGCCGCTGGCCGCGGTCATCGATTTCGGCGGGTTTCTCGGCGTCGGCACGCGCAAGATCGCGATCGACTGGAGCGCGCTGCTGTTCGATATGGGCGACAAGAAAAACGTCATCGCTCTCGACATCAGCCGCGCGCAGCTCGAGGCGGCTCCCGAGTACCAGGGTCCTGACCGGCCGGTCTCGATCGTGACCCTGCCGCATGCAGGCGGGAGCGGGTCGCCGCCCGGCAGCCCGCGGTGAGGCACGCCGCGATCGCCATCGGGGCGAGCGTGCGGATCGAAGGCTTTTCGCGGCGTTCTCTCCGGCAATGAACCGTCATCTACGCGGGCTTGATTGGCTCAATTTTTTTGTTGCCAATTTCCAGGCCGGCTTCGGCCCGTTCATCTCGATCTACCTGACCAGCGCGGGCTGGACCCTGGGTGCCATCGGCGAGGTGCTGAGCGCCGGCACGATCGCGGCAATGGCCAGTCAGGTTCCGAGCGGCGCGCTGGTCGATGCGATCACCCGCAAGCGGACGGCCGCAGCGGGAGCGATCGTCGCGGTGATGCTAAGCGCGCTGTGCATTGCGCTCTGGCCGGCGTTTCTGCCGATCGCCTCGGCCGAGGTGCTGCACGCCTTTGCCAGCTCCGCGCTGGGGCCGGCGATCGCCGCGCTGAGCCTAGTCTTGGTCGGGCATGCGGCACTCGGTGAGCGGCTCGGCCGCAATGCCCGCTATGCGGCACTCGGCAACGCCCTTGCCGCGGGGTTGATGGGGCTGTTCGGCTACTACCTGTCGGGCCGCGCGGTTTTTCTGCTGACCGCCGCACTCGGCCTTCCGGCGCTGGCGGCACTCATGGCCATCGGCGAGCAATCCGTCTCGCGGTCGATGCCGGCGGATGGCGCACCGGTCTCGGCCACCGAGCCTGCAGCCCGCCGCGGCTCCTGGCGGCTTCTCGGCGATCGCAGGTTGCTGATCTTCTGCCTCTGCGCCGCACTGTTCCAGCTCGCCAATGCGGCGATGCTGCCGATCGCCGCCGGGCTGGTGACGCAGCGCGCCGGCCGGGTCGCACCACTGGTGATCGCCGCCTGCATCGTCGGGCCGCAATTCATCACCGCCCTGGTCTCGCCATGGGCGGGGCGAATCGCCCAGAGCTGGGGACGCCGGCCGGTGCTGCTGATCGGTTTTGTCGTGCTGCCGATCCGCGGCGCGCTCTTGGCCGCTGTCGTCAACCCGTTCATGATGATCCTGATTCAGCTGCTCGACGGGCTGAGCGCCGCAGCGCTCGGTGTGCTGACGCCGCTGATCGTGGCCGACATCACGCGAGAGACCGGCTATTACACGACGTGCCTCGGCCTGGTCGGGCTCGCGGTCGGCGGTGGTGCGACGCTGAGCACGACCGCAGCCGGGCTGGTCGCCGACCGGTTCGGTGGCGGCGCCTCCTTTCTGAGCTTGGCTTGGGTCGGGTTGTGCGCAGCAGCCCTCGTCGCCGCAGCGATGCCGGAAACAAGGCCGCCAGCACCCGCCCAAACCGCCTCAACGCCCGCCTCGACCCGGCCCGATCGATCGCCTCGACAGGGGTGAAGCGGCTCAGAAATCGAGGTCGGCGTAATGCGCCGGCGGCGGCACCCCGGGCAGGTGATCGGCGAGGATCGGGCGAAAGCTCGGCCGCGACTTGATCCGCGCATACCATTCCTTGGCCGGCTCGTGCGCATCCCAGGGCACATCGCCGAGATAGTCGAGGCTCGACAGCTGGGCTGCGGCGGTGATGTCGGCAATCGAGAAATGGTCGCCGGCCAGCCAGCGCCGGCGCTCGACCAGATAGCCGATGTAGTCGAGATGGTGCGGCAGGTTGGCGTGGCCGGCGCGGATCGCCTGCGAGTTCGGCTGCCCCTGCCCGAGATAGCGTTTCATCATCTTCTCGCCGAGCAGGTTTTCGGTGACTTCGAGGTTCATCTTGATCTCGAACCAGGCGGTCAGGCGGCGCACCTCGGCGCGATCGACCGGGTTGATGCCGATCAGCAGCTTCTCGCGGTAGACTTCGTCGAGATATTCGACGATCGCTGCCGAATCGGCGAGCACGGTGCCGTCGGGCTCGATCAGCACCGGCACCTCGCCGGCCGGGTTGAGCGCCAGAAACTCCGGCCGCCGCTCCCAGGTCTTCTCGGCCTTCAGCGTGAAATCGAGGTTCTTTTCCCGCAGCACGATCCGCACTTTGCGCGCGGCCGGGGACAAGAGAACGTGGTAGAGGACGCGCATCGGGCAATAGTAGCGAGCGGCGGCGCATCGGGACAACGCCTGATCACCGCCCGGCGCGATCAGCGCCGTGGCACGATGCATCCGAGCGGCGCAACGCGCGAGCGCCGCATTACAGCTTCTCGAACACGCCGCAAGTGATGCGGTATTCGGCGGCGAGCCAGTAGAGCTTCTTCATCGAGCGCTGCCATTTCTCGAATGACAGGAAGGGTGCCGGAAAGCGGGCGAGATGCCGCAGCAGGATCCACGGTCGCGCGCGCACATCATCGCGATACGACCGGCCGGCGCCGATGATCGCTCCATCGAGCAATCGCGCGCCGGCGAAGAGGGCGCCCAACTGCTCGAGGTCCGGTCGGAACATCGTGTCGATCGGGTCACGGTGATAGGGGTAACTGAACGGCACGGTGGCAAAGACGAGACCGCCCCGATCCAGCAATTCGAGGCAATGGCGCGCAAGAAGATCGGGATGTGTCACATGCTCCAACAGGTTGCAGCACAACAGCGCCCGCGGCCGGCAGGCGCGCAGCCGCGGCAGATCGGCGGGCTCGGTCAAATCGGCCCGGATATCGACCCCCGCCTCGTCGCGTTGATCGACGTGAACGACATCGATGCCGCGGCGCCGCAATGGGCGAAACAGCTGCTCCTCGGTCCAGGGCTGGGTCAGTTCGCGAAACGCGGCGGTGCTGCTGCCGAGATTGAGCAGCGGGGACAGGCGCTGCGGGCCAAATCCTTCGAGGGTGCGGCACAGCCAGCGCGCTTCTGCCTCGAACATCGCGCTACCGCTCGTGAAGCTGGCGATAGCGAGGGGACTGGCGCAGCGTGCCGGAACTGCGCGAGAGTGCCAATGGTGGGGCGACAGGAGGCTGCGACATCCACCCGGCGGGCGGCGCTTGCCGGCGTAAACCCGTCATTCTTGCAACATGTTCCGGACTGAGTGAAGTTGCCGCCCTGAATGTCGGCAGCATTGCCGCCACCGCCCGCCACAAGAAGCAGTCGCAGGAAATCGGCGTCAAGCCAAAGAAGCGACGGAAGATTCGCGGCCCATATTTCGCGGCCACATGGAGGTTCGGCCCGTTGCCCGCCCCGCCGACAACATCGCTGCCAGCCCTAAGCGCGGGAGTTTTTCCAGAAGGGACGCCGCTCAACGCGTTCCTCGCCTGGAACGAGGCGCGGCGCTCGACCGATCGGCGCTACCGCATCGCCCGCACCTTCACAGAGCTGTGGCGCGACCCGGACGATGCAGTCTCTATCGCCTATCTCGCCGGTCAGGCCCTCGGGCTTCAGCGCTTCGGCGGGCGGATCGTCGCCCCGGCAAACGCGGCCGCGCAAGCGCGCGAATTCCTGGCCGACGCATCCCATTCGGCCGCGGTCGGCGCCGCGCGCCAGCTGGTCATGGCCTGGCAGTCGGCGATCGGGCAATCGGCGCTCGGCTCCATCGACATCACCCGCCATGCGGCGGTGTTCGCCGGCTTCGAGGAACTGGCGAAGCACGTCGATCTCGACGCCCTCGCCCACCTGCGGCCACAGCCTCTCGGTGCCGCTCCACGGCGTCACCACCGCCGCATCCTGATCATCAAGCTCGGCGCGCTCGGCGATTTCATCCAGGCGCTCGGTCCGATGCCGGAAATCCGCAACCATCATGCCGGTGACCACGTCAGCCTGTTGACGACCGCCCGCTACGCCGAGCTGGCGCGGTGCACCCGGCTGTTCGACCAGGTTCTGATCGATCCGCGGCCGCGGCTGCGCGATCTCCACGGCTGGTTGCGGTTGCGCCGCATGCTGCGCGGCGGGTGTTTCGACCGGGTCTATGATTTCCAGACCTCGGACCGTTCGAACGCATATTTCTGGCTGCTGCAGCCGGGTCCGGTTCCGGAGTGGTCGGGCATCGCATGGCGCTGCTCGCATCCGCACGCCAATCGCCAGCGCGATCGGTTGCACACGATGGACCGGCAGGCCGAGCAGCTGCTGATGGCCGGCATTCACCCAGTTTCGCTGATGCCGCGATTGCCGCTCCCCGCGGCAGGGGTGATGCCGTCGCGGCTCGCCGGCCGACGCTTTGCGATGCTGATCCCCGGCTCGTCCCCGAACCGCCTAGCCAAGCGCTGGCCGGCAGAGCATTTTGGCGAGCTGGCGCGCCGACTGGCCCGCGCCGGCTACATGCCGGTCGTAATCGGCGCCAATGGCGAACAGGCGCTCGGCCGGGCCATCACCGCGGCCTGTCCGGAGACCGCCGATCTGGTCGGTCGCACCGATCTGCCAACACTCGCCGCACTCGCCCACCACGCCGCGCTGACCATCGGCAACGATACCGGGGCGACGCATGTCGCCGCCGCCGGTGGCCGGCCGGTCGTGGTGCTGTTCTCACGGCTGTCGCAACCGAACCTGTGCGCACCGCGTGGTGCGGCGGTGGTGGTGCTGAGCGAACCCGACCTCGCGGCACTGGCGGTCGATCGGGTGCTCGCAGCCGCGCTTGCGCTGGCGGCCGGCGCCGACAGTACCGCGAGCGCGGTCTCCTGACGACGCCGCAAAAACGCTCGACGCCTTAGAAACGCTCGACCCAAGGCCGCAATTCGATTTCCCAGGCCCAGGCCGAGCGCGGCTGGGCAAGCACGCCGAGATAGGTCTCGGCGATCGCATCGGGGTCGAGCATGCTGTCGGGTTTGTCCGCCGGCTCGACCCGGCCGGGATTGCGGATCGCTCCGTCGATGACGAAATGGGCGACGTGGATGCCTTGCGGCGACAATTCGCGGGCCATGCTCTGCGCCAAGCCGCGCAGCGCGAACTTGCCCATCGCAAAAGGTGCCGACAGCGGATAGCCCTTGACGCTGGCCGAGGCGCCGGTGAATAGCACCGCCCCCTGCCCTTTCGGCAGCATCCGGGCGACCGCCTCGCGCGCTACCAGGAACCCACCATAGGCGCTGACCATGATCGCACGCTCGACCTCGGCCGGGACCAGCTCGGCGACCGGGCCGCGCGCCCGCGCGCTGGCATTGTAGACGACGATTTCGGGTGCGCCGATCGCCCCCTCGACCGCGGCGAACATTCGCGCCACCTGAGCCGGGTCGACCGCGTCGCAGGCAAACGCCTTGGCCCCGGTCTCGGCGCAGAGCGGGGCCAGCTTTTCGGCGTCGCGCGCGGCGAGCGCCACCCGCATGCCCTCGCCGGCAAACAGCCGCGCCAAAGAGGCGCTGAGACCCCGCCCGGCGCCGACGATCAATGCCGACCGATAGCTCGACTTCGCCATGTTCGAATTCTCCTCACGAGATGGTTCCGGCGCGACTGGACGCAAAGCTTGGGGCGCGACAATAACGCCAGTCTTTCGTGCCCCGCCAGAGCGATGCCGGCTCAGCCGAGGCGTTCGAGCTCGTCGATAAAGCCGCCGACGACCGAGAGCCCTTTCGACCAGAAGGACGGGTCCGCGGCGTCGAGGCCGAACGGCCTCAACAGCTCGCGGTGACGCAGCGTGCCCCCGGCCCGCAGCATGTCGAGATAGCGTTCGGCAAAGCCCTGATGCGCGTCCTGGTAGGCGGCGTAGAGCGAATTCACCAGGCAATCACCGAATGCATAGGCATAGACATAAAACGGGGTATGGATGAAATGCGGGATGTATGACCAGTAATGGCGATAAACGCCATCGAGCCGGATTGCCGGACCAAGGCTCTCGCGCTGCACTTCGAGCCAGATTTCAGCGATCCGGTCGGGTGTCAACTCGGCGTCGTGGCGCTCGTCATGCACCTTGATTTCAAACGTCACAAAGGCGATCTGGCGCACCACCGTGTTCAGCATGTCCTCGACCTTGCCCGCGAGCATGATCTTGCGCCGCTCCCGGTCGGTCTCGCCCGCGAGCAGCGCCCGGAAGGTCAGCATCTCGCCAAACACCGAGGCGGTCTCCGCCAGGGTCAGCGGCGTGTCGGCCATCAGATAGCCTTGCCTCGCCGCCAGGACCTGATGGACGCCGTGGCCGAGTTCATGGGCGAGCGTCATCACGTCGCGCACCCGCCCCTGATAATTGAGCAACAGATAGGGGTGCGCGGCCGGCACGGTCGGATGGGCAAAGGCGCCCGATGCCTTGCCCGGTCGCACCGGCGCATCGATCCAGGGTGCGGTAAAGAACCGGCTGCCGACCGCGGCCAGCTCGGGCGAGAACGCGCGATAGGCCGACAGCACCGTCGCCTCGGCCTCGCGCCACAGGATCAGGCGGTCGTCATCGCCCGGCAATGGCGCGTTGCGGTCCCAGAACGGCAACGCATCGACGCCAAACCAGCGCGCCTTCAGCCGGTAATAGCGATGCGACAGCTCAGGGTAGCTGGCGCGTACCGCCGCGATCAGCGCATCGACGACCTCGTCCTCGACAAAATTCGCGAGGTTGCGCGACGAGATCGGCCGGACGAACCGGCGCCAGCGATCCTCGATCTCCTTGTCCTTGGCCAATGTGTTGGTGATCAGCGCGAAGGTCCGCGCGTTGCTGCCGAGCACCTCGCCGACCGACAGAGCGGCATCGCGGCGGATTTCCGGATCGCGGTCGGACAACAAGTCGAGCGCCTCGGCCTCGGTCAGGTCGCGGCCGCGGATCGGGAAGCGCAGAGCGGCGACGGTCTCATCGAACAGGCGGGTCCAGGCGGCGCGGCCGGCGACCGATTTCTCGTGCAGCAACCGCTCGGCCTCGTCCGACAGCTGGTGCGGGCGGAACGCGCGCAGGTCGCGCAGCCACGGCCGATAGCGCGCGAGTGCCGGATCGGCCTCCCTGGCCGCCAGGACCGCGTCGTCGAGCCGGTTCAGCTCGAGGGTGAAGAACAACAGCGTCGTCGCGATCGCGTTGATGCGCTCCTCGAGCGTTTGATAAAAGCGGCCGATCTCGGGGTCCGCCAGATCACCCTCATGGACCAGCGAGGCATAGCTGGTGATGCGCCCGCTCAGTTCCTGCATCGCCTCGTAGGCAGCGACCGCGGGACCCAGCTCGGCTCCCGAAAGTTCGGCGAGCCGGCCCTGGTAGCGGCGGCGGAACGCCTCGGCATCGTCGGCGAGCCGGGCAAGATCGGCAGCGAGCTCCGGGCTGTCCCGGCCGGGATAGAGGTCGGACAAATCCCATCGCGGCAGATCGCCAAGCGCGTCCTTCCGGTTATCCGCCGCCATTTGCGCCGCCGCCGCTGCCTGCATCGCTTCTCTCCGGCCAATCGCCTGCGCAACATATGGGCCTCGGCCGGGAGCCGCCAAGCGCCCGCGGTCAGCCTGCCGGGCCGAGCCAGGTATCGCCGCGCCAGCCATTCTCGTCATATTCGGCCATGCACTGATCGACGAGCGCCTCCATTCGGTCCAGCGCACCGTTGCGTTGCGCCCCGGTCAGGGCCTGGATGCGGATGTCCTCGTGATTGCCGGCATAGTTGCGCTCGTAGAGCTCGTGCCGCCCGCCGAATTCGGTGCCGATTGCGTCCCACAGGAGCTTCATCAGCTTGATCCGCTCGCGGTAGCCGACGCCGTTCGAGCCGCGCACATAGCGCTTCAGATACGGGTCGATCGCCGGATTTTTGAAATCCTTGACCGAAGACGGCAGGTAGATCAGCGCCGAGGCGACGATCTTTTCGATGATCTCCCTGATCTTGGAGTAGGCGTCGGGAGCGAACACGCGATAGGACAGGCCCGCCTCGAGGTTCGGCAACAGCGCGTCGCCGACCCAGGGCTGCGGGTTGGTCGCCATCGCATTCGACAGCGACCAGAACAGGTTGCGCCACGAGACGATCTCGCCCAGCAGCGCCTGGTTGCCGCGGAACTCGCCGCCGCCGGTCGCGCGCAATGCCCGGGCCACGAGCCCGCAGATGAAATCGAGCTTGACCGCAAACCGGGTGCAGCCCTGAAAGCAGAACCCGTTCAAAAAGCCCGAGCGCGGATAGAAGCTCAGGATCTTCTCCGGGTCGCGGTAGACGAGAATGTCCTCCCAGGGGATCAGCACATTGTCGAGCACGAAAATCGCGTCGTTCTCATCAAACCGCGACGACAGCGGGTAGTCGAATGGCGAGCCGACAGCGGCGGCGATGCGCTCGTAAGAGTTGCGGCAGATCAATTTCACTCCGGGCGCGTCCATCGGCAGGATGAACATGATCGCGAGGTCCGGGTCGGCAGTCGCGGTCGCCGCGTTCTGGCCGAGAAAGTTGTAGTGGGTGATCGCCGCGGCGGTGGCCACCACCTTGGCGCCGGAGACGACCACGCCGGCGTCACTCTCGCGCTCGATCGTGACATAGACGTCCTTGACCTCGCTGGTCGGGCGGCCGCGATCGACCGGCGGATTGACGATCGCGTGGTTCATGAACAGCACATTGTCCTGGGCGCGGCGGTACCAGGCACGGGCGTTGTCGGCAAACCGGCCGTAATACTCGGCGTTGGCGCCGAGCGTGTTCATCAGCGAGGCCTTGTAATCGGGGGTGCGCCCCATCCAGCCATAAGTGAGGCGCGACCATTCGGCGATCGCCCGCTGCTGGTCGATGAGTTCGTCGCGCGAGCGGGCGACACGGAAATATTTGTGGGTGAAGCCGCCTGAGCCGGTATCGGTCGGCGCCGTCAGCACCTCGCTGGTCTTCGGGTCGTGCAGTGCATCATAGAGCCGGGCCAGCGAGCGGACCGAATTGCGGAACGCCGGATGCGTCGTGACATCGGCCACCCGCTCCCCATCGATATAAACCTCGCGCCCATCCTTCAGGCTGTCGATGTATTCAGCTCCGGTAAACGGTCGCGGCCGGCGATCGCGAATGTGGTCTTCGGGCGCCAATCTCATTTCTCCCTGCAAGCCACGACGCAGTGCCAATCGGGCGATCGCCGGAAATGCCTCCGCATAGCTGGCGCAGTCCCGCTATCGGACATCATGTCCGACATGGCAAGTCAGACTAGTGGTTGAATCCCAATCGGAGAGCGTGTGCGCAGGCCGCCCGCTTGCGGCAATGCCCACTACCCGCCCAGGGCCCACTACCCGCCGCCCAGGGATAATGCACGTTGCCTCGGCACACACCAATGCCGGGCGCAGCTCAAGCGAGCACGGGCGGTGGGGGGAGGCCCGACCGGATCGGGCCACCCGAACAATCCCGCCGCCGTCTGCAGTTCTATCTGGCGGCGGGGCCGCGTTCCGCCGTCCGGATCGCCTGGTCGAACGCCGCCAGCACCGCGCCATGCGACGAGCGGTCGTTCATCGTTTCGACATTGGTGAACCCGCGTGACCTTGCCACGTCGATCAGCAACGAATGCGCGGCCCAGGCGATGCTCGGATCGTCGAGCCGCTTGGCGGCAGCACGCAGCGCGCCAATTGCGCAGCGCTGGCCACCGAGCGAGCGATAGGTCCGCCGGGTCCAGTTTTCCGGGTCGATGATCAGCCCCTTGGCCTCGCGCAGCAGGTCGGCGACGGCAAGATCATGCTCCGTCGGCAGCGGCGCGCGCAGCAGGGCGACCGGTCTGCGCTTGTCACGGCGCAGCCGCGACTGAAACCACAGCCGGCATCCGTGTCGGCTCCAGATCGGGAAGAGCCCAGTATCCGATGGTCTGGGCGCAGGAAAATAGGTACCATCGAACGGCATCGCGATCTCCTATCTTCTCCGTTGCCATTGCCTCGTCACGGCACCGCGTTGTGGCGGCGCAACTCTCCCCCCAATGCTTCGCATACAGGGCCATATCCGATTGCCTGCCGGGACGGATCGCACGGGAACCCGTCCGTACCGCAGGCGCGCCGCCTCGTCGGACAAAATGTCGGACGCAAGCCACCCCTTGTCGCGCCCTTGTCGCGTCGGAAGAACTCAAGCCCATAAAGGATGATCACTCTGGGGCTGCGGAGTGTCAATGTTTGCGCAGGCTTTGTCAGGCCGCGATTGTCGCCACCGCCAACACGATCAGCAGCACGACGCCGATCGCCGCAAGATAGAAATTGAGGTCGCCGGACTGGAACAGGCGCAGCCGGTCGGCGACCCGCTGAACGAAGCGCGTCGCCGGCTGGAACAGGTGCGGCTCGAAGACCGGCGCCACTTCGTGACGGAACGCCAGCCCGGTCACGAAATAGTGGTGCCCGCTGGTCTCGCGCTCGGTCTCCTCACGCGGCCGGTAGACAAAGCTGTAGAACGTGCGCAATGCATTGGCGAAGCTCAACGCGGTCGTCGAGGCGCGTGCCGGATCGTGATCGCGACCGCCATACCAGAGCGGCGCGCGGCGCACCCGGTGGCGCCGGCTGGCCGCCGCCAGCATCGTGAGCGGCAGGAGAGCCAATAGCGGCATCGCCACGACGAGCAGGCTCGGCGAGATAAAGGCAAAGGTTCCAGCAAGTCGGATCGGCTGCCCGGTTGCCGGCACCAGGATCAGCCCAACATGCATCGCCGGGACCGCCGCGGTCGTGAATTCGCGCGCCACCGCAAGGTCGAGCGCCGGTAGCCAATACGGCATGCCGGCGGCGAGGCCGAGGACGGCGAGCCCGAGCAGACCGACAGCAGCCGCCACACCCGCCGGCAGCCGGCCATTCGCCGCCTCCGCGCGTCCGAGCAGGCCGATGCCGAACAGCTTGATGAATGCGGCAAGCGCGATCGCAACGGTCAATGCCAGCCCCGCGCCGGCCAGCGCCAGGGCCAGCCGGCCTTCAAGGCTCGCCAGGTGAAAGCCTTGAAACAGGGTTTGAAACAGATACCACTCGCTGACGAAACCGGCCTGCGGCGGCATCGCGGAGAGGCTCATCGCCGCAAACAGCGCACCCACCCCGAAGGAAGGCGGAACCCGGCGCAAGAGGCCGGTATGCGCGATCGCGTAGCTTCCGGTAGCCCCGAACACGCCATCCGCCGCCAGCATCAGTCCGCCCTTGGCCAGCGCATGGCCCGCCAGATGGAGCAGCGCAACAGTCCAGGCGAGGCTTGCCAGCAGCGGCCGATGATCGCCGCGAAAGACCAGCGCGGCACCGAGGGCGACGACGGCAATCGCCGCATTCTCCGCCGAGGACAGGCTCAACAGCGCGCGCCAATCCTGCTGCTGGAACGCGTAGAGGGCTGCCAGAATGGCGCTGAGCACACCGGCGGCGACGACGAACTCGCCGAACCCGAAAGACGCCAACGGTGCGTTGCCGGGAGCCCAGTCGAGCAAGCCGCGGCCGAGCGCGAAAAAGGCGGAATTCAGCACCACCCCGGACAGCAGCGCGCCGCTGGCGCCGCTGCCTGCGGTATAGGCGGGGGCGTACCATTCATAAAACGGCAAGAGCCCGAGCTTGGCGCCGAAACCGATCAGCAGCAGCACGGCAACGAACAGGCGCAGTGTTGTGCCGAGGGCGGATGCCGCAGCCGGAAAACCGGCAAAGGACAGGCTTCCGCCGGCGCCGGCAAGCAGCACGAAGGCGACCAGGAGGGCAACGGCACCGACCTCGAGCAGCCCCAGCATCAGCATCACCGAGCGCCCGGCAGTCGCCGACAGCCGCTCGGCGAGCAGCAGCAGCGCCCCACCAAAGGTCATGATCTCCCAGGCGATCAGCAGCCCGGCGGCGTTGTCGAGGCCGAACACGCCGAGCGCGCCGAGCAGGCTCAATGCCGCGCCGGCCAGCCACAGCGAGTGCCGCTGACGCACCGGGCTTGCCAGCCCGCAGGCAAAGATTGCCGGGACGAGGCCGAAGCCGAGCAGCCACAATGCCGCGGGGGCGAGGTGAAAGGAGATTGCCTCGCCGGCCAGGCGGGGCGGCAGCACCACCGCCGCGGTTCCGCCGGGCAGGCCGGCAAATGCCGCGGCGACCCCGGCGAGGCTGCCGAGCACCAAGAGCGCGCGAGACAGGCTCGGCAGCCGGCCGGTCAGGGCGATGGCACCGGCCGCAACCCAGGCGAGTGCCGCCGCGGCCAACAGCTCATTCGCCAATCCGCCCTCCTGCCACGCGCTGCCGCCGCCGGCCGAGGAACACCAGCAATGCCTCGATGATTGCCGCCGGGTTGGGCGGACAGCCGGGCAGATAGAGATCGACCGGCAGGATCCCGTCGAGCCCGTGGCCGCAGGCATAGCCGCCGCCGGCGACACCGCCCGAGACGGCACAGGTCCCGGTCGCCATGACCCAGCGCGGCTCGGGCATCGCCTCGTAGGCGGCGCGCAACGGTGCCAGCATCGCCTGGGTGACCGGGCCCGTGACCAGCAGCAGATCGGCGAAGCGCGGCGACGGAGTGAAGAAGATCCCCAACCGGTGCAGATTGTAGAACGGGTTGATGAGCGCCTGCAGCTCGGATTCGCAGCCGTTGCACGAGCCGGCATCGACATGGCGGATGTGCAGGCTGCGACGGAAACCGGAGGGTACGGCACCTGCCGCTGGGGATGCCGTGCCCGCCGCGATCTCGGCCTGCCAAACGAGATCCTCGCGGCGGCGGACCCCGAAGGCCCAGTCGGCGGAGGGCGTCAGGGCTCCGGTCGGGCAGGCCTCGGTGCATAGCTGGCAGACGACACAGCGGCCGTAATCGATGGCAAGCCGCGCACCCGGCGCAGCCGGATCGGCCAGCACGATCGCCTGGGTCGGACAGCTCTCGGCGCATTCGGCACAGCCCTCGCGGCACGCCTCCGGCTGGTAGCGCGGCATGCCGAGAACGCCCTCCTGGCCGTCGCCCGCCTCGCCCGCCGGCCACGCCATCGTCGCCTTGCCCGCGCGCAATCCCATCAAGGTCCACAGCTGCATCGGCCCCTCCCAGCGGTCCGATCCAAACGCCTGGTTTCCCGGCGTCTGGTAAATCGGCCTACCAGATCAAAAGGTTGGCGGTGCGATTCCGCGACCGGATGGGAATGATCCGTTAGCATCACACCACTAGCGGTCGCAGCCGGCGATGGTCAGGCCGAAGCTCGCCTCGTTGATCGCATAATCCATCATGTTGGTCTCGTGCACGGTGAACGGGAACACGCGCCAGTTCGAGAATGACGGCGATTTGATCTTGACCCGTGCGAGACGGCGGTCGCTGTCGAAGTGAACCGCGTAGAACAGGGCGCCGCGCGGTGACTCGCACCAGCCGAGCCCTTCGCCGCCCGGCGGCGGCGCGCAGCGGCTCGACACCGGACCGTCGGGGAGCGCGCGCAGCATCTCCTGGATCAGATCGAGACTGGCGCCGATCTCGGCGATACGGACCTGAAAGCGCGCCGCCGCATCCCCGGCTTCGCGCAGCGGGATGCTCGTCGAGAGCGCGTCATAGGCGGCATAGGGGCGATCGCGGCGCAGATCCTGATCGAGGCCGGAAGCCCGCGCGACCGGCCCGGTGGCGCCCTGGTCGAGCGCGGTCTGGCGATCGAGCATGCCGGTCGTGATCAGCCGGTCGAGATGGCTGCCAGTGGTGAGCAGCCGCGCGAGATAGGAATCGATCTCAGGGCGCAACGCGGTGAGAGCCGTGGCGAGCCAACCCTCGGGCGAGAGATCGCGGCGCAGCCCGCCCGCGGTCAACAGCCCGCGCAGCAGCCGGCTGCCGGTCAGCCTCCCATTCAGCTGCTTCAGCCGCTCCTCGAGGTATTTGCCTTCGGCCTCGCCGACCTTGAGCGTCGTCGTGTGGGCGAGATGGCCGAGGTAATGCAGATGGTTATAGAGCCGCTCGAGCTCGGCCATCAGCGCGCGCAGAAACCGGGCACGTGGCGGCGCGCGACAGCCGCAGGCGGCCTCGACCGCCTGGCAGAAAGCCAGAGCATGCGCCAGCCCGCCGACCCCGGAAACGCGCTCGGCCAACACCACCGCGGTCGCCGGCGCCAGCCCCTCGAACCGCCGCTCCATGCCGCGATGCTTGAAGAACAGCCGCGGCTGATAATGCAGGATCGCTTCGCCGATGTAGTGGAACAGGAATTCCGCGGATTCGACGACATCGGCGCGCACCGGGCCGAACGGCAATTGCTGCACATCGCCGCCGGCAACCTCGATCTCCGGGGCGAACCGCCGGCCCTGATCGACCCCGACAATGACGTCGCGCGGATAATCGGGAGCAAAAGGCGGCAAAACCGGCCGTGCGCTCTCGTGCAGAACCAGGCGGCGCGGCTCCGGGTGGCCGGCGAAGACCACCCCGAACAAATCGCCGATCTCACGCTCGTACCAGCCGAGCAGCGGCACGACCGGGGCCAGGCTCGGGACCGGTCCCGAAGGCCGGCAGCGCAACATCGCAAAGGGCTGCCGGGGCGATGAAGCGAAGAGATAGCGCAGCTCGATGGTGTCCGGTGCGGGCCACCAGGCATAAACCATCACCATCCGGCCGCCGCCGTCGAGGATGTGCCGCACGGCTTCGGGCAGGTCCGCCGGTTGCAGCAACGGCGCTGCCGCGGCGGCGATCATCGGCCGACAACGCCCAGGAGCTGCGCCACCCGGGCAAAGAACTCCCAGAGCGGCTGCGGCCACCACAGGCCCAGGATCACGAGCGGGACGAGCGCCAGCCACATCGGCACGACGCACCAGCCGGGGGCGCGCAGCGGTGCTGCCGCAGCCTCGCCCGGCGGTGCGGCACGATACATGCGGCGAAAGTGATCGAGAAAGCCGATGAAGATCACGATCAGCAGCGCCGCCATCAGCGCCGCGGCCCAGGCGAAGGCGTGCCGGAACCCGGCGCGCAGGATCACCAGCTCGCTCAGAAACAGCGCAAAGGGCGGTGCCCCGGTGATCGCGACCGCACCCAACAGCCACAACCCCGACTGCACCGGGAACTGCCGGCCGATCTCTCGGATGCGGCCGATCTCCGGACTGCCGAAGCTGCGCATCATGTTGCCGGCACCGAAAAACATCAGAGACTTGTTCAGCGAATGGTTCAGCATGTGGTAGAGCGCGCCGGCGACACCCAAGGTGCCGCCAAAGCCGAAGCCGAGGGCGATGACCCCCATGTGCTCGACGCTCGAATAGGCCATCAGCCGCTTGATGTGCTGCTGCCGGATGATGAAGAGGGCGGCAATCAACAGCGAGAACGCGCCGAGCACGACCAGCGCCAGCCGCGGCAGAATTCCCGCCGGCGCGCGGTCGGCGATCGCCAGATAGCGAACGATGCCGAGCATCGCGGCATTGAGCAATGCGCCCGACAGCATCGCTGAGACCGGTGTCGGGCTTTCGCTGTGGGCATCGGGCAGCCAGGTGTGCATCGGCGCCAGACCAACCTTGGTGCCGTAGCCGATCAGCACCAGCAAAAAGGCCAGCACGGTCAATGCCGGGTTCATGCTCGGCGCTGCCCGGCGCAACGCATCCCAGGTCATTGCATAGGTCGGGCCGAGCACGAAGCTGCCGTTCCAATAGAACAGCACCGTGCCGAGCAAGGCGAGGCTGATCCCGGTTGACACCAGCACGATGTATTTCCACGACGCCTCGATGCTTTCGGCGGCCCGTTCGAAGACGACGAGAAAGGTGCTGACGAGTGTCGTCAGCTCGATCGCGATCCAGTAGACCGCGGCGTTGTTCATCAACGGGCTCAACAGGATTGTCAGCGCGAACCCGGCGAACAGCGCATAGAAGGACGGCAGCCGGCTGTTCTCGCCGACGAGCCGCATGTACCCGACGGCATGGATCGAGGACAGGAGATAGACGATCGCGGCGCACAGCACGACCCAGGCGCCGGGGGCGTCGAGGACGATCGCGTGCTGCCAGTAGTAACGCGGCGCGCCACTGCTCAATACCGTCAGCGGCACGGCCACGGCGAAGACGACGATGCTGGCAGCGAGATTGAGCAGCGCCACCTGGGCCGGGCGCAGCACGATGCAGCCGAGGATGGCGACCACCGGGGCGCCGAGCAGAGCGACGATCAGTGCGCCGGCCATGATCAGCCCACCAGCCGCTTCAGCTCGGTGCTGCTGGCGCTGCCGAACTGGCTCAAGAGATAGCGCACCAGGATCCCAAGACAGGCCACCGCAGCGATCACGTCGGCAAGAAGCATCAGCTCGATCAAGAGCGACATGCCGGGGATCAGGATCTCGGCGCCGAGCCGGATGCCGTTTTCGAGTACCAGAAGACCGATCACCTGGCTGACCGCCTCGCGGCGGATCGACAGCATCAAAAAGCCGATCAGCACGGTCGCCAGCATGACGGTCAGTGCGAGGGTCGCGGTCGAGCCGCCGAGACCCAGCGGACCGGCGAGCGCCGACGAGACGCCGAGTGCAAAGACGACCGCGAGCGCGCCGACCACCAGCGCCGAGGCCGGGCGCAGCGCCTCATGCAATTCGCGGGCGGCGTGGAGCCGGCGGATCATCCGCCATAGCAGATAAGGGAGGACCAGCCCGCGAAACACCGCGCTCAGCGCCGCGACCAGGTAGAGTTCGGGGGCACTGGCAAAATAGCCGACCACCACCGCCACCGCCGCCATCGCCCAGGATTGGAGGGCAAACGCATAGAGATAGTTGTCGAGCCAGCGCGAGCCCAGCATCACAAAAGCGAGCAACAGACTGGCGATCGCCAGCAGGCTGACCAGCGAGGCGCCGAGCGGGTCGAGCTGGGCCGCCAGCATGGCCTAGAGCTGGCTGCCGATGATCGCGAGCACGGCGAGCAGAAACGAGGCGGCGAGCGGCTCCTGATAGCGGTAGAAGCGCAGCCGCGATTGCGCGGTCTCGACCAGCACGACCACCAACGCCACCAGCAGAAACTTTCCCAGAACCGCGACCAGCGCCGCCGCCGTACCAAGTGCGCTGCCCTGATGCGACAGGCCCCATGGCAGCACCAGGACGTTGCAGAAGATCGTGTAGAGAATGAACTGCTTCATCATCGACGCCCATTTGAGCAATGCCAGCAATGGGCCGGAATATTCGAGAATGCGAGCCTCCTCGATCATGTAGATTTCGATATGCGTGCTCGAATGGATCGGCAGCCGGTCGGTTTCGACCAGCAGCAGGATGAAGAACGCCGCGACCACAAAGAGATGCGCCGGCGCCCAATAGGCCGCTTGGCTGCCGACCAGCAGGTGGTTGACGACAAACGGGATCATCGATTTGGCCAACAGCGTGATCCCGACAAACACCAGGATCAGGGTCGGCTCGGCCAAGATCGCCAGCATGACCGCGCGGCTTGAACCGATCCCGCCATAGGCGCTGCCGCTGTCGAGCCCGGCCAGCAGGATCATGAACGAGCCCAAGGTCAGGATCAGACCGCCGCCGAGGATGTCGCCCATATCGGACAGCGGCAGCGGGAAATCAGTCAGCACCGGGATCAGGATCGGGACCGTCATCATCGCCGTGAAGGCGATGATCGGCGTCACCCAATAGATCCAGGACGCGGTTTGCGGCACCACAATCTGCTTTTGAAACAACTTCCACAGATCGCGGTAGGGCTGGAACAGACCGGGGCCCTGCGCCCGTTGCACCCGCTCCTCGAATTGCACGATGGCGCCCTGCAGCAACGGGGCCAGGGCGAGCACGCAGACGACCTGCGCGATCTGCAGCAGGATGTCGCGCGCACTCATCCGGCGTGGCAATCCGCTCCGGCGACGCACCGGTTTCGCAATCCAATCATCAACCCCTCCCGACCCAATCGGAGATCGTGCCAGGGGTCATCAGCCGTCGGGGCGGTTACAGGGCGAACCCCATCGCCCGACCGCAGATAACGATGCCGGTTTCCGGCTGTCAACCGCGAACGCGCCGCGTCTCGCCTGCGCTTGACGCCGGCCGCGAGCCGACGACACAATCGCCGCTGCGCGCCGCCAACGGGCTGAAGGAGGGGTAAGGATGGCCGAGATCCGCATTGTCGCCGACGGGTTGCGGTTTCCCGAGGGACCGGTGGCGATGGCCGACGGTTCGGTCATCCTGGGCGAGATTGCCGGCAGTGCCGTCACCCGGGTCGCTGCGGATGGCGGCAAATCACCGGTCGGCAGTGCCGGCGGCGGCCCGAACGGCCTCGCTACCGGCCCCGACGGTGCGCTTTATGTCTGCAACAATGGCGGCAATGAATATGCACAGGGCGGGTTTCTGTCGACCGGGCCGGCCAAGGACTACCGCACCGGCATGATCCAGCGGATCGATCCGAAGAGCGGCGACACCCGCGTGCTGTACAGCGAATGCGGCGGCCACAAGCTCTCGGCCCCGAACGACATCGTGTTCGATCGCCAGGGCGGGTTCTACTTCACCGATCTCGGCAAGCGCTATGCGCATCAGCGCGACCATGGCGGGCTCTACTACGCCCTGCCCGACGGCTCGAAGATCGCCGAGCTGGCGTATCCGATGCTGACGCCGAACGGCGTCGGGTTGTCACCCGACGAGCGCACGGTCTATGTCGCCGACACCGAATCCTCCCGCTTGTTCGCGTTCGACATCGTCTCGCCGGGCGTGCTGCGGCAGGAGCCGTTCCCGGCGCCCTATGGCGGGCGGCTCGTCTGCGGGCTGCCGGGATTTCAGCGTTTCGACAGTCTGGCGGTCGAAGCCTCCGGCAATATCTGTGTCGCGACGCTGATCACCGGGCACATCACCGTCATCGCGCCCGATGGGCGGGTCGTGCGCCAGGTCAAGATGCCCGACGTCTACCCGACCAACATCTGCTTTGGCGGTAGCGACATGAAGACCGCGTATATCACGCTCTCCGGCACCGGCCAGCTGGCGCGGATGGAGTGGCCGGAGCCGGGTCTGCGCCTCAATTTCATGGCATGAAGACCGGCACGAAGGCCGCGGGGGATGCGCTTGGGCCGCAACTCGCAACTCCCGTTCGGGTCCGCGCTGATCGGCTACGCTCCTCACGTCGAGACCAAGTTTGAGGCGAAGCCCAAGTTCGAGGCGAAGCCAGGGAGAACACCGATGAAAGCCGCCGTGCTGCATGCCGCAAACCAGCCCTTGACGATCGAGGAAGTAGTGCTCGCCAGGCCGGGCAGCCGCGAGGTGCTGCTGCGCACCGCGTTCGCCGGGCTGTGCCATAGCGATCTGCATTTCATCGAGGGCCTCTACCCGCACCCGACGCCGTGCGTGCTCGGGCATGAATCGGCGGCGATCGTCGAGGCGGTTGGCGACGGTGTCAGCTATGTCAAACCCGGCGACCATGTCGTCACCTGCCTGTCGGTGTTCTGCGGCACCTGCCCGCAATGCCTGACCGGACATCCCAATTTGTGCGAGAATACCGAGGTCAAGCTGCCGCCCGGCACTGCGCGCCGGCTGAGCTGGAAGGGCGGCGAGGTGGTCCACCAATTCACCAACCTGTCGTCCTTCGCCGAACAGATGCTGGTGCACGAAAACGCGGTCGTGAAGATCGACCCCGACATCCCGCTCGACCGCGCCGCTCTCGTCGGATGCGGGGTCATGACCGGGGTCGGCGCGGTGTTCAACGCCGCCAAGGTCGAGCCCGGCGCCACGGTCGCTATCATCGGCTGCGGCGGGGTCGGACTGTCGGCGGTCAATGGAGCAGCCCTTGCCGGAGCCGAGCGGATCATCGCCATCGACACCGTGCCGGCCAAGCTCGATCTGGCGCGCGAGCTCGGCGCGACCGATACGCTCAATGCGAGCAACGCCGATCCGGTGAAACAGGTCATGGAGATGACCGGCGGCGGCGTGCAGTACTCATTCGAGGCGCTCGGCACCAAGCGCACCGCCGAGCAGGCCTTCGAGATGCTGCGTGGCGGCGGTGTGGCGACGATCATCGGCATGGTCCCGCTCGGAGTGAAGATCGAGCTGCACGGCTATTCCTTTCTGCGCGACCGCAAGCTGCAGGGCACCTCGATGGGCGGCAATCGCTTCCGGGTCGACATGCCGCGGTTGTTGTCGCTATGGCGCCAGGGCCGGCTGAAGCTCGACCACCTGATTTCCGGCAGATTGCGCCTTGATCAGATCAATGACGGTTTTGCCGCACTCAAATCCGGTGCGCCGGTACGCCAGCTGATCGATTTTGGGGCCGTGTAGCGCCGCCGCCTGCAAGTCACGCCGGTGCCGCGGGACAGTTCCAGGCCGCGACAAACCGGCCTGATGGCGGCAGACCGGCGCCGGCCCCGCAATCCCGTCTTCGCAGGCTGGCTGCAACCGATCGGCGCGGATTGTCCCGCGGCAAGGTCGAGAACGAGCATTGGCCGTGCCTTTGGCCACTCATTCGGTCGGCGTTTCGGCGGTCATGCCGTCGCCGTCGCCCTGACGCATGGCGCGATACATGCGCCAGCGCGATCCGGGCTTCAGGATATCGAGGCTGCTCGCGTTGTCGCCACCGTCGCGACGTTCGCCTTCGGCCGCCCGCCCCGTGGCCGACAGTCCCGAGCCGGCTGCGTCCGGCTCACTGTCATCGAGGTGATCGAACGGCTCGGTCGGCTGCATCGGTTTGGTCGGCTGCGTCGGTTCGGCCGCGCCAGGTGCTTCGTCGCCGCCGTGTTTCCGGGCGAATTCCTCAGCGACGCGTTCGAGCGTTTCGATCGCCGCGAATTCAGCGTCCAGCGCCTTTGTCTCCTCGGCATATCGGGTCTCGAGTTTGGCCCGGCGGACCTGCAGCCGGCCCTTCGCTTGCTGGACGTCGTGCGAGGTGATGTTCCACATCTGGTCACCATCGAAGGCGGACGCGACCGGGCGAACTTAGCCGCGAGCTGGTTGATGGAGGATTAACCGGGTCTCGAATAGCGATCATCCCCGGCCGGCAGTGCGCCCGCGACGCCGTCAACCGTTCGTCAAGGAAACGAGCCGAAACTCGCCGCAGCGCGCGGTCCGCGGGGCGGGGGCGACGGGATGCGCGACACGATGCTGATGCGCGACACGATGCTGTTGGAGAGAACCGTTGAGCGAGACCCGGGACGATTTTCAGAACACCACCGAGGTCGAAGTCATCGATGCCAAGGAACGATGGAGTGAATACCGCCTCGCCGACGGCACCGTCATGCGGGTCAAATCGGTGGTGATCGCGGTGTTCCGTGACGACGCCCACCCGACGGCGGACGGGGAGCCAGTCTACAACATGAAATCGACGCTGATCACCGATGTCAGGGCGAATGCGGCCAAGCCTGCATCATGAGCGGCAACCGGCCCGATATCTTCCGGACGCGCGTCCCCACCGCCTGCGCGCTGACTTCGTCGCGATCGCATCCGGTCGCCCGGATCACGGGCGTCGACGCCGCAAGCCGGGATCTGTCGGCGACCCGCTCCGGACCCTCCGCGGCAACGATCGTCAGCCTTGATCGCGCGGTGCCGGCGCGGGCCGTGCGCACCTTCTCGCGACCGCTGATCTGGGTCCGGATCGGCCGCGGGCTCGCGGTCGAACGGATCACGGCGACCCCTGACCCGCCGGGGCGACCAGTAACGGTGCCGCCATCGCCGCCGCGCGCCAAGGCGCCGCCGGCAATTGCGAAAGTCGAGCTGACGATCGACTCGCTGGGCAGCTACGAACTGAACCAGCCGATCCCGGTCTTTGTCGAATCGCTCGGCAACCGGCATTTCGTCGCCGAGGTGCCCGATCTGAACATCTCGACTTCGGCCAACAGCCTGAGCGACATTCTGATCGTTCTGAAGGAGCGGGTGACGCAAACCTATGATGCGCTGCGCATCCGCAAGAACCTCGACGCCGAGCAATCCCGGCAGCTCAAGGTGCTGGAGACCTATATCGGCCGCTCGCGGCGGGGCTGGCTCGATCGCCGCTAACCGGCGCGCCCGAGGCCCTAACCGGCGCGCCCGGGGGCCCTCGCCAGCTCTTTGGCCGTCCTGCAGCGACCGTCCTCGCAGCGGCCGTCCTCGCAGCGACCGAGCCGCGCAGGCCAAGAGATGGGACCAGCATGATTTCGCCCACTCGGCTCAGCGCCCCGGCGGCCGGCGCAACCCCCAGAAAGCGATGGCACCGCAGCCATAGGAGGCGATCGACAGGCTGAAGGCGAGTTCGTAGCTGCCCGACAGGTCGAAGATCCAGCCCGCCGCCCATGAGCCGATGGCGGCGCCGATGCCGCTGCCGATCGTGATGACCCCGAGGATCGTGCCGAGCTGGCGACCCGGAAACAGATCGGCAGTCTTGGCCGTGATCGCCGGCCCGCGCGCACCCCAGGTCAATCCGAAGCAACAGGCAAACAGCCAAAACAGCCAACCCTGCTGCGGGCTGGTGATGAACAGCGCGCAGCCGACCCCGAAAATCGACACGCCATAGGCGAGGATCGCCGACCATTCGCGGCCGATATAGTCGGATAGCGAACCGGTCAGGATCGTGCCGCCGATCGCGAGAAAGCTGCCCATGCCGAGCACCTCGGCCGCATAGAGCTTGTCGAACCCGCGGTCGACGGCAAAGGCGAGCTGGTGCAGCGAGACCAGGAAGCTGCCGAGCCCGGTGAACAAATAGACCGCGAACAGCAGCCAGAAATGCGGCGTGCGCGCTGCCGCGGACAGCGTCCAGCCGGGCGGTTGCGGCATCGCCGCAGGCTCCCCCGGATCGGCCGCCGGTCGCCGGTCGCGCGCCGCCGCCGCGATTGGAGCCAGGGCGCGGCGAAACAGCAGCGCCAGGGGCACCACCGCCGCCCCCATCAGCCCGGCCTCGAACAGGTAGGTGTCGCGCCAGCCGACCCAGTCGATCAGCAGCTGGGCGAGCGGCGCCGACCAGGCGCGTGCGAAACCGTTGGCCGATTGCACCACCGAGATCGCCATCCCGCGACGGCGCACAAACCGGCGCGACAACACAGGCACGAACACCACCAGCCCCAGACAATTGGCGCCGACGGTCATCACCACCCCATAAAAAAGGATGATCTCGGCCAGTGACGACATGTGGGCGCAGCCGATCAGTCCGAGGATCAACAGGACGCTGCCGAGCAGCAGCAGGCGCAGCGGGCCCAGCCGGTCGACGAGGGCGCCGACCAGCGGCGAACTGGCGCCGGCCACCAGCTGCGAGACCGAATAGGCAAGCGAGGTTTCGGCCCGGCTCCAGGCGAAATCCTGGATGAACGCGACCAGAAAGATCGGGTAGGACTGCATCACTCCGGCGCTGATGGTAAAAGCGGCAAACGCGCCGCCGAGCAGTGGCCAGTCGCCCCGCACCGCCCCGGGTGTGGCGGCGTCCCCGCGCCGCGACCGCGCGCCCGGTGGCCCCGACCGGCGCTCGCTGTTCATCCCCCGCTCCTTCTCCAATGGCTTGCCGCGCTCCGGAAGCGCGCACTGATCCTCGCGCAGCCCGCTGAAATCAAGACGTCGGTCGGGTGATCGCGCCGCCGGGCGAGCGAGCCGCGCGGCGGCCGCCTCAACTTCGGTCGGGCCGAGCGAGGGTTAATCACTCATTAGACATTCGGGCGGAGCATGCGGCGGCACTGATCACCTGCTGGAGCCCGCCATGTCCGGTCGGCCGGCGCCTTCCCGCCGATCCACGATCCGCCGATCCGCGACCTGCCGATCCGCGACCTGTCGATCCACAAATATCGGCACCTCGGCGCCGCTGCGGAGCCGATCTGCGGGCGGCGCAGCGATGGGGGCGGTGCCGGCAGTGCCCCTCGACGCATGATCATGTCGGGCCTTCACCTCGCCATGTTGCTCTGTTTCGCGGGTTTGATGGCTGCGGCCGCGGTCGAGGATGCCCGCCATCTGGTGATCCCGAATCCGGTGGTTGTGGCGTTGTGCGCGCTGTGGCCGCTGTGCGCCGCCACCGCGGCCGATGCGAGCCTTCTGGCCGGGATCGAGGCGCTGGCGGTCGCGGCGATCGTGTTTCTCGCCGGTGCTGCGGTCTTTGCCCGGGGCCTGGTCGGTGGCGGCGACGTCAAGCTGATTGCCGCCGCGAGCCTGTGGGCCGGTGCCAGCGAGACGACGGCGCTCTTGCTGCTGACCGGCCTATTCGGCGGGGTGCTGGCACTCGCCTGTCTGACCCCGCTAGGGGCCTGGATCGGCGGGCGGCGCGATGGAAGCTCCGCGGCGCTGGCTTCCGGCATGGCGCGCGGCATGCCGGTGCCATACGGGATGGCGATCGCCGCGGCGGCGCTGATCGTGACCTTCGGGCCCCAATTCGGCTGAGGATGGAGCATGCGCGGCCGCACCCTGATCCTGTTCGCCATCGCCCTGATGCTCGCCGGCGGAACCGCGATCCTGGTGCGCTCGTGGCTGGCGCAGCGCCCGGTGGTCGCGGCGGCACCGCCACCGCCGCCGCCGCAAAAGTCGATCCTGGTTGCCCGCCATGCGATCGCACGCGGCCATATCCTGCAATCCGCCGATCTGGCGCTCCGGCCCTGGCCGCAGGCCGCGATCAGCCCGGCTTATGTCGTCGCCGGCAGCGCGCGGCAGAAATCGCTGACCGGCTCGGTCGCCCGCGAGCCGTTCGTGGCCGGCGAGCCGATCATCGCCGGCAAGCTGGTCCGCCCCGGCGATCGCGGCTTTCTCGCCGCGGTGCTGCAACCCGGCATGCGCGCGGTCTCGATCCCGGTCGATGCGACCTCGGGGATCTCGGGCTTCGTCCTTCCCGGTGACCGGGTCGATATCCTGGTCACGATGCCGGTGCCGCAGAAGGGCACCAGCTTTTATCAGCACAAGGCGGCGGAAACGGTGCTGCGCGACGTGCGCGTGCTCGCCGTCGATCAGCGACTCGACAGTCCGGACGGCCATGCGTTGCTGGCGCGCGATGTGACGTTCGAAGTCACCCCGAAACAGAGCGAAATCGTCGCCGTCGCGGCCGATATCGGCAAATTGTCGCTCAGTCTGCGCAGTCTCGCCGAGCCCCGCAACCCTGCGGCACTGCGTGTTGCAGCCGATCCGCCCGCCGCTCCTGTTGCCGATGGCGGCGACGGCACCGACGGCGGCAACGATCAGGCACCCGATTCGCATGCCGCGCCGCAACGGCGGGATTACACGCTCGACAGCGAGGTGAGCCCTCTGCTGCCACAGCCGCTGATATCCGGGCAAAACTCTCGCGATGGTTTAGTAACCATATTGCGCGGAAATGGCAATAACGGTACATCTGTCTCATCGCAACCTGGGTCGCGAGGGTCATGATGTTTCCGTTGCCTCGCTACGGTCTTGTCGCGGCGGTGATGTGGCTGGGGCTGACCGCTGCCGCAATGGCGGCCGAACCGCAACCATCGGGTGCGCCTGCCGATCCGCCCGCCGCCGGCGCCGCGGTCCAGATCCCGGCGAACGGCCCCGCGATCCGGCTCGAAATCGGCCGCGGCACGCTGATCCGGCTGCCACGACCGGCCAGCACGGTGTTCATCGCCAGCCCGGACATCGCCGATGTCCAGGTCAAATCGCCGACCCTCGTCTATGTCAGCGCCAAATCACCCGGCGAGACCGTGATTTATGCGGTCGATGCCGATGACCGGGTCATGCTCAACGCGCCGGTGCGGGTTGATCTCGATCTGTCGCAATTGCGCCAGTCGCTGCGCCAGCTGGTCCCCGGTGCGCCGATCTCGGTCAGCGAGGTCGATTCGAGCCTGGTGCTGTCGGGTGCGGTCGCCAGCGCCGGGCAAGCCGAAAAGGCGCGCACCCTGGCCAATGCAGTCACCGGTACCGTGAAGGGCGAACAGGTCATCAACAAGCTCACCGTCGCCACCCCAAACCAGGTGGATTTGCATGTTCGCATCGCCGAGGTTGACCGGAACATCTTGAAACAGATCGGCATCAACTGGGACAAACCTAACGGAAACATAACGTTTTCGACGAACAATCCGGTTTCTGGGGTCAATTTCCTGACCGGGAAGTTCCTGCCGGGAGCAGAACAGATCAGCACAATGATCGACGCGCTCGCGACCGAAGGCTTTGTAACCGACCTCGCTGACCCGAATTTGACTGCGGTTTCCGGGCAGACGGCGAGCTTTCTCGCTGGCGGCGAGATTCCATACGAGGTGGCCCAACCCGGCTCGGTGGGGAGCGCCACCTTATATACAATCCAATTCGAGCAATATGGCGTCCAGCTGGCCTTCACGCCGACCATCATTGACGCCGATCACCTCAGTCTCAGGGTCCGGCCTGAGGTCAGCACGTTGGACTATGCCCATGCGGTGACGGTAAACGGCGTTATCGAGCCTGGTTTCATCGTGCGCCAAGCCGAAACCACCGTCGAGCTCGCCAGCGGGCAGAGCTTCGCGCTCGCCGGACTGCTGCAGCACGACACCGAGCAGGATATCTCCGAGGTCCCATGGCTCGGCGACATTCCGATCCTCGGCGCGCTGTTCCGCTCGAACAAGTTTCAGAATGACGAGACCGAACTCGTCGTCATCGTCACCCCCTATCTGGTCCGGCCGCCGACCACGGCGCTGGCGACCCCGTTGAACGGCTGGGTGGCACCGCACGATGCGCAGCAGGTGCTGTTTGGTGACACCTGGCAGCAGAGCCTGCCGGCCCCGGCGCGTGGGCCGCTCGACAGCGGCGGCGCCGGGCTGATCGGGCCAGCCGGGTTCCGGCTCGATTGAACGCGGGGGAGCACGCAATGAGAATGCATCTCTATCCGGTGGTCATGGCCCTGCTGCCGGTGCTCGCCGGCTGCGTTCCCGGAGTTGCCGAATACAGCAAGAGCGAGGCGCCGACGCAGCTGCGGGTCGATGGCGCGACGACCTCGCTCACCGTGGCCTTCGCACCGGGATCGGCGCGGCTGAGCCAAGGCGAGGCAGCGCGGCTCGACCGGCTCGTCGCTACCGGCGGCATGACCCCGGCGGACCGGGTCGCGATCGCATCCTCGGGGCCGCCGGGCTTGGCCGAGGCGCGCAGTGCCGCGATCTCCCGCCGGCTGTTGCGCTGGAGCATTGTCGCCGACACCGCGGTACTGGGCTCGGTCCCGCCTAATCAGGCGATCATAACGGTCGGCCGCTATGCCGTGACGCTGCCGCGCTGCCCGAATTGGAGCATGCGCGATGCCGGTGATTTCACCAACGCGCCGACCAGCAATTTCGGCTGCGCCACCGCGGTCGATCTCGGGCTGATGGTGGCGAGCCCGGCCGATCTCGTCGGCGGCCGTGCCTTGGCCGCGGCCGATGGCAAGCCGGCGGCCAGGGCGGTCGATGATTATCTCGATGGGAAGGTGCAGCTGCCGGCCGGGACCAGCCTGGGACCGATTGCGACGGGCGGCGGTGGCGGCTCTAGCAGTGCAGCGAGCGGAGGTGGTGGCGGTCAATGACGACGGCGCGAGTGAAAACCGCGATCGGCCCGGCGCGCGAGGGCGTGCTCGCGGTGCTGCGTGACCAGGCGACGTTGGACCGCCTGCAAGGGGTGATCCGGGAGCTGCAGCTGGATGACGAGCTCGCGGTCACCGACACGCTCGATGCGGCGGTGCGGCGGATCCGCGCCGGGGCGGCGCCGCGGATCCTGCTGCTCGATCTTGCCGATCTGCCGGCGCCGATCGCCGAAATCGGGGCGGCGCGCGCGGTCGGCGGTCCCGATCTGAAGCTTGTGACGCTCGGCGCGGTCAACGACGTGGCCCTCTACCGCGATCTCCTGGCAGCCGGTGCCGACGACTACCTGATCCGGCCGCCGAGCCGCGACGCGCTTGCCGCGATGCTCGAAAAATCGGCGCCGGGCGGTGCTGCCGGGGCGGATGGCGGGCTTGGCGAGGTGATCGTCTTCATCGGCAACCGTGGTGGGGTCGGCGCGACGACCGCCGCGGTCGGCTGTGCCTGGATGCTTGCCGAAGAGCACCCGGAACGCACCGCGCTGCTCGATCTCGATCTGCATTTCGGCACAGTGGCGCTGAAGCTCGACACCGAACCCGGGAGCGGGCTGTGCGAGGCGCTCGAACAACCCTCGCGCATCGACAGCCTGTTCATCGACCGGGCGATGATCAAGATCAGCGAAAATTTGCGGGTGCTGGCGGCCGAAGCCTCGGCGGAGCAGCATCTGGCGATCGACGCCGGCGCGATCGACATGCTGCTCTACGAGCTGCGCCGTAAATTCGCCCGCGTTGTCGTGGACCTGCCGCGCGGCGCCACTCCGGTGCAGCGCGTCGTGCTCGCCGCCGCCAGTCACGTCATCGTGATCTGCGAGCGCAGCCTCGCCGGCCTGCGCGATGCGATCCGGCTGCAGACGCTGATGCGCGAGCAGACGCCGCAGGCCCGGCTGTGGCTGGTCGAGGCGGGCGCCACCGGAGAACGCGGGCTGATCGGCAAGGGAGAATTCGAGAAGGGGATCGGCAAGGGGCTCGACATGGTCATTTCCTATGATCCGAAAGCCGCCGGTGCGGCGGTCAATTCCGGCCGGCCTTTGCCGGTGGCAGCACCTCGCAGCCCGGTCGTCCGCGAATTTCGCCAGCTCGCGGGATTGCTCGCGGGGGCCGCAGCGGAGCGACCGAAGCGGCGCCGCTTTGCACTGCGCTCGCTGTGGTAGGCCTGCTGAAGCGCCCCGATGGCGAGAGCGCGCTCGAGGCGCGCATCGCCGAATTGTCGGCGCGGCGTGCGACCGCACCACCGGCGCCGCCGGCCCAGACCCCGATCGCGGCCGCGATGCCGGGACCGCCGCCATCGGCCGAAGCCACCCGGGAGGACCGTCTGCTGGCGGCGCGAGAGCAGTTGCTGGCCCGCCTCAGCGCGGAAATCCGCCCCGAGCGGCGGCTGATCCTGAGCCGTGGCGAATTGGCGAAAATCGTCGATGCGGCTGTGCAGTCATACCTGCCACGCCACGGCATCGAAGCGAACGCGCTCGAGCGGCGCGATCTGATCACCAGTCTGATGCAGGCCCTGCTGAGCCCGGAGCGGCCGGAAACCGACGGTAGTGCCTCGCCCTCGCAGCGGCGCCTCAATCGGGCCGCGATGGAGGCGGCCAAGGCGCAGATCCAGCCGCTCGTGCTCGAACATATGGATGTCGCCGCAGCCGCCGAAATGCCGCGCGCCACCTTCGAGGCGCAGCTCGATGGCTGGGTCAAGGAATTGCTCGGCGAAACCAAGCATCAGCTCAATTTTCTCGAACAGCGCGAGCTGGTTCAGGCGCTGATCTCGGACATGCTGGGGCTCGGCCCGGTCGACCCGCTGATCGAGGACGACAGCGTCACCGACATTATGATCAACGGCGCCAAGCAGGTCTATGTCGAGCGGCGCGGCAAGCTCGAACTGACCGAAGTGACGTTTCGCGACGATCAGCACGTGATGAACGTCGCCAACAAGATCGTCACCCGGATCGGCCGCCGGATCGACGAGTCGCGGCCGCTGGTCGATGCCCGGCTCGCCGATGGCAGCCGGGTCAACATCATTATCCCGCCGCTGGCGATCGACGGCCCGTCGATCTCGATCCGCAAATTCTCAAAAAAGACTATTACCCTCGACACGATGGCGCAGCAGGCGAACATCTCGCCGGAGATGGCGACGCTGTTGAAGATCGCGGCGCGTTGCCGGCTTAACATCCTGATTTCCGGTGGCACCGGCTCAGGCAAGACGACACTGCTGAATGCGCTGTCGCGACTGATCGACCCGGCCGAGCGCACGGTCACGATCGAGGATGCGGCCGAGCTGCAATTGCAGCAGCCGCACGTGGTGCGGCTCGAAACCCGCGCGCCGAATCTCGAAGGCACCGGCGAGATCACCATGCGCGACCTGTTGCGCAACACTCTGCGCATGCGTCCCGACCGGATCATTCTCGGCGAGATCCGCGGCGCCGAAGCCCTCGACGTGCTGCAGGCGATGAATACCGGGCATGACGGGTCGATGAGCACGATCCACGCCAACCGGCCGCGGGAGGCACTGACCCGGCTCGAAAACATGGTCGGCATGACCGGGATCCACCTGCCCTCGCATGCGGTACGCACCCAGATCGCCGCCGCCGTCCACATGATCGTCCAGATCAGCCGGATGCGCGATGGCATGCGGCGCGTGACCGACATCATCGAGATCGTCGGGATGGAGGGCGATATCATCACCACCCAGGAACTGTTCAGCTATCAATTTCAGGGTGAGAGCGCCGACGGCCGGTTGCGCGGCATCTTCAAATCGAGCGGGGTGCGCCCGCACTTCCTGCCACGCGCCGAATATTACGGGCTCGATCGCCCGTTGCTCGAGATCATTTGATGGGCGATGCCGCCTGTGCCCGCTCCCGACGGCGCCGGATCGGGCGATGACCGGGCCCGGCACGGTCGACTGGCTCGCCACGATGGCGGCAATCGCCGTCGTCTCGGGGTTTGTCGCGGCTGCGGTTGCGGTCGGCAATAGTGCCGCCCGCCGACGGTTCAAGCGGCGCCTCGCGGTGGTGCGCGATCGCGCCAAAGGTGTGCCGGTCAGTCCCGAGGCGGCGCGGCTCACGCGCCTCCAGAGCCCAACCCCGGCGATCGATCGCGCCGCCCGCCGCTGGCTGCCGCGTCGCGATCTGCTCGCCGCCCGCCTGGCGCGCACCGGGCGGACCATCTCGATCGGCCAATACGCGCTCGTGATCGCCGGCATTACGGTGCTGTCGGTGCTCGCTCTTATCGGTCTGACCCGGCTCGGGCTCGCCGCCTGCGTCTCAATCGGTCTCTGTCTCGGTCTGGCTCTTCCGCATTTGATCATCGGCCGGATGGGACGGCGGCGGGTCGCCGCGTTCACCGCGCTGTTCCCCGATGCGATCGATCTGATGGTCCGGGCGCTGCGCTCCGGGCTGCCAATCAGCGAGGCGATCATCGGCGCGGGTCACGAGATTGCCGATCCGGTCGGCAGCGAGCTACGTCTGATCGAGAGCGGAATGCGTTTGGGGCGCGACCTCGAAACCCTGCTGTGGGATATCGCCAAGCGCATCGACACCCCGGAGTTCCGGTTTTTCATCATCGCGCTCAGCGTCCAGCGCGAGACCGGCGGCAATCTCGCCGAGACCTTGTCCAACCTTGCCGATGCGCTGCGCCGGCGGCGGCAGATGCGGGCCAAGGTGCGCGCCATGTCGAGCGAGACCCGGGCGACGACAATGATCCTCGGCGGTCTGCCGGTCGTCGTGATCGGCCTGTTGATGTTGACCTCGCCGACCTACCTGGCACCGCTGTTTCACGATGTCCGCGGCTACATCCTCGACGGGATTGCAGTCGCGATGTTGGTGACCGGCATCACGATCATGAACAGGATGGCACGGTTCGAAATATGATCAATGTACAGCCCGGCGATGTCGAGCTCGCCCGCTGGCTACCCGCTGGGATCGGGCTCGACGACCTGATTGCCGGTCTTGCCTCGCTCGCGGTGCTGGCGACCTGTATTGCGATGTGGCAGGCGGTGCGACCGAGGAATGCATTCGAGCGGCGGCTGGCCGAAATCACCAGGCGCAAGGAATCGCTGCGCCGCCAGGCTCTGGCTCTACGCAACCGGCGGCAATGGCGGCGGCCGGTCGGCTTGATGCGGCAGGCGGTGACGCGGCTCGACCTGCTTCGCTCCAAGCACGCAGCCGAAGCGCGGCTGATGCTGGCCCGCGCCGGGATCCGATCCCCCGACGCGATGGTCGGCTATCTGTTCGCGCGGCTGTGCCTGCCGTCATTGTTCGGCTTTGCCATGCTGGTCAATGATTACGCGCTGCATTTGCTGCCGAGTCCGGCCGAATTCCGGTTCGTGCCGGCGTTGGCGGCGGTCGCGCTGGGCGTTTACGCGCCAAAGCTGTACCTGACAAACGCAGCCGGCAAGCGCGCCAAGCAATTGCAGCTCGCGCTGCCGGACGGTCTCGATCTGATGGTCATCTGTGCCGAGGCCGGGCTCAGCCTCGACGCGACATTGATCCGGGTTTCGCGCGAACTTGCCGCGAGCTGGCCGGAGCTCGCCGAGGAGTTCGCGATCACCGCAGCCGAATTGACCTTTCTGCCGGATCGCCGCCTGGCGTTTGACAACCTCAACAACCGCACCGATTCGGATGCCATCCGGGCGGTGGTCAACACCTTGCAGCAGACGGCGAAATTCGGCACCCCGCTGGCTCAGTCGCTGCGGATTCTATCGATCGAGTCACGTACTGCGCGAATGACCCGCGCCGAAGAGAAGGCTGCGCGGCTGCCGGCGATGCTGACCGTGCCGATGATCGTGTTTATTCTGCCGACCCTGTTCATCGTCCTGCTCGGCCCGGCGGCGATCGGCATCATGGATATGTTCAGCCGGCATTGAACCGGCCGCGAGGCATCAAGGCGTCGGATCCGGGCCGAAGATCGCATGCCACGGCACGCGGTCATAGGCGGCTGCGGGCACCCATCCGGAAGGTCCCCTCGCCACTCGGCGGCGTTTCATGATGGCCCGGCGGCGTTCGGCCTCGTCCCCGCCGACAGGATCGCCCGGCTGCGTGCGTCCGGCGACAAGCCGCGGAGCGTCTGGTAATAGGCGAGGTTGTGTTCGACCGACGCCTCGTCGAGATCGATCCGGCCGAGCCGCGCAGCTTCGGCGACACTGCCTTCGAGGCCATAGATCAGGGCGAGCGACTGCCGTTCCTGCGCCGAGGACGAGGGTGCCATCGCGACCGGCTGCAGGACCGCGATCGCGTCGGGAAAATCGCCGCTCAGCGACAGTGACAGCGCCAGGTCGACGGTTAGCGCGGGGTCGCCGGGCGATTTTGTGAGACCGCGCCGATAATCGGCCTGGGCCAGCTGGTGACGACCCGACAGGTCCTCGGTGACGCCGAGCAGGACCATCAACTGCGGATCGTCGGGGCTCGCTTTCTCGGCTCTTGCTAGCGGAACCAGCGCCAACTGCGGACGGCCGGTTTCGAGATATGCCTTGGCCAACCCGCGCAGTGCCGACGGGCTGTCGGCATCGCGGGCCAGCGCCGAATTGTAGGCAAGGATCGCCTCGTTGACCGCGCCATCTGCAAGCAGCATGTCGCCGATCGCGACAAAGGGCGCCGGGGCCGCGGGCGCGATCGCGGCAGCGCGACGGTACACGCTGAGCGCATTCGCATAATCGCCGCCGGAGCGGGCCGCGGCGGCGATCCGCATCAGCGCACCATAGGATGGGGGCGCACCACCGCCATCGCGCCCATTGACGCTCAACGGGTCGAGATGGACTGGGAATGGCTCACACGCGGCTGCCAGCATGGCCAGTATCACCGCAACCGTCCGTGCCAAGACGGAGACACGATTGCTGCGCCGATCGCTCCGCTCGTTCCCGTCCATGCCGGATCCGTCAACCAAACCTGGTTGCGGCTGGTTAGGTAACGAACGTCAAAATTTCGTCCTGGGTGCCAGATCGCAGAGAATTCAATCGACTTGCGCCGGACCCTCACGATCAAAAGGGATAACGAGCCTTCGAATCGGCGCTACTCGGTGACCGCCGCCGGTGCCGTCGTCGCTCTGGCGGCAACCGCCCGCTCGACCGCGTCGAGCGCAGCCTCGGCCTTCGCGGGTTCAGGACCGCCGGCCTGGGCCATCTCGGCGCGGCCGCCGCCGCCGGTGCCACCCACCGCCTCGGCCCCGCGCCGGACGAGTTCGACCGCGTTGAAGCGGGTGGCAAGGTCCGGCGTCACCCCGACCACGATCGCCGCCTTGCCGTCGGCGCGCGACACCACGGCGACGATGCCGGAGCCGATCTTCCGCTTCAGCTCGTCGGCCAGGGATTTGAGCTCGCGGCCCGGCACGTTGTCTACCACACGGCCGTCAAAGGCGATTTCGCCGATGCGCTTTTCGCTGGATCGCGTCGCCGGACCGGCGCTTGCCAGAGCCCGTCGGGCATCCGCCAGTTCGCGCTCGAGCCGCCGGCGCTCGTCGACCAGCATGCCGATGCGCAGCGGCAATTCGGCGGGGCTCGTGCGCAACGCCGCCGCGGCCTGCCGGAGAATCCCTTCCTCCTCGGCGAGATGCGCTTCCGCCACGGCACCGGTCAGCGCCTCGATCCGCCGCACCCCGGAGGCGATTGCGGTCTCGGCGACGATCTTGAACAGGCCGATATCGCCGGTGCGCCGCACATGGGTCCCGCCGCACAGCTCGACCGAATATGGCCGCGTGTCGCCGTCGAGCATCCCGCCCATCGAGACGACGCGAACCTCGTCGCCGTATTTTTCACCAAAGAGCGCCAGCGCACCTTCAGCCACGGCCCGCTCCGGCGTCAGCAGCCGGGTCCCGACCGCGGCATTGGCGCGAATGCGTTCGTTGACCTCCGCCTCGATCGCGCGCAAATCATCCGGCGTCAGCGGTTTCGGGTGGCTGAAATCGAACCGCAGCCGGTCCGGAGCGACCAGCGAACCCTTCTGCGTTACATGCTCGCCGAGCCGTCGGCGCAATGCCTGATGCAGCAGGTGGGTGACCGAATGATTGGCGCGCAGACGGCGCCGGCGAGCGACATCGACGCGCAGCTCGACCGTATCGCCCGGCTTCAGCACGCCGCGGGACACCCGGCCGAGGTGGACATGCAGGTCGCCGGCCTTTTTGATCGTGTCGTGCACCGCGAGTTCGGCCCCGGTCGCCGAAAACGCCACGCCGGTGTCGCCCATCTGCCCGCCGGACTCGGCATAAAATGGTGTCTGATTGACGATCAATGCGATTTCGTCACCTGCCGATGCCGCGTCGATGCGGGCGCCGTGGCGCAACAGCGCCAGCACCACCCCCTCGGCGGCCTCGGTTTCGTAGCCGAGAAATTCGGTGGCGCCCAGCTCTTCGCGCAGCTCGAACCACACCGCCTCGGTCGCGGCCTCGCCGGAGCCGACCCAGTTCCGGCGCGCCTCCGCCCGCTGTCGCGCCATCGCCGCCTCGAAGCCCTCGATCGCCACCTTGCGGCCCTGCCCGCGCAGCACGTCCTCGGTCAGGTCGAGCGGGAACCCGTATGTATCATAAAGCCGGAACGCGGTCTCGCCGGAGACTGCCTCGCCCGGACCAAGCCGCGCCGTCTCTTCCGCCAGCAGGCGCAGGCCGCGTTCCAGCGTCTGCTTGAAACCGGTCTCCTCGAGCAGCAGCGTCTCGCCGATCAGCGGCTCGGCGCGCACCAGTTCGGGATAGGCCGCACCCATCTGCCGCACCAGGGCCGGAACCAGCCGCCACAGCAGCGGCTCCTTGCAGCCGAGCAGGTGGGCATGGCGCATCGCCCGACGCATGATGCGGCGCAAGACGTAGCCGCGGCCCTCCTTGCTCGGCAGCACGCCATCTGCGACCAGAAAAGCGGCGGCGCGCAGATGGTCGGCGATGACCCGGTGCGAGACCGCGTGCGGCCCGTCCGCCGCCACCCCGGAGACTTCGGCCGACGCTTCGATCAGGGCGCGGAACAGGTCGATATCGTAATTGTCGTGCTTGCCCTGCAGCACCGCGGCGATGCGTTCGAGCCCCATCCCGGTGTCGATCGACGGCCGCGGCAGGACGCTGCGTTTGCCCGGGGCGGACTGCTCGTACTGCATAAAGACGAGGTTCCAGATCTCGACAAAACGGTCGCCATCGGCGTCGGCACTGCCGGGCGGACCGCCCGCAATCGCCGGCCCGTGATCCCAGAAGATCTCCGAGCACGGCCCGCACGGCCCGACATCACCCATTGCCCAGAAATTGTCCGAAGTGGCGATCGGGATGATGCGCTCGCGCGGCAACCCGGCGATCCTGGCCCACAGCGCCGCGGCCTCGTCATCTTCGGCATAGACCGTCACCAGCAGCCGGTCGCGGCTGAGGCCGAACTCGCGGGTGATCAGGTTCCAGGCCAGCTCGATCGCCCGCTCCTTGAAGTAATCGCCAAACGAGAAATTGCCGAGCATCTCGAAAAAGGTGTGGTGCCGTGCGGTGTAGCCGACATTTTCGAGATCGTTGTGCTTGCCGCCGGCGCGCACGCATTTCTGCGCTGTGGCGGCGCGCGCATAGGGCCGCTTCTCCAGGCCGGTAAAGACATTCTTGAACTGGACCATGCCGGCATTGGTGAACAGCAGGGTCGGATCGTTGCGCGGAACCAGCGGGCTCGACGCCACCACCTCGTGGCCGTGCTTGGCGAAATAGTCGAGAAACGCGGTGCGGATATCGTTGGTCGTCTGCATGCGACAGATTGTGGCCTCGCGCGGCCGCAGTGCAAGAGGGTGCCGCACCGGGTTGCGTCGATTGCGTCCCTCCGCGTCGTGTCAGGCGATCTCCGGGGGCGGCAACCACCGGCGCGGCCCCATGCCCCCCATGGCGAGGGCGATCAGGCGATCCGGGCCGACATTCGCCCCGGCCGGGCCGAACAGCAGCGGCGCGGCCGGGCTGACCAGCTTCCGGGGGCGGCGGAAACTCACGCGGCGGCGCGCCACACGGCGAGCGCGGTCTTGCCGAATTTGTAGCCGGTCAACGGATCGAGACGGCGCGAGGCTGGCACCAGCGACCGGTCCCACACCGCGATCTGCCGCGGCGACGGCAGCACCTTGCGCAAGATCAGCCGGTTGGCGAGCGAAGCAAAGAACCCGGCGCAGTCGAGCAGCAGAAACGCATCGAGGCGGCACCCTTCAGGGCTCAGCGCGCGCAAGCTCACGTCGTCGTAGCGCCGATAATGACCGATCGCCGCATCGAACCCGCTGAACAGAAACGGGTGTGCAGGCGCGACGACAACGAGGCGGCCGCCCGGCGCCAAATGGTCGCGAGCGCGCGCCAGCTCGGCCCGGTCATCGGCGATATGTTCGAGCACATCGAGATAGAGGATCGTGTCGAAGCATAAGGCCGGGTCGAGGTCGCCGATCGTGCCGGTCACGACGCGGCAGGGTGTGAGCAACCGTCGGCGCGGCTCAGCGGCACCGATCTGGCGAGCCAGCTCCGGATCGGGTTCGAGGCTGGTCCATTCGACGACACGCGGGTTGCACATATACGCGAGGTTGGTGCCGATGCCGGCGCCGACATCCAGCACCCGCCCGGTGACGAACGGGTCCAGCACCGAGGCGAGATAGGATTTCCAGTTGATTGCCGTCGCAAACAGCTCGAGCTCGGAACCGACGTAATGATAGCTCATGCCGCAGGCCGCACCGCCGCGACGATGGCTTGTCGCGAGCCAAAGCGGAATTCTTCGCGCCCGGCGACAAAGCACCGGCAGTCGGCGATCGGCAGGATCGGCCGCAAGCTGCGCCGGGCCAGCATGGTCAGGCTCGATGCGACCATGACGACCAGGGTTTCCAGCAGCATGATCAACAGGTCGCCGATCGCGGTCGTAGCCCAGCCGGGAATGGCCAGATGGGTCGCGACGCGGATCGTGACCGCGGCGGCGATGGCAAGGCCGGCGAGCCCGGCAACGAGCCCTGCGGCGAGCAGGACGCGAATGAAGATCTGGTCGGTATAGACCGACATCGCGCTGAACCCGTGCGCGATCAACGCGACCAGATTCATCCGCGAACGGCCGCTGGTGCGGCGACCGCGCGCTGTCGGCACGCTCGTATAGGGCAGCCGGGAGCGCATGACTGAGGCCGCCAGATGGTTCCACAACTCCGGCATGTGCACGAGCCGGCGGACCGCCGCCATCGGCATTGCACAGAAATTGCCGAAATTGATCGCCTGTCCGGTCAACCCATGAAACAGCAGCCGGTACAGGCCGTACCAAAAGCGAAACATGCGCGGCTCAGCGCGCTCGGCGCGAGCGGCGAATACGACATGCCTTGGCTGGCGCCGGCTCATCGAGAGCAGAGTAGCGATGTCGGCCGGTCGATCTTGACCATCGCTGTCCATGACCAGCACCCGGTCGGCATCGCCGGTTTCGGCGATTGCGCACAAGCCGATCGCGATCGCGCGCTGATGGCCGAGATTGGCGGCGAGGCGGATGATCGCAATCGAGCCGACGCACGACCCCGGCGTCAGGTCGAGTGTCGCGGAGTCGAATGGCGTGGTCGAGCCGTCATCGATCGCACAGATGTGAAAATCGAGATCGGACCCGGTGAACGTTTCGGAGATTTCGTGCACCAGCGCGGTGAAGGATTCCCAATCGTCGAGGACCGGCATCACGATCGCGATCTTGTCGGCCATGGTAAGCAGCGCCCAATCATGTTCGGGCAACTGTGCCCCGGCACCGCTTAACGATGAATGAACCGCGATCCCGATAGGATCAAGGCAGTGCGTTTTGTGGAGAAAGCAGCCGATGCCAATTCCCACCCGCGCTCAATGACAAAGGTTCGGCATGACCGGGGTAACGAGGGTGGCGAGCCGCCGCGACGAACTGGCTCGGCGAGTGGGGCGTATCGCCTTGGCAGAATTGCCGGCTTGGCAATTGCTCGGGCTGGCTGCGGTGGTGGGCCTTTGCTGCGACGCGAGTCTGTTCGACTGCAACTTCATCACCGGTCGGGATGACTTCTGGCGGTTCCCAATGGGGGTCGATATGCAGACAGTGCTCGGCTCTTATTTCTACTATGTCCAAAGCCCTTGGCGATTCCCGCTGTTCTATGTAGCCAGTCTGGGTATTCCGACCGGCACCAATATCATCTTCACTGATCCGGTGCCAATCATAGCACTCGCGGGAAAATTGCTCCGTAACGTCACCTGTGTCACAGTCAATCCCTACGGTGTTTTTCTGTTTCTCTGTTTTATGCTTCCCGGTGTCGCGATGAGCCGCGTGCTGATCGCCGCCAGGATGCGATACGCGCTGGCGACAATGATCGCAGCGATCTTCGCCGACACGATGCCGGCGCTGCTGTGGCGCTGGGGCGACATCGCGCTCGAAGCACAGTTTCTGCTGATCGGCGCACTGGCGCTCTACCTGTTTTCACTCCGCCGTAGCACTTGGCGCGGTCTTGCGATGGTTTGGGCCGGCTATCTCGCCCTCGCCTATCTCACCAACATCTACCTGTTTGCGATGGTTGGGAGCATCTGGCTGAGCGCCCTCGTGCAGCGGCGGCTCGACCGGAAAGTGACAACCGGTCGGGCGATCGCGATCGGGTTCGGGACGATATTGCCAATCGTCATGCTGATCGCAATTGGCGGTCAGTTCGGCGCCGGCGGGGGTCTGCCCTTCGCTCGCTATGGCTACTACTCGATGAACCTGCTCTCGCCGTTCGCGCCGCAGCTCAGCGGCGTCTTTCCCAGGCTCGGCGGGGTCATCGACGCGACCGGTGGTCAGTATGAAGGCTACAACTATCTCGGGGCGGGATTGCTGCTGGCCTCGCTGCTGCTGCTGCCGGCCGAGTTTGGATGGATGCGGCAGAACGCAAAGCGGCATGCGGCGTTGCTGACGGCCTTTGCCGCACTGGCAGCGTTTGCGATTACAAACCGTGTCTTCTTCGGTCATCGTCTGCTGCTGGACCTGCCGATCCCGCATGATTTCAGTGCGGTACTCGGAATCTTCCGGTCGAGCGGCCGGTTCTTCTGGCCGATCGGTTACACGCAGGTCGCGATCGTCATCGTGCTGGGATTTCGCCGGCCGCGGCCGCTGATGGTCAGCTTTCTGCTCGCCGCAGCTTTGTTGCAGCTGCTCGATATCCAGCCGTTGCGAGCGCATATCATCACCAGCGTCGCCGCTGCGCCGAGCCGGGCGCCGCTCAACGCCCGCCAGGTGGCCAATCTCGTCGCCGGGGCTCGGCGGCTTGAAATCGTGCCGAGCTTTCAATGCAGCAGCCGCGAAAGGCAATTTTCCGCAAACATGCAGCTGATGCTCGCAGCGGCACGGGCGAATGTTCCGACCAATACCGTCTATCTGGCGCGGCAGAGCTACGGCCTCGACTGGGGTGACGTGCTGCGCTCACCATCGGACTATGCGCGGCTGCTGGACGCGCGCCGCGCCCGCTATTGCCGACACGAGCGCGAGGAGCTTTGGCACGACAGCCGGCCGGGCGATGTGGTCGTGCTCTTGTCCGACGCGCCGGGCCGGGAGCAACTCGCGCCAAAGGTCGGCTGCGCGCCGCTGTCTTGGGCACGATATTGCAAGACGCCGGGAAAATGATCGCAGGGGCCGGGGCGAACCGGCGTAGCGGGTGCGCAAGCCGAGCTGGCCGAAACTTGAACCGCGAGCACTTTATTCGCAATTAACCGGGGATGCATAGGCTCGCGGTGCTGACAATGACCGCGATCCGACCCGTATCGACCGACCGGCGAGCGCCCTGGCGATGGTTATACCGCCTGGTGATTCCGGGCGTGGCCGCGATGATTTTCGCCGTACTCGCGATGTTATGGCATCGGGGACCGCGCACCCTTTATTTCGCCATGCTTGACCGACTCGGGTTCGTGCCGTTCCGCTTCCCGTTTCTCGACATTCACGCAGTGCTTGCTGCAGTGCAATGCCACCGGCTTGGCATCGACGTCTACCGTTTTGATCCCTGTGATGTACTGGGCCGCGTGCACGTCTATTCGCCGCTGTGGCTGGCGATCGTCCCGCATGTCCTCGACACGAGTGCGACGACCGCGGTCGGGCTTGGGCTCGATCTGATATTCATCCTGTCGCTCGCCTTTGTGATCCGCCCGACCGGCCCGGGCGAGGCGTTGCTGTGCGGTCTTATCGCGTTGTCGCCGATGACGGTCTATGCGCTCGAACGCGCCAATTGCGACCTGGTCATCTTTCTGTTGGTCGTAGCCGGCTGTGTCCTCGCTCGCATGGCGCGACCTTGGCGTTTTGGTGCTTATGCGATTTTTCTGTTTGCCGGCCTGCTCAAATATTACCCGCTTGTTCTGCTGGCCCTGATCGTTCGCGAGCGCCGCCGGGATGCGCTGATCTTGGCGGGCTTCGCCGCCCTGATCCTCGTCGGGCTCGCTGGCTTCGATCACACGCAGCTGCGAAAGGCGTTGGCGAACATTCCTGCGTTTTCCTATTTTTCCGATTCGTTCTCGGCCCGCAACCTGCCGTTCGGTCTCGCCGATAACCTCTTCGGTCCGCGCCTGCGCGGCGCGGCCGGGCTGCTGCTGCTGGCCCTGCTCGCGATAGTCGCCGCCGGCCGGGCGCGGCGCACCGCACGTCTGCTCGATGTGAGCGTTCTCAACCTCGGTTCGTTGGAAGAGGAATGCCTGCTGGCCGGCGCGCTCTTGATGACTGCGTGCTTTTTCGCCGGACAGAACGTCGATTACCGCGGCATTTTTTTCGTCCTGATCATGCCGGGGCTCATCCGCCTGTATCGGCTGGCCGAAGGTCCTCCGGTCAGGCGATTTTTGGCGCAGATGATTGTCGCTGTACTGTTCGTGGCCTGGGAAGCGCCGGTGCGCGCCGCCGTGCACCGGCTCGCCGTCGCGATTTTCACGGGCGGGATAGGCTTACGCATCGACCTACTGTTCTGGCTTGGCCGCGAGCTCTTATGGTGGTGGCTGATCGCCGGGCTTGCCGCGATCATCCTCGCCTTTGCCGCGCGTTGGCCGCTCCGGTCGAGCTGCCGGTGGCCCCGCCTCGACATGGCGGTTCCCGCGGCGATCCCGCGTGCCAAACGCAGTGCCTGACCGGATCGGGGTCACGGTTGCAGCAACGCCGCCATAATGCGCTCGCGGGTCAAGGGCAGATCGCGGATCCGTGCGCCGAGTGCATGTGCCACGGCGTTGCCGATCGCCGCCACGGTCGGCCCGCCGGCAGCTTCACCGATGCCGAGCGGCGGCTGGTCGGCAGCGGCGCCGATCAGTTCGGCGGTGATCTCCGGCACTTCGCTGAAGCGCAAGACCGGGTAGCTCTCCCAGTCGCGTGAGCTGATGCCGCCATGGTCGAGCCGGACTCCCTCCTTGAGCGCCCAGCTCGCTGCCTGGATGATGCCGCCTTCGAGCTGGTTGAGCGCGCCGTCCGGGTTGATGACGAGCCCGGCATCGGCGGCGCACCACACGCGCCGCAAGCGGACCTCCTCGTCCACCTCGACCTCGGCGACGACTGCCGCATAAGCGGCGAGATTTTTATACCGGGCGAAGGCGATGCCGCGGCCCTTGCCGGTGCCGACAGGCTGCCGCGGCTCCCAGCCAGCGAGGCGCGCCGCATGCGCGACCACCACGCTCGCCCGCGGATCCGACAGCAGCGACAGCCGATAGGCCACAGGATCGGCGCCGGTTTCGAGTGCCAGATGGTCGATCGAGGATTCGATCGCAAAGACGTTGAGCGTCGCCCCCAACCCGCGCAATGACGAGGTTCGCACCGGAGTTTCGGGGATCAGATGGTGGATGATCCTTCGCGCGGCAAAATCATAGAGCGGTTCGGCATTGCGCGTGCCGGCGCCAGGCGGACCCGGCGCTTCGGTCGCGGGCGGCGGTGGCGGCGGGTCCGGCAACGCTTCGGCGGCGAGCAGGTTGCCGCCACTGCCCGGCCGGCTCGTGTGCCGCCCGCTCCAGATCTCGGTGGTCCAATCGACTGGCCGGCCGGCGGCATCGAGAACCGCCGCGACATCGACCACCATTGCCGGGCTGACCGGTTCGAAACCGAACTCGTCTTCGCGCCGCCAGCGCACCCGCACCGGCTCGCCGGGCCGACGCATCGCGATCACCGCGGCGTCGGCCGCGGCATCGTCGGCTCCGTTATGGCCATAGCAGCCCGGGCCCTGCACATGCCTGACGGAAATCGCCGCCGGGTCGAGCTTCAAGGTGCGGGCGAGTGCCGCGCGCAACGGATAGACCCCCTGCGAATGCGTCCACACTTCGAGCCGCCCGTCACGATAACGTGCCATCGCGCAGGATGGCGCCACCGAGGCGTGGGCGACGTGCATCCGCGTATATCTCGCCTGGTGGTGCTGCTCCGCTGGTGTCACGGCCGCGGGCGGGGCGCCGACGATCCGGTCGATCGACGGCTGTTGCAGCAGCCAGCGCGCTTCCTCCTGCGCCGGGTTCAACGCGTCGACATCGTCCCAGGCGACATGAGCTGGAGCTATCGCGGCGGCCGCTTCGACGACGGTCTCGTCAGCGCCGATGATCGCAAGGAAATTGCCGTCGCGCAGGATCTCGATCGGGCCGTTGGCGGCGCGCCGGATCGCCGCCGCGTCGAGCGACCCGATCCTGGCGCCGCGGCGCGGCTGGCGCACGACGCGCGCATGCACCATCCCATCGAGCTTCAGGTCATGAACAAAGATCGGCTCGCCGAACACTTTGGCGGCGAGATCGATGCGCGGCTCATTGCGGCCGATGATGCGATAATCGCTCACCGCCCTGGTCGGCGGGCGGCCGCTGGCGTGGCGGGCAAGATCGATCGCGCCGCACAGCGACCAGTAATCCTGCCCGGTCGGTTCGCCTTCGTGCAAAATCGCCCCGTCGCGAACCGACAGCCGGGCCCGCGGATAGCCGAACCGCTCCGCTGCATGATCGAGAAACAGCGCGCGCACCTCGGCGCAAGCCAAACGCAGGGCAACGCCGCCAAACTGGATCGACTGGCTGCCCGAGGTATAGCCTTCGTTCGGGGTCAGATCGGTATCGCCGGTTTGCAGACGGACCTGATCGAGACCGACTTCGAGCTCCTCGGCCGCTATCTGCCGCATCGCAGTCAGCACGCCTTGGCCGATCTCGACCTTGCCGGTCGCTACGCTGACAACGCCGGGCTCGACAAATCGCACCCACTGGTCGAGGCGCGGATTGTCGCCGAGAGCGGGCGGCAGCCGCGGCACCGCAGAGAGGCTCATCGGGTGCCCCCCTGGTAAAGCTGCGCGGCAGCGCGGGCGACCGCGCGCAAGATCCGGTTGTGGCTGCCGCAGCGGCAGATATTGTCATCGAGCGCCGCGGCGATCTCGGCCCGCGACGGTGACGGGTTGCGATCGAGCAGCGCCTTCGCCGAGATCAGGATGCCGGCGAGGCAATAGCCGCATTGCCCAGCCTGCTCGTCGAGAAATGCCTGCTGCAGCGGATGCGGCCGATCGGGTGTCCCCAGCCCTTCGATCGTGACAATCTGCTTGCCGGCAACCGCCGATAGCAGCTTGCCACAGGATTTTTCGGCACGGCCGTCGATCAGCACCATGCACGAGCCGCATTGCTCGAGGCCGCAGCCGAATTTGGTGCCGGTGAGGCCCAGATGATTGCGCAGAACATCAAGGAGCGGTGGATCACCCAGGGCGGTGACGGTGACCCTCTTTCCATTCACGCTGAGGCCGGTCGATTGCATCCGCTGTCCTCATCACAGACAACGGCATGATAGCAGATCGTCGGGTGGTGCCGTCGCAGTTTACCTCCCGCGATCACGAGGACCGGCGCGGCGGCCGAGATTATAGCCGAGCAGCAACCCGCCGAGCAGGGCGAGGATCAGCGGCAGCGGCCGGTGCAGCGGAACGAACCGGGTGCCATCGTCGCTGATCTCGATCAGCCCGACCGGACGAAAATCGATTCCCGCGCCGCCGCCGCCATGTTTGCTGCCGCCACCGGCGCCAAATCCGTAGCGCATCCGCGCGACCGGGACGATCGTGCGGCCACCCTGTTCGACCGGTTCACCATAAAGCTGGCATATGCTGGCACCGGCCTGCAGTCGGTTGCCGAGCGAGCGCAGTGTCTTGACCAGGCTGGTCATCGCTTCCCCCATCATCAGGCTGGCGGCGTGCTGACTGGATCCTGGATCGTCGCTTGCACACCCGACACCGCCGATCCTCGCGCGATCATCCCGCCGCGACGCAACCCGGTTCAAGGCCGGCCCTTGGCCATGATTGCGGCGTAGATCTGTTCGACGGCGATGCTGTCTCGGCTCGGATGACGGCGGTCGGCCAGCGACCGGCGCGGCTGCAGATGCCCGACCACGCCGAAATGGCCGCCGGAAGCGGTCGCACCCGTCAGCACGCGCATGCGATAGAACGCCACCGCTTGCGGCAGCTTGCCGATCGGCCGGCCGCTTTCGATCCAGTTATCCATGTGGGCGGGACCCCAATCATAAGCCGCGACCGCGTCGGCCCAATTGGCATAGTGCCGATAGAGCCGGGCCAGATAGGCGCGGCCGAGCAGCAAATTTTCGGCCGGGTCGAAGCGATCGCCACTGCCGACATCGGCGGCGGCCGCGGCGGAAACCTGCATCGGCCCCTGCGGGCCGTCAGGATCGGGCCGCCACATGGCGGGATCGGCACCGTCGCTCGACTCGGCCTCCAGGACGGCACGCGCCACCCGATCGAGCGCAACCCTGTTGGTGACGACAAGCGAGCCTGTCACACCATCCGAGCCTGCCACACCAAGCGAGCTGGCCTGCGCCGTGCCTCCGGCGAGGAAGCCGAGCGTGACGGCAACGATCAGGCCGGACCCGGCGATTCCGCAGAGCACCACCAGTCCGAGCGCACGGCGCGCAGCCGCCGGCGCTCGACACGGTTGGCCACCGCCGAGCCGAGCAGTCCGGTCGTCGCGAGCTACTCCCAATAGGCAGCAAGAATCGTGTTGTCCGCCCCGAGCATCAGATTGAGCCGGTTCGGATTGTGGGTGATACCCCGGATGCCGTGGTTGACCGGGATCCAGCGCAGCGTCTTCGGTAGATCTTCCTGGCGCACCACACCGGGGGTCCCCGGGGCGGCCTGACCGCGCTCGGCAAATTTCTTGCCGACACAGTCCTTGCAGCCGCTGACGTTGATCTTGATCGATTTGGTGCCGGGGATCTGGTCAACCTCGATCGCATTCTCGGAGGCCCGCACCCGCACTCCCTTGAAATCATGACCGGCTTCGAGCGGGAACACCGCACTGATCGGGACAAAGCCGGTCGCCTCCTCGGTCTGCAGCGGCATTGTCGCGATGAACTGCAAATCGAGGATGCCGTCGAGCGGCTTGCCGACAAACGTCGGAACCAGTTCCGGTGAACTCCACCCTTGGGCTCCGGTCAGGCCCGTCACCCGCACGATGTCGAGCTGCGGCTGGGTCTGCGTGCGCATGATCTCGACGCTGGTGACATAGAGCACCGGCAGTTCGGTCGATGGCTCGATCTCGGTCGGCTCGGCAAAGCCCGACTGGTCGGCGCCGGGACCATAGCCCTCTTCCGGGCCGCTGGCGTTGGCGGCCGACATGCTGGCGGGAGCGCCGGCGCCCGACTGGGCCGAGGCCAGCGTCGCAAACCCGGTCTGCAGAGCGGCACCGAGCGCGAGCAAGCCCAGCCAGCGCAACGTTTTGGTCATCCTGTCCTCCGCTTCCGCGCTACTTATCCACCGGCGCCGACACCCTCAGGCGGTCGGCGCGCCGACATCGTGTCGTGTACGATCTCGGCCGGCACGATCTCGGCCAGCACGATCCTGGCCGGATCGAGCGCCGCAACTGGCGCCCGCTCCAGCGCGTTGAGCACGAGATCGGTCACCCGCATTCGGGTCAGCCGGCAATAGGTCGTCTCGGTGCTGGCAAAGGTGCCGTTCTCGGCGAGCTTGTTGACCGGCTCGCCGCCGCCGCACACCGAAAAATACTCGCAAGCCTCGCGGCACATCGCCACACCGGCATCGATATCGGCGAGCATCCGGGCGAAAGCCGGGCGGTGCGGCAGATCGGTCAAAGTGTCGTGATTGATGTTGCCGAGGATGAAATCGTCATAGGCCGGGTTCTTCAGACCGAGCAATTCGGGTGAAAAGGTCGAGATGTTGCCGGCCCAATCCATGCTGGTGATCGCGAACGGCTCGACCAGCTGGTTGCGGAACACCGCTTCCTTCGGGCGGATCACCTGCTGCAGCGCTTGCTCGATCTCGCGCAGAAACGTGATCTTGCCGGGCGAGGCCGCCGACAGGTGCCAGAATTCACCCAGGAACCGGGCAAAGGCGGTCTCGACGCCCTCCTCGCCGAACGCTTCGGAGACGTGGTCGCCCTCGCTTTCCTCGACGTTGAAGCAGACCTCCTCGATCCCTTCGGCGACGTAGAAGTCGAACATCTCTGCCGGGACGGCCATGCTGGCCGATGACAGCACCGAGATCACGTGGAACGGCACGGCATGGCTGCGCAGCAATCGGATGCCGGCGATCGTGCGCTCAAAGGTGCCGCGGCCGGCGCGCGTCACCCGGTTGCGGTCGTGCAGATGTTGCGGGCCGTCGATGCTGACCCCGAGACTGACCGGCACCTCGGCAAAAAAGCGGCACCACGCCTCGTCGATCAAGGTGCCGTTGGTCTGGAACGAGTGGACCACCGTCACGTCACGCGGGCGCAGGGCCTCGATCATGGCGAAGGCCTCGCGGTAGAACGAGATCGGCAGCACCATCGGCTCGCCGGCATGCCACACCACCGACAGCCGGTCATCGAGCCAGCCCGAGGCGAAGACCTGCGTAAACAGGTTGCAGAGGGTCTGTGGCGTCACCACCGCTTTTGAATTCCGGCCGGGCAGATAGCAATATTTGCAATCGATGTTGCAGAACGGGGTCGGCTGGACCACCAGCAGGTCAATCACCGGCACGGGGCATTCCCATCCTTGCGCGGTCGCCCGCCTACCAGTTCCGCCACCAGTTGTTCCAATTGTGCCAGTTGTGCCAATTGTTCCAGTTTGGCCAGCCCCAGCCGCCCCACGGCCGATAGCCCCAGCCGCCGTTGCGCCACCAATTGCCCCAGGCGAGCCGCAGGTCCTTGCTGTCGGGCTCAGCAGCATCACCAGCCTTGGCCGCGGCATTCGCGGCCACATCCGACACCGCGTCGCGGATCGCCGCGAGGCGCTCGGCCACCCGCATTTGATGCGAGGCCAGAGGCTCGGCAGCAGCCGGCTCCTCGCTGGCAGCGCCAGGCGCCGTCGTGCCGAGCAGCAGCGAGACGCCAACCACCCCGGCCGGCACAATCGCCGACAGGATCTCCAGATACTTCTGCCGCAGCGACATCACAGCCACCTCATCGTCGACGCTTCGCCGCCTCTTTTCCGACCGAAATGCTCGGCCCGTCGGCCAACACGCATCCGCCATTTCGCCGATGCCGCCGCCGCTCGCGAAGAAACGGGCACCGGCGACGGGTTATTCACCATGCTCCGGCAACGACCGCTCAGAAATTTCGCCAATAATTGTGCCAGCCGCCATTGCCCCAGGCACGGGCACCGCCATTGCCCCAGGCACGGGCACCGCCATTGCCCCAGGCGCCACCGCCATTGCGCCAGCCACCGCCACCATTGCGCCATGCCCACCAGGCGAGCCGGGTCGCCCCTTCATCCGAGTTTGCTGCGGCCGAGTTTGCTGCGGCCGAGTTCGCTGCGGTCCTGCCGACATCGGAAACGGCGTCGCGAATGGCAGCGAGACGTGCCGAGACCGGAACCGAAGCAGTTTCGCGCACCGATGCTGCACTCATCTCCTGGTCTGCGGCAGCGGGTGCGGCGGTGCCGAGCAGCAGCGCAACACCAGCCACTCCGAGCGGAACCATGCCCGACAGAACCCCTCGATATTTCTCTCGCAGCGACATCAATTCCGCCTCGTTGTCGATGACCGGCCGAAACCCCGCCTCGTTGTCAATGGCGGCCGGGCGCAGCTAGGCACGACCGACGTAAAGCCGCGCCTTGGTTACACCCGACTGCCTGATTTCCTCTCGCGACGCGTGGCCAACCCCCCGGTTGACGCGCCGAACCCCGATCGGCCGCCTGGGTAACAGGAAAGTGCGGCACGGTCAAACCCGCTCTCGCCAAAGCTCGACCCGGATCACTCGAGGCCGCCCAACCAGGGCGGCGCCAGCTCTGCAATCCGGGTGAAAACCGGGCAATCCGGTTCGTGCGCACCCGGTAGATAGCCGAGACTGATCAAGAATTCGTTGACGATCTGCCCACCGGTAAATCGGAAGGTTTGTCGGAACAGCCGGGTCCAGGCTTCGAGCGAGCGCGGGTGATGCTGGTCGAGCCAGCCGGCGAACGACCCGCTGGTTTGGCGCAATTCGATGATGCGGCGGGCATTGGCGATCCCAGCCTCAATCTTGAGCCGATTGCGAACGATCCCTGGATCGGCGAGCAGGCGATCGAGATCGTCGGTCGTGAAGCCGGCGACGCGGTCGACCGAAAAATCGGCGTAAGCGGCGCGAAACGCCGCGCGCTTGTTGAGAATCGTCAGCCATGAGAGACCGGCCTGATTGATCTCCAGCAGCAGCCGTTCGAACAGCACCCCCTCGTCGCGCGAGGGAAAACCGTATTCGCGGTCGTGATAGGCGGCATGCACCGGATGGGTCGGCGCCATTCGGCAATAGGCGGCGCTCATCTCCGACAGGCCCGCACTGCCCGCCACCTCCTCGGATCGCAGCGCCGGCGCCCCCCGCGTTGTCGTTCAATCCGGCTCACACCTGTTCGAGCTCGATCAGGGTGCCGCAGAAATCCTTGGGGTGCAGAAACAGCACCGGCTTGTCGTGGGCGCCCGGCCGCGGCTCGCCATCACCCAGCACTCGCGCGCCCGCAGCGACCAGGCGATCGCGCGCGGCCCGAATATCGGCAACCTCATAGCAGAGGTGGTGCATCCCGCCCGATGGGTTGCGCTCGAGAAATGCCCGCACCGGCGAGGTGTCACCCAACGGTTCTAGCAGTTCGATCCGGGTATTGGGCAATTCGACAAAGACGACCTGCACGCCATGCGCCGGCAAAGCGTGCGGTTCCGAGACGCGGGCGCCGAGCCCATCGCGATAGATTGCGGCGGCGGCCGCGAGGTCCGGCACCACGATCGCCACATGGTTGAGACGCCCGATCATCTGCCGCCGTCCATCAAATCCGCACCAGCTGAATTTCGGCGAGCGGCCGCTTGCCAAAGCGTTCGTTCAGCACCCGGCGCAGCGCCCGCCGGGCAGCATCGGTGACGACGCCATCATCGCCACGCGCCGCCGCCGGCAATTCGTCGAGTGCCCGTACTACCGCAGCGCGCAGAAAGGGCAGTGCTGCTTCAGCCATCTCCGGCTCGACCAGCCCGAGCATCGCGATCGCCGGCGGCGCCGCCAGCCGCGACCCGCGATCGAGGACCAAAGTGGCGACCACGCTGCCCCCGGATCCGGCGCGCCGGCGGTCCTTGAGGGCCGCCCCTTCGACCGGCAGCAGGAGCTTGCCGTCGCTCGCCAGCCGGCCGACCGGCACTTCGTCGACGATCGCCGCCATACCGGATGCGAGCCTGACCACATCGCCGTTTTCGATGACCAGCGGCTGCGGCACCTGGCACTCGCCGGCGAGGCTGGCATGGGCGATCAGGTGGCGGGCCTCGCCATGCACCGGGATCGCGATCCTCGGACGGATCAGCTGGTACATGCGAACCAGCTCGTCGCGCGCCGGATGGCCCGAGACGTGCACGAAATGGTCCTCCTCGGTGACGATCTCGACACCGAGCCGGGCCAAGGCGTTCTGCAGCCGGCCAATCGCCTTCTCGTTGCCCGGGATGATCCGCGACGAGAAGATCACGACATCGCCCGGTTCGAGCTCGACATTCGGATGGTCGTCGCGGGCGATGCGCGCGAGTGCGGCGCGCGGCTCGCCCTGGCTGCCGGTGCAGATCATGACGATCTTGTCGCGCGGCGCGTAGGCCGCTTCCTCCTCGCTGAGGAATGGTGGCAGGCCGGCGAGATAGCCGTTCTCGCGCGCCGCCTTGTCGATCCGCCACAGCGAGCGGCCGACCAGCGCCACCTCGCGGCCATGCGCCGCTGCGGCATGGGCGATGGTTTCGAGGCGGGCGACGTTGGAGGCAAAGCAGGCGACCGCGACGCGGGCGTCGTAGCGGCCGACCAGATCGACGAGCGAGCGGCGCAGCTCGGCCTCGGAGCCGGAGCGGCCGGGCCTGAGCGCGTTTGTCGAATCGCCGATCAGCGCCAGCACACCCTCGTCGCCGAGCCGGCGCAGCGCCGTCTCGTCAGCCGGCATGCCGATCAGCGGGTCCGGATCGAACTTCCAGTCGCCGGTATGCAGCACGGTCCCGGCACGGGTGCGCAGCACGACCGCGTTCGGCTCGGGGATCGAATGCGTCAGGGTCACGAATTCGAGGTCGAACGGTCCGATCGTGAAGCGGCCGGCCATCGGCACGATGTTGATCCGCACCTGGCCGGCAAGCCCGAATTCGGTGAGCTTGGCGCGCAGCAGCGACGCGGTGAACGGGGTTGCCCAGACCGGGCAGCGCAGTTGCGGCCACAAATAAGGGATGGCACCGATATGGTCCTCATGGGCGTGGGTCGCAATGATCCCGAGCAGCTGCTCGCGGTGTTCGGCGATGAATGCCGGATCGGGCATCACGACCTCGAGCCCCGGCTGCGCATCGTCGCCGAAGGTGACCCCGCAATCGATGATCAACCACTGCCCGGCGCAGCCATAGAGGCCGAGATTCATGCCGATCTCGTTGGCCCCGCCGAGCGCCACGAAATAGAGCGCATCGGGATCGCCCGACCCCCCGCCTGCCCCGGCTGGTTGCCGCAACGCGGCCGAGCCGCCAATGTGATCGCGCCGTCCGCTCATCGCCTGCTGTTGAGATGGTATATGAGCCGCAACCCCCATAGCGTCAGATCGGGGTCGGTTCGCTCGATCGCAGCGGTGGCGCCATCGAACAGCGGGGCGAGGCCGCCGGTGGATATGACACGCATCGGCGCGCCATATTCACGCTTGATCCGGGCGACGAGACCTTCGATCAGACCGACATAGCCCCAGAAGATGCCCGATTGCATGCACCCGACCGTGCTGGTGCCGATCACCTTCTCGGTGCGCGCGATCGGCACGCTCGGCAGCTTCGCGGCGGCCATCGCCAGCGCCTGCAGCGACAGGTTGATGCCGGGTGCGATCACCCCGCCGCGGTAGTCGCCCTGCGCGTCGACCAGGTCGAATGTGGTCGCGGTGCCGAAATCGACGACGATCAGCGGCCCCTTGTAGCGGTCGTGCGCGGCCACCGTGTTGACCAGACGATCGGCGCCGACCTCCTCCGGCCGATCGACGAGCGCCCTCGTGCCGATCGCCACGTTCGGCTCACCGATGACGAGCGGTTCGTTGCCGAGATATTCGCGACAGAGACGGCGCAGGTTGAAATTCGCCTCGGGCACGACGCTGGCGATGACAGCGCCATCGAGATCGCGCCGCGACAGGCTGCGCAGCCCGAGCAGATGATCGAGCCACACGACATATTCATCGGCGGTGCGGCGCACATCGGTCGCGGCGCGCCAGGCACCGGCCGAGCGCGCCCCGTCCCACACGGCGAAGACCGTGTTGGTGTTGTTGGCGTTGACCGCGAGCAGCATCGCTACCGTCAGCCTGCCGGGAACACGTCGCCGGCGGCAATCCGCCGCAGCCCGTCCACGGCCCGCAGCACCAGCGACCCGCCTTCGTCGAGATCGGCAAAGGTACCATGCAGCGTAGCATGTTCGAGCCGAACCCGGATCGCTTCACCGCGGCCGGCGGCGCGTTCGAGCCAGGCCGCGCGGATCGGCGCGAAACCCTCCTCCCGCCAGCGCTGCTCCCAAATCACAAAATTGCGCAGCAGGGATTCGAGCATCACCGCCGGCTCGGGCGGAGCATGCCTCGCAGCGGCGAGGCTCGTCGCCGGAAACTCGGTCCCGGCCGGTGCCGCGGCAAGGTTGATGCCGATGCCAACGACCAGAAAGGCGAAGTTTTCGGCATTCCCCGGTTCAGCGGCCGTTTCAGCGGCCTGGCCGACTTCGGATTCGAGCAGGAGCCCGGCGACCTTGCCGCCGTCCAGCAAGACGTCGTTTGGCCATTTGCAGGAAAGTCCGGTCAGACCCGGCACGAGATCGGCCAGCGCATCGCCGACCGCCAGCGCCGCGGCAAAGCCGAGCCGGGCGGCATGATCGGGCGGACAGGCCGGCCGCAGCACCAACGAAACGTAGAGGTTGCCGCGCGGCGAGACCCAAGGGCGACCGCGGCGGCCCCGCCCGGCGGTCTGTTCGCGCGCCCACACGACCGTCCAGGCCGGCGCACCGGCCCGCGCCAGCCGCTTTGCCTCGTCGCTGGTGCTGCCGATCGTGTCGTAAGAGACGAGCCGGCAACAGGCAGGCAGTCGTGATGCCGGGTTCATCTGGCGAACAGCGAAGACGCCGCCGCGGCGGCGCCGCCGATGACGGGGCCGGGCAGCAGGAAAAAGAACAGTGTGACGACCGCAGTGACGAATAGGATCCCCTTGAGTTCGGCGGCGATCGGCACATCGAGCGCCCCGGCCGGCTCGTCAAAATACATGACCTTGACGACGCGCAGATAATAGAAGGCTCCGACCACACTGGTGACGACGCCGATCACCGCAAGGCCGGTCAAATTGGCATCGATCGCGGCGAAGAAGATGTAAAGCTTGGCGAAGAACCCGGCGGTCGGCGGGATCCCGGCCAGCGCGAACAGGAAGATGCCGAGCGCCAGCGCCAAAGCCGGCCGGGTCCGCGACAGGCCGGCGAGATCGGCGATCTGTTCGAGCATCCGCCCCTCCCGGCGCATGCACAAAATAACCCCCCAGGCGCCGACATTCATAAACAGATAGATCGCGAGATAGACAAGGGTGCCGCGGATGCCCTCGGCGGTGCCGGCGGCGACACCGATCAGCAGATAGCCGACATGGCCGATCGAGCTATAGGCCATCAGCCGCTTGATGTTGGGCTGGGCGATCGCGGCCACCGAGCCGAGGATCATCGAGGCGATCGACAGAAACACGACGACCTGTCGCCAATCGCCGACCAGCGGGCCAAACGGTGCGATCATGACGCGGATGAACAGCGCCAGCGCCGCCATCTTTGGCGCGATCGCGAAAAACATGCTGACCGGGGTCGGTGCGCCCTCATAGACATCGGGGGTCCACATGTGGAACGGCACCGCCGAGATCTTGAAGGCGAGACCGGCGACGACAAAGACGAGGCCGATGATCAAGCCGGGCGAGATCGCCGCACCATTGGCCGCCAGCAGCCGAGCCAGGTCGGCGAAGGCGGTGGTGCCGGCAAAGCCATAAATCAGCGATAGGCCGTAAAGCAGCATCCCCGAGGACAGTCCGCCGAGCACGAAATATTTGAGCCCGGCCTCGCTCGACCGTGCTGAATCGCGATCGAAGCTGGCGACGACATAAAGTGCCAGATTCTGCAATTCGAGGCCGACATAAAGGGCGATCAGGTCGTTCGCCGAGATCATCACCATCATTCCGGTCGTTGCCAGCAGCAGCAGCACCGGAAATTCGAAACGGGCGATCCTCTGCTCCTCGTTATAGCTCATCGCCATCAGGATCGTGACGCCCGACCCGACCAGCACCAGCGTGTCGACAAACACCGCAAAGGCGTCGCTGACGATCATCCCGTAAAAGCCGAGCCGGCGCTCGCCGCCGCGCAGCAAAACCACCGCGAGCACGATAATCAGCGAGAGCACGGCGAGCCATGAGACCGAGCGGGTCGCGCGCTCGCCACGCAAGGCGCCGAAGATCAACAGCGCCATCGCCGCGCCCGCGAGCAGGATCTCGGGCAAGGCGGCCGACAGGTCGGGAGGGGTCAGATACGGCATGGCGGCGCCTAGGGTAGGCTCGCACGACGCAGACCGGCGGCGTCGGTGGCGGCGTTCGCCTGTGCGATGATGTGATCGACCGAGGCCCGGATCGGCCGCAGGAACGAATTCGGATAGATCCCCATCCACAGCACCAGCAATAGCAACGGCACGAAGATCGCCACCTCGCGCGGGCTGAGATCGAGGATGCCGCGCAAATCGGCGCGGGTCAGCGTACTGAAGATGACGCGGCGGTAGAGATACAGCATATAGGAAACGCTGAGGAACAATGCTGTCGCCGCCAGCGTGCATTCGGTCGTGCTGACCCGGAACGTGCCGAGCAGAATCAGAAATTCGCCGACAAAACCGCTGGTACCGGGCAGGCCGACCGCAGCGAGCGTGAACGCCATCATCACAAAGGCGTAGACCGGCATGCGGTGGACGAGGCCGCCGAACCGGGCGATCTCATGCGTGTGCAGCCGGTCATAGAGGACGCCGACGCACAGGAACAGCGCGGCGGAGACGAGCCCGTGGCTCAGCATCTGGATCACGGCACCCTGCACCGCCTCGCTGGTCAGCGCGAAGATGCCCATCGTCACAAAGCCCATATGGGCGATCGAGGAATAGGCGACGAGCTTCTTCATGTCGGTCTGCGCGAGCGCCACCAGCGAGGTATAGATCACCGCGATCGCGCTCAAGGTAAAGATCAGCGGTGTGAAATAATGCGTCGCCAGCGGGAACATCGGCAGCGAAAAACGGACAAAGCCGTAGCCGCCCAGCTTTAAGAGGATGCCGGCGAGAATGACCGAGCCCGCGGTCGGGGCTTCGACATGCGCGTCGGGGAGCCAGGTATGCACCGGCCACATCGGCACCTTGATCGCAAAGGAGGCGAAAAACGCGAGCCACAGCCATTTCTGCAAACCAAAGGAAAACAGGCTGGCATGGTTCAGCGCGTATTCGATATCAGTGGTTCCGGTCTTGAAATAGATCGCGAGGATCGCGAGCAGCATCAACACCGAGCCGAGCAGCGTGTACAGAAAGAACTTGAAGGCCGAATAGATCCGGTTTTCACCTCCCCAGATACCGATGATTAAAAACATCGGCACCAGCACCCCCTCAAAGAAAACATAAAACAGAATAAAATCAAGGGCACAAAAAATTCCGACCATGAACGTTTCCAGGACGAGAAACGCGATCATGAATTCCTTGACCTGGAACTGGATGATCCGCCACGCCGAGACGATCGAGATCAGGGTCAGGAGGGTGGAGAGCAGGATGAAGAACAGTGAGACCCCGTCGATCCCCATATGATAGCTGATCGTGAAGCCGCCGAGGGTGACCCAATTGGCGCGCTCGACAAACTGGAACTGCGCACTGCCCGGGTCGAACTCGATCCACAGCACCACCGAGAGGGCGAAGACGACGAGCGAGGTCCAAAGCGCGATCCAGCGGGCATTGCGCGCCACCGCTTCCGGCTCGCCCCGCACCATCAGGATGAAGGCGGCGCCAACCAGCGGCAGAAAGGTGACGAGCGAAAGGATCGGCCAGTGGCTCACGGATCAACGTCCTCGCTCAATGCCGCAGCAGATACCAGGTCACAAACCCCGCGAGCCCGATCAGCATGACAAAGGCGTAGTGATAGAGATAGCCGCTTTGCAGCCGGCTCGCCTGCCGCGCCAGATCGCGGGTCAGCGCCGACACGCCGTCGGGGCCGAGCCCGTCGATGATGGTGCCGTCGCCCGATTTCCACAGCCCATCGCCGAGCATAAAGGCGGCGCGCACGAACACCCAATCATAGAGTTCGTCGAAATACCATTTATTGAGCACGAACAGATAGATCAGCCGGAATTGCGCAGCCAGTCGCACCGGCAGCCGCGGTGCGACGATGTAGAAGACATAGGCGACACCGATCCCGGCGAGCGCCATGACCAGCGGCAGGTAGCGAACCGCAATCGGCACGCTCTCGGCGGCCGCGAGCGAATTCAGCTGCGGCAGCACAAAAATCGAGTCCTTCCAAAAGCTCACATGCTGAGCGCCGACAAAATAGCTGTAGCCGAGCCCGCCAAAACAGGCGGCACCAATCGCCAGCACGATCAGCGGCACGAGCATGACCCACGGCGCTTCGTGCGCGTGATGCAAGGTCTCCTCGTCGGCGCGCGATTCGCCATGAAACGTCATGAACATCACGCGGGAAATGTAAAAAGCGGTCATGAACGCCGTCAAAGTCCCGAGAACCCACCCATAGCGGCCGACCGCGCTGCCCGAGGCCCAGGCCGCGTCGAGGATCGAATCCTTCGAGAAATAGCCGGAAAAGCCGACACCCCAGATGCCGATGGCGCTCAACGATAAGGCGCCGACCCACATCGTCACATAGGTGACCGGGGTCTTGCGCCACAGCCCACCCATGCGGCGCATATCCTGTTCGCCGCCCATCGCATGGATCACCGCACCACAGCACAAGAATAGGAGGCCCTTGAAGAAGGCGTGGGTAAAGAGGTGAAAGATGCCGGCGGCGTAGGCCGAAACCCCGGCGGCGATAAACATGTAGCCGAGCTGGCTGCAGGTCGAATAGGCGACGACCTTTTTGATGTCGTTCTGCGCCATGCCGATGGTGGCGGCGAAAAAGCAGGTGGTGGCACCGATCACGCCGACGACGCCGATCGCGGTCGGCGTATATTCGAAGAGCGGCGACAGGCGTGCCACCATGAACACGCCGGCAGTCACCATCGTCGCGGCATGGATCAGCGCCGAGACCGGTGTCGGGCCCTCCATCGCATCGGGCAGCCAGGTGTGCAGCGGGATCTGCGCCGACTTGCCCATCGCGCCGATAAACAACAGAACGCCGGCAAGCGACAGCGCATCGACCCGCCAGCCGAGGAAATCCATGCTCAGGCCGACGGCATGCGGCACCTTGGCAAAGACAGTGCCGAAATCGAGCGTGCCGAAAATCACAAAGACAGTGAAAATGCCGAGGGCGAAACCGAAATCGCCGACCCGGTTGACGACGAACGCCTTGATCGCGGCGGCATTGGCGCTCGGCCGGTCGTACCAGAAACCGACCAGCAGGTAGGACATCAGGCCCACCCCCTCCCAGCCGAAAAACAGCTGCACGAAATTGTCCGAGGTCACCAACGCCAGCATGAAGAACGTGAACAGGCTCAGATATGACATGAAGCGCGGGATCGAGGGATCTTCGGCCATGTAGCCGATCGAGTAGACGTGGACCATCGACGACACGACGGTCACGGTGACGATCATCACGCCGCTCAACGTGTCGAGCCGGATCGCCCAGCTGACATCGACCCCGCCCGATACGATCCAGCTCGCGAGCGGTGTTACCAGCGGGTGGCTTGCCGCAAGAATTTGCAGAAACAGCGGGATCGACAGCGCTGCCGCCAGCAGCAGCGCGCCGCAGGTGACGAGCTGCGCGCCGCGGTCGCCGATCTGGCGGCCGAAAAAACCGGCGATGATCGAGGCGAGCAGCGGCAGAAAGACGATCGCGACAGCCAAAGCCGCTACCCTTTCATCAGGTTGATGTCTTCGACCCGGATCGTGCCGCGATTGCGGAAATAGACGACGAGGATGGCGAGGCCGATCGCCGCTTCGGCGGCGGCAACGGTCAGGATGAACATGGCAAAGGCCTGACCGACGATATCGTTCAGAAACACCGAGAAAGCCACGAAATTGATGTTGACGGCGAGCAGCATCAGTTCGATCGACATCAGAATGATGATGACGTTCTTGCGATTGAGAAAGATGCCAAAGATCCCGAGCGTGAACAGGATCGCCGCGACGGTCAGATATTGCGCCAGCCCGATCGTCATCCGACACCTCCGCCGACCGGCACCTTGACCACCTCGACCGATTGCGCCCGGGTGCGGGCCAGCTGTGCCGCGATCGACTGCCGGCGGGCATCGGCGCGGTGGCGCAGCGTTAAGACGATCGCCCCGATCATCGCCACCAGGAGGATCAATCCGGCCGCCTCGAAGGCGAACAGGTAGCGGGTGTAGAGCACGTCACCGAGCGCCCTCGTGTTGCTGATCGCGACCCCGCCCGAGGGTGTGTTCGCGGGCCCGGTCGCAGCCGGGATCACCGCCCAGCTGACGATGATGAAGACGAGTTCGGCGAGCAGCACCAGCCCGACCGCGGCGCCGATCGGCAGGTAGCGCACAAAGCCGCTGCGCAGTTGCATGAAATCGATGTCAAGCATCATCACGACAAACAGGAACAGGACGGCCACCGCGCCGACATAGACGATGACCAGGATCATCGCCAGGAACTCGGCGCCGATCAGTACGAAGAGCGCCGCGGTATCGAAGAAGGCGAGGATCAGGAACAGCACCGAATGGACCGGATTGCGGGCGGCGACGACCATCGCCCCGGCGGCCACCGCCGATACGGCAAAGACATAGAACAGGATCGTATGGAGGATCATCGCCGCCCCTCACCCGCCTCACCGCACCCGACACCCGGTCCGGCATGGCGGCAGCGGGTGTGAACAGCGCGTCGGCACTCGACCATGATCACCGATAAGGTGCATCGATCGCCAGGTTCTTCGCGATCTCGGCTTCCCAGCGGTCGCCATTATCGAGCAATCTCTGCTTGTCGTAGAACAGCTCCTCGCGGGTCTCGGTGGCGAATTCGAAATTCGGCCCCTCGACGATCGCATCGACCGGGCAAGCCTCCTGGCAATAGCCGCAATAGATGCACTTCGTCATGTCGATGTCGTAGCGCGTCGTGCGCCGGCTGCCATCGGAGCGCGGCTCGGCCTCGATCGTGATCGCCAGCGCCGGACAGATCGCCTCGCACAATTTGCAGGCGATGCAGCGCTCTTCGCCATTCGGGTAGCGGCGCAGCGCATGCTCGCCGCGAAAGCGGGCGCTGAGCGGGCCCTTCTCGTAGGGGTAGTTGACCGTGACCGCGCGCCGGAACATGTAGCGCAGGGTCAGCGCCATCCCCGACAACAGCTCGCTCAGCAGCAGGCTGCGCGCGCCGCGTGCCCCAAATGCCATCGTATTGATCCTCGGTCGATGCCGGCTCAGCGCCAGCCGCCGGCGATCAGCACGCCCGCGGTCAGCACCAGCCATAAGAGCGAAAACGGCAGGAACACCTTCCAACCGAGCCGCATCAGCTGGTCATAGCGAAATCGCGGGAAGGTGGCCCGCACCCACAAAAAACAGAACAGCACAAAGGCGATCTTGAGCAGAAACCAGATCGGTCCCGGCACCCAGGTGAACGGAACCACCCCGAACGGGGCCAGCCAGCCGCCGAGAAACAACACGCTGGTCATGGCACTCATCAGGATCATGTTGGCGTATTCGCCGAGATAGAAGAGCGCGAAGGCCATCGCCGAGTATTCGACAAAATAGCCGGCCACCAGCTCGGTCTCGCCTTCGACCAGGTCGAACGGAGCCCGGTTGGTCTCGGCAAGCCCCGAGATGAAGAAGATCACAAACATCGGCAGCAGCGGCACGCAGAACCACAGGTGGCGCTGCGCCAAGACGATATCGCTCAGATTGAGCGACCCGACGCATAGCAGCACGGTGACCAGCACAAACCCGACCGCCACCTCATAGGACACCATCTGTGCCGCCGAGCGCAGCGCACCGAGAAAAGCGTAGCGCGAATTCGACGCCCAGCCGGCAAGGATGATGCCGTAGACACCGAGCGAGCTGATCGCAAACAGATAGAGAATGCCGACATTGATGTTGGCGATCACCATCCCCGGATTGAACGGGATCACCGCCCAGGCGACGAGCGCCAACGTGAAAGTGACGATCGGTGCGACGATGAAGACGAGTCGGTTGGCGCCGCTCGGGACCACCGTCTCCTTGATCAACAATTTGAGGCCGTCGGCGAAAGGTTGCAGCAGGCCGAACGGGCCGACGACATTCGGCCCCTTGCGCAGCTGCGAGAACGCCAGCACCTTGCGCTCGGCATAGGTCAGATAGGCGACCGCGATCAAAAGCGGCACCACCACCGCCAGCACCTCGCCAATCGTGATCAGCGTGAACCCGGCGTAACCGCTCCAGAAATCAGCCATCGGTGCCAGTCCGCGCCGGCTCGCGGCGATGCGCGACAAAGATTTCGCTGCACTCGGCCATCGTCTGGCTGGCCCGGCTGATCGGGTCAGTACGGTAGAAGTCGGTGATCGGATAGGTAAACGGCGCCGGATCGAGCGGACCAGTCGTGCCGAACTCGCCCCACACCGCGGCCGCCGGACCGCCCGCTGCCAGTGCCGGATGGGCCGCGCGCATCAGCCGGCGCAACTCGTCGAGCGTATCGAAAGCGAGCGGCCGGCCGACCGCCGCCGACAATGCGCGCACGATCCGCCAATCCTCACGCGCATCGCCGGGCGGGAAGACGGCGCGCTGGCCCTCTTGCACCCGGCCTTCGGTGTTGACCCAGGTGGCATCCTTCTCGGTATAGGCGGCGCCCGGCAGGATCACATCGGCGCCGGCGGCACCCCGGTCGCCGTGATGACCCTGATAGACAACAAAGGCATTGCCGAGGTCGGTGGTGTCGATCTCGTCGGCGCCAAGCAGGTAGAGCAGTTCGATGGCACCCGACCGGCAGCCTTTGAGGATCCCGGCCACATCATGTCCGCCCGGTCCGGGCGTAAAGCCGAGATCGAGCCCGCCGACCCGCGCCGCCGCGCTGTGCAGCACGTTGAACCCGTTCCACCCGTCGCGCACCAGCCGGCACTCCTCGGCGATCCGGCGCGCCACCCCCAGCACACTCGCTCCATCCGGCCGCGCCAGCGCCCCCTGCCCCAATATCAGCATCGGATGCTCAGCCTGGCGCAGCTGCTCGGCCCAGGGGTGGCGGCCGTTCGCGAGCGCGGCGAGCGTGTCGCCGCCTTCGCCCAGTATCTCGGCGGGATAGGTCAGATCGAGCGCCGGACCGATCGCCGCCACCGCGAAGCCGCCGCGCAGATGGCGCTTGCGCAGCCGGGCATTGACGAGCGGGGCTTCAGCGCGCGGGTTGGTGCCGATCAAAAGACAGGCATCGGCCTGTTCGATACCGGCGATCGTCGTGTTGAACAGATAACCGGCGCGGCAGCGCGGGTCGAGCTTCGCCCCGTCCTGGCGGCAATCGAGGCTGACCGCGCCAAGGCCTTGCAGCAGCTGTTGCAAGGCGAACATCGCTTCGAGATCGGCGAGATCGCCGGCGATCGCCGCGATGCGCTCGCAAGGCACCGTCCTCAACCGCTCGGCGACCAGATCCAGCGCTTCGCGCCATTCGGTCTCGACCCGCCCGCTCGATGATTGGCCGCGCCTTCCGGCATAGGGGCGATCGAGCCGACGCCGGCGCAACCCGTCGATCGCATAGCGGGTCTTGTCCGAGATCCACTCCTCGTTGACCGCCTCGTTGACCCGCGGCAGCACCCGCAGCACTTGCCCGTTGCGCGCATCGATACGGATGTTGCTGCCGACCGCGTCGAGCACATCGATCGATTCGGTCTTGGTCAACTCCCACGGCCGGGCGGTGAACGCGTATGGCTTCGAGGTCAGGGCGCCGACCGGGCACAGATCGATGATGTTGGCCGACAGCTCGGAGCCGAGGGCGCGCTCAATATAGGTGCCGATCTCCATGTCCTCGCCGCGTCCGGTGGCGCCAAGCTCCTGCACCCCGGCGATCTCGGTCAGAAAGCGGATGCAGCGCGTGCAATGGATGCAGCGGGTCATATGGGTCTCGACCAGCGGACCGAAATTCTTGTCGCGCACGGCCCGCTTGTTTTCCTCGAATCTTCCGCGATCGAAGCCGTAGGCCATCGCCTGATCCTGCAGATCGCACTCGCCGCCCTGGTCGCAGATCGGACAATCGAGCGGATGGTTGATCAGCAGGAACTCCATGACCCCATGGCGCGCCTTGACCGCCTTTTCCGAATTGGTGTGCACGACCATGCCATCGCCGACCGGCATTGCGCATGACGCGATCGGCTTTGGTGATTTTTCGACTTCAACCAGGCACATGCGGCAATTGCCGGCAATCGCCAGCCGCTCGTGAAAGCAGAAATGGGCGACTTCGATCCCGGCCAGTTCGCAAGCCTGCAAGATCGTCGTGCCGGACGGCACTTCGATCTCGTCACCATCGATCGTCAGCTTTGGCATCGGGCTACACTCGACTGGCGTTGTGCGGTTCGCGATGCGGATTCATCGCCCCCGCGAGAAGACGATGAGGCAAAATCGGATTTGCAACCCAAACAGGGTTTATAACCGAGCATCTCCCACCACGCTTCGTCATGCCCGGACCGGATCCGGACACCCACGAGATCACGACGAACGCCTATAGCGTGGATGGCCGGGACAAGCCCGGCCAAGACGAAAAAGGGCTGACGGGTTGTGATCAATGTCAACCGCCCGGTGTTCCTGGGATAGCCCCTATTTGCGCCAGGAATAGCGAGCGGTTCAGCTCTTTTGATTTGCATTTTTACTCTGCCGCCTGCGGCAGCGCGGCTGCTCGATGTAGCGCGATGCGGCGCTCGATTTCCGGTCGGAAATGGCGGATCAGCCCCTGGATCGGCCAGGCCGCGGCGTCGCCCAAGGCGCAGATCGTGTGGCCTTCGACTTGGTAGGAGACGTCGAGCAGCGCATCGATCTCGGCCGGTGCCGCATTGCCCTCGGCCATCCGCTCCACGACACGCCACATCCAGCCGGTGCCCTCGCGGCACGGCGTGCATTGCCCGCAACTCTCGTGCTTGTAGAATTTGGACAAGCGGGCGATCGCCTTGACGATATCGGTCGTCTTGTCCATGACGATGACCGCGGCCGTGCCGAGCCCGCTCTTGACCGCGACCAGGCTGTCGAAATCCATCAAGACCGTGTCGCAGATCGATTTCGGCAAGACCGGCACCGACGAGCCGCCCGGGATCACCGCCAGGAGATTGTCCCAGCCGCCGCGCACCCCGCCGGCATGGCGCTCGATCAGTTCCTTGAGCGGAATGCCCATCTCTTCTTCGACATTGCACGGCTGGTTGACGTGCCCGGAGATGCAGAACACCTTGGTGCCGCTGTTGCGCGGCCGGCCGATCCCGGCGAACCAGGCAGCACCGCGCCGCAGGATGGTCGGCACCACCGCGATCGTCTCGACATTGTTGACCGTGGTCGGACAGCCATAAAGCCCGACCGCCGCCGGAAACGGCGGCTTGAGGCGCGGCTGGCCCTTGCGCCCTTCGAGGCTTTCGAGCAGCCCGGTCTCCTCGCCGCAGATATAGGCACCGGCGCCGCGGTGCAGATGGAGTTCGAACGGGTAGCCGGATCCGCACGCATCCTTGCCGATCAGCCCCGCCGCATAGGCTTCGTCGATCGCCGCCTGCAGGCGCACCGCCTCGTTGTAGAACTCGCCGCGGATGTAGATGTAAGAGTGGTGCACCCCCATCCCGGCCGAGGCGAGCAATGCCCCCTCGATCAGCTTGTGCGGATCGTTGCGGATGATGTCGCGGTCCTTGCAGGTGCCGGGCTCGCTCTCATCGGCATTAACGACGAGATAAGTCGGCCGCTCGCTCTCCTTCGGCATGAACGACCATTTGAGCCCGGTCGGAAACCCGGCACCGCCGCGTCCGCGCAGCCCGGATTCCTTGGCCGCGTTGACGATCCAGTCACGCCCCTTGAGGATCAGTTCGCGGGTGCCGTCCCAATCGCCGCGGCGCCGCGCGCCATCGAGCCGCCAGTCGTCCTGGCCATAGAGATTGGTGAAGATGCGGTCAGTGTCGGCAAGCATTTATGTCCTCTCGGAACCGGCGCCGGGGTCACCGGCCGGGTTGCGCGCCGCCGGCTCGTTCAGCGTGGTGCGGCCGCCCTCTGGCTCGGAGCCGTGCCGCCCGATCACCGAGCCCGGTGGCGGCGGGTGGCCGGCGCGCAGCGCCTCGAGTAGCGCCTCGGTCGCCGGTCCATCCAGATCCTCGTAGAAATCGTCGTTGACCTGCAAGATCGGCGCGTTGACGCAGGCGCCGAGGCATTCGACCTCGACCAGGGTGAACAAGCCATCCTCGGTCGTGCCACCGACGCCGATGCCGAGCTGCTTCTCGCAGGCGCCGACCACCGCGTCCGAGCCGCGCAGCCAGCACGGTGTCGTCGTGCAGGCCTGCAGCAGATAGCGCCCGACCGGTCGCAGATTGAGCATCGTATAGAAGCTGCCGACCTCGTAGACCCGGATCGGCGCCATTTCGAGCAGTTGCGCAACATGATCCATCGCCGCCCGCGGCAACCAGCCGCCGGCCTGGCGTTGTGCCAGATCGAGCAGCGCCAAGACCGCGCTCGCCTGGCGGCCCGGCGGATATTTGGCGATGTGCGCCCGTGCCGCTGCAAGGTTTTCCGGCGTGAATGCGAAGCTCTCCGGCTGCGCGACCGGCGCCCCGGCGGTGGTGGTGTTCATCGGTCGATCTCACCGAAGACGATGTCCATCGAACCAATGATCGCAACGACATCGGCCAGCATGTGGCCACGGCACATGAAGTCGGCCGCCTGCAAAAAAGCGAAGCCCGGCGCCCGAATCTTGCAGCGATAGGGCCGGTTCGTGCCGTCGGCGACAAGATAGACCCCGAACTCGCCCTTTGGCGCCTCGACCGCCGTATAGGTCTCGCCGGCCGGTACGTGGTAGCCCTCGGTATAGAGCTTGAAGAAATGGATCAGCGCTTCCATCGAAGTCTTCATCTCGGCCCGCGGCGGCGGGGCGATCTTGCGGTCGTTGACCTTGACCGGCCCCGGCGGCAGCTGCGCCACTGCCTGCTCGATGATCCTGACCGATTGCCGCATCTCCTCGATCCGCACCAGATAACGATCGTAGGAATCGCCATTCCTGCCGATCGGCACATCGAATTCGATCTGGTCGTAGACGTCATAGGGCTGCGCCCGGCGCAAATCCCAGGCGATTCCGGAGCCGCGCAGCATCGGGCCGGAAAAGCCCCAATCGGCCGCCTGCTCGGCGCTCGCCACGCCGATATCGACGGTGCGTTCCTTGAAGATCCGATTTTCGGTCAGGATCCGCTCGATGTCGTCGATCGTCTTCGGGAAGGTGGCGCAGAAGGCAAGGATGTCGTCAGTGAGGCCGGCCGGCAGGTCGAGATGGACGCCGCCGGGGCGGAAATAGTTGGCGTGCATGCGCGCACCCGAGGCGCGTTCGTAGAACTCCATCAGCCGCTCGCGCTCCTCGAACCCCCACAGGAACGGGGTGATCGCGCCGACATCGAGGCCGAACGCGCAGATGCATAAGAGGTGGTTGAGGATGCGCGTGATCTCCGCGAACAGCACGCGGATATACTGGGCGCGCGGCGGCGGGGTGATCCCCATCAGCTTTTCGACGGCGAGCGCGAAAGCGTGCTCCTGGCACATCGGCGACACGTAGTCGAGCCGGTCGAAATACGGAATCGCCTGCAGATAGGTCTTGTATTCGATCAGCTTTTCGGTGCCGCGGTGCAACAGGCCGATATGCGGGTCGGCGCGCTCGATGATCTCTCCGTCCATTTCGAGGACGAGCCGCATGACGCCATGCGCCGCCGGATGCTGCGGCCCGAAATTCATCATGAAATTCTTGATCCGCGGCGGGCCTTCGAGCTCGCTTCCGGAGCTGGGCGCGGAGCGGGGGCGCGGTTCGCTCACCCGTTTCCCCCATCCGGCGCCGCCGTACCACCGGCTTTCTCGTCTCCCGGGAGGATCTTGTCCATCCCCTCCCAGGGCGACAGAAAATCGAAGCTGCGAAACTCCTGCTGCAACCGCACCGGCTCGTAGACGACCCGCTTCTGCTCTTCGTCGTAGCGCAGTTCGACATAGCCGGTCAGCGGGAAATCCTTGCGCAGCGGGTGCCCATCAAACCCGTAATCCGTCAGGATTCGGCGCAGATCGGGATTGTCGGCAAACAGGATCCCGTAGAGGTCCCAGGCCTCGCGCTCCCACCATCCAGCGCTGCTGAAAAGCGTCGTGGCCGACGGCACCGGCGCGTTTTCATCGGTCACGACCTTGACGCGAATCCGTTGGTTGAGGCTCATGCTCAGCAGATTATAGACGACCTCGAAACGCATCGGGCGGTCGGGGAAATCGACTCCGCAAATGTCGCATAATACGGTGAAGCGGCACTTGGCGTCGTCGCGCAGAAACCGGAGCACCTGCGCCAGCGCAGTGCGCTCGACATTCACACACAACTCGCCGTGGCGGATCCGGCGTTCGCCGATCGCGTCAGGCAGGGTCGCCGCGAGGTGCTCGGCGAGCGCGTTCAGTCGGTCCTCCATCGCCGGCATCAGCGGGTGAAATTGTTGGTGCGCCTGATTTTCTTCTGCAGCAGCAGCACGCCGTAAAGCAATGCCTCCGCCGTCGGCGGACAGCCCGGCACATAGACATCGACCGGGACGATCCGGTCGCAGCCGCGCACCACCGAGTAGGAATAGTGGTAATAGCCGCCGCCATTGGCGCAGGAGCCCATCGAGATCACCCAGCGCGGCTCGGCCATCTGGTCGTAGACCTTGCGCAAGGCCGGCGCCATCTTGTTGCACAATGTGCCGGCGACGATCATCACGTCCGACTGTCGCGGGCTCGCCCGAAACACCACACCAAAGCGGTCGAGGTCGTAGCGACTGGCACCGGTGTGCATCATCTCGACGGCACAACAGGCGAGGCCGAACGTCATCGGCCACAACGATCCGCTGCGCGCCCAATTGAGCAGCGCATCGAGGCGGGCGGTCACAAACCCCTTGTCCTGAAGATCGTCGGTCGCCGCCCGCAACAGCAGGCTCGGCTGGCCGGCGACGGACACCGGACCCGTGGGCGCGGCCGATCGTGGTGCGTCGCTCATTCCCATTCGAGCGCTCCCTTGCGCCACTCGTAGATGAACCCGACGGTCAGCACCCCGAGGAAAACCAGCATCGACCAGAAGCCGAACAGCCCGACATCGCCGAGCGCCACCGCCCACGGAAACAGGAAGGCGACCTCGAGATCAAAGATGATGAACAGGATGGCGACGAGGTAATAGCGCACGTCAAAGCGGATCCGGGCATCCTCGAACGGCTCGAAGCCGCATTCGTAGGGCGACAGCTTTTCGCTGTCCGGCCGCTGTCGGGCGACCACGAACGAACCCGCCACCATCGCCACCGCGATCGCGCCGGCGATGATCAGGAAGATCAGGATCGGGAAATATTCGTGCAGCAGGCGGTCCATCGTTCAACTCCGATCGGCGCCAGCCAACGGCTCCTCATGTGCAAAGGCGGCCAGCCGGCGACCTGATCCACTCGGTATCGGTCCGATCCTCCTTCGGGAACATCAGTGCGGGATCGCCGCGACCGCCGCCGGCACGGCCTACGGTCGATGGCGGGAGCGACGGGGCTCGAACCCGCGACCTCCGGCGTGACAGGCCGGCGCTCTAACCAACTGAGCTACGCCCCCTCGGCCCTCGACCAGGCGGATATATCCCGTACCGTTGGGGCGCTCAGCCTTAGCCCTCCCCCGCAAGGGTGTCAAGCCGCGTGGGTTTCGGGCGGCGAGCAAGCGAGCCGTTGCACCTGCCCCAGGCGAGCCTCGCGCGAGATCCTTTGCCGTGGTGAGTGCAGTGCGGTGGGTGGCAGCCGCAAGAATACCGACAGCAGGCACCGGCTGCCGATCCCCGGCGTCTCATCGAAGCAACATCGTGCGTCGAGGCAACATCGTGCGGCCATGGCGAGGTAGGCACCAAGGCGAGGCGGGCACCATGGCGAGGCGGACCGGCCATCGCGGTGACGACGGGACCGATCGGTACGGCGTCGCCAGCGTGTGTCTGGTGGGCGATGAGGGATTCGAACCCCCGACCCCCTCGGTGTAAACGAGATGCTCTGCCAGCTGAGCTAATCGCCCATCGCGTCATCCGCCGATGTGTTGCGGCGAGCCTCTCAGGCGCCGGCTTCTGCGGGACGCCTTATCGGCTCGGGACGGTGCCGCATCTTTCGCGCCGGTTGTCCATGCCCTGGATCTTCCGGGCCGCGCTCTGGCGGCTGTCCGCGCTCAGTTCAGCGAATCGCGCAACCCCTTGCCGGCCTTGAATTTTGGCTGCTTCGATGCGGCAATCTTGATCTTCTCCCCGGTGCGCGGATTGCGCCCCTCGGAAGCCGCTCGGGCGGCTACCGAAAATGTGCCGAAGCCGACAAGCCGTACCTCTTCCCCACCTTTGAGCGCCGCGGTGATAGCATCAAACACCGCGTCGACGGCCCGGCTTGCCTCCGACTTCCTCAATTCCGATTTGCTGGCTACGGCATCGACGAGTTCGTTCCTGTTCACGGGCTGCCCCCCTGACGAGAGTGCGAGATCGTTGGCTGGACTCTTTCGCCGAGAAGTTTAGAGCGCAAGGGACCCGCGGTCAATCGCCCGTGCGGACCAGCATCGAGACGTTTGTTAAGCATTACAATACGTTCTCGATGCTGTGGTTGCTCCGTCTTGGGCCCGGCTACAATGACCTAATGGGTCATCAGCCCCGGGCGCTCTTCGCCAACCGAGGGAATGACCGGCGCCGGCTCGCCGTCATCGGTCCAATCCACCGGCGTCAGCGGCCCGGCCAGCGCGTGTGACAACAATTCGTCCACGGTGCGGATCGGGATGATCTTGAGGCCGCGCTTGACGTTGTCCGGGATCTCGGCAAGGTCTTTTTCGTTGTCCTGCGGGATCAGCACGGTCTTCAACCCGCCGCGCAGTGCCGCCAACAGCTTCTCCTTGACGCCGCCGATCGGGAGCACACGGCCGCGCAACGTGATCTCGCCGGTCATCGCGATGCTGCTCTTGACCGGGATCCCGGTCAGCACCGAGACGATCGAGGTCACCATCGCCACCCCGGCCGACGGACCGTCCTTCGGCGTCGCCCCTTCCGGCACATGCACATGGATGTCGCGCTTGTCGAACACGGTCGGGCGGATGCCGAAGGCATGGCTACGCGACTTGACGAAACTCTCCGCTGCCTGCACCGATTCCTTCATCACGTCGCCGAGCTTGCCGGTCGCGGTCACGCGGCCCTTGCCGGGCAGTGTCACCGCCTCGATCGTCAGCAACTCGCCGCCGACCTCGGTCCAGGCGAGCCCGGTCGTGACCCCGACCAGATCCTCGCTCTCAGCTTCGCCAAAGCGGAACCGCCTGACCCCGGCATATTTTTCGAGATTGCGGCGGGTGACCGCCACTTTCTCGGTCTTCTTCATCAGGATGTCTTTGATCGCCTTGCGGGTCAGATTGGCGATCTCGCGCTCGAGGTTGCGGACCCCGGCTTCGCGCGTGTAGTGGCGGATCAGGTCGCGAATCGCGTCTTCGCTGATGTTCCACTCGCTCTTGCGGATGCCGTGCGCAGTCATCTGCTTGGGGATCAGGTGACGGCGCGCGATCTCGACCTTCTCGTCCTCGGTGTAGCCGGGGATGCGGATGATCTCCATGCGGTCCAGGAGCGGCTGCGGAATGCGCAGCGTGTTCGCTGTGGTGACGAACATGACATCCGACAGATCGTAATCAACTTCGAGATAATGATCATTGAACGCGCCATTCTGCTCGGGATCGAGTACTTCGAGCAGCGCCGAGGACGGGTCGCCGCGCCAATCGGCCCCGAGCTTGTCGACTTCGTCAAGCAGGAACAACGGGTTCGACGATTTGGCTTTTTTCATGCCCTGCAGCACCTTGCCCGGCATCGAGCCGATATAGGTGCGCCGGTGGCCGCGAATCTCGGCTTCGTCACGCACGCCACCCAGAGACATGCGCACGAAATTGCGCCCGGTGGCCCGGGCCACCGACTTGCCGAGCGAGGTCTTGCCGACCCCGGGTGCGCCGACCAGGCACAGGATCGGGCCTTTCATCTTCTTGATGCGCTGCTGCACCGCGAGGTATTCGAGGATCCGCTCCTTGACCTTTTCGAGCCCGAAATGGTCGGCGTTCAACACCTTTTCCGCCGCCTTGACGTCGCGCTTGATCTTGGTGCGGTTGTGCCACGGCACCGATAGGAGCCAGTCGAGATAGTTGCGCACGACCGTCGCCTCGGCCGACATCGGGCTCATGCTCTTGAGCTTTTTGAGTTCCGCTGTCGCCTTGTCGCGGGCTTCCTTGGAGAAGGCGGTCTTGTTGATGCGCTCTTCGAGCTCGGCCATCTCATCGCGGCCGTCCTCGCCCTCGCCGAGCTCCTTCTGAATCGCCTTCATCTGCTCGTTGAGGTAGTATTCGCGCTGGGTCTTCTCCATCTGGCGCTTGACCCGGCTGCGGATCCGTTTTTCGACCTGCAGCACGCCGATCTCGCCTTCCATGTAGCCAAACACTTTTTCGAGGCGCTCGGACACCGCCTCGGTCTCCAGCAGCTCCTGCTTTTCGGGAATCTTCAGATTGAGGTGCGAGGCCACTGTGTCGGCGAGCTTGGCCTGATCGTCGATCTGGTTGATCGACACCAGGACCTCGGGCGGGATCTTCTTGTTGAGCTTGATGTACTGCTCGAACTGGGCGACCACGGTCCGCCCGAGCGCCGCCATCTCCTGCGGCTCCCCGGTCTTCTCGGCGACCGGATCGGCGGCGGCCTGAAAGAAGGCTTCGTTGTCGGCGAAGCGGGTGATGCGGGCGCGCTGGCCGCCCTCGACCAGCACCTTGACCGTGCCGTCCGGCAGCTTCAACAGCTGCAGCACGGTGCCGATCGTGCCGACCGAATAAATGTCGGCCGTGCCGGGATCGTCCTGCGCCGCATTTTTCTGGGTGACGAGCAGGATCTGCTTGTCATCCTTCATGACGTCCTCGAGAGCCCGAACCGACTTCTCGCGCCCGACGAACAGCGGCACGATCATGTGCGGAAACACGACGATGTCGCGCAGGGGCAGGACCGGATAGAGCGTACCGCGCACGTGTTCTAGCATGAGCCCTCTTTTTTTCTCGGGGCCGTCCCGGGAAGGGCCGGGCGGCCGGGAACAGGCATGTCGTCTCTAGGTTGGCCCGGTTTTGCCGGCAGTCAAGTAACCCGCTGCCGGCGACGCCTGGCCCGCCTCAATCGCCGGTGCCGACATCGCCGCGCCGATCGGAGTAGATGTGCAATGGCTGGGTGCGTCCCTCGACCACTTCGCGATTGATCACAATCTCGCTGACACCGACCAGGCTCGGCAATTCGAACATCGATTCGAGCAGGATCGCCTCCATGATCGAGCGCAGCCCGCGCGCCCCGGTCTTGCGCAAGATCGCCTTGCGGGCGATCGCCTTGAGCGCCTCCTCGTTGAGCTCGAGCCGCACATCCTCCATCTCGAACAACCGCTGGTACTGCTTGACCAACGCATTTTTCGGCTTGGTCAGGATATCCACCAGCGCCGCCTCGTCGAGGTCGTCGAGTGTCGCCACGACCGGCAGCCGACCGACGAATTCGGGGATCAAACCGAATTTCAGCAAATCCTCGGGTTCGAGGTCGCGCAGGATTTCACCGGTCTTGCGCTCGTCCGGGCCGCGCACCTCGGCGCCGAACCCGATCGAGGTGCCTTGGCGGCGCTGCGCGATGATCTTTTCGAGACCGGAAAAAGCGCCGCCGCAGACGAACAGGATGTTGGTGGTATCGACCTGCAGAAACTCCTGCTGCGGGTGCTTGCGCCCGCCCTGCGGCGGCACCGAGGCGATCGTGCCCTCCATGATCTTCAGGAGCGCCTGCTGCACGCCCTCGCCCGACACGTCGCGGGTGATCGACGGATTGTCGGATTTGCGCGAGATCTTGTCGACCTCGTCGATATAGACGATGCCGCGCTGCGCCCGCTCGACATTGTAGTCGGCCACCTGCAGCAGCTTCAGGATGATGTTCTCGACATCCTCGCCGACATAGCCGGCCTCGGTCAGCGTCGTGGCGTCGGCCATCGTGAACGGCACGTCGATGATCCGCGCCAGCGTCTGGGCCAGCAGCGTCTTGCCCGACCCGGTCGGCCCGACGAGCAGGATGTTCGATTTCGCCAGTTCGACATCATTGGCCTTGGCGCCGTGCGCCAGCCGCTTGTAATGGTTGTGCACCGCGACCGACAGCACGCGCTTGGCGTGGTCCTGGCCGATCACGTAATCATCGAGCACCTTGCAGATGTCGCGCGGCCCCGGCACCCCGTCGCGCGACTTGACCAGCGTCGTCTTGTGCTCCTCGCGGATGATGTCCATGCATAGCTCGACGCATTCATCGCAGATGAACACGGTCGGTCCGGCGATCAGCTTTCTGACCTCGTGCTGGCTCTTGCCGCAGAACGAGCAATAAAGCGTGTTCTTCGAGTCGCCGCCGCTGGATTTGGTCATCGCCACTCCGTCTTCGGCCGAACGCTTGTCGACAGCCCCGAGTTCGATCGCCCGGCGCACCGCGCAAGCCGGCAGCGTCGGGCAACCGGCCCTGCCGCAACCATCGAGTATATGTGCTGGCCACGGATCAACAACTGCTTAATCATGTTGCCGTGCCCGCGAGGTTGCCGCCTCAGTGGGAGAGATCCTCGAAGCCGCCCGGCCGGGCCTCGACCACTTCGTCCACCAGGCCGAAATCCCGTGCTTCGAACGGCGACAGAAACTTGTCGCGCTCGACCGCGGCCGAGATGACCTCGAGCGGCTGGCCGGTATGGCGCACGTAGATTTCATTGAGCCGCGCACGCATCGCCAGGATCTCGCGCGCCTGGATTTCGATGTCGGTGGCCTGGCCCTGAGCGCCGCCCGATGGCTGGTGAATCATGATCCGCGAATTCGGCAGGGAGAACCGCTTGCCATGCGCACCCGCGCACAGCAGCAGCGAACCCATCGAGGCGGCCTGTCCGATGCACACGGTCGATACCGGCGAACGGATGTACTGCATCGTGTCGTAGATCGCGAGCCCGGAGGTTACCACCCCGCCCGGCGAATTGATGTAAAAGGCGATGTCCTTGGTCGGGTTTTCCGATTCGAGGAACAACAGCTGCGCGCAGATCAGGCTGGCGACCGCATCATGGACCGGACCGACCAGAAAAATGATCCGCTCCTTCAACAGCCGCGAATAGATGTCATAGGCGCGCTCGCCGCGATTCGTCTGCTCGACGACCATCGGCACCAGATTGTTCATATACTGCTCGAAATAGTCGGACATTTGCCTTCTCCTCGGCCGTACCACCCGGCGCACGGGTTGGGTCGGCTGCTATCTCCGTCCCCTCGCCCCGTCCTCTCGCCCCGTCCCCTCGCTGCGACCGCCCGCCTCAGGCTGCCGCCGGCCCGTCGCCGCCAGCTGCCGCATTGTCGTCGTCGGCGTCGGGCACCGCCAGCAATTCCTGCGGGGTCACCCGGCGCTCTTCGACCTTTGCCAGTTCGACGATGAAATCGACGACCTTGTCCTCGAAGATCGGCGCCCGCAGGCTGGCCACTGCTTCCGGGTTCTGGCGGTAGAAATCCAGCGCTTGGCGCTCATATCCGGGATGCCGGCGGACCTCGCGGGTAATCGCCTGGTTGAGCTCTTCCTGGCTGACCGTGATGTTGTTGGTGCGCCCGACTTCGGCCAGCAGCAGGCCGAGGCGCACGCGGCGCTCGGCGATCATGCGGTATTCCGCCTTGCTGCGCTCTTCGGCCTCATCAGGCTGATTGTCCGCACCGGCCTCGCCGGCCTGCGCCGCCGCACCGGGCTCGGCCGCGACCGCCTCGGCGGCACCGGCATCGCCAGCGCCCACCGCGGCAGCGGCCGTGGCATCGGGTGACGCAGCGAATTCAGGCGCCGCTGCCGCCGGCTCGACAGACGCCGTATCGGGTGATGACGGCTCGTCGCCACCCTCGCCCGCTTCGGCCTGGCGCGCCTGCTCGGCCTGGTTTCGCTCGGCCTGGTGCTGGGCCCAGATGTTCTCGAATTCGAGCTCCACCATGCCGGCCGGGACCGGAAAATCGTAGCGTTCGGCGAGCTTGTCGAGCAGGGCCCGCTTGAGCCGCAGACGGGAGGTCGCGGCGAAATCGCGCTCCATCTGCTGCTGTACCTCGGCGCGCAGCTCGGCCAGGGTTTCGAGCCCGACGGCCTTGCCGAGCTCGTCATCGATCGCCACCGGCAGCCGCTCGCGCACCTCCTTGACATCGACCTCGAACACCGCCGCCTTGCCGGCGAGTGTCGGGATCGCGTAATCCTCCGGAAACGTGACCTCGACGGTGCGGTGCTCGCCGGCGGCAGCGCCCACCAGCTGGTCCTCGAAGCCGGGGATGAACCCGCTCGCGCCGAGCATGATCTGGCGATCCTTGCCGCCGGCGCCGGGGATCTCCTCGTCGCCGATCCGGCCGTCGAGATCGACGACAACGATATCGCCACTCGCCGCCGGCCGCTCGACCGGCTCCGATTTGCGCTGCTGCTCGGCGATCCGCGCGATCGCCGCATCGACGCTGTCTTCCGGCACCTCGACCACCAGCCGCTCGATGCCGAGATCGGCGAAGCTCGGCTCGGGGATGTCGGGCAGGATTTCGACCTGCATGTTGTATTCGAGGTCGGTGCCTTCGGCGAACGCAACGATATCGACCTTGGGTGGCAAAGCCGGGCGCAGATTGTGCTCGCGGAGGGTCTCGGCCGAGCTGCCCTGCACCGTGCTTTCCAGCACCTCGCCGAGCACCGAAGGGCCGTAGCGGCGGCGCAGGATTTGCATCGGGACCTTGCCGGGGCGGAAGCCCGGCAGGCGCAGGGTGCGGCCGAGCTCGTCGAGCCGGGTGACAACCTTGCCCTCAAGCTCGTCGGCCGGGACGACAATCCGGAACTCGCGCTTGAGCCCGTCGGCGCTCGTTTCGGTCACCTGCATCGCGTGCAGCCCCCGCAGCCGGGCGATCGCCCGGTCCGAGCGATCGACATCAAACCCCTCATCGCCAACAGCCTCTCTTCAATGATCCCGGCGCGCCCATGGTGCGGGCGGGGGGATTTGAACCCCCACGATTTGCATCGCTGGAACCTAAATCCAGTGCGTCTGCCAGTTCCGCCACGCCCGCCCCAGCTTCCTGTCGCGGCACCCTGCCGGAGCGGCCCGCCGGGCCAGCCGGAGCCGGTTCTTAGCACAGACATCGGCCCTCACCTAGCGACAGAGCCATCAACCGGACGGCAGAGGCATCAGCTGGTTTGCCACTCGATCCTGATCAAGGCCGGTCTGCGCATCGATGCCCGGCGTTCGCAGGGGGCGGGCGGCCGTCGCCTAACCGGCCCGCGCCAGGGCCTGCACCGCCCCCGAGGCGGCAACCCGCCCTTCGCCGCGATAGGCCTCGTGATTGGCCTCGATCTCCGCCAGCCGGTAGAGATAGTTCACCATGATCCCGGCGGATTGCTGCAAGCCCTTGACCGAGACGTCGCCCTGCCAGTTCAGCCGTTCGACGCGGGCGCCATTGGTCAGATGAAAATGTGCTACCGGGTCGAGCGCCCGGCCCGAGGGCGCGCGCTCGCGCAGCAGGTAGCGCGCGCACAAACGCAGTAGCGGCTCGCGCAGCGCCGTGGCGAGCAGCGGCTCTTCGTGCCAGCCCCGGCGGTCGAGCAGCGCCGGCAACGGGCCCCCCTCGTTCCGCTCGGCAAAGGGTTCGAGCGCGGCGCGCTCGGCAGGCAGCAGCAGCGCCTCCCCGTTCGCCTCGCCCTGCCGGTCGAGCCAGTTGCGGAACCCGGGGATCGGCGACAGCGTCGCGAACACCTTCAGCTGCGGCAGGTCGCGCGTCAGCGCATCGACAACCCGCTTGATCAGAAAGTCGCCGAGGCTGATCCCGGCAAGCCCGTGCTGGCAGTTCGAGATCGAATAGAAGATCGCGGTATCGGCCGCGTGCGGATCGCCGATCGGCGCGGCCTCGTCGAGCGGCGCGTTGACATCGCTCGCCATGCCCGAGACCAGAGCAATCTCGACAAAGATCAGCGGCTCGTCGGGCATGCGCGGATGGAAGAAGGCAAAGCAGCGGCGATCGGCTTCGAGCCGGTTCTTCAAATCGGTCCAGCTGCGGATCTCGTGCACCGCCTCGTAGACCATCAGCTTTTCGAGGAGAGCTGCCGGCGATTCCCAGCCGATCCGCTTCAGCTCGAGAAAACCGATATCGAACCAGTTGGCCAGGAGCCGCCGCAAATCCTCTTCGAGACCGTGCAGCAGCGGGTCGTGCCGGCCGAGATCGATCAGCTCCGCCCGCCGGTCGACCAGGAACTTGACGCCTTCGGGCAATGCATTGAACTGGCGCAGCAGGGTGATGCGCGGCGGTTCGAGGGCGTTGCGCAGCTCGCGCTCGGCAGCGGCGCGCGCGGCGGTTCCCTCGGCCCGCGACAATGCGGCACAGCAGCGGTCGATCGCCTCGCGGTCGACGTCGAACTCGCCGGCCAAGAGGCGCAGAAAGCGCTCGCGCCCGTCGCCGTCGAGCAACAGGTAAGTGCGGCCGAGATCGGCGGCCCGGGCCCGGGCGGTGACCTCGCCACCGCGTCCGTCAAGGCAGCGCAGCATCTGCTCGCGCAGTCTTCCGGCGTCGTCCCCGGACAGCTCTGGGCGCGGCGTGCGGGTCAGCACCCCGCGTGCGGACAGTGCGATATCGCGCCACGCGGTGCGCAGATTTGTCAACGTCCGGTCGAAAACGCCCTCGAAAAAACCGACGGGTGGACGATCGCTCATGATGGCGTTGGCAGGGGGCTGTGGCGGAGGCCGACAGAGACGCGACGGCGCAGCCGCCGTCAACCCCCAAGCGCGCGCGCCTGCCGACCGGCGATGAGGTCGCGCAGCGTCGGACCCAACGCCCCGACCAGATCCTCGGCGACCAGTCCGGCGCCGACCCGGCGCGCGGCGTCGCCATGCAGCCAGACCGCCGCTGCGGCCGCAGCAAACGGATCCATGCCCTGCGCCAGGAGGCCGAGCACCATGCCGGCCAGCGCATCGCCGCTCCCCGCGGTGGCGAGATCGGGCGGTGCATTGCTGTTGATCGCGACCCGTCCGTCCGGGGCGGCGACCACCGTGTCGGCACCCTTGAGCACGATGATGGCGCCGCTCTGGCGCGCCGCCAGACGGGCCCGCTCGGGCTTGCTGCCGGTGACCTCGAACAGGCGGGCGAACTCGCCCTCATGCGGGGTCAGCACGACCGGTGAACGGATCGCCGCAAACAGGGCTTGGGGGTCGCCGGCGAAGGAGGTCAAAGCATCGGCGTCGAGCACCGCGCGCTTGCCGGCGGCGAGAATCGCCAGCGCCGCCTCGCGGGTCTCCCGGCCGACCCCGGCCCCGGGCCCGATCACCGCAGCGTTGCGCCGCGGGTCGGCGAGCAATGCGCGGACATCGTCGAGCCCGCTCACCGGATGGACGATGACACCGGTCAACGCTGCGGCATAAACCGCAAACACCGCCTCGGGCGCGGCGAGCGTGACCAGCCCGGCGCCGATCCGGGCGGCGCTGGCGGCGACCAGGCGTCCGGCCCCGGTCATCACGCTGCCCCCGACGACCAGCGCATGCCCGCGGGTGTATTTGTGGCCTTCGAGGCCGGGGCGCGGCAAACCGCCGCCCCACCACCCCGGGTCGTTCGCGGCGGTGTCCGGGGCGATGTGGTCGAGCACCGCATCCTGGATGCCGATCGGCGCCAATATGGTCTCGCCGCAATAGATCCGGCCGGGCAGCAGCAGATGGCCGGGCTTTTTGCGAAAGAATGTGACGGTCAACGCCGCCCGCGGTGCGGCCCCGCGGATCTCGCCGCTGGCGCCGTCGATCCCGCTCGGCACATCGACCGCGACGACCGGGATGGCCCGTCCAGCGAACGTCCTGGTGCCCAGCGCCGCGATGACGGCATGCGCCGCCCCCTCGATCGGGCGTGCCAGCCCGGCGCCAAATATCGCATCGATCGCGAGGCCGGCATCGTCGAGCGCCGCCGGCGCCAGCGGCTCGACCGGTCCCGGCCAACGCGCCGCAGCTTCCGCCGCGTCACCGTGCAATGCGGCACGCTCGCCGAGCAAGGCCAGCCGCACCGGCCAACCGCGCGCGGCGAGGATGCGCGCCGCGACAAAGCCGTCGCCGCCATTGTTGCCGGGTCCGCACAGCACGGCGACCGGCCGCGGCGGCCAGCGCCGCGAGACTGCGTCGGCGACGGCACCGCCGGCATTCTCCATCAGCACGCTACCGGCGGCACCCCCGGCGATTGCCAGCCGGTCGGCCTCGGCCATCTGCCGCGGCGCCAACAGCGCGTGCCGGTGCCAGCCTTCGGGGGAAATTATCATCGCCCGAATGTGGGACGCCGACGCCGCGCCGGAAAGCCGGCCGCGCCGTCCTTTCGACCCCGATGCCCGCGCTTGCCCGATGCCCGCGCTTGCCCGATCGCCCGTGCTCGCCCGATGCCCGCGCTCGCCCGATGCCCGCGCTTGCCGGATCGCCCGCGCTTGCCGGATCGCCCGCGCTTGTCCGATCGCCCGTGCTTGACGGATCGCGCGCGAACCGTTACCTCCGCCGGCGGTGGCGGGTGTAGCTCAGTTGGTTAGAGCGCCAGATTGTGGATCTGGATGTCGTCGGTTCGAATCCGATCACTCGCCCCAGCCGCCGCAATGCATGGCCGGGGCGGGCTTCGGTTAAGAGCACCGGCGATGCCGGCAGGAGGCGCCGATGGTGGCGGTGATCGAGGACAGACGCGAGGCCGGCGACGCCATCCTGATCGAATTCAAGGTGTCGCGCAGCGCGACCGACCCCGACCGCATCATCGGTAGCTGGCGCTTCGTCCATGGCCGGTCGTCGCTGGTCGACGAAAGCCGGCCCGATGCCGGTGTGCTCGCCGAGTTCCGACATGTCGTGGATTGCGCCGATCAGAACGGCATCCCGTTTGTATGGGTCAACGATCCCGACGAGCTGTTTCCGCCCTGGATGCGGCTATGACCGGTGCGGCGATGAACGGTCCCGCCATGCACCGAGGCGCGTTACATCGCAGGAGAAGATCATGAAGCGAGCCCAGCCGCGGCATCCCCGCACCGGCGAGCGCATCGCCCGGCGCAAGGCCAAGCTCAAGGCCAAGCGGCGGCGGCAGCGCGCGCGGGCACAAGCCTAGCCGCGGTGCTGGCCGTCGCGGCATTGCGGGCACAGCCCTCGCACCTCGATCACCTGCCGGACGACGGCAAAGCCGCGGCCTTCGCCCAGGCGGCGCAGCCGCTGCACGATGTCTTCGTCGCGAATCTCCTCGGCGGCGCCGCAGTCGTCGCAGATCACGAACTGGCTTTCATGCGGGTGCTCGACATCGGCGCAGGCGACATAGGCGCTCGCACTCTCGATCTTGTGAATGAGCTTGCCGGCAAGCAGAAAATCGAGCGCGCGGTAGACCGTCGGCGGACCGAGCCGGCCGCGCTCGCGCTGCAATTCGGCCAGCAGCGCATAGGCGCCAACCGGCTGGTCGGCGGCGAGGATCAGTTCGAGCACCCGACGCCGGATCGCGGTCAGCCGCCTCCCTTGCAGAGCGCAAAGCCGCTGTGCCCGCGCCAGCCCGCCCTCGATGTCCGGACCCTCGATATCCCGGGGCCTCATCGCCGGTCTCCTCGCGCCCAGTCTGGGCGTCGATTGCAGCGATTCTATGGTACCGGGCCGAGCCGGCGCAAGACCGAGGGCACTGCGCCGCCGGCCCTGCCGCGACGGCCTGCTGCTGTATAAGCGGCGCGATCGCGGCAGGGCGCCTGCTGTGCTATCGCCGGGAGGCAATGGAATGAATCTGTACGATCGGATCGGGGTCGATGTCGGACGGCGCCTCAGCCTCGAGGACGCCATCGCCTGGGCCGGCGAACATCGGGTCCGCCGGATCGATATCGAGCTCGGCACCGCGCTCAACTCGCTCGACGGGTTCGATGATGCGCGCGCGCAGCGGGTGCGTGAGGCGTGCCGGCGGCACCGGGTCGCGTTCGGCTTGCACACCTCCTCGGCGGTCAACGTCGCCGAGTTGGCGCCCTATGTCGGTGACGCGGTCGATCGCTATCTCGGCGCCCATGTCGAGATCGCGCCGAGGCTCGGGGCCGGATGGATCATCGTGCATGCGGGCTATCATTTCGGCTCTGACAAGGCGGCGCGCATGGCGGCCGGGCGCGAGCGGCTGCAGCGCGTCGTGGCGCTGGCCGAGACGCATGGCGTGCCGCTGCTGCTGGAAAACCTGAACAAGGAGCCGACCGACGCCGAGATCCACTATCTGGCGCACACGATCGAGGAGTGGCGCTATTACTTCGATGCGATCCGCTCGCCGCTGTTCAGGCTGTCATTCACGGTCAACCATGCGCATCTGGTCGCTGACGGTGTCGCCGGGTTTGTCGCAGCACTCGACATCAGCCGGGTCGCGGAGGTTCGTCTCGCCGATTGCTGGCGTAACGGTCATGAAGTGCATCTGAAGCCTGGCGCCGGCGATCTTGATTTTGTCGATATGTTCCGGCGGATCGAGACCGCCGGGTTCACCGGCCACTACATGAATGCGTTCGGCTCGCTCGACGACATGCTCGACGGGCGCGACGAGCTGGTGCGCCAGGCCCGGATGGCCGGTCTCGAGGCGGCCGGCCTTGGCACCGCCGACCAACTCGGCTGATCTGCGGTTCCGTGCCAGCCCATTCTCTCAGCCGGCCCTATTTATTGCAGTTGCTGGCGCGCACGACACAGTCGCCGGCATTGCCTTTCTGACAATTGCTGAGCGCTGCGAGCCGCGCTTCCTCGACGGTCTTGCGCGACGCCGCACCGACGAATTTGCCGCTGGCGATCGTTGCCAGTGCCGCGCATTGCCCGGTGCCGGTGCGCATGATCACCTTGCAGCCGGTGGCGCCGCAATCGCTGAGCGCGCGCTCGGCCGCCGCCTGCGCCGTCGCCTGGTTCCAGGTGCCGCCATATTTGCCGCTCGTCCGGTCCCAGGCGATCGCGCCATAGCCGGCGAAGGCGGGGGTCGCCGCGACGAGGATCGCCGCGGCCATCAGCGACCCGCGAACGGTCGGAAACAAACGGCCCATGCTTCGGTTCTCCCGGTCGGTCGCAACAAGCTCTAGCGCAACCCGGCCGCTTGCGTCGAGGCCGCTATTCGAGCCCGGGTGCAGAGCCGGCGCGCTCATTCGGTGCTAGCCAGGTCGAACAGGCGGTGCAGCCGGTCGGAGAACCAGCCGGCGACGCGGTTGGCCGGCAATGATGTGTCGATCTCCGGCGAGGCGATCAGCTGGCCGGCGGCCTGGCGGCGCGCCAACGCGCGGCACAACTCGTGCGAGACTTCGGGCCGAGCTTCCAGCACCGGCGCCAAATCCTCCTTGGCCAGCTCATAGATCGTGACCGGCGTCAGCGCCGACAGCCGGCCGGCCGTCGCGTGGCCGGTCAGCAGCCCGACCTCGCCGTAATGGTCGCCGGGACCGAGCCGCATCAGCTCGATCTCCCCTTCTGACGCCATCACGCTCAGCGAAACCACGCCGGAGCCGATCATGTAGAGCGAATGCAATACCTCGCCCGGTTCGACCAGCACCTCGCCCTTCTCGTAATGGCGCTGCGTGGTCTTGCCGGCGAGCGTCTTGCGCTCCGCCGCATTGAGACCGACGAACAGGTCGAGCAGGTCGAACACCCGCTCGACGCGGGTCTTCCGGGGCGATGGCAGGTCGGCGATCGGCAGCGCCGGATAAGCCACGCTCTGGCTCGAAGCCAACGCGATCCCGGCCGCCGCCAGATGCCGCGAGATGTAGTCGAACAATTCATTCTGGGCGCGCGTCGACTGTCCCAGCTCTTCGACGAAAACCGAGATGTCGTATTCGATGGCGCTGGCGGTGATCGACTTGATTGTGATCGACGGGGCCGGTGTCGCCAGGATCAGCCGCGAATTCAGGATCGCCTGTTCGAGGATTTCGGCACCGGCCGCCGGCAAGGCTGCGGTATCGAGTTCGATCGTCACGGTGAGACCGTGAATGCCGGAAGGCGAGCTCGAATTGACGAGCTTCGCTTTGGCGATGGCGCTGTTCGGCACGATCGCCAGGTCGCGTTTGGCGGTCAGCACGTGCGTTGCCCGCCAGTTCATCTCGATCACCCGGCCATCGGTCGTGCCGTCGATGCTGATCCAGTCGCCCGGCCGGTAGGGGCGGCTGAAATTCAGTACGATGCCCGAGAAGACATCGCTCAATGTGCTCTGCAAGGCCAGCCCGAGGATGATCGCGATCGCCCCCGACGTCGCCAGCAGGCCCTTGACCGGCAGGTCGAACACATAGGCGATGATCGCGAACAGGGCGGCGAGATAGACGAGCCCGGCGAGCAGGTCCTGAATGAGTTTGCTGTCGTGGCTCCGGTGCTCGGTGACGACAAAGGCGCGCAGGATCCCGACTACGAACCAGGCCGACCACAGCCACCAGGCGATCTTCAAAATCGCATGCGCGACATCGCGGAACGGCCCGTTGGTCATCCGCAGCGGCTGATAAGGAACCACCCCGGCGTGGATCAGCAGAATCGTCAGGACGACCAGAAAGACCACCCGCACGATTGCCCGCCGCACCGGGTGCCGGCGAAACAGCAGGTGCGTCACGAGGCCGCTCAGGGCGAACACCACCAGTGCCACGACCAACGGGTCGCGCAGGGTTGCTGCCGCCGTCTGGAGATCGATCATCGCGCCCGCCCCCGCTCCTGGCCCGGCCGCCCCGGAGATGTCGCCACAAAGATGTCGCCCCGGGGATGTCGCTCCGAAGATTAGGCGCGCGCCGCGGCCCCGACCATCCTCGACCATCCGCCCGGCAAGCCGCAGACCACCACCCGTCGCGGTCGTCGCGCAGCAGATCGGCGGCTCCGGGTCCCAGGGCAAGGCCCCGCGACGGTATCCTCCGCCAGCACTATCGGCCCCGCCAGCACTATCGGCTGCTGCGGGCGGCGCTCAGCACATTGCGGCAGCCTGGTGACAGAGCGGACGCGTTGGCCCGCAGACAGGCGGTCGCCCGGCCGCCGCCGAGCGGCACGCCGCTGCACAAGGCGCGATAGTCGCTGCCGCAATATTGGCGCACCACCATCAGTTGCTGTCGCGGCGACATCGGCGGCGGTGCTGCAGTACCGGCGGACGGTGCGGGTGCCGCTCCCGCCGAGCCCGTCGCAGGTGCTGCGGTTGCGTGCGGCGCCGTACCACCGGCGCTGACCGCCTTGACCGCCTGCTGACATGCCGGCGACAGGCTCGCCAGATTGCGTTCGAGGCAGTCGAGCGACGCCTTGCCGCCGGCCGGGACCGCGGCGCAATGCCGCTGGTAGTCGGTGGGACAGGCCTGGCGGATTGCGTTGCGCTGCGCCGTGCTCGCCTGCTGCGCCGCGGCCGGCAGCGAAAGAGCCGGCAATATCACCAGCAGCGGCAGGGCCAACCTCATGCCGCGTCCGACAGATTGCGCCATTACGGTTTCTTCTCCCCCGATTCGCCGAATCTTGCCCGGTCTTGATAGCGTCACGCCGCGCCCTCGGCTATAGGGCGCTGTCGGCGGCACCGGGCGGAGCGATGGGCGGCGGCGATAGCAGCACCGCAATTGCATGCGACCTCATGGCTGCAGGTGCCGCAGGTTGAGCAGCACCGCTTTCGCCGCGGGCAGCGGCTATGACCGGGTCGCGCGGGCGACCCATTGGCTGCTTGCGGCGCTGGCGGTGATCGTCGTCAGCTTTGGCTGGGCCAGCGAGGCGGCGCCGCGCAACACCGCGGCGCGCGACAACCTGCTGTTGCTGCACCGCTCGCTCGGCCTCGTCATCCTGGCATTGGTGGTCTTCCATATCTTGTGGCGGCTGCGGCACCGGGCCCCGCCCCTGCCGGCCACGGTCGGACGCCTGCAGCGCGCCGTCGCCCACCTGACCCAATCCGGGCTTGAGGCGATTTTTCTGATCATGCCGCTCGCCGGCTATGTCAATGCCGCGGCCGCCGGACATCCGGTCAGCCTGTTCGGCGTCGTCGCGATCCCGCCATTGTTGCCGGTCGACGAGCGCCTGTCGCAATTCGCGATCGCGGTGCATCTTCTCGGCCAATACCTGGTTTACCTGCTCGTCGCGCTGCACGTGACCGGCGCGCTGCATCACGCCCTGATCCGGCGCGACGGGGTGCTCGACCGGATGCTGCCGCCCCGCCGCCTGCGGGCGAAAACGCGACCGATGTGAGGCGCCGACGCCAGTGCCAACGAGAATGTTGCGGCCGCGCCACCCCTAGGGCGAGACCTTGCAGGCAAGCTACCCGGCCGGCCCCTCGCCGGTCCCGGCGAACCGCGTCGCTGCAACCGCAGCGCAAGCGACGCCTGCGCCGCGGCCGAAATGTGCGGACATTTCAATATGCGTGACCTTCCAAGGTGCGTGACCTTCCAAGGTGCGTGACATTCCAATGTGCGTGATAACCCGTTGTGTCGCCTCCCCGAATGTACAGCGCGGTTTCCAATTCCCCTTAATTTTGCCACAATCTCGCCGGGCTGCGCCTTCACGAATTCGTGAGCCACGATCACCGGCGGCACCGGGCCCGCGCGGGTCAGGCGAGCGGGAAGCGGGTCGTGATGATGCAGTTTTCGAGGATGCCGCGGCCGCGGTCGGGCGGGTGGTGCGCGCGCACAAAGCGTTCATGCACCTCGGCCATCGCCTCCGCGGTGACGCCGGGTTCGGTCGGCACATATTGCACGAGGTTGTCGCGAAACCCGCGCCGGGTCACATAGACCGGTTCGAAGCCCCGGGCACGGGCGACGGCCGCGAGCGCGTCGGACATCGGCCGTACCGCCGGATTGACTGAGAAATCCGCCCAGTTGTTGGCGAGCACGCCGCCCGGGTTCAGCGCGTCGAGGCAATGCCCCCAGAACAGCTCGCTCATCTCGGCCGGCCCCGACGAATTGTAGAGGTCGACCAAAATCGCGTCGAAACGGTGCATCGTGGCGGCGACGTATTGCTGCGCCGGGTCGATCGTGACGCTCTGGGTCAGGTAGAACCAGCGGCGGGCGATTGCCGCCACACTCTCGTCAGCATCGATCAGGGTCGCCGCACAATCCGGCGCATAAGCGCGCAGAAAACGCCACATCGCCGCCCCGCCGACACCGAGCAGCAGCACGTTGATCGCCTGCCGGCTCATCGCCAGCGCCAGCGACATCAGCCGCTCATAGTGAAACACGAGGCGCGCCGGGTACATCAGGTCCATGCAGGACTGCTCGGTCACCTGGATGCTGCTGCCAAACGAGCCGAGGGTGCGCAGATGGCGCGGGCCGCGGTCGAAATCGACGACGAAGACCGGCGATCCGAAGGTCGGAGTGCGGCGCAGCAACCGGATCCGCGCGTCGCTGCCAAAATAATCGAGGATCAGGCGGCGCTGCCGCTCCTCGCCAAACTCGGTGATCATCGGCCGAGGGTTGGCGCCGGGGGCGCCGCCCGGCCTGCAGACGCGGTGTTGCGCAGCATCTCGCCGCGGGCGGGGATTCGCCACCGCCCCCGCCGTCGCGCGAATGGGCGAGGCATGATCAAACCGGTCACGCGCAGCAGTAACCGCGATCGAAGCGGCGATTTCAAGCGCCTCGATCAGCCGCCCCCGGCGGCATCGTCGGGACCGTAAACGGGGTTCGTCATCGCGCTGTGCTTTGACGCTGATGGTTGCGCCGCCTAAATTGGTGGTCGCCAACAAGAAACGGGCCCGTGCCCGATTTCGGCCCGAGCCGATGAGGAGCGTCGATCAGCATGGACACCGGCACCATTCGCGCGACCGAGGACGAAGCCCTCTCGTTCCATTCGACCGGCCGCCCCGGCAAGCTCGCGATCGCCCCGACCAAACCATTGACGACGCAGCGCGACCTGTCGCTGGCTTATTCGCCGGGGGTGGCGTTTCCATGCCTCAGCATCGCGCGCGATCCGAGTGCGGCCTTCGAATACACCTCGAAGGGCAATTTCGTCGCGGTCGTCTCGAACGGCACCGCGGTGCTGGGTCTGGGCGATCTCGGCGCGCTCGCCGCCAAGCCGGTGATGGAGGGCAAGGCCGCGCTGTTCAAGCGCTTTGCCGACATCGATTCGATCGACCTCGAAATCGACACCCGCGACGTCGACGCCTTCGTCAACTGCGTGCGCTATCTGCACCCGGCCTTTGGCGGCATCAATCTTGAAGATATCAAGGCGCCGGAATGCTTCATCATCGAGGAGCGGCTGCGCGAGCTCCTCGACATCCCGGTGTTTCACGACGACCAGCACGGCACTGCGATCATCGCCTCCGCCGGGTTGATCAACGCGCTGCACCTGACCGGGCGCAGCCTCGACCAAGTGCGGATGGTCATCAACGGCGCCGGTGCCGCCTCGATCGCCTGTGTCGAATTGCTGAAGACGATGGGCCTGCCCGGCGCCAATGTCGTGTTGTGCGACACCCGCGGGGTCATCTATCGCGGCCGCACCGACGGCATGAACCAGTGGAAATCGGCGCATGCGGCCGAGACCAGGGCGCGCACCCTGGCCGAGGCGATCGAAGGGACCGATGTGTTTTTCGGGCTGTCGGCCAAAGGGGCGGTCGACCAGGCGATGGTCCGCTCGATGGCCGACAAGCCGATCATCTTCGCGATGGCCAACCCCGATCCCGAGATCACCCCGGAGGCGGTGCGCGCGGTGCGCTCGGACGCGATCATCGCCACCGGCCGCTCGGATTATCCCAACCAGGTCAACAACGTCCTCGGCTTCCCCTATATTTTCCGCGGCGCGCTCGATGTGCGCGCGTCGACGATCAACGACGCGATGAAGATCGCCGCGGCCGAGGCGCTCGCAGCACTCGCCCGCGAGGATGTGCCGGACGAGGTCGCCGCGGCCTATTCCGGCGAGCGGCTGAGCTACGGTCCCGATTACATCATCCCGGCACCGTTCGACCCGCGGCTCATCTGGGCGGTGCCGTCGGCGGTCGCCCAGGCGGCGATCGATTCGGGGGTGGCGCGCCGGCCGATCCCCGACATGAATGCCTACAAGCGCTCGCTGCGCGGCCGGCTCGACCCGACTGCGGCCGGGCTCGAACTGATCTTCGAGCGGGTGCGCGCCGAGCCGAAGCGCGTCGTCTTCGCCGAGGGCGAAGAGGAGAAGACGATCCGCGCGGCGCTCTTGTTCCGCGACAGCGGCTATGGCACTCCGGTGTTGGTCGGACGCGAGGACCGGATCCGCGCGACAATGGCGGGGATCGGGCTCAACTCCTCGGTCGGGCTCGAAATCCACAATGCCCGGCTGTCGCACGACAACCGGCGCTATACCGATTTTCTTTACCAGCGGCAGCAGCGCCACGGCATGCTCTATCGCGACTGCCAGCGCATGGTGAACCAGGACCGCAACGTCTTTGCCGCCTGCATGGTGGCCTGCGGCGATGCCGATGCGATGGTCACCGGCGTCACCCGCAACTCGTTCGACGCGCTCGACGAGGTCTCGCGGGTGATCGCGGTCAAGCCGGGCAGCGTGCTGTTCGGCCTCACTGTGCTGCTCGCCCGCGAGCGCACCGTGCTGCTGGCCGACACACTGGTCCACGAAAAGCCGAGCCCGGCGCAGCTCGCCGATATCGCGATCCAGGCCGCCGCCAAGGCGCATCAGCTCGGTCTGGTGCCGCGGGTGGCGCTCTTGTCTTACGCGAATTTCGGCAATCCGATGGGCGAGGATGGCCAGCGCGTGCGCGATGCGGTGGCATTGCTCGACGGGCGCGGCGCCGGCTTCGAATATGATGGCGAGATGAGCGCCGACGTCGCCCTCGACGAGCGGCTGATGCGCCAGCTCTACCCGTTCTGCCGCCTTGCCGGGCCGGCCAACATCCTGGTCATGCCGGAGCTGAACAGCGCCAATATCGCTGCCAAGCTGCTGCCGCGGCTCGGTGGCGGCACCGTGGTCGGGCCGCTGCTGCTCGGCCTGTCGCAACCGGTGCAGATCGTCAGCATGGGAGCGACAGTGTCGGACCTCGTCAATCTCGCCGCCCTTTCGGCGCACGACGCGATCCGCTGAGCGCGAGGCGACTCCTTCGGTCGCGGCAGCATGATGCGCCGGGCCGGGAGCGTCTGCCAGGTGCTGGCGCTGACTCTGCCGGCCGCCGCACCCGGGCTGATCGTGCTCGCGATCCTGGCCATGGGTCGCGCGCTGGCGGCGCAAACCGCACTCGCCGGCGGCCTCGCGATCCTGGTCCTGACCGCGGTGGTGATCGGCCGCTTCGTCCTCGCGGCCGCGGCGGTGCACGAAACCGTCGACCAGATCGCGACCGAGGCTGCCGAAGGCGTGCTGCCGCGCCGCTGGCTCGGGCTCGACCCGCGCCGATCGGCGGACGAGACCCGGCTTAGCGTTCTGCGGCTGGCACGCAGCTGGCGGGAGCGGCTGCAGGGCAGCGAGGCGCGCCTGGTCGCGGCCGAGGCGATCATCGCCGCCGTGCCCGACCCGCTGATCCTGATCGACCGGCACCGGCGGATCGTCGGCGCCAACGCCGCGGCCGCCGGCTTTGTCGGCGCGCTCACGCCGCCGCGCGACCTTGCGACGGCGCTGCGCAATCCGTCGGTCCTGGCGGCGGCCGATGCGGTGCTGCGCGGCGAGGCGGCGCGCGTTGTCGAATTCGCCCTGGCGATCCCGCTCGAACGCCAGCTGCGTGCCCGCTTCGCCCGCATCGCGACGCCCTCGCCCGAGGGTGCGGTCGCATTGCTGACGTTGCACGACGTTACCGAGCTGAAGCGCGCTGAGCAGATGCGCGCCGACTTCGTCGCCAATGCCAGCCACGAACTGCGCACGCCGCTGGCCACGTTGAGCGGGTTTATCGAGACGCTGCGGGGCCCGGCGCGCGACGATCCGGCGGCCGGCGAGCGCTTTCTGGCGATCATGGGCGAACAGGCGGCGCGCATGACCCGCCTCGTCGAGGATCTGCTGTCGCTGTCGCGCATCGAGCTCAACGAGCATGTCGCACCTGCGGGTCGGGTTGCCCTGGCACCGCTGCTGTCGCAGCTCGCCGAAGCGCTCGAATTGCACGCCGGAGAACGCGGCATGCGCATCCGGCTCGACCTGCCCGCCGATCTTGCCGCGGTGATGGGCGATCGTGACGAACTCACCCAGCTGTTCCAGAACCTGCTCGACAACGCGATCAAATACGGCGATGCCGGCACCGAGATCATGGTCACCGCGGCGGTGATGTCGCGTCGTCCCGCCGCAGCGGACCCGGCGGCAAGCCGGTTTGTCGCGGTCGCGATCCGCGATCACGGCGCCGGCATCGCCCGCGAGCATCTGTCACGCCTGACCGAGCGCTTCTATCGCGTCGACACCGCGCGCTCGCGCGAGATGGGCGGCACCGGGCTCGGGCTGGCGATCGTCAAGCACATCGTCAACCGCCACCGCGGGTTTCTCGAAATCGACAGCCGCGTCGGCGAGGGCTCGGTGTTCACCGTGCTGCTGCGTCCCGACGGGGCGGCACCGCCAGAAGCCAGGCCGGGCTGAGTTTCGGCCGGTTGCCCGCGGCCGACCGGTGTCATCAAGGTGCCACAAGATTGTAACGCGCCCGTCATCCCGCCTGCTTATATGCCTGCGCCGTCGCGACCCTGCCGGGGTCCAATCCCATCGCGCCGAAAAAGGGGGGTCCTTTGAGCAATTTTCGGGGGCGGCATTGCAGCACGCCACCAAGCTTGCGGCCGGCCGGCCGCCGCTTTGCCCCGCGTATCCTCGCGGCAGTGGCGTGTGCGATGATCCTGTCGGGCGGGGCTGCGCTCGCCCAGTCGGTCCATCTGCTGGAGACCGGCTCGACGCTGCTCTATCCGCTGTTCAATCTTTGGGTCCCGGATTACGTCAAGGCACACCCGGGAATGCAGATCACGACCCAGGGCACCGGCAGCGGCACCGGCATTTCGGAAGCGGCGTCCGGCATCGCTCAAATCGGCGCCTCGGACGCCTATATGAGCCCAGCGCAGCTGAAAAAGACCCCAGGCGTTCTGAATGTTCCATTGGCGATCTCCTCGCAGATCATCAACTACAACCTGCCGGGTCTCAACCAGACGCATCTGAAGCTCAGCGGTCCGGCGCTGGCCGGCATCTACAGCGGTAAGATCAAGTTCTGGGATGATCCGATGCTGAAAGAGATGAATCCGGGGGTGGCCTTGCCGCATCAGGCGATCATCCCGGTGCACCGCACCGACGGCAGCGGCGACACGTTCATCTTCTCGCAATATTTGTCGTTCAGCGACCCCCACTGGATGCAAAATCCCGGTTACGGCACGACGATCAGCTGGCCACCGGTACAGGGCGGGATCGGCGCCGAGGGCAATCCCGGGATGGTCAATGCGGCGAAGGGTAACCCCTATTCGATCGCCTATATCGGCATCAGCTTCAAAAAGGCGATCGAGGCGGCGGGGCTGGGCGAGGCGATGCTGAAAAATCGCGCGGGCAAATTCGTGTTGGCGAGCGACCAGACGGTCGAGGCGGCGGTGCACGCGACTGCCGCCAAGACGCCGAAGGACGAGCGCCTCAGCCTGATCTTCGCGCCTGGCGACGAATCCTACCCGATCATCAACTATGAATACGCAATCGTCAAAGCGCAGCAGCCGAGCCCCGAAATCGCGGCGGCCGTCAAAGGGTTTCTCGAATGGGCGATCAGCCGCGATGGCGGCAACGCGCCGCACTACATGACGGCGGTCAATTTTGTCGCCCTGCCGCCGGAGATCGCGGCGCTGAGCAAGGCGCAGCTGCAGATGATCCATTGATGGCGGGCCGGCTGCTGGCGGGCCGGCGCCGGCGAGCGGCGGGGTAGGCCGGTGCGGTTCAAGACCTGGCTCGCAATCGTCGCCGGCGCGCTGCCGGCGAGCCTGGTGCTGGTGGTCGCCTTCCTTGCGATCTATGCTTGGCCGGCGATCCGCTTCAACGGCTTTGACTTTGTCGTCAGCGACACCTGGAACCTCGGCAATCTCTATGCCAACCCGGTCACCGTCGCGGGCATGGCGATCCAGCCGGGCGCGCATTACGGCATCCTGTTTCTGGTCGTCGGAACCCTGCTGTCGACGCTGATCGCGCTCGTGATCGCGGTGCCGGTCGGCGTCGGCGCGGCGATTTTCCTGGCCGAGGCGGTGCCCGGCCGGCTGCGCCTCTGGCTCTCGTTTTTTGTCGAGCTGCTGGCGGCGATCCCGAGCGTCGTGTTCGGGTTGTGGGGCTATGTCGTGGTGATCCCGTTTCTCGGTCATCACCTGTTTCCGCTGCTGGCGCGCACCCTCGGGTTCATTCCGATTTTTGCCGGACCATCGGGCAGCGGTTATGGCCTGTTGACCTCGGGCGTGGTGCTGTCGCTGATGATCGTGCCGCTGATTGTCGCCACCCTGCGCGACGCACTGGTCAACCAGCCCGCGGCGGTCCGCGAGGCCGCCACCGCGCTCGGCACGACCCGCTTCGAGGTCGTCGCCAAAGTCATGCTGCCGAGCCTTTCGAAGGTGCTGGTCGGCGCCTCGATCCTGGCGCTCGGGCGCGCCTTGGGCGAAACGATGGCGGTCTTGATGGTCAGCGGCAACGCCCTCAACTACCTGCCGCAGAACATCTACGCGCCGATCTCGACGATGGCCGCCTTCATCGTCTCGCAGCTCGACAGCGCATTGCAGGACCCGACCGGCATGGCGGTGCGTTCATTGGCCGAAATCGCGCTGGTATTGTCGTTCATCTCGCTGTTGATCAACGCACTCGCCCGCCTGCTGCTGGCATTTGAAGACCGCAGCTCGCGCGTTGCCGGTGTCGTCTAGCAAATGGCATGAGGTGATGCCTTCCAACCGGATCGCTCTGCCGCGCCTCGCCTTTGCCGGTGCGGCGCGGGTGCGCCCGCGGCGCTGGCTATACAGCATCGCCGGCTGGGTCTCGACCGGCCTTGCGCTGTTGCTGCTGTCGGCGGCGATGCTGTGGATCTTGACAATGGTGCTGATCGGCGGTCTCAACGCGCTGACGCCGTCCCTGTTCGTGACCGTGACCCAGGGGAATGGCGGCGGTCTGCTCAACGCCATCGAGGGAACCGCGCTGCTTTCGGTCGGCGCGCTGCTGATCGCGGTGCCGCTGGGCCTGGCTTCCGGCATCTACATCTCGGAGTACCGTCACGGCTATTGGGCGCCGATCATCGGTTTTCTCGCCGACATCCTGGTCGGTGTGCCGTCGATCGTGCTCGGCTATTTCGGCTATGTAACGATGGTCGAGGGGCTCGGCTGGAATTTCTGCATCGCTGCCGGTTCGATCACGGTCGCGGTCATCTGCCTGCCCTATATCTGCCGCACGACCGAGTTCGCGCTGCAGCAGATCTCGGCTGATCTGCGCGAGGCGACCTTTGCCCTCGGCGCCGATGACCGGCGGGTGATTCTGCGGGTCTGCCTGCCGGCGGCGCTGCCGTCGATTCTGACCGGCATTCTGCTGGCGCTGGCGATCTCGGTCGGCGAGACCGCACCATTGCTCTACACCGCCGGCTGGTCGGACTATCTGTGGAACGGCCGGCTGACCCATTCCCCGATCGGCTATCTGACCTATGCAATCTGGACCTTTATCAACGAGCCCTTCGCCTCGGCGCACGCGCTCGCCTATGCCGCCGCGTTTCTGGTGACGAGCTTTGTGCTGCTGGTTCACGTCGTCTCGCGCTTCGTGTTCGATCGCCAGCGTGGTTGAACCGAGGATGGCGGCACCGCGAGCTGCCGCGGGCGTCATAAAACTGTGATCACAGCGTCGTAATGTCTCCCGCGGATCGGGCGATCGACCCCTCTGGGCTGGAGCATGGAATTGAGCGCGCCAATACCAAATCCGGACCTCGCTTCTTGCTGGAGCAGAGACAAGCCATGAGCTCGGCCTCCGCTGTCGCGATGCGGACATCGCCCGTTGCCCCGGACCCGGCCGTCGCGGCCGCTGCCCACCCGAAGGTGCAGCTCCGCGATGTCAGCTTCTATTATGGTGCTATGCGGGCGCTGAGGAATATTAACCTGTCGCTGAATGACCGCCGCGTGACCGCGTTTATCGGCCCCTCCGGCTGCGGCAAGTCGACCTTGCTGCGAATCCTCAATCGGATCTACGAGCTTTACCCCGGCCAGCGTGCGACCGGCGAGGTGCTGGTCGATGGCGAGAACATCCTGGCCGCGGGAATCGACCTCAATCTGCTGCGCGCCAAGATCGGCATGGTGTTTCAGAAGCCGACGCCGTTTCCGATGTCGATCCGCGACAACATCGCTTTTGGCATCCGCCTTTATGAAAAGCTGCCGCGGACCGAGCTCGACGACCGGGTCGAGCAGGCGCTGCGCCGCGCCGCCCTGTGGGACGAGGTCAAGGACAAGCTGAAGCAGTCCGGGCTCAGTCTGTCCGGCGGTCAGCAACAGCGGCTGTGCATTGCCCGCGCGATCGCGGTCCGGCCCGAGATCTTGCTGCTCGACGAGCCGGCTTCGGCGCTCGATCCGATCTCGACCCAGCGCATCGAAGAGCTGATCGCCGAGCTGAAACCCGATTACTGCATCGCCATCGTCACCCACAACATGCAGCAGGCGGCGCGCAGCTCCGACTATACCGCGTTCATGTATCTGGGCGAGCTTGTCGAGTTCGACGAGACCGAGCGCATCTTCACCCATCCGAAGGAGCGGCGGACCGAAGACTACATCACCGGCCGCTTCGGCTGAGCCACGGGAGCATGTCGCCGATGTCGTCCGAGCATGTTGTCAAGAGCTATGACGAGGAGTTGCACCGGCTGAACAACATCATCACCGAAATGGGCGGCCTTGCCGAGAGCCAGCTCAGCGCGGCGATCGATGCCGTGGTCGAGCGCGACAGCGACCTTGCCGCCAGCGTCGTCGAGGGCGATGTCAAAGTCGATCAATTGCAGCGCGATCTCGACAATCTGGCATTGCGCCTCTTGGCGTTGCGCCAGCCGGTGGCGCGCGACCTGCGCGAGATCTTCGCCGCGCTGAAGATCGGCAGCGATCTCGAACGCATGTGCGACTATGCCGCCAACGTCGCCAAGCGCGCGATCGCGCTGAACCAGTCGCCGCCGGTGCAGCCGGTCTTTGCGCTACCGCGCATGGCGCGGCTGGCGCAGCTTTTGGTCAAGGAAGTCATCGACGCCTATGTCGCACGCGACGCCGACAAGGCCTATGAGGTTTGGATGCGCGACGAGGAGCTCGACGAGATGTATGCGAGCCTGTTCCGCGAGCTGTTGACCTATATGATGGAGGATCCGCGCAACATCAGCGCCTCGACCCATCTCTTGTTCATGGCAAAGAACATTGAGCGGATCGGCGACCACGCCACCAATATCGCCGAAGACCTCTATTACCTGGTGCACGGCACACCGTTGAACCAGAACCGGCCGAAAGGCGACAATTCGAGCCTCGCCGTGATCAGGCCGGGACGGCTGCAGCCATGAAGCCGCTGGTCCTGATCGTCGAGGACGAGGCGCCGCTCGTCACCCTCTTGCGCTACAATCTCGAAAAGGAGGGGTTCGAGGTCGGCGACGCCGGCGACGGGGAAGCGGCGCTGGTCCGCATCGCCGAGCGGCGGCCGGATGTCGTGCTGCTCGATTGGATGCTGCCGCTGGTCTCCGGTCTCGAAGTCTGCCGACAGCTGCGCCGCTCGGCCCAAACCCGCACGCTGCCGGTCATCCTGCTGACCGCGCGCGGCGAGGAAGCCGACCGGGTGCGCGGGCTCGACAGCGGCGCCGACGACTATATCGCAAAGCCGTTCAGCCTGCGCGAGCTGACCGCCAGGCTGCGCGCAGTGATGCGGCGTGCCCAGCCCGATGCCGTGGCCGAAACCTTGCAGTTCGGCGAGGTGGTGATGGATCTCGCCGCATACCGCGTGTCGCGTGGTGGCCGGCCGATCCATCTCGGCCCGACCGAGTTCCGGCTGCTGCGCCATCTGCTTCGGCATCCGCGCCGCGTCTTCTCGCGCGAGCAGCTGCTCGATGCAGTCTGGGGCCACGACATCTATGTCGAGGCGCGCACGGTCGATGTGCATATCCGCCGCCTGCGCAAGGCGCTCAACGGCGACGGCGAAGCGGATTTCGTGCGGACCGTGCGCTCGGCCGGCTACGCGCTCGACTGCGCCGAGGGCTAGCGCCGAGTTTCCCGGCCGTCGCGCCGGCGCGCTGCCGTTGCCGGGCGAAACCCGGCCGGCACCTCACGGACGAGAGGATGCAAGAATTGCCACCGGGTAGGCGTAGCCGAGCTGCCCGCCATCCTGGGTGACGGGGATGCCGAGGCTGTCGTCTGCCACCGCGGCGGCAAACATCGCCGTGATCCTGGTTTCGTCGCCAGGGTTCGGGAATGAGCGAGCGAGCAAATTCGCGACCGTGTCGCGCAGCGCCGAATGGCGGATCTCGGGCTCGGGAAGACCGGCACCGCGAAACAGCCCCTGCAATTCGGCAAGCGAGAGCGCCCGCATATGCGACGGGTCGCGCAATCGTTCGAGCCGGTTGAATGCGGCCGCCTTTTCCGGGTCGGCCGAGGCGCAGGTATCGACGATGACAATCCTGCCGCCCGGCGCGCTGACCCGCACCATCTCGCGCATGACCGCTGCCGGGTCGGGAAAGTGGTGCACCGCAAACCGGGTCACGACGATGTCGAAACAGCTATCGGCAAAGGGCAGGGCAGCGACATTGCCCTCCCGCCAGGTGACGTTGCCGATCCCTTTCTCGGCGGCGAGCGCACGGGCCCGGTCGAGCATCGCCGGGGTCATGTCGATGCCGGTCGCGTGATGCAAATACGGCGCGAATGCGCAGACGACGATGCCGCCGCCGCACGCAACGTCGAGCAGCGTGTCAGTCGCGCGAGGCTGCGCGACGTCGATGATCAGCTTCAGAGCGTCGGCATCGGCGATCGGCCTTGCCGTGTTGAATGGCGTCGCTTGCCGGGTGAACTGGTCGCGGATCAGGTGGTCGTGAACGGCGTCGGTCATTGTCGCATCGCTCCCGCGAGGCCCGCGGGATCGCTGTCGCCGCGCACGCCTCGACCTTGTGCATTGTAACCTCGTTCGTAATGGTGCTGCAGCTCCGCATCGATCCGCCGGCAAACCACCCGTCAGCGACGACCCGGTCAGCGACGACTTCGACTCACGGCAATGTGATGCGCAGAACAGCCATGCCAAAGACGGGCTACATCGGTCAGCCTTGGTTGCCTATGTTGCGGTGCAATAGAGTCGCAACATTACGGATCGAGCCGATGCCGGAAGAATTTTCCAACGCGGGCGAGCCGCAAATCGTCGATCGCTCTTTTGGCGGCTGGCGGGTGGTCGCCGCCGCCTGGGCCGTCGTGATCGTCGCATTGGTGGCATTCGCCGGGGTCCAGGCGGTCGCCTCGCGGCTGACCGTGTCTCCCTCCGGGTACGATTATTCGGGTGTCATGATCCCGCGTCACGACGCAAGCTGCAGCGATCTCGACCCGGTGACCGCATCGGTCACCCAGTCGTGCCCGGCCGATACGGAAAGCGGGATCGAGCGCGCCGAGGCGTCCTATTACGGCTGGTAGGCCCGGTTACGGCTGGTAAGGCCAGTTATGGCTGGTCGGGCTGGACTGCACCCGCGGCCGCTCGGGGGGTCGCTTTTGCCACCGAGCGCATCTCGGTAGCGAGTGCGGCGAGTTGTGCTGCGACCTGGGCGGCGGTGACGGCGATCGTTTCCCGATCGCCGGCATGATCGGTGAACGTGACCGTGAAGCCTTGCGGATTTTCTTGTAATTGCTGCTGGGGCAGGTTGGCAGCGAACTCCTCGGCATAGGCGCAGCCGCCGTCGCAGGTGATCCGGTTGCGGCTGATCGCGATAAACTCCAGCGCATGCCCGGATGCATCATATGCCGCCAACCAGCGGCGTTCGGCCCCATCATAACTATCGGCAACATAAAGCTGATCGGCGCTGGCACCGGTCTGCCGGTCGATAAAGCTGCGCAGGCAGAAAAAATTGGTGTCCGGGGTGCCGAGAAAGGGTGCGGCGTGCTGCGCCTTGACCCCGATCAACTCGACAAATCGACCCGACAGGTACTCGCGCATCCCGACCCCGGCAGGAAGCCCCGTGGCCCCGCTCTCGCCCGACGGCGACAGCGGGACGCAGCCGGCCAGTGCCGCACCGATTACAACCGCGAGCAAGGACGGGCCGCGGCGCACCGCCCTCATCGGCTGCGATCGATGATCGCGGCGTTGTCCTCGGCGAGCGCCGGGGCCGATTTGACAAAAGGCGGCCGCACCCCGTCGAACGACAGCGGCAGACCGACCAACCCCAACGGGGGCTCCGCGGCGCCCATCGCCAGATGCTGGATCATGCCGAGCGCTACGGTCTGGGCGTCGCCGACAACCTGGTCGACGGTCTGCATCGGGCCGTTCGGGATCCCGGCGGCATCGAGCCGCGCAGTCCACACGGCGATCGGCTCGGTGGCGAAAATCTGCTCGAGGATCGGGACCAGAATTTGACGGTTGACCACCCGGTCCTTGTTGGTGCGAAAGCGCGGATCGAGGGCCAATTCAGGCCGTGCTATCACCGTGCACAAGCGCCGGTAGAGGTTGTCATTGCCGGCGGCCACCATGATTGCTCCATCGGCAGCGGAAAAAGCCTGGTACGGAACGATCATGTCGACGCCCGATCCTTGCCGCGCCGGGATCTCGCCGTTGACGAGATGGGCGGCGATCGGGATCGTCATCCAGGCGAGTGCGGTCTCGTAGAGCGAGGTATCGACGACCCCGCCGCGACCGGTCCGCCGCCGCTCGGCGAGCGCTGCCAGGATGCCGATCACCGACCACATCCCGGTGGCAAGATCGACGATCGACACCGCGACCCGCACCGGCGGGCGTCCATCTTCCCCCATCAGGCTCATCAGCCCGCCATGGGCCTGCATCAGCGGATCGTAGCCGGGCCGCTCGCGCAGTGGCCCGACCGCGCCGAACGCCCCGAGATTGCAGTAGACGAGGCCCGGCTTTTCGCCGAGCAACGCCGGCGCGCCGAGCCCGCAGCGGTCGAGCGCGCCAAATTTGAGGTTGTGGATCACGACGTCGGCGCGATCGATGATCAGCGCTTTCAGCCGTTGGACCTCGGCAGCATCCGAGAGATCGACCGTGATCCCGCGCTTGGCGCGGTTGACCGCGTGAAAGCAGGTCGCGGCCCCGGCGGCGAACGGCGGTCCCCAGCCGCGGGCGGCATCGCCGGTGCGCGGGTTCTCGACCTTGATCACCTCGGCGCCGAGCTCGCCGAGGATCATCCCGGCATAGGGCGCGGCGATGCTCTGGCCGATCTCGACCACGACGAGACCGGAAAGCGGGCTGCTGCTCGACATCGAAACTCCGTCAGTAACGAGGTGTCCGACCATGCCGGCGCCAGCATCGAGGGTTGGCGCGACGCCCGCACGTGTTAGCATAAACCACACCGCGGAGGGCGAGCGGGTTCGGCGCGACTTGCCGCGTGATGCTCGGGCGTGCTCCGCCGCGAGCCGCTCATCCACCCATAAACCATTACGGGACAAGGTAAATGCGCTTTGGCTTCTTCGACCAGCTGCCTTGCGCGAGTGGCTTTTCCGAAGCCCAGCGCTATCGTGACATCCTCGCCCAGATCGAGCTCGGCGACGCGATCGGCTTTGATACGGTGTGGCTCGGCGAGCTTCATTTCAGCCGCAGCTTTTCCATTCTCGCCGATCCGCTGATGGTGCTGGCAGCCGCAGCCCAGCGCACCCGCCGCATTCGCCTCGGCACTGCGGTGACACTATTGCCGCTGCACAACCCGGTCAGAATCGCCGAGGCGGCGGCGACCGCCGACATTCTGAGCGGCGGGCGGCTCGAACTGGGTTGCGGGCGCGGCACCGCGCCGCTGCACTACGCCGGCTACGACATCCCACAGGAGGAAAGCCGCGAGCGCTTCGACGAGGCGCTCGACTTCATCATCGGCGCCTGGACCAGCGAAGCTTTCTCTTATTCGGGCAAGCATTTTCGTGCCGACCGGCTGAGCCTCACCCCGCGGCCCTTGCAGCAGCCGCACCCGCCGGTGCGGATCGCCGCCAACAGCCCCGACACCTTTCCATTTGCGGCGCGGCGCCGCCTGCCGATCTTTGCGACGCCGCTGATCAACCCGCCGGACAAGCTCAAGGAGGGGCTCGGCGTCTATCGCGCCGCCTTTCCCGAGGGCGACGCTGCGCTCGCCTTTCCGGTGCATGTGACGACGAGCCGCGCCCAGGCGCGACAGGACAGCGAGGCCGGGCTGATGCGGTTTCTGCACGAAGCTGCGGCGCGGCTGGCACCGTTGGGCCAAGCCGACGTAAAGAGCTTCGAAGCATTCCGCCAGGTGCTGGCGCGGATCGAGCGCGTGACCTTTGACGATATGGATCGCGAGATGGGGATCTTCGGCGATCCGGACTATTGCGTCGATCGGGTGCGGCAGCTACAGCGCGAATACAGGATGGACGAATTCATCTGCTATTTCAACCAGGGCGGGATCATGGACCATGCGATGGTCCGCCGGTCGATGACCCTATTCGCCGAGGAGGTCATGCCGCATTGCCGGTAACGCCGCCGGGACGCGTCCCGATCCGCGCATGCCCCCAATCCGCGCATGCCCCCGATCCGCGCATGCCCCCGATCCGCGCATGCCCCCAATCCGCGCATGCCAGTGGCGCGGCGGCGGAAGCCCGAAAGACGGCGCGCGGAGTCGGGCCGGGCGGCTCCGACCCCGCTGCCAGACAAGATGGCCCCAGTTGCTATTCCGCGGCGACCGGGGCGTTGCCGAAGCTCGGCGTATCGGTGCGGTCGCGTAACGCCTCTGGACCCTCGGTCGGCAGGGTTTCGAGCCAATTGATGCCCGCGTCGATATCGTTCTCCCACATCGCGCGCGGCATTTCATAAAGGAATTCGACGCCGTAGCCGTTGGGATCATTGATGTAGACGCTGTGGGTCACGCCGTGATTGACCCGCCAGTTGAACTTGACGCCGCGGCTCTGCAGAAACGCGAGCTGCTTTTGCCAAGCCTCGCGGCTCGGCATGGTCAGCGCCACGTGATTGATCGCCACGCTGCCATCCGACAGCATCCATTCGGAGGGCGGCGGCAGGTTCGGGCTTTCGACCAGGGCGACGGTATGGTGGGTCAGCTTGCCGTCATTCACCGCGCTGTAAAATCGCATCTTTGGCGGGTTCGGCCGGCCGGGTTTCGGGTGCAGTTCGCCGACCTGCTTGAAGCCGACGATCTCGGTCCAGAATCTGTGCGACTCATCGATGTCGCGGACGTTCAGGACCAGATGGTTGATGCCGGACGGGCTGACCGCTTCGGCCGGCGCCGCCGGTACGTCAAAAGTTGCGTCTGCCATCGAAACGCTCCCATATTTCACGCAACAGCTGTAACCCGGCCGAGCGGGCGGCGCAAGCACGCAGCCCTACTGCCCGATCGCCCGCCCGGTCGCCCGCCCGGTCGCCCGCCCGGTCGCTAGGATCAGCAAGCCGCGTTCAGCGCAACAGGAGTGACGCCGGTGTCGATATCGTTCCATCCGCTGCATCCGATCTTTGCCGCCGAAATCGCCGGCATCGACTGCCGCCGCCCGCTCGGTGGCGAGGAGGTCGCCGCGATCGAGGCCGGCATGGACGAATACGCCGTCCTCGTCTTCCGCGACCAGCCGCTGACCGATGCCGAGCAGATCGCCTTTACCCGTCACTTCGGCGAACTCGAAAGCTACGCGACGCCCGGGCATGTGCGGCGGCGCCAGGACCAGCGGCTGGGGCCCGGCATCGCCGATCTCTCGAACCTCGACAAGGACGGCACGATCATGTCGGCCGAGGACCGGGTGTGGTTTTTCAAGCTCGGCGACCGGCTGTGGCATTCGGACAGCTCGTTCCGGCCGATCCCGGCGAAATATTCGCTGCTCTCGGGACGGGTCATCCCGACATCGGGCGGCAATACCGAGTTTGCCGACATGCGGGCCGCCTATGACGCGCTCGACCCAGGCACCAAGGCCGAGATCGAGGATTTGATCTGCGAGCACTCGCTGATCTACTCGCGGGCCCAGATCGGCTTTACCGAACTGACGCCGCAGGAGATCGAGGCGTTCCGCCCGGTGCGTCAGCGGCTGGTGCGCACCCACCCGTCGAGCGGGCGCCGCTCGCTGTTCCTGGCCGCGCATGCCGGCGCCATCCTCGGCTGGACAATCCCCGAGGCGCGAATGTTTTTGCGCGACCTGATGGAGCACGCGACGCAGCGCGAGTTCGTCTATTCACATGTCTGGCGGCCCGACGATCTGGTGGTGTGGGACAACCGCTCGACAATGCATCGTGCCCGCCGCTTCGACCGCAACGAAATCCGCGACGTGCGCCGCACCACGCTGGCCGGCGACGCGCCGACGGTCGAGCAGCCGGTCGCCTAGACAGCCGGTCGCCTAGACAGCCGGTCGCCCAGACAGCCCGTCGACTGGGCCCGGCGATCCGGCAATTGACGAGCGGCCGCGGGGCGCACAGCCGGTGGGTGGCGGCAGGTCAGCCGGCGGGCGGCGCCTCGGCAAGGACGCCGCGACGGATCTGGTCGCGCTCGATCGATTCGAACAGCGCACGGAAATTGCCCTCGCCAAATCCCTCATTGCCCTTGCGCTCGATGATCTCGAAAAAGATCGGGCCGATCACCGTGTCGGTGAAAATCTGCAGCAGCAGCCCCTGCCCGACGCCCCCCTGCCCGGTGCCGGGCGCACCGTCGATCAGGATGCGGTCGCGGCGCAGCCGGGCGAGGTCCTCGCCATGCCCCGGCACGCGGGTATCGACCGCCTCGTAATAGGTGTCCGGCACCGACATGAACGGAATTCCGCGCGATCGCAGCGCCTCGACCGTGGCGTAGATGTTGTCGGTTGCGAGGGCGATGTGCTGGATGCCCTCGCCATGATAGGCGGCCAGATATTCGGCGATCTGCGACTTGTCATCGGCGCTTTCGTTGATCGGGATGCGGATCTTGCCATCGGGGCTGGTCATCGCCTTTGAGCGCAGCCCGGTCAGCCGGCCTTCGATGTCGAAATAGCGGATCTCGCGGAAATTGAAGAGGCGCTCATAGAACTCGGCCCATTGGCCCATCCGCCCGCGATGCACGTTATGCGTCAGATGGTCGATCCCGGTCAGTCCGACCGCCGCGGCGGCCGGATCGGTGCGCAGCGGCACAAAATCGACGTCATAGATCGTGTGCTCGCCATAGCGGTCGACAAGATAGATCAGGCTGCCGCCGATCCCCTCGATCGCCGGGATGTTCAGCTCCATCGGCCCGACCTTGCCATGCACCGGCTTGGCACCGAGCGCCAACGCCCGCTCATAGGCCTTTGCTGCGTCAGCGACGCGGAAGGCGATCGCGCAGACCGATGGACCGTGCAACCGGGCAAAGGCTTGCGCGAAGCTTTCCGGCTCGGCGTTCAGGATGAAGTTGACATCGCCCTGACGGTAGAGTGTCACATTTTTCGAGCGGTGCCGGGCCGCGGCGACAAACCCCATATGGCCGAACAAGGCCGCAAGCGCCTGCGGGTCGGGCCCGGTATATTCGACGAACTCGAACCCGTCCGTCGCCATCGGATTATCCCACAAATCCTGTCCGCGTGTCGTGGCCATCCCGGCCTCCTTTCACCCGAGACCAGGATGTGGTTGCACCCGGCGCCGCCGCCAAGATTGCCGGCGCAGCCTCGGGGCTTGCCGCCGATGCCGCGCCGGCCGAGCCCGCGCGATGCGCTATGCGGGCGCGCGTTGTTGCGGCAGGGTCACCGGGATCTCGTAAAGGCTGACCGCGTTGTCGAACACCAGCCGGTCGAGCGCCGCCTTGCCCAGCGCCGCCTCGGCCGGGGTGTGCCCCAGCGCTTTCGAATGTGGCCACGGGCTGTCGAGACCGGGAAAGTCGCTGGCCCACAGAAAGTTGTGCAGGCCGATCTCGGGCACACGCCGAAAACCACCCTCCTCCTCGACCTCGAAGGTAAAGAACAGCTGCCGTTTGACAAACTCGGTCGGGTTCTCGGACAGCGCGATATCGGGTTTGAAGACGCGGCTTTCCGGCCCGCCGAAATCATATTCGCGGTCGAACCGCCAGAACAGAAACGGGACCCAGCCGACCCCCGCCTCTTCGAGCACAAAGCGGATGCCGGGATGGCGGTCGCAGATGCCGGAGAACACGACGGCACTCATCAGTTCCGCCATCAGCCCCATCGGGAAGTTGGCGACCCGCATCAGCGCCTGGTTGCGCGGTTCGAGCCCCTGGACACCGACCCCGATCTGGCGCGACCCGCCGCTCGGATTGGCGTGCAGGTTGACCGGTAGGCCGGCTTCCGCGGCCGCCGCCCAGACCGGCTCCCACATCTGGTGCAGAACCGGCTCAGGGGCGTTTGCCCAATCGAAAATAACACCGGTCGGCAGGCCGAAACCGGCCACCCGAATCAGCTCGGCGACAGCTTCCTCGGCGGTCTGGCACGGCAATGGCAGCAGCATGATGAAGCGGCCGTTCGACTCCTCGTACAATTCGCGCGCCCAATCATTGACCACCTGGACGCAGGCCGCGCGCAGCTGCGGATCCCTGATCTGCCAGATCTGCTCATAGGGGCCGTTGACAAGCTCGGCATCGACCCCGTCGCGATCCATGTCCTCGCACCGGTAGCGGGCATTGGCAGCACGGAAAATGCCGGGCTCGGGCTCCTCGGCCAGGCCCGCCCGCGTATAGCAGTTGACCGGTCCCCGGCCGACACCTTCCCATCCCACCCCGCTCCAGGTGCGGCCTTCGACGATCCATTGCCGGGTGCCGTCCGGCCGCTCGACGACCCTGGGTCCGTCCTCCTGGAATTTTCTCGGCAGCCGTTTCGTCCACAGGTCGAACGGAAGATGCATGACCCGGCAATGACCATCGGCGGAAACCACGCCAAACCGCTTCTCCATCGCGCACCTCCCTTTCCGCTGCAGCTTGATGACCGGGCCGCTTCAGCTTGATGGCCGGGCGAACCCGCTTCGTTCCGACACCGCGATGATAAGCCGGTCGCCACGCTCTCGCTTCAGCAAAATCGATCGGACGCGGCGGCCCGGTCGCCCTTCACCCGTTCAGGGCGAGCACGATCCCGGCGAGGTGCAGCGAGCCGCAGATCAGCACACGAGCCGGGCCGGGCCTGGCGGCGATCGCATCGAGCGCAGCGGTGACCGACGGCGACTCCTCGGCGGAAAGGCCGACCGAGCGGGCCGCGGCGGCGATGTCGCCGGCGGGAAGCGGATTGTCTTCGCCGGGGATCGTGACGGCGCAGAGGGCGCGGGCATGCGGGGCGAGCGGTGCCAGGAAGCCGGCGGCATCCTTGGTGTTGAGCATGCCGGTGACGAGATAGAGCGGCCGGTCGCGCCAGCCCGCCGCCATCGCTCCCAGCACCTCGCCGGCGCCCGGATTATGGCCGCCGTCGAGCCACAATTCCCAGCCCTCGGGCAACATCGCGATCAGCGGACCGATCTGCAACCGTTGCAGCCGCGCCGGCCAGTCGATCTGGCACAGCCCCGCGGCGATCGCGTCGCGCGACAGCGGAAAGCCGGCCAGCTGCTCGAGGCAGGCGAGCGCAGTGCCGGAGTTGATGATCTGATGCGCCCCCGGCAGGGATGGCAGAGGAAGATCGAATTGCCAATGCCGGCCCGCGTAGCGCATGCCGCCATTATTGGCCGTGCACCGCCATTCCTCTGCGAAGCGGTAGAGCGGCGCACCGATTTCGGCCGCGCGGGTATCGAACACCAAAGCCGCGTCGGATGGCTGCGGGCCGATCACCGCCGGCGCGCCGGGTTTCAGGATGCCGGCCTTCTCGCCAGCGATCGCCGCGATCGTATCACCGAGAAACGCCTGGTGGTCGAGCGAGATCGGGGTAATTGCGGTCGCTGCCGGATGGCGGATCACATTGGTCGCGTCGAGCCTTCCACCGAGCCCGGTTTCGAGCAGCACGACATCGGCCGGGGTGCGGACAAAGGCGAGAAACGCCGCCGCGGTGGTGATCTCGAAATAGGTGATCGGCCTGCCCTCGTTGGCGCGCTCGCATTCTTCGAGCAGTTCGATCAGCCGGTCCTCCTCGATCAGCCGTCCGGCGAGGCGGATGCGCTCGTGAAACCGCACCAGATGCGGCTTGCTGAAGACATGCACCCGATACCTGCCGGCTTCGAGGCAGGCCCGCATCGTCGCGATCGTCGATCCCTTGCCGTTGGTGCCGGCGACATGGATGATCGGCGGCAAATGGTCCTGCGGGTTGCCGAGTGCGGCGAGCAGCCGCTCGACCCGGCCGAGCGACAGGTCGATCAGCTTCGGGTGAAGACGCGACAGCCGCGCCAGCACGACATCGCTGGTGGTGTGGTTCACAAGACCTCCGGAAGCATCGGCGCCGGCACATCGGGCGCGTGCCGATCGCGCAGCAGCGCGAGCAGGCGGCCGATCGTTTCGCGCAACTCCGGGCGCGGCACGACGAGATCGATCATGCCGTGATCACGCAAATATTCGGCGCGCTGAAAGCCCTCGGGCAGTTCTTCGTGGATCGTCTCTTCGATGACCCGCGCCCCGGCAAAGCCGATCACCGCGCCGGGCTCGGCGAGCATGATGTCGCCGACCATCGCGAACGAGGCCGATACCCCGCCGGTGGTCGGATCGGTCAGCAGCACGAGGTATGGCAGCCCGGCCTCCTTGACCAGATCGGCGGCGATGATCGTGCGCGGCAGCTGCATCAGCGACAGCACCCCTTCCTGCATGCGCGCCCCGCCCGAGGCCGGCACGACGATCAGTGCCGCCTCCTGCAATACGGCGAGCCTGGCCGCGGTCAGCAGCGCTTCGCCGGCAGCCGTTCCCATCGACCCGCCCATAAAGCCGAACTCGAAGGCGGCGACCACCGCCGGCTGGCCGCCGATCTGGCCATGCGCGACGAGGACCGCGTCGCTGCCCGGCCCATGCGCCGCCTGCGCCTCCTTCAAGCGGTCGGCATAGCGCCGCCGGTCGCGGAAACGCAGCGGGTCTGAGACCGTCCGCGGCAGCTCGACCCGGCTTGCCGTACCCTCGTCAAACAGGATCTGCAGGCGGCGCGCCGCCCCGATCCGCAGGTGATGGCCGCAGCCGTGGCAGGTTTCCAGATTGGCGGCGAGTTCGCGGTGAAACAGCATCTGCCCGCAGCCCGGGCATTTCGTCCACAGATTGTCCGGTACGTCCCGCTTGCGGACCACCGCCCGGATCTTGGGAAGAACAAAATTGCCGAGCCAGTTTGCCACGCCGCGCCCGATATCCGACCCGATTGCCCGATCGATGCCCGCGTTGCGCTTGCCGATTGCGCCCGGACGCCGCCTCTTGCGCCCGCGTCAGTCGAGGGCCAGCGGCTGGCCGTCAAGGTCCTCGGCGCGCTCGATCTCGATCAGCACCGCGTAGCCGGCCTTTTGCGGGTCACGGTCCTTTTCCGGCTGCACCAGGCGCCGCCACACCTCGTCATAGACCGGTCCCGATTTGTGGACCCTGGCGCGGCCGTAGAAGCGGGCGATGCCGCCCTTGGGCAGAATCCCCTCCTCGCGCAGTTGCGGCTTGCGGAAATAGACCGTCAGTGCCGTGCCGTCCTTGAGATTGGCGTTGGTCGAGCCCTTGCCGCGCTCCCACAGCGCGATATGCGTGTCGTCATAGACCATGGTACCGCCGCGCGGTGTGATCTGGGCAAACCCGCTCGGCAGCACGCTGCCGACAAGGCATACATTGGCCGGAAACGCGGTGTCGATATGCGATTGCAGGACCTTCGGAATCTTCGCCATTGAGAAGCCTCCCTATCGATTAGGCGACCTGGTCCAGGGAAAAACGACTGACGCCGGGCGCGTCATCGGCGCGCGAGAAGTCATCGGCGCGTCTCGGCGAACTCGCGCAGGGCGGCGATCAGCCGGGCGATGTCGGCCTGAACCCGGGTAAACCCCGAATTCTTGTGCAGTGTCTTCTGGTCCATGTAGAGGGCGCGGTCGACCTCGATCTGCAGGCTGTGACGGCGAAGTTCGGGATGGCCCTGCCGTTTGACGATCTCGACGCCCTTGTAGAGCTCGTTGATCCGCACGTCATAGCCAAGCCCGCGCAAGACGCTGGCCACGAACTCGGTGAATTCCCCGGCGCAGGTCGTGCCGTCGCGATCGCCGAGCACGAAATCGGCCGGCCTGCCGATATCCCGCGCGCTGCGTTTCGATGGCATCGAATGGCAGTTGATGTGCCAGACCACGCCGAACTTGCGGTGCAGCCGGTCGCACGCCTCGTCGAGCACGCGATGATAGGGCGTGTGACAGCGCTCGATGCGGTCGAGGATCTCGCCGGCCGACAGCTTGTGCTCATAGATCGGCAGGCTCGGCCGGGCGACCCGGCGAACCAGTCCGAGACCGGCGCGGGTCGAATGTGACGGGCGCAGCGGCGATGGCCACACGCCGTCGATCAGCGCCTCGTCGATATCGTCGACCGCGCGGTTGGCGTCGAGGTAGCTGCGCGGAAACAGCGCTGCCAATAGGGTGGCACCATGCGCGGGGGCGGCAGCGTAAAGCTCGTCCACATAGGTGTCCTCAGCGCGCCGCAAATTTTCAAAGGCGCAGCTGAACCGGAAATCCTCCGGATAAAACGAGCCGCTATGCGGCGAATCGAAGACCAGCGGCACTTCCGCCGTTTCCGGGTCGCGCCGCCACAGGACGCCCGGGATCTCGAAGCTCGTTTGCTCGGGCTTGCTGCCGGTGGCGGCCACCTCGGCAAACCGCTCACGCATCGGCTGGGTCCAGCGGTTGCACGCGAAGCGGCGGCCGCGTCGGCTCGCAGAGCACCGCACTGGCAAATTCGTCGGGCATCGTGCCCCCAAGGACAGGATCCGCTCGCGGGGGCGGTCGGCCCGCCGCCTCGATCGCGACGAATGTACGGGCCGCACGCCTGCTGGGCAAGCCGGGCGAATCTAGCGAATCTGGGCCTCTGGCGTCGCGCCGCACTTCGGCCTAGGCTCGCGACATGACAGCGACCGCGATCGGCAGCGTCGAGATGCTGCGCCGGCTCGTCGCCTTCGACACCACGAGCCGGGATTCGAACCTGGCGCTGATCGGGTTCGTGCGCGACTATCTCGATAATCTCGGGGTGGCGAGCGAGCTGATCTTTGACGAGACCGGGCACAAGGCCAATCTCTACGCCAAGCTCGGACCCGCCGAGATCGGCGGGATCATGCTGTCGGGACACACCGACGTGGTTCCGGTCGATGGCCAGGATTGGCACAGCGACCCGTTTACGCTGCTGGCCCGCGATGACCGGCTGTTCGGCCGCGGCACCGCCGACATGAAGGGTTTTGTCGCAATCGTGCTGGCGCTGCTGCCGCAGCTGGTCGGGCGCAAGCTGCGCCTGCCGATCCACCTTGCGCTGTCCTATGACGAGGAGGTCGGCTGCCGCGGGGTGCGGCGGCTGATCGCGGCGATCGCCGACCGGCCGGACCGGCCGCGGCTGTGCATTGTCGGCGAGCCGACCCTGATGCAGCCGGTGACCGGCCACAAGGGCAAGCGCAGCTTTCGCTGCCGGGTGCGGGGGTTCGAGGCGCACTCGGCACTGGCGCATCAGGGCGTCAACGCGATCGAGGCGGCGGCCGAGATGATCGCATTATTGAAAGCGATGGCGCGGCGCAGACGCGAAGCCGGACCGTTCGATCCGGACTACACACCGCCCTATACGACAATCCAGACGGGCGTGATCCATGGCGGCACCGCGCTCAACATCGTACCCAGGGATTGCAGCTTCGATTTCGAGTTCCGGTTGTTGCCGGGCGAAGACCCGGAAGCCGGCATCGCCGAACTGCGCGATTTCGCCCTTCGGCATCTGCTGCCGGAAATGCGCGCAATCCGTCCCGAAGCGGCGATCGACTTCGAGGAGCTGAGCGCCTTTCCCGGCCTCGCTACCGGGGACGACGCCGAGATCACCCGGCTGGTCACCGCGCTGACCGGCGCCAACGGCACCGCCAAGGTCAGCTTTGGCACCGAAGGCGGGCTGTTTCAGAACGCCGGCATCGCCACGGTCGTCTGCGGCCCGGGCTCGATCGAGCAGGCGCACAAGCCCGACGAATTCGTCGATCTCGAACAGATCGCACGATGCGAGCGGTTCATCGCCCGCATTTTCGACAATGTCGCCGCCTGAGGGAGCGCCAGCGTGGCCGAACCGAACTATGCCGTCGAACTGATCCCACCCGACATCGAGCCCTATCGGGCCGGCAATACCGGGGTCGAATATGTCACGACATTCGACAGCGGCAGGTCGGGGCCGCACGTGCTGGTGACGGCGCTGACCCACGGCAACGAAATCTGTGGCGCGATCGCACTCGACCGGCTGTTTCGCGCCGGGCTGCGGCCGCGGCAGGGCCGGCTCACCCTGGCCTTCGACAATGTCGCCGCCTATCGTCGCTTCGACCGGCGCTACCCGGTCGCCTCACGCTTTGTCGACGAGGATTTCAACCGACTGTGGGACGAGGCCACCCTCGATGGCCCGCGGCAATCGGTCGAACTCACTCGGGCGCGCACGCTGCGTCCGTTTGTCGACGCCGCGGATTTCCTGTTGGACATCCATTCGATGCAGTATGCGACGGCACCCCTGATGCTGGCCGGAACGCTCGACCGGTCGGTGGCGCTCGCCCGCCGCGTCGGCATCCCCGAACTGATCATGTGCGATGTCGGCCACGCCGCCGGCAAGCGGATGCGCGATTACGGTGCGTTCGCCGATCCAGCCGCCGCCAAGACCGCGCTGTTGATCGAGGCCGGGCAGCATTGGCAGAACCGCGCCGCCGAGGTGGCGACCGGCGTGATGCTGCGCTTTCTCCTGGCGGTCGGCACTTTGAGCCGGGATGACGCCGCACCGGTCGGCGGCCCCGATTTCGACGCCAATCCGCAGCAGCGGGTCATCGAGGTCACCGAGGCGGTCACGATTGCCGGCGACCATTTCGAATTTGCGGGCGAGTTCCGCGGTCTCGAAGTGCTGAACCCGAAAGGGACGCTGATCGGCCGCGACGATGGCCGCGAGGTTCGCACCCCCTATGATGATTGCGTGCTGATCATGCCGTCGCGCCGGCTGGCCAAGGGACATACCGCGGTCCGCCTCGGCCGCTTTGTCGCGTGAGCGCCGCGCCGCAGCGGGCCGCCGCCGAAAAGCGCAGCTTCCCGCCGGTCGTGGACGACGCGGCGCGGCTCCTGGTGCTCGGCACCCTGCCGGGCGAGGAATCGCTGCGCCGGCAACAATATTATGCGCATCCCCGCAACCTGTTCTGGCCGATCCTGTTCGCGTTGTTCGAAACGCCGCTCGTCGCCGATTATGCCGCGCGGCTCGGCTTCGCGCTGAGCCGGCGGGTGGCGCTGTGGGACGTCTGCGCGTTGGGCGAGCGCGAGGCCAGCGCCGATACGACGATCCGCCGCGAGGTGCCGAACGCGATCGACCGGCTGCTCGACGCGCATCCGCGGATCGCCGCCGTCGCGTTCAACGGCAGCGGCGCGCGCCGGCTCCATGACCGCCATTTCCCGCGGCGCGCCGGCATCGCCTATCTGGCGCTGCCATCGACCAGCCCGGCCCATGCCCGGCTCGACTTCGCCGCCAAGCTCGCCGAATGGCGTGCGCTGCGCGACGCCCTGATCGGGCAAGTCTGAGCGACGGAAACGGGCGGCGTTGCGCCAGAACCGCTCGCAATCCGCTGGAGTGGAATCTTCGAGCATCCACGCGTCCGCGCGCGGCAAGGCTCCGGCGTCCGGCACCGGCTTCGCGCCGATGCAACGTTTTCTCCGCTTGCAACCCGCCTGACCCTTCGCATTCGCATGTTATGCTCGCGATCCGGATGAGCCGGCGGAAAGGCGAGCGATGAACCGGGAATTTGCGACGTTGCGCACCGAGGATCGCGGCGACGGGCTGGTGCTGCTGACGCTGAACCGGCCCGAGGTCGCCAACGCGCTCAACACCCAGATGGGCCGCGATCTCCTGGCCTTTTTCGATGCGGTCAACGCGGCACCGGCGCAAGCGCGCTGCATCGTCTTGACCGGCGCCGGCGAGCGAGCCTTTTGCGCCGGCGGCGACTTGAAGGAACGCAACGGCATGACCGACGTCGATTGGCAGGACCAGCACCTGTTGTTCGAACGGATGGTGCGCGCGCTCGTCGCCTGCCCAGTGCCGGTGATCGGTGCGGTCAATGGTGCCGCCTATGCCGGCGGCTGCGAGTTGGCGCTGTGCTGCGACTTCATCTATGCCGCCGAAACCGCCCGCTTCGCGCTGACCGAGGTGACACTGGGGATCATGCCGGGCGCCGGCGGGACGCAGCACCTGCCGCGCGCGGTCGGCGAACGCCGCGCCAAGGAGATCATCCTGACCGGGCGCCCGTTCACGGCTCAGGACGCCTGTGATTGGGGCATGGTCAACCGGCTGTGCGCGCCGGGCAAGGTGGTCGAGGACGCGCTCGAAACCGCGCGGCGGATCGCCGACAACGCGCCCATTTCGGTGCGCCAAGCCAAGCATGCGATCCATTACGGGCTGCAGATGGACCTCGCGAGCGGCATGATGTTCGAGATCGAAGCCTACAATCGCATGGTCCCGACCGAGGACCGCCGCGAAGGCATCGCCTCCTTCAACGAAAAACGCAAACCGCAATTCAAAGGCCGGTAACCCTTCCTGGCATCGGCGCTTCCGCTCCCGTCTGGTGCCCGGCCCGTATTCGGTATGGAACCTTCCCCATGCTGCTGCGTCCGGCGGATGAGCGCGACATTCCCCGGTTGCAGGAAATCGAGAAAGCCGCGCGGGCCCGCTACGCCACCATCGACGAGCTTTCTTTTGCAGTGAAGACGCCACCCATTGCCGCCGACCGCCTCGCACAAGGCGATGTCGTGCTGGCGGAAGAGGATGACCGGGTCGTCGGCTTTGTTCTGACGCAGGCGATGGACGGCATGCTCTACATTGCCAACATCGCGGTCGAGATCGGGTTTTCCGGCCGCGGAATTGGCGCCGCCCTGGTCGCCGCCGCGGACAAACAGGCGCGGTCGAAGGACTTGCCAAGCCTCATCCTGACGACGTTCAAAACGCCTCGCTGGAACGGGCCGTGGTTTCGCAAGCTCGGCTTCGAACCGATGCCGGAAGACCTGGTCGGTCCCGGGCTGCGCGCCGTGCTGGACCGGCATCGACAATTCCTGGACATGCGCATCAGAGAAACATTGTGGCGAGCGGTTGCCGGGGCTGGTGCGCCGCCGCGAAGGTATTAGAGTGAGGCGCTACCGAAAGTGGAGGCGAGAATGGACGGCGATCTGGCGAGCCGCGGCAAGGCGGGAATGCTGACCCTGGCGTTGGCGGCACAGGCGGCCTCCCTTTGCTATGAAGACCTGCCGGCGGCGGTGCGGGAGGTGGCGCGGCAGTGCGTGCTCGATTATCTCGGTTGCGCCATCGCCGGCGCCGGCGATTCGCTGGTCGGGATATTGCTCGACGAGATGACCGAGGCCGGCGGCGCACCGCAGGCGAGCCTCCTCGCGCACCGCGGGCGGCTGCCGGCATTGGCGGCGGCGCTGGTCAATGGTGCCGCCGGCCATGCGCTCGATTTCGATGATGTCAATGTCGCGATGCCAGGGCATCCCTCGGTCGCGGTGCTGCCGGGGTTGCTGGCGCTGGCCGAGCTGGAGGGCAGCTCCGGATGCGACGTCATGACCGCGTTTGTCGCCGGCTATGAGACCGAATGCCGCATCGGCGCCGCACTCGCTCCCGGACATTACGACCTCGGCTTTCATTCGACCGCGACGGTGGGCTGCCTCGGTGCCGCGGCGGCTTGCGCCCGGCTCCTTGGCCTCGACGCCGAGAAGACCGCGACGGCGCTCGGCATCGCCGGGACCCAGGCGGCCGGGCTCAAATCCGAGTTCGGTACGATGTGCAAGCCGTTTCATGCCGGCAAGGCGGCGCAAAACGGCCTGCTCGCGGCACGGCTGGCGGCGCGCGGCTTTTCCAGCCGCACCGATCTGATCGAATGCGTGCAAGGTTTTGCCGCGACCCACGGCCCCGATTTCTCGCCGGAAAAAGCGCTCACCAAGCCGGAGGGCGGCTGGCACATCCTCGCCAACCTCTTCAAATACCATGCCGCCTGCTATTTCACCCACGCCCCGATCGAATGCGCGCGCGAGCTGCGCCGACGGCACGGGTTGACCCCGGAGCGGATTGCCGGCATCACGCTGCGCATCGACACCAGCACCGACCGTGTGTGCAACATCCCGGCCCCGGTCGATGGCTTGCAGAGCAAATTCAGCCTGCGCCAGACCGTGGCGATGGCGCTCGCCGGGGTCGATACCGCAAGCCTCGCCGCCTATGGCGAAACGACGGCGCATGATCCGCAGCTGGTGCGGCTGCGCGAACTGATGACGATCGACTTTCAGCAGGATTGGCCACAGACCGTGGCCGAGATCGAGGTCGCGACGACCGATGGGCGCCACCTCGACACGCGCCATGATTCGGGCGTTCCGGCCGCCGACCTTGCCGAGCAGGGCCGGCGCCTCGCCGCGAAATTCGACGCATTGGCCGCACCCGTGCTCGGTGCTGCTCGGGCGCGCGAATTGCGCGAGACCGTTGCCGGGTTCGGCGACATCGCCGATATCGGGCAACTCTGCCGGCTCGGCGCAGGCTGAGCAAAGCCGTCGCTCACCGGTCTGCCGGCAAGCGGGTCAGGGGGCAAGCGGGTCAGGGGGGCAAACGGGTCAGGGACAAGCAGGTCAGGCCACCCTGATGCGCGGATTTTGGCCGGCCGGTGCGACGCCTCCGCCGCTGCCGGGTTGCTGGTGAGATGAAGCTGTTGTCGGGTCTTGCGGCAGATGACGACGGGCTGGCGCTGCCCGCCGATCCGCACCTCCTGGAACTCGGCTTCGCCGCCTGGGCGGAGGCTCTCGGTGCGGCAGCGGGTGATCCGGCGGTGGGGGATGCAGCGGTGGGCGACCCGGCAGCATCAACCGCGCGCGCTTGGAGCGCTGCAGGCCCCGGCCGGCAGTTCCTCGCCGGCATCTTTGGCAACAGTCCGTTTCTTAGCAGGCTCGCCGTCACCGAGTGGCGGTTTCTGACCCGCCTCGTTACCGAGGGCGCCGACCCGCTGTTCGAGGAGGTCGCAACCGAGGTCGAGGACCGTGCCGATCGCGGCGAAGATTTCGCGGCACTGATGCGCCGGTTGCGCATCGCCAAACGGCGCACTGCACTGCTCGCGGCCGCTGCCGAGCTTGCCGGGGCCTGGTCGCTCGAACGGCAGACCGCAGCCCTCAGCCGGTTCGCGGCGGCCGCGGTCGGTGCCGTGGCCCGCCATCTGCTGCGCCGGGCGGCGGCGACCAACCGGATGACGCTCGCCGATCCGGCCGACCCGGAACGCGACAGCGGCCTCGTCATTCTCGGCATGGGCAAGCTCGGCGCTGGCGAGCTGAACTATTCGAGCGATATCGACCTGATCCTGCTGTTTGATCCGGCGCGAGCCAGGGTCGCCGGGGCGGATGGTCCACAGCCGTTCTTCAGCCGGTTCGCGCGCGATCTGGTGCGCCTTCTCGAAGAGCGCACCGGCGACGGCTATGTGTTTCGCACCGATCTTCGGCTGCGTCCCGACCCCGGTTCGACCCCGCCGGCCATGTCGGTCGCGGCGGCACTCGCCTATTACGAGAGTGTCGGTCAGAACTGGGAGCGCGCAGCACTGATCAAGGCGCGCCCGATCGCCGGCGACCGCGATGCCGGCGAATGGTTCCTGCGCGAATTGCGGCCGTTCATCTGGCGCCGGCATCTCGATTTCGCGGCGATCCAGGACATTCATTCGATCAAGCGCCAGATCAACGCGCATCGCGGCGGCGCTCGCATCGCCGTCAAAGGCCACGACATCAAGATCGGCCGCGGCGGGATCCGCGAAATCGAGTTCTTTGCCCAGACGCAGCAGCTGATCTGGGGCGGACGCCGGCCGGAATTGCGGGTGCGCCCGACCTGCGAGGCGCTGTGCCGGCTCGCCGACATGGGCCGGATCGAACCGGCTGTGGCCGCCGCGCTGATCGACGATTACCGGTTTTTGCGGCGCCTCGAACATCGCTTGCAGATGGTTGACGACGCGCAGACCCATCGCCTGCCCGAGGATTGCGCCGGGATTGCCCGGATCGCCCGGTTTCTCGGCTATCGCGCGCCCGGCGCGTTCACCACCGATCTGACCGCGCATCTGCGCTCGGTCGAGCAGACCTATGCCGAGCTGTTCGAGCAGGCACCCAACCTCGCCGGCCCCGGCAATCTGGTGTTCACCGGGACCGAGGACGACCCGGAAACCCTCGAAACGATCGCCCGGCTCGGCTTTGCCGGTCCGCCTTCGGTCGCCGCCCTGGTGCGCGGCTGGCATTACGGCCGCATGCGCGCGACCCGCAGCCAGCGGGTCCGCGAGATTTTGACCGAGCTGGTTCCCGAACTGCTGCGCATCTTCGGCGCCACCTCGCATCCGGACGAGGCGCTGCGGCGGTTCGACCGGTTTCTGTCGCGGCTGCAATCGGGGGTGCAGCTGTTCTCGCTGTTTCAGGCGAATCCGGGGCTGCTCTCGCTGGTGGCCGACATCATGGCCGGTGCACCGCGCCTTGCCGAGCAGCTGGCGCAGCGGCCGGCATTGCTCGATGCGGTGCTGACCGAGGAGTTTTTTGCGCCGCCGGCGGATCGCCCCCACCTTGCCGCCGATCTCGGCGACATCCTCTCCGGTGCCGCCGATTTCGCCGACACGCTCGATGCCTTGCGACGCTGGGCGAATGAGCGGCGGTTCCAGATCGGTGTGCAGCTGTTGCGCCGCACGCTCCAGGCCGGGGCAGCCGGCGAGGCCCTCGCCGACATTGCCGAATGCGCGCTCGCCGCCCTCGTCCCGGCGGTCGAGACGGAATTCGCGCGCCGCCACGGACGGGTGGAGGGCGGCGCCCTGGCGCTGGTCGCGATGGGGCGTCTCGGCAGCCGCGAGATGACGCTCGCCTCCGATCTCGATCTGATCCTGATTTATGATGCGCCGCCAGCCATCGCCGCGTCGGACGGCGCCCGGCCGCTGCCGGTCCCGGCCTACTACGCCCGGCTGAGCCAGCGGCTGATCGGGGCATTGACCGCGCCAACCGCCGAGGGCTCGCTCTATCCGGTCGATATGCGGCTGCGGCCGTCGGGCAGCGCGGGGCCGATCGCCTCGAGCCTCCAGAGTTTCGAGCGCTACCAGCATCAATCCGCGTGGAGCTGGGAGCACATGGCCTTGACCCGCGCGCGCCCGGTCGCCGGGGATGCCGGGCTTTGCCGCCGGGTCGGCGAGGTGATCGGCGCGGTGCTGCAATCCCGGCGCGATCCGCGGCGGCTGCTCATCGATGTCGCCGATATGCGCCGGCGCATCGCCGCCGAAACTCCGCACGCCTCGCCCTGGGATCTGAAGAACCGGCCGGGCGGTCTCTTCGACCTCGAATTCATCACCCAATACCTGATGCTGCGTGAAGCCGCCGCCTCGCCATGGGTGCTCCACCGCGGCACTGCCGCAGCACTTCAGGCGCTGACTGCATCCGGAGTTCTGCCGCCGCCGGCCGGGAGCGAGCTCGGCGATGCCCTGTCGCTGCTGCGCCAGGTGCAGGCGGTGCTGATCCTGATCGGCGATGACGGCGCGCGCGAGACGAGCTTTTCCGGGCCCGATGCCGCCACCCTCGCACGCTGCGCCGGAGCGGTTGACTTCACCCGGCTCGTCGCAGATATCACTGCCGCCACCACGCATGTCGCACGCTGGTACGAGGAGCTGATCGACGAACCGGCGCGCCGCGCGCGCGATGTCGCGTCGCCAACCGCAGGGAGCACGCAATGACGATCGAGCCCGGCCAGAAGGCTCCCGATTTCACACTGCCGACCGACGGCAGTGGCAGCATCAGCCTGGCGCAGTTCGCCGGGCAGAAGGTGGTGCTGTACTTCTATCCCAAGGACGACACCTCGGGCTGCACCGCCGAGGCTTGCGGGTTTCGCGACGCGCTGCCGGATTATCGCGGGGCCGGCGCGGTCGTGATCGGCATCTCCAAGGATTCGGTCGCCTCGCACGACAAGTTCAAGAAAAAGCACGGCCTGCCGTTTACGCTCGCTGCCGATGTCGATGGTGCCGTCTGCGAGAAATACGGCACCTGGGTCGAGAAAAGCATGTATGGGCGCAAATACATGGGGATCGAGCGCGCGACCTTTCTGATCGACGGATCGGGGATTGTGCGCGGGGTGTGGCACAAGGTGAGGGTGCCGGGTCATGTCGCCGAGGTGCTGAAAGCGGCGCGCGCGCTCTGATCGATGCAGTGTCGGCCCTGCCGGCTGCGGCGGCCGGGAGCCTGACCGGGGGTGCGGTCGCGATCCTGACGACGGCGGATCCGGCAGCGAAGGCGGCGCTGAGCCGGGCACTCGCCGGCGCCTGGGCCGCGCGCGGTTTGCCGATCGGCGACGCTATTCCGCCGCTGCGCCCGGCACGGCCCGGGCGGCCCCGGCTGCTGCCGCCGCGCGAGATGCCGAGGCGGCGCAACTTCGGATCGCCGGCTGGCCGCATCGCGCTGCTGCATGCGCTCGCGCATATCGAGCTCAACGCGATCGATCTCGCCTGGGATCTCGTCGCGCGCTTTGGCGGCGAGGCGGCGTTGCCGCGCACGTTTTTCGACGATTGGGTCGGCGTCGCCGCCGAGGAGGCGCGCCATTTCCTGTTGCTCGCAGCACGGCTCGCGGAGCTCGGCACCGGTTACGGCGACCTGCCGGCGCATGACGGTCTGTGGGAAGCGGCAGCGGCGACCAGTGATGACCTGTTGCCGCGGCTCGCCATCGTGCCGCTGGTACTCGAAGCACGCGGGCTTGATGTGACCCCGGAGATGGCGCAGCGGCTCGATCACGCCGGCGATTGCCGCAGCGCCCGGCTGCTGCGTTATATCTACCGGCAGGAGATCGGCCATGTGGCCACCGGCATGCGCTGGTTCGAATGGTTGTGCCGGCACCGCGGCCACGTCGCTGCCGCGGTCTTTCGCGAGCAGGTCGCGCAGCGCTTCAAGGGCCGGCTAAAGCCGCCCTTCAACCATGCCGCGCGCCGTGCCGCTGGTTTCCCGAAAGACTATTACGATCCGGCAGCCGATCACGATCCGGCAACCGATCACGATCCGGCAGCCGATCACGATCCGGCAGCCGATCACGATCCGGCAGACGGCGCGCCGCCCGACGCGTCGGCGCGCGGCCTCTGCTGATCGGCTGCCGGGAACGGTCCTGGCGGCAGGGGGTGCGGCGATCCCATCGGATGGGCTTGCAGGCGCCGTTCGGCCTCCTCGCGGACCACGCGCGCGAGATCGGGCTGGCGGCCAAGCAGCTGGCGAAAATCGGCGATGTCGAGGGACAACAGCGTGCAGGGCTGCACCGCCGCGATCGTCGCGTTGCGCGGCTCGCCGGTCAACAGCGCAATCTCGCCGAAGAACTCGCCCGGCCCGAGCCGCACCGTGCCCGGGCGCAACCGCACCTCGACCTCGCCCGAGGCAATGAAATACATGCAATCGCCGGGCTCACCGCGGCGCACGACGATGGCCCGCGCCGGATAGTCGCGCGGCCGCAACAAGCTCACCGCATCGGCGATGACCGCGGCCCCGACTTTGCCGAAAAACGGCACCTTGGCGACCAGGTCCCAGGTGCGCAGGAATTCGCGGCGCCGCAGCTCCTCGGCATATCCGGTGGCGAGGATACCGGCCCACAACGCGAACACCAGGATGCCGCTGACCATGACCACCCCGGCCAGGATGCGGCCGAGCGGGGTGATCGGGGTCACATCGCCATAGCCGGTCGTCGTCAGGGTCACGATCGCCCACCACAGCGCCAGCGGGATCGAGCCGAATAGCGCCGGCTGGGCATGACGCTCGAGCAGATAGGCAAGGCTGGCGGCGGCCAGCAGCACGATCCCGAAGCCGAGCAGCACCGACAAGAGAGCGTGCCGTGCGCGGCTGATGACGCGCTGCAAGCTCGCCAGCCCCGGCGCGTAGCGGATCGGCTTGAACACCCAGATGAAGCCGTAGAGGCTGGCGAAGCGCGGGTTGAAGGCGAGATCGAGAATCCCCGGCAGGGTCCCGAGCAGGTCGAACACGCCGCCGGGCGAGACGGCCCAGGCGAGCCGCGCGCGCCAGCCGCGGCGATACGCGCCTGGAGCACCCGCGGCGGCGGCCAGCCGCGCCACATACTCCGCCACAAAGAAGGCGCCGGCGAGCTGGAACCCGGCGTCGAGCAGGCCGTGATATTCCTGTCGCCAGCTCACCTCGGTATCGGCCAGCATGATCGCAATGCCGAGCATGACCATGCCGTGGTGGACCAGCCGAAAACACCGCGCGGCCGTGCCGGCGGCTTCGGGCTGCAGCACCTTGTAGAGCCGCTCCCACCTCATGCGTCATTCTAATAGACCGCCGACGCCGCCGAAACAGAAGAGCCGCAGACGCCGCGACACCATTGTCGCCATGGGGTGCTGCGCGCGCGATCCGGCCATGTCCGGCCGCCGCCGGCCGCGCGATCTTTCGCATCGTCGTGATTTCCTGTTATAGGGGCGCGGTGCTGATCCTTCCCAACAATCGGCGGGCGCTCTTCGCCTTTGTCCACGACATCGCGATGGCGGCGCTGTCGCTCGCGGTGTCGCTCTATCTGCGGCTCGGCATCGATCTGATCGGCTACCAGCCGCGGCTGACCGCGTTCTATATCACGAGCTTCACGGTGATCGCCGCCGGGGTGTTCCTGCTGACCGGCCTCTATCGCGGGATCTGGCGCTATGCGTCGCTGCCCGACCTGTTCAACATCGCCCGCGCGGTGAGCCTGACCCTCCTCGTCTTTCTGCCGGCGATGTTCGTTTTGACGCGCCTCGCAGCACTGCCGCGCTCGACCCTGATCATCGACTGGTTTGTGCTCGTGGCATTGCTGGGGGCGCCGCGCCTCGCCTATCGACTGTTCAAGGATCGCGGCCTCGATCACGTCCTCGAACGTGCCCGGCACCAGAGCGTGCCGGTGCTGCTGATCAGCGCCAAGGACGGGGCCGACACCTTCATCCGCGAGATGATGCGCAACCCGCGCGCCGTCTACCGCGTGGTCGGGGTGCTGGCGGATACGCCGTCGCGGGTCGGGCGTGAGATCTATCGGGTGCCGGTGCTGGGGACGATCGATTCGCTCGAAACCGTCGTGGCGCGGCTCGACCGCCGCGGCAAGCGCCCGCAGAAGCTGATCATCACCGCGCAGAATCTGCCCGGAGACCAGGTGCGCCGGCTGCTCGATCGCGCCGAGGCGCTGGCGATCCCGCTTGCCCGACTGCCCAAGCTGACCGATTTCGAGCGCCGGCTCGACAATCCAGAGCATGCTCTCGAACCGATCGACCTCGAGGATCTGCTGGGCCGGCCGCAGGCGGTTCTCGACCGGGATGGCATGGCCCGGCTGATCGGCGGCCGCCGGGTGCTGGTCACCGGGGCCGGCGGCACGATCGGCGCCGAACTCGCTCGCCAGATCGCGGCCTTTGACCCGGCCCGGCTGGTGCTGATCGATCACAGCGAGTTCGCGCTCTACACGATCGACATGGAGCTGCGCGAGCGGTTGGCCCGATCGGCGCCGGTCCCGCTGCTGCGCGATGTGCGCGATCGCGGCCAGATCGACGCGGTGATCGCCGCCGAACGGCCCGAGATCGTGTTTCACGCCGCGGCGCTGAAGCACCTGCCGATGGTCGAGGCCAACCCGATCGAGGGGGTGCTGACCAACATCGCCGGCAGCCGAAACGTCGCCGAGGCGGCGCGCGCCTTTGGCGTCTCGATCGTCGTCATGATCTCGACCGACAAGGCGGTTAACCCGACGAGCGTGATGGGCGCCACCAAGCGGCTCGCTGAAGGATTCTGCCAGGCTCTCGATCTCCACGAGGCGCGGCAGCCGGTCCCCGGCACGCGCTATGTCACGGTGCGGTTCGGCAATGTCCTCGGCTCGACCGGGTCGGTGGTGCCGCTGTTCACGCGCCAGCTCGCCGCCGGTGGGCCGCTGACCGTCACCCATCCGGAAGTCTCGCGCTTTTTCATGACGGTGCGCGAAGCGGTCGAGCTGGTGCTGCAATCGGCGGCATTGTCGGCAGCGCCGCAGGCGCCGGCCGAGCGCGGCAAGATCTGCGTGCTCGACATGGGCGAGCCGGTGCGCATCGTCGATCTCGCGCGGCAGATGATCCGCCTCGCCGGCTTGCGGCCCGACCGCGACATCGCGATCGAATATATCGGGCTGCGGCCCGGCGAAAAGTTGCATGAGGAGCTGTTTCACCCGGCCGAGCCGCTGCTCGCGACCCGCAACCCGGCGATCCG
>DATJTI010000030.1:0-59482 GCA_035503615.1 Allostellaceae bacterium | reverse complement strand
GGGTTGTAGACGAGGCGGAAGCGGCGCTGTGAAGCGCTCCGGTAGTCGTGCTCTGACTTGAGGCCCCAGCTGTAGGCGGCGTGGACGTAACTTCTCACATGGTCAGCCATCGCCTTCTTGCCACGCTCATAAATCGGTCGGATCACCTCGACGATCTCGTCGGGCTCGATCTCGCGTGCGGGTCGGTTGCGGCCGAGGGCGTCAGCGATCTTGTTGAGGCCTTTCTCTGTCTCCTTCCACGAAGGCTTTTCCGCGTCCTTCAGATATTGGACGTAGGCCTCGAACAAGTCGGCCACCGTGCCTGGCCGCGTGTCGCCGGCGATCTTGATGCTGCGGCCCTTCTGGATCAGGTCGGCGAAGTCGCGGGCGAAAACCTCCCGCGCCTTGCTGAGTGCCATTGACGGGTACGAGCCGAGCTTCTTCTTCAGACGCTTCTGATCGCGCCACTGCTGCGCCATCCAGTCCGCCGTGACGCGGGTGGGCATGGGCTTCATGACCAGAACGAGACGGCCGGTGCCGTGTCCCTCTCCATCGACGAGGCTTAGCTGCTTCCCCGTCTGCTCCACCTGCTTCAGAGCGCGGCGTATTTCTCCATCGGTAAGGCTCGGCACTGGGCTCTCCCGTCGACTCTCAGGTGGGGTCGCCAGACGGCTAGTAGGGGTCGGCGACTGGGGTCAAAAGGGCGACTGATCCCCCTCAAAACCGACCCCAATATGCCATGGCATCCGGGATTACGACAAGCCAAAAAATTTAGGTGATTCAATGGCTAGCAGCGTGATCGAGCGTGATCGAGAAAGGTCGAGTGGGATGGTTGTGCAGCAGGATCAGCGCCGAGGCGCCGAGTTCGAGGGCGCGCTTGACCACCTCGCGCGGGTAGACCGGGGTGTGGTCGATCGTGCCCGTCTGCTGGCGCTCGTGCCGGATCAGCACGTTCTTGCGGTCGAGAAACAGGATGTGGAATTCCTCGACCGTGTTGTGGGCGACCTGGGCGCTGCAATAATCGATCAGCTTGTCCCACGAGTTGATCACCGGCTGCTCTTCGAGTTCGCTGCGCATCAGCCTGAGCGCCGCTTCGCGCACCGTCTTGACTGCGGCGATGCCGGCGAGGTTGAGCCCGGCTTCCGAGAGCGCCGCCGGTTCGGCCCCCATTACCTTGCCAAAACCGCCGAGCTTCGCCAGCACCGCCTTCGCCAGCGGCTTCACATCCCCCTTCTGATAGGCGGCGAACAGCAGCATTTCCAACAGCTCGTAGTCGGGCAGCGTGTCCGGGCCGGCCGCCATCATCCGTTCGCGCAGCCGCTGGCGATGGCCAAAATAATGCGGCCGCGCGCCCGCTTCGGCGAACTCGTTGCGACCGCGCCGGGCAGCGGCGTCGGGGTAGACCGCCGCCCCCTCGCTGCCCTCGCTGCCGCCCCCGCCGCCCTCGCCGCCGTAGATCTCGCGGCACAGCGACGCGACCCGGTCACGATCGCTCGCCGCGAAAATCCACACCCGCCGCGCCGCGTCCCAATGACCGTCGAGCCCCCGCGCCCGCGCCGGAAAATCCGGGTGGTAAGGTGAACGGACTTCCAAATGGCCGTCCTGTTCGGTGATCGAGAAAGGCATCGAACGTCCGCAATCGCACGGTGGAGGCGCAATCTGGCATTGGGATCGTCAATCGAACGTCCGCAAAGCGTTCGTTTTGCTGCCAGCGTCGTCACGCTGCGCCCCCAAGCCCGTAGAGCTTTTTGGCGGGAACTCGGGCATAATGCAGCCGTTGCGAGCGGAGGGCGACCCATGGATACGATCGAGGACCCGCGTCGGCTGCGCGAAATCTACGGGGCACCGAGCGAGCGGGCAGTCAAAAAACAGCTCACCCGGCTCGAACGGCACAGCCGCAATTTCATCGCGCTGTCGCCATTTCTGGTGATCGCTTCGGCCGACCCGTCCGGCCGCTGCGATGCTTCGCCAAAGGGCGATGCGCCCGGCTTTGTCCAAGTCGTCGACGACACCACGCTCTTGATCCCCGACCGGCTCGGCAACAACCGTGTCGACACGCTCGGCAATCTCCTGGAACGGCCGGGAGTCGGATTGATCTTTTTCGTGCCGGGAATCCCCGAGACCCTGCGCGTCAACGGGCAGGCCCGCGTCACGACGGATCGCGAGCTTCTCGAACCCCTCGCAGTCAACGGCAAAATACCGCGCAGCGGCATCCTGGTAGCGATCGAGGAGGTCTATTTCCATTGCGGCAAGGCGCTGATCCGTTCCGATTTGTGGAACCCGGAAAAGCAGCTCGGCCGCGGTGATTTTCCGGCGATCGGCCGGATTATCGCCGAGCAGGTGGGTGGGATCGATCCCGCCGAAGCCGAGCGCCAGACCGCGGAAAGCTACCGCACCCGGCTCTACTGAAGGATGGCCTTGCGGGGCGGTCGGAAGCGGCCTTTGGCTGCGCAGCTCCCGGCGCCCTTCATCGCCGGCGCAGGATCGCGATGTGACGGCCCTGCGGCGTGACCGGTGCCGTCAAACTGAAATCATTGTACCAGCCGACGAATTCGAACCGGCCGCTGAGTTCGACGAGACACAGGAACTCCTGCGGAAAGAATGCCTTGGCCGGAACCCGCCCTTCGATCTTCAGCCGGTTGCCGCAATCGTCGACAGCGAAGGTCAGGGTCTCGTTATAGGTCTGGGCGATCGCATCGAGCGGCTCGGCGCGGTAGCGGGTGCGCACAGTGATCCCGCCGCGGCGCCGCGTCCAGCTGCGGCGGTAATCGTGAAACATCCGGAACCACACGACACTGTCCAACAGATAGAGCCCGCCGGACACCAGGACGGCGGCCATCCGCTCGAGGTGGTCGCGGAGTTCGCGGTTGGAGCGGGTATAGAGCGAACCCAGCATCACATAGGCGAGGTCGAACGGGCCGAGGCTCCGGTCGAGACCGCGCATGTCGCCCTCGACAAACGTGGCATCGACCCCGTTGCGGGCGGCCTTGGCGCGAGCGAAGTCGAGCATTTGCGGGCTCAGATCGAGACCGCAGTAGCGGTAGCCGCGGCGGTGCCATTCTTGGAGATGAGGCGCGGTGCCGGCGCCGATTTCGAAAACTCGGTGGACCGGCGTCCCTGAAAAGCGGTCGATCGCGGCTTCGAAGAAATCGATCTCGCGGGCCGGCGCGGCGGGTGCCAGCGCAATTTCATAGTAGCGCGGGTAGCGATAGGCCTCCATCGCGCCGCGGCTCAGGCTCTGCCGCCCTCGATCGGCGCAACCGCGGCCGGCCCAACCGCGGCCGGTCGATCGCGAGCATCCTCGGGGCTGCCAATTCGGGCGCGGGCGACCGTCTGAATATGTCGGCGCAGCGCCGGCTCGGTGTTGAACAGCCGAGCGAGGTCGCGCGCCCCGAGGCTCAGTAGCTGGCAATAGCCGAGCGCCACGACATCGGCATTGCGCCGGTCGGCGAGGAGCAGCGCCAGCTCGCCGAAGAACTCGCCGCTGCCGAGCCGCACCGGCGCCGGCGCGATGCGCACCTCCACCGCTCCGGACGAGATGAAATACATCGCATCGCCACGTTCGCCGCGGCGCACGATCACCTCGTCCGGAACCGCCAGCCGCGGGCGCAGCAGACGGGCGACGGCGCGCCGGTTGCGCTCGTCGAGCGATGCGAATATCGGCACGCGGCCGACCAGTTCGCCGCGTTCGAGACCGAGATCGAGCTTGGTGCGTGTCTCGACTGTGCGCCGCCGCCGTCGCAGCTCGCGCTGCAGATCTTCGAATACATCCTGGTTGATGATCGACTCGGCACGCAGCCGCCGATAGCGCTCTTCCTCGAAGCGGGCGGCAGTGCGCGCCAGAAACTGCGATTCGAGGCGGCGCACATAGCTCGGGTATTGCAGCTTCAAGGCCGAGATCGAGCGCTCGATCTCGGTCAGCCGCAGCGAGATTTGCCGGCCCATCGCCGCGCTCGGACCGCCGCCGAACAGTCGGCCGATCTGCTCACGGTTGAACGCGGCCAGATTTTCCAAGACGAAGCGGGCGGCCAGCTGCACCTCGAACCGGTCGGCGAGCTGATGCGACAGCGGCCTGGCGATGCCGATCCGATGATGCAGCGCCAGTGCCAGGCGAAAGCTCGGGCCATAGGCGCGCAGCCGCGCCGCCGCCTGCTGGTAGCCTTCGATCCCCTGGCCGTGGGCGGCGTCGCGCAGGCGTGCGGTGTGGGCGAGCAGGGTTGCCGCGACGCGCCGCGACACGGTGCGTCCTTCGAAATATTCGAGGCAGAATTCCTGCTCGCGATCGCTCAGCACGACGAGGGCCGCATTCTCCCGGATGGCGCTCGGCAGCTGGGCGTTCTCTTCGGCAATATCAGCCGGTTCGCGACGTCGCGCATCATACCCGGCGGTGATTTCGCCGACGATGTCCGGCGCGATCTGGTGGCGGCGCCCGACGGTTTCGATTTCCTCCCGGATCGAGGAAAGCGACAGCCCGATCACCCGTTCGCGCAACGCGATCTCCGCCGGCGGCGCGTCGCTGAGCCGCAGGAGCCGCATCAAAGGCCGCATCGTCGGTGCCGTCACCAAGAGCGTAAACAGCACGAAGCTGGTCGCCAGCACTCCGACGAACTGGCGGATTTCGACCGGCAGGGCCGGGTTTTCGGTCGCCGCCAACGCGAGCGCCAGCGAGACCGCGCCGCGCATCCCACCCCACAACATGAAAAGCTTGTAATTGGTGCCGATCGGCTGCGCGATGCGGGCGAAGCTGAGCGCCGGAAGCAGTCCGTAAAGGGTCAACGCGCGCGCCGCCAGCGCCGCCGCGATCAGCGCCGCGAGCAGGGCCAGATCCCGCCAGCTCGCCGCCACCAGCAGCCGCGGGGTGTGCATCGCCGCAAACAGAAAGATCAGCGAGCTCGCCCAGAACGCCAGCTGCTCCCAGGTCGCGACCAGAGCGTCGAAATTCGAAGGTGCCAGCCGGCGCCGGCCCTCGGCGGCGACCGCCAGCGCCGCGGCGGCGACCGCCACCACCCCGGAGACGCCGAGATAGTGATCGCAGACGATGTAGATCGCGTAGGCAAAGCCGATCGTCAGCGTTGCTTCGGCGAGCCGGTTCGAGCGCAGTAGCGGCAGAAACAGCGCGGTGCTCCAGCCGGAGAGATAGCCGACGCCGAGACCGCCGCCGAACTGGCGCACAAATGTGAGAACGCCGCCCCACGCGCTCGCCGGCCGATGTCCGGAGAGGATCGCCACCGCGAGCGAAAAAGCGGCGATCGCCGCCGCGTCGTTGAACAGGCTCTCACCCTGGACCAGTGTCGACAACCGGCGGGGCGCCCCGATGTCGCGGAAGATCGCGACGACCGCAACCGGGTCGGTGGTCGCGATGATGGCACCGAGGATGATGCAGGCCAGCACCCCCACCGGGGCCAGCGGCCACAGCGCGAAACCGACGATCAGCGTGCAGACGACAACGCCGATGACCGCGAGCAGCAGCACTGGCGCGATCTCGTCGCCGAGCTGCCGCACATCGACATTGAGCGCCGCCTCGAACAAGAGCGCCGGCAGAAAGATGTACAGCAGGGATTCGGCGCTGAGCCTGAAATCGCCGAGTGTCGCGATGATGTCGCGTACCGCCCCGCCATGCAGATAGGCCCCCGGAATGTTGGTGGCGGCGCCGATTGTGATCCCGACCAAGGCCAAGAGCACCGTGTACGGGATCAAGAACCGCTCGGCCAGCGGCAGCAACAGGCTGACGAGCCCGAGAAGTGCCGTGACGGCAAAGACGGTCAGTACGGTTTCGTGCATGTGGGCTCGCACCGCGACCCTAGCGTCGGCCGCGCCGCCCGACAAGAACGCGGCCCCGATCTCTGCCGAGCGGCCCTTGCTGGCCGCGGCATTCGGCGCTGGCCATCCGATGGTCCGATCGGATCATAATGACCCTGCGACCTTATCGGATCGCGTTAGCCGAAGGCCGAATAGCCGAAGGCCCAAAAGCCGAAGGATTGTCCTCGCATGTATACGCGGCGCGCCGTTTTGCTACTGGCTTTGTTGCTTGCGACTGCGGGACCCGTCCGGGCGGCGGGGCCGCAACTGCAGCATTTCGCAACAGCCAAGCTGACGATCGTCACCGCCGGCGGCCGCCACAGCTTTACCGTTGAACTCGCCGAAACACCGGCTCAGATGGAGCAGGGCCTGATGTTTCGCCGCAGCCTCGCCCCCGATGCCGGCATGCTGTTCGACTTCAAAGAACCGACCATGGCGACGATGTGGATGCACAACACCTTGATCCCGCTCGACATGCTGTTTGTCGATCAGCACGGGCGCATCGTCAACATCGCGCAGCGAGCGGTGCCGGAATCGGATCAGACGATCGCCGCCGCGGCGCCGGTGCGGGCGGTCATCGAACTGAATGGCGGGACCGCCGAGCGGCTCGGGATCAAGCCCGGAGACCGGGTGCTCTATCCGATCTTTGGCGGCGCATCGTGAGCGGGGGTCGGCACGCCGGGCACGGCCCGACCGTCGATCGCCATGTCGCCGGCCCGGCCGGACCCGTTTAACCGCGGCCGAACAGCCGCTGCATCTCGGCCCCCGCAAGCGGCGGGGAGAGGATGTCGAACCTTCCGCTGGTGCGCAGCTCCTCGGCCGCCTGCCGGGTCGCCGCGGCCGCGATCAGCGCGATGGCGGTAGCGGTGCTGGCGCGTGCGACCCCGAGGGCTTCGAGTTCGGCGACGCTCGGTAGACCGGAGCGGACCATGATGTTCACCGGCGCCGCCAGCGCCGCCACCAGCCGGCCGATCGTCTGCGGATCGCGCAGGCCGATCGGATAGATGCAATCGGCGCCGGCGGCGAGATAGGCCCGGCCGCGCGCGACGGTCTCGTCGAACCGGGTCGCCGGGTCGCCGAGATTGCGCAGATAAAGGTCGGTGCGGGCGTTGATGACGATCGGCACGTTGGCTTTGCGCGCCGCCTCGCGGGCGGCCGCAATGCGGCTGGCGGCGTCGGCGACGTTGCGGATCGGTTCGGCACCGCGCGGCGTGCCGTCCTCGAGGTTGATCCCGACCGCGCCCGCGGCGATGATCTCGGCGACCGAGGCTGCGACCGCCTGCGGCGTGGCGCCAAACCCTGCCTCGATGTCGGCCGTGACCGGAACCGTAACGGCGCGCACGATCCGCGCGGTCGCGGCTACCACCTCGGCAAACGGTGCCGCTTCGCCGTCGGCATAGCCCAAAGCCCAGGAGATGCCACCGCTCGTCGTCGCAATCGCCGGAAACCCGGCGGCGGCAAAGATGCAGGCGCTGGCCGCGTCCCAGGCATTCGGCAACAACAGCAGCGGTGGTCCACGATGCAGGCCGCGCAGTTGCTCGGCGTGCCGGATTTGTAGCGCCGTGTCCACCGGGTCCCCCGCGATTGATCGGGTTCCAGCGCCGAACCTCTGATGATTCGCAGCAAGCGTCAATAGCCGCGCGCCGGCGCGACCGCCCCGGAGGATTGTGGCAGATCGCCGGGTTCGGTTTCACACACGTTCCCGCAGCGTTCGCGGTTGTCAAAGCGCCAAAATCCGCTAGGTTGTCGCAGCGCTGTCGATCGGCATGGTGACGCGATGCAGCCCGGTTATGGCGAGAACAAATCCCCGGATCGTCTGATCGCCCAATTCTGGCTCGAATATTACAATATTTGGGACAAATATTTTAGGGGCTTGAACAAGCGCGCGCATTGGCATGTGATTTTTCTGGCCAAAACCAATGACCAGACTGGAATTTCCAGCCGGGCCATCCACCGCACGCTTTATGGTTCCTATGGAACGGACATCCGTACTTGCATCGAACGGATCAAGGATTGTGCAGCAGAAGGCTTCGTCAAGATATTCGATGCCGCAAACCAGGAATGTGCGGCCTCGGCCGGCTGCCTGATCGGGCCCACCGGCAAGCTGTGGGAAAGCTTCGAGGCGCATTGCCGCGAGACTGTCGCCGAGCTCTGCGCCGTGGCCGGCGATCCCGCGGGCCGGACGCAGGCGGTCGATGATGCGATCACGGTCTCGGAAATCTACCGGTTTTTCGTCGCCTGCGACCAGAAATGGCGTCAGCTCAGCGAGCAGGTCGTTCGGCAGAAGGGTTTGACCCCGGCCCATTTCGATGACGCCATGGATCACCTGGTGACCTATCAATATTGGGCGATCGTGATGCTGCTGTGGTCGGCTAACCGGTTCGGCAGCGAGCGCGCTGACCCAGCAGCGCCAACCTCCGCAACGCTGGCCCCCGTTGCGTTGGTGGTGGACGAGATCATCAGCCGAATGTGGGACCGGCTGCGGCTCGGGCATCTGGCGATCAGGGAGCGCGTCGGAAATCTGGTCCGGTGGGGATTTTTCGCCGAGGAGACCATCAAGAAGCACAAGGCGGTATCGTTGACCCCGCACGCCGCCGCGGCGATCAGCGCCGGCCTCGCAGAAATCCTGCCGTCGCTCGCCGAGCTGCACGACCGGCTGGTGCCGCAGGCTGCAGCGATGGCGCCGGTGAGCCCGGCCTGAATCGGGGAGGCGTCGCGCCAGGCTCGGACGCCCGCGATCCCCGGGGTTGGCCGGTTCGCGCGGCGGTTCATGGAATGCACGCGCACAAGCGCTTCTCGGTGGTGCTTGCGGCGGCAATCCTCGGGGCGTCGCTGCTGCCTGCCCGCGCTGAGCCGCCCTGGCCGCACGCGAGCGAGGCCACGCTCGCCAACAGGCTGGCCGCAGCGGAACGGCGCTTCGGGCCGCGCAACCCGCAGCTCTTGCCGATCCTGGCTTCGCTCGCCCACCAGCGGTTCGAGGCTGCCGATCTGGCGGCGGCGATGGCGCTGCGGCGACGCGCGATGAAGATCGCGATCGCCACCTACGGCAATCTATCGGTTCCAGCGGCGCAGACGATGGCCGCACTCGCCGATCTCTATGTCCAGTTGCGGCGATATCTCGATGCCGAGCCGCTGGCGCTCACCGCCGCCAATGTGCTGTCCGCCCGGCTCGGCGCCGGCGCCCCGGCCCTCGCTCCCCTGTTGGCCGACCGGGCGCGGATCGCGCTTGCCCGTGGTGATCTCGGCGACGCGCGCATCTGGGCGGAACGGGCGGTCGCGATCGACGTCAAGACTGTCGGCGTGCCGCGCAGTGATCGGCTGCGGGTCCTCGGTGCCGTCCTGACCGCGCAACACCATTTTGCCGAGGCCGAGCGGCTGCTGCGCCGGGCGGTGGCGCTCGACCGCGCCGGAACCGACCCGCTGGCCACCGCGCGCAGCCTCGCCAGGCTCGGCCAGGCGCTGCTGCGGCAGAAGCGTTTTGCCGAGGCGCTGGCGCCGATCGAGGAAGCGACTGCGATCGACCAGGACCGGCTCGGGGCGACGCATCCGCTGATCGCCGAGGATTTCCACGACCTCGGCTTGATTTATCTTGCGACCGGGCGGGTCGCCGCGGGAGCCTCGGCGTTTCGGACCGCGATCGACGGGCTCCAGCGCGGCGCCGCCTGGGACACGCCGACCCTCGCCTATATCGAACTCGATCTTGCACGTGCCGAACACATGCTCGGCCACGAAGATCGGTCGCAATCGCTGTTCCGGGCCGCCCGCCACATCTTGAATGCCGTCGAGGACGACCAGCACGAGCGCGAGCGCGCCAGTTGATCGCCGGGTCCGGGTCGGTGCCGCCACGGCACGCGGCACCAGCCGGTCGTGCAGCTCGGCGAACGACGACCTAAAGCTTTTGCTGCTCAACCGGAATGGTTGGCGCACTCTCCGGCATATCTGGACCGGGCGGCGCGCCTGCGGCCGATGGCGGCATTCCTTCGGTTGGTAGACCCGCTTCGGCTGGACCCGGCGGCGCTCCCGGCCTGATTTCGACATAAGAGACGACGCGCCGCACGCCCGGCACGTTGCGGGCGAGATTGGTCGCGTGATCGAGCTCAGCCTGGTTGCGCGCCGAACCGATCAGGTAGACCGAATGATCGACGGTATCGACCAGGTAGTTGACCGATCGGATGTTGCTGAACACGAGATCCGAGCGCACCTGCGTCGTGATCCATGCGTCCTGTGCCGAACTCCACGCGCTTTCGTAAGGGGCGACCTCGATCTCGTTATAGACCGCCCGCACGCCGGGCACCTGGCTGGCGGCCTGGCCGGCCGCGGCTTTGATCTGCGGCGTTGGGGCAATGCCGGTCAACAGCGCCCGGCCCTGATAGACGGTCGCGGTGAAATCCGGCGGGGATCCCGGGCTCGACGCGGCCCACGCGGTCTCGATCCTATTCTTGATCGTGAAATCGTCGGCGGTGCCGTTGACCCCGCGTTCCTGATCGGCCGCGTAACCCGCCCCGCCGGCAGCGGCGAGCCCGCCGACGATCGCCACCGGACACCCGCCGAGACCGAGAGGCAGAGCGAGACTCACTGCGAGCAGCGACAATAGGCGCAATCTCGACACCGATGACCCCCCGGCAAAGATGTCCGGGCAGGAGTTTCCGCCAAACCGGCAGCGCATTCCAATCACCACTCGCATCGCCATTTCGGAAGTCGGCGTCCGGTCGTGGCGAATGCTCGTCGAGTGTGCCGACGCGGCATGCGAATTGCCCATTGGGCCAAGGAGTTGCCGGTTGCAGCCTGGCGCAGCGATGGCGGCCGGGCCTCAGCTGTCGGCGCGCCAGGCGTCACGCTGGTGCTGTGGCAGGCGGTGCCGCACCACCAGCATCAGATCGAATCGCAGTGTCGCCGAGGCGAATTGCGGATGTGCGTTGAGGAAGGCTTCGGTAGCACGCGTGACCCGGCGCCGCTGGCGTGGCGGCAATGCGGCAGCAGCGACGGCGAGCTCGTCACGCGATTTGACTTCGATGATCGCGAGGATCCCGCCACGCTTTGCGACAATATCGAGCTCTCCTGCCGGACAGCGCCAGCCGCGGGCGACGATCCGCCAGCCGCGCAGCCGCAGATGCCACACGCACAGCCATTCGGCCCGCTTGCCTCGGCGTTGCGCACGCTGCCGCTGCAGCACCCGCGAACGTTGCTGTCCTCTCATCTTTCCCCGTCGCGGATCGCCAGTGCCCGGCGATAAAGCTCGGCGCGGCCGAGGCCGGTCTCGGCCGCAAGCCGGGTCGCAGCCTCGCGGACCCCGAATTCGGCAAGGGCGGCGCGCAGCCGACGATCGACATCTTCGGAATCGGGCAAGGTCGCCTCGGGCGGTCCGACGACGATCACCGTTTCGCCGCGCGGTGGCCCATTTGCGCTGTAATGGGCGGCGAGTTCGGCAAGCGGGCCGCGCCGGACCTCCTCGTGCAGCTTGGTCAGCTCGCGCGTCACCGCCGCCTCCCGCGGCCCGAGGATTTCGGCCATGTCGGCGAGGGTGGCGGCGAGCCGTGGGGCCGCCTCGTAACAGACAAGGCTCGTCTTGAGCGCGGTCCACTGCATCAATGCCCGGCGCCGGGCACTGCGTTGTCGCGGCAGAAAGCCGGTGAACAGGAACGCCTGGGGCGGCAGGCCGGACAGCACCAGTGCCGTCACCGCCGCCGACGCGCCGGGTGCGGCGGTCACCGCAAGGCCCTCGGCGAGTGCGGCGCGGACCAGCTTGTAGCCGGGATCGGAGATGAGCGGCGTGCCGGCGTCGCTGACCAGCGCCACCCGCTCGCCGTGCCTCAGCGCCGCTAGCACCGCCGGCCGCACCCGCGCTCCATTATGGTCGTGATAGCTTTCGAGCGGGGTGTGGATGCCGTAATGATTGAGCAGACGGGCCGTGACCCGGGTATCTTCGCAATAGATCCGATCGGCGCTGCGCAAGACCGCGAGGGCGCGCAATGTGATGTCGCCGAGATTGCCGATCGGGGTCGACACCAGATGGAGGCCGGGCGCCAGGCTATCGGCGGTGTTGCCGCCGGCGGTCCGATCCGCACCGGACGCCGGCCCGGGCCAGTCGGGTTTACTCGCGGGCAGCCCGCCGCTAGGCTCGCCGCCTCCGCAGCCGCCGCCCGAGGTCGCCTTTGTCGCACTGGTGTCTCCCCCGGTTCGCCTCACCCGTGCTCGTCCTCGTCGCCTGGGCGCTGGCCTCTTGCGTGCCGCCGCCGATCGTACCGGCGCCGCTTGTCACCGCGCAACCGCCCTCTCAACCGCCGCCGGCGCCGGTTCCAGCGACGCCGCCGCCCCCCGCGATCCCGGCCGGGCCGGCCAAGGTCGCCCTGCTGGTGCCGCTGTCGGGACCCAATGCCGCTCTCGGACAGGCCATTCTGAACGCTGCCCAGCTGGCGCTGTTCGAGACCGGCGGCGACCAGCTGACGCTGGTGCCGCGCGATACCAAGGGAACCCCTTCCGGTGCCGCCGCCGCCGCCAATGCTGTGGTCGGCGAGGGGGTCGGATTGATCCTTGGACCACTGCTGGCCGGCGAAGTCGAGGCGGTCAAGCCGATCGCTCATGACGCCAACCTCAATGTCATTGCCTTCTCGACGGTGACCGATCTCGCCGGCGGCAACACCTTTCTGATGGGATTTCTGCCGCGCCAGGAGGTCGTGCGCGAGGTCGCCTATGCCCGCCAGCGCGGGATCGGCCGGTTTGCCGCACTGGTCCCGGAAACGCCCTACGGCCATCTGATGGCCGACGCGCTGCGCGACGCTGCGTCGTCGAGCGGGGCAACGGTGACCAGGACCGTGTTTTTCGATCCGGGTACCGGCGACCCTTCGGCGGCGATCGCACGCCTCTTGCCGGCAGGCGCACCGAATTCGCCGACGGCCGATCCGTCGGGGCCGCCGAGCGCGGCGCCGGTGGTCCCGGATTTCGATGCGCTGCTGCTGCCCGAAGGCGGCGATCAACTGGCGTCACTCGCCCGCAAGCTCGTCGCCGCCGGTCTCGACCACAAGGCGACGCGGCTGCTCGGCAGCGGCTTGTGGGACGTGCCCGACATCGGTGACGAGCCGGCGCTGGTCGGCGGCTGGTTCGCCGCTTCGCCGCCCGACGCACGGCGCGAATTCGAGCGGCGCTACCGGGCAACCTATGGTCGCGACCCGCCGCGGCTCGCTTCGCTCGGCTACGATGCCGCAGCTCTCGCCGCCGCGCTGGCGCGCGGCGAAGGCGGCCCGCCATTTTCGCGCCAGGCGATCCTCAATCCGAACGGGTTTACCGGGGTGGACGGGCTGTTCCGCTTTACCCCGGACGGTCTGGTGCAGCGCTCGCTGGCCGTCCTCGAGGTCGAGCCGCAAGGCAACGTCGTCGTCAGCCCGGCGGCATCGAGCTTCCAGGATCTCGGCTATTGAAAAGCTGCGCAACGGCTGCGCGCCAGGCAGGATGACACACCAGGCATCGGGACAATCGATCAGGAGGCATGAATATGGGCGATTTCGCATTGGGCCAGCCGGTGCCGCGCTTCGAGGACCCGCGGCTGCTGCGCGGCGGCGGCCGCTATGTCGATGACATGGTGCTGCCGCGCATGGTGTTTGGCCATGTGCTGCGCTCGCCCCATGCCCATGCCCGCATCCGCGCCATCGCGACGCGGGCGGCCAGAGCGGCGCCGGGCGTGCTGGCGGTGCTGACCGGCGCCGATTGGGAGGCATCGGGATGGGGCGACCTGCCGAGCCCGCGCGGGCTCACGCTGCGCGACGGCTCGCCGGCGTTTCGCCCGCGCTTTCCGGCCCTGGTCAAGGACCGGGTCCGCTGGGTCGGCGACTATGTCGCCTTTGTCGTCGCCGCGACCAGGGAGCAGGCGATCGACGCCGCCGAGTTGATCGAGGTCGATTACGAGCCGTTGCCGGCGATCGTCTCGACCGCCGGTGCCGTCGAGCCCGGCGCGCCCGCGGTGTGGGACGAGAACCCCGGCAATGTCGCCTTCTTTCACACCGAGGGTGATGCCGCGGCGACCGAGGCCGCTTTCGCCAGCGCCGCGCATATCGTGCGCCGCCGTTTCGTGATCAACCGGGTGACCGCGGCCAGCATGGAGCCGCGCGGTGCGATCGGCGAATACAACCCGGCTGAGGATCGCTGGACCATCTACACGACCTTGCAGCGCACCCACGGCTATCGCGCCGAGCTGGCGCGTCAGGTGCTGAAAGTGCCGGAGAGCCGGGTGCGGGTCGTCGCCGGCGATATCGGCGGCAGCTTCGGCATGAAATCGGCGATCTATAACGAGGTGGCGCTGGTACTGCTGGCGGCAAGGACGGTCGGGCGGCCGGTCAAGTGGACCAGCACCCGCTCCGAAGCCTTTACGGGCGATGCGCAGGCCCGCGACAACGTCACCGATGCGGCGCTGGCGCTCGACCGCGACGGCCGGTTCCTTGGGCTCAAGGTCGAGACGATCGCCGCGGTCGGCGCCTACCCGCAGGCCGGCTCCAACGCTTTTGTCGCCAATCTCGGGACGCTCGCCGGCGTCTACCGCACGCCCGCGGTGCGCGCCGAGGTGACTGCGGTCTACACCAACACCAACCCGGTGCGGGCCTATCGCGGCAATGGCCGGCCTGAGGCCGCCTATGTGATCGAGCGCATCGTCGACGAGGCCGCCGCCGAACTCGGCATCGACCGGCTCGAATTGCGCCGCCGCAACATGATCCCGCCCGAAGCGATGCCGTTCAAATCGGGGCTGACCTTCACCTATGATTGCGGCGAGTTCGAAAAGAACCTCGACCTGGCGCTGCAGCTCGCCGATACCGGCACCTTCGAGGAGCGTCGTGCCGCGGCACGGGCGCGCGGCAAATTGCGCGGCTTCGGCCTTTCCAACACGATCGAGCGGGCCGCCGCCGGCGGGTTCGAGGCCGCCGAGATCCGCTTTGATCGCGGCGGCACGGTGACCCTGGTCTCGGGCTCGATCACCCAGGGCCAAGGCCACGAAACCATCTACAAGCAATTGCTATGCGACCGGCTCGGCATCCACCCGAGCCAGGTGCATTACGTGCAGGGCGATACCGACAAGGTGGCGAATGGCGAAGGCACCGGCGGCTCGCGCTCCGCGGCACTCGGCGGGTCGGCAGTCTATCTCGCCACCGAGAAGGTCGTGACCAAGGCCACGGCGATCGCCGCTCATTTGCTCGGCGCCGAGCCCGGCGAGATCAAATTTGCCGACGGGCTGTTCACCGCACCGCGCTCGAACCGCACCCTCGATATCAGCGAGATCGCGATCGAATCGTTCAACCCGCAGAGCCTGCCCGAGGATATGGAGCCGGGGCTGATCGCCGGCGCCACCTTTACCTCGAAACAGCAGAATTTCCCGAACGGCGTCCATATCTGCGAACTCGAGATCGACCAGGAGACCGGCCTGGTGGAGATCCTGCGCTACAGCGTCGTCGATGATGTCGGCACCGTTCTCAACCCGTTGCTGCTCGAAGGACAGATCTGCGGCGGTATCGTCCAGGGGGTTGGGCAGGTGCTGATGGAGGATATCCGGTTCGATCCCGCCTCGGGCCAGCTGTTGAGCGGCTCGTTCATGGATTACGCGATGCCGCGTGCCGCCGATCTGTCAGCGATCCATTGCGACAGCAACCCGGTGCCGACCAAGACCAACCCGCTCGGCGTCAAGGGTGCCGGCGAGGCCGGAAATGTCGGCGCATTGCCGGCGATCGGCAACGCGTTGATCGATGCGCTCTCGCCGCTCGGCATCCGCGATCTCGAAATGCCGGCGACACCCGAGCGGCTGTGGCGCGCGATCCAGCAGGCGGAAGCCGGATCATCTGCCTAGAGCGGTGCCCGAGGGCCATCTCGATCGCGCATGGAAGCAGCCAAGCGGAAGCAGCCAAGCCCATGGTGACACGATTTCTCCGCCTGGTCGCAGCAGCGGCGGTTGCGCTGCTTGTGGTCTCTTCCGCGGTCATCGCCGCCGATCCCGGCACTACGGCATCCACCGCCCCCTCCAACGGCACCTGGACCGTTCAGGGACGCGAGCTTCCCGGCCGGGGGTGCGGTCACTGGCTGGTGCGCCTGACCAATCGGAACGGCACTCTGTCCGGGGTGGTCTCTCTTGCGCGAGGAAGCGTACCGATCGAGCATCTGGCACTGCGGCCCGATGGCAGCTTCTCCGGGGCCACGCGCGCCGGGGTGACCGGAACGACCTACGCTCGCCCTTACAGGGTCACCGGTAAATTCTCCGGAAACACCGTTTATGTGACTCTCGAAACCGATCGTTGCCCGGCTCGCCACGGGATGGCCACCCGACATCCCGGCGGCGATTAAGTCGGGTCTTTGGACCGAGCGGCAAAGAGTTCGGCACGACCGCGATTCGAGGAGCTTAACCGGGATGCCCGACGCACCAATGTTGTCACGCCCGATCCCGTCGAGCGGCGAAATGCTGCCGGTCGTCGGCCTCGGCACCTGGCCGGTCTTCGATGTCGGCTCCGCCGAGCCGCAGCGGCAGCCATTGCGCATGGTCATCCGACGGCTCCTCGATGCCGGCGGGCGAATGATCGACAGTTCGCCGATGTACGGCCGGGCCGAAGCCGTCGCCGGCGACCTGCTTGCCGATCTCGACGCGCGGCCCCGCGCGTTCGTTGCCACCAAGGTGTGGACCAGCGGCCGCGACGCCGGCATCGCCCAGATGCAGCGCTCGGCCGGCCTGCTGCGAACACGCACGATCGACCTGATGCAAATCCACAACCTCGTCGATTGGCGCACCCACCTAGCGACATTGCGGCAGATGAAGGAGGAGGGCAGCGTCCGCTACATCGGCATCACCCATTACACCGATCGGGCGCTCCCGGATCTGGCGCAGATCCTGAACGGCGAGCCGGGCATCGATTTTGTACAATGCGGCTACTCGCTGGCGGCGCGCGCGGCCGAGCGCGAGTTGCTACCGCTCGCCGCTTCGCGGGGGGTCGCCGTCATCGTCAACCAGCCGCTTGGGCAGGGCCGGCTGCCGCGCCGGCTGCGCGGCACGCCGCTGCCGGATTGGGCACGGGAATTCGATTGCACGAGCTGGGCGCAATGGTTGCTCAAATACGTGCTGGCCGAGCCGGCGGTGACCTGCGTGATCCCGGCGACGCGCGACCCCGGGCACATGGCCGACAATCTCGCCGCCGGCTTCGGCCGGCTGCCGGATGGCGCGCTGCGCCAGCGGATGCGGGCATTGTGGGATATGTCCTGAAGGTTCGTGCGGATCGTGCACGGCTGGCGCCGCTCATACCTGGCGGGCGGTGACCCGGTAGCGGAACGAGCCCGGTTCGAGCCAGTCGGGCTCGCCATCGGCGGTGACCGCATAGGGATACATCAGGAAATCGAGCGCGTGCGGTGCCCCGGGCGGGGTGAAATCGCGGGCGCTGTTGAAGCCGATCCAGTTCATTTCCCAATAGCCGAAGAGCCGCTGCCGCAGCGCCTGGACCGGCGGTGCGTCGAGCGGCAGCTTTGCTTCGAGCACGACCTTGCGCACATCGGCCGGATCGACCGGGACCCAGCCCTGCGGGTCGAGATACACCTCCGCCCGGCAATGCTGCGCCTTGGTCTCGTCGCCGGCATGGCCGAGGCAGGCGAATTGGCGGGAAGCAGCGACGCGGATGCCATACACCTCGCGTGCCGGGATGCCGGCGGCGCGGCACAATCCGACCATCAGGCTGCTGATATCGGCGCATTTGCCGCCGAGATAGCCGCTGCGCAGCATCGCCGCAATATTGCCGAGCCCGCAGCCGCGGGTCGCGGGGTCACGAAAGGTGTTGTCGACGACCCAGTCATAGATCGCCTTCGCCCGCTCACGCGGCATGGTCTTGCCGGCGACGATCTTGTCGGCGGTGGTCCGGACGATGCCGTCGGTCGGCATGTTCACGGTCGGCTTCAGATAGAGCGCCTGCTCGGCCGGTGCCGCAGGGTCGGGCTGGTCGGAGCGATCCCGCGTCTCGACGATCTGTGTGACGCGCACTTGGCGCACGCTCGCGCCGGGCTTCCACTTCAGGCGCAGGATCCGGGCCCCGTAAACCGGGTCGTCGACCAGTTCGGCCGCGTCGGCCGTGCCCTGCCAGCCGAGCGACAGCGCCCGCTGATAGGACCGTCGGGTCTGCCCGATCGGCAGCCATAACGACGCAGGTGCTGCGGTCAGCGTGACCTCGGTCGTCAGTTCGAAGCGTCGCCAGCCGCTCTCCGGATCCCCGGCTGCGGCGGCTGGAACAAACCGGCTGGCGGCCGCGAGCACCGGTGCCATCGCGGCGCCCGCGAGCAGACGGCGGCGATCCATCACGAATTCCTCCTGGGTCTGTGGTGCGCGGCCGCAACATCGGCCCGCACCCGCGGCGGCGTGTCAACCGGATTTCGTGTCTGCCGGCTGGTGACGCGGCCTGCTGCCGCGTTCGGCGGCAAGGGCGGTGACGGCCGGGCTTGCCGGGCTCGTGCGGATGCGGCGTAATCCGGTGCGACAGGCGGTGCAGCAAGGGAGGCTGTCATGGATGTTCCGTCGGAAAAGCCGGGCCGGGCGGCCGGCAACGAGATCGACCGGCCGGTGCCGAGCGCGCCGTCGAACCGGGTCTGGGGCAGCGACGCGATCGCCGCGGCAATCCGGGCGCTCGACATCCCCTATGTCGCGCTTAATCCCGGATCGAGCTATCGCGGCCTGCACGACAGCCTCGTCAACCATCTCGGCAATGCCCGGCCGCGCATGCTGCTGTGCCTGCACGAGGAGAGTGCGGTGGCGCTGGCGCATGGCTGGGCCAAGGTCACCGGGCGGCCGATGCTGGCCATCGTCCATGCCAATGTCGGGCTGATGCACGCGACGATGGCGATCTTCAACGCCTGGTGCGACCGCGCCCCGGTCATCGTGCTCGGTGCCACCGGGGCGCTCGACGCGACCCGGCGGCGGCCGTGGATCGAGTGGATCCACACCGCCCGCGACCAGGGGGCGCTGATCCGCAATTTCAGCAAATGGGACGACCAGCCATCCTCGATCGGGGCGGTGCAGGAGGCGGTATTGCGCGCCAACATGATCGCGCAGACTGCCCCCAAGGGTCCGGTCTATCTCAATTTCGATCTCGCCTTGCAGGAGGACGAGATCGACACCGTGCCGGCGATGCCCGACATCGCCCGCTTTGCCCCGCCGGTCGCGCCCGAGCCCGGCGGCGCGCTGGTCGACCGGGCCGCGGAATTGCTGGCCCGGGCCGAGCGGCCGGTGATCCTGATGGGTCGGGGCTCGCGCGACCTTGAAGCGTGGCGTCGGCGGGTGGCATTGGCCGAAGCGACGGGAGCGCGGGTCCTGACCGACCGCAAGACGGGTGCGGTGTTCCCGACCGACCATCCGCTTCATGCACCCGGCTCGGCCGGCACCGAATTGATCGCTGCCGCCGATGTGATTCTCAGCCTCGACTGGATCGATCTCGCCGGCACGCTGAAAACCGCCTGTCGCGGGCGGATGCCCGCCGCCAAGGTGATCCAAGTCTCGCCGGATCAGTATGTGCACAATGGCTGGAGCATGGATTATCAGGGCCTACCGCCGACCGATCTCTATCTTTTGGCCGAGCCCGATGCGGCACTCCCGCCATTGCTGGCGGCGCTCGAAAAGCTGCGGCCACACCCTGCCGCCTTGCCGGCGGCGCTGCCGCGTCGCGCGCCGCCGCGGCTCTCGGCGCTCGACGATGCCGAGATCATCGAGGTGCCGATGTTGGCGACCGCGCTGAAAGCGGTACTCGGCGACGCGCCGGCGACGATGATCCGCCTACCGCTCAGCTGGGCGGAGGGCTCCTGGGAGTTTCGCCACCCGCTCGATTTTCTCGGCACCGATGGCGGCGGCGGCATCGGCTCGGGACCGGGCATGGCGGTCGGCGCGGCCTTGGCCTTGCGCGACAGCGGTAGCGCGAGGCTGCCGGTTGCGGTGCTCGGCGATGGCGATTTCCTGATGGGCGTCACGGCGTTGTGGACGGCGGTGCATAATTCGGTCCCGCTACTGGTCGTGATCGCCAACAATCGCTCGTTCTTCAACGACGAACTGCACCAGGAGCGGGTTGCGCGCGACCGCGGGCGGCCGGTCGAGAACCGTTGGATCGGGCAGTCGATCCGCGATCCCGACATCGATCTCGCGACCCTGGCGCGCGGCCAAGGCTGCATTGGCATCGGTCCGATCGAAGATCCGAAAAAGCTGGTCGCGGCGATGACCGAAGCGGTCGCTGCGGTCCGCGCCGGCAAGGTTTGTGTTGTCGATGTCCGCGTCGCGGTCGGCTACGATCCTGGCGGCACCGCCGGCATCCTGCATCGCTAGCCGGGCGGCTCCCTCACAGTGGGCCATTTGGCAGCACGAGGACTTTGCCATGGCGATGGCCGCGCTGCGCGTGCGCCAGTGCCAGCTTGATGTCGTCGATTGGGTAGGTGGCCTCGATCGGCGCCTTCAGCACGCCATCGCGCAGTTTGGCGCCGAGATCGGCATAGAGTGCCCGCACCTCTCCGCGGCTGCGTCTGGCGAGGCTGTCGCCGAGCATAAAGCCCTTGAGGACCACCCCTCTGCCCACGACGGCGCGGCTGATGACCAGATCGGCGCCGCTCATCGAGCCATAGCTGACCATGATCCCGCCGGCGGCGACGCAATCGGCGATGCGCTTGCAGGCCTCGCCCGACACGGCGTCGATGCCGAGCCGGATCGGCGCCCCGCCGGTGGCCCGATGCGCCCGCTCGGCGAGGTCCGGCCCGTCGGTCAGCACGACATCGGCACCGAGCGCCCTCAGCTCTGTGGCGACATCGTCGCGGCGCACGACATTCAGCGTATGTACGCCCTTCTCCTTGGCGAGCACGATCAGGTGGCGGCCGACCGCCGAATTGGCGACGTTTTGAATGACCCAATCGCCGCGGTTGACCGCACCATGGTCTTCGAGCAGCAGCCAGGCGGTCGCCGGGTTGATGCGCAGCATCGCCGCCTGCGCGAGATCGAGGCCGGCCGGCAGCGCGATCGCGTCGGCGGCCGGGATGCGGCGGCGCTGTACCCAGTTCTCGCGCTGCATATGGACGACGAGGTCGCCGGGCCGGATATCGCCGACTCCAGCGCCGACCGCTCTGACACGCCCGACGCATTCGGCGCCTGGCGTCGCCGGCAGCGGCGGATGCAGCCGGTAATTGCCGCGGCAGAACGAAATGTCGGCGGGATTGATCGGAAAGGCGAGCACGTCAAAGACGATCTCCTGCGCTCCGGGCGCACCGACATCCGGCGCCTCGACGCAGTGCGCGACCTGTTCCGGCGCCCCGTAATCGGTGATCTCGATCTTTTTCATCGGCTCCTCCCAGGTGTCGAGTTGTCCGGCGAATGCGTCTTCTTATGCGCTACCCTTGACCGCGTCCATCCCGCCGCGATTTCCCTCGCGGCGCCGTCGCGACGACTGCCCGTGCCGATCGCTCTCGAATTGGCGGCTTCCCTTGGCCTCAACGAGCTGGCGGCCCGTTTCGATCGGCCTATGATCGATCAACCGCCCTGATCGAGGAGTCATCTTGACCCTGCATGCCGACGACCTGGTTGCCGCCGGACTGGTCGGGCCGGAACGGCTCGGCGAGCTCCGCCGGGTGGCGGACCGGTTCGCCGTCGCCGTCACCGAGGATGTGGCGGAGCTGATCGATGTCGCCGATCCGGCCGACCCGATCGCAGCCCAGTTTGTGCCGAAGGCGGCCGAGCTCGCGGTCGCCGGCGAAGAGCGAGCCGACCCGATCGGCGACGAGCGCTGGTCGCCGGTGGTCGGCATCGTCCATCGCCATCGCGACCGGGTCCTTTTGAAGCCGATCCTGCTGTGCCCGGTCTATTGCCGCTTCTGCTTTCGCCGCGAGGTCGTCGGCGGGGCCGCAGCAATGCTCGATCCGCCGGCGCTCGTCGGCGCGTTTGACTATATCCGCCGGCACCGGGAGATCTGGGAGGTCATCGTCACCGGCGGCGACCCGTTCATGCTGGCGCCGCGGCGGCTCGGCGAGATCGTGCGCACCCTCGCGGCAATCGAGCACGTCGCGGTGATCCGCTTTCACAGCCGGGTTCCGATCGTCGCGCCGCGCCGGGTCTCCCCGGACCTCGTCGCCGCGCTGACGACGGAGAAGGCGGTCTACGTTGTCGTCCATGCGAACCATCCGCGCGAGCTGACAGCGCCAGTGCGCGAGGCGGTGCGCCGGCTGACCCATGCCGGGATTCCGCTATTGTCGCAGAGCGTGCTGCTGCGCGGGGTCAATGACGATGCGGCCGTGCTCGAAGCGCTGTTCCGTGCCCTGGTCGCGATGCGGGTCAAGCCCTACTACCTGCACCACGCCGATCTTGCCCGCGGCACCGCGCATTTTCGCACCGGCATCGCCGACGGCCAGCGCCTCGCACGCGAGTTGCGGACGCGCTCTTCGGGGCTGTGCCAGCCGACCTATGTGCTCGACATCCCCGGCGGCTGGGGCAAGGTGCCGCTCGCCAACAGCGCCGCCGTCGCGGACCCGTGCTCCGGCGGCTGGACCGTCGAGGATGGCGCCGGTGGCCGGCATGCCTATCCGCCCGATCCTGTCACCAAGGCGATTTCGGACCGCGAACCGGCGCCCGACCTCCCCGCATCCCCCGACCTCCCCGCATCCGAGGACAAGGCAAGGTGAGCGAGGCGGGCTCGGCCCGACTGCGCGCTATTCGGCGGCGCGGGCCGCTTCCGACCGCGGCAGATGCCGGCCGAGGGCGGCGACGAGGGCATCGGCTTCGGCCTCGGTCGCGTCGAACCGGCAGACAAAGCGCGCGAGGCTCGTGCCGCGGCGGTAGAATAGGAAGCCGTCCGCTTCGAGCGCGTCCATGACCGAGTCCGGCAGCGCGATGAAGAGCTCGTTGGCCTCGACCGGCGCCAGCAGCCTGGCCGCTGAAATCGCGCCGAGCCCGGTGGCGATGCGGGCGGCGATCGCGTTCGCGGCGCGCGCCATCTGGAGCCACAACCCGTTCTCGACATAGGCGATCAGCTGGGCCGAGGCGAAGCGCATCTTCGACCAGACCTGGCCGGCGCGGCGCAGCTGTACCGCCAGTGCGTCGGCGAGTTCGGGCGCGAACACGACGATCGCATCGCATAGCGCGCCGCCATTCTTGGTGACCCCGAACGACATGATGTCGATGCCGACGCGCCAGCTTGCCTCGGCCGGGCTGCAGCCGAGCCGGGCCACGGCGTTGGCAAAACGCGCCCCATCCATGTGCAGTTTGAGGCCATGCGCCTTGGCGATGTCGGCAATCTCAGCGATCTCGGAGAGCGGATAGACCGTGCCGAGCTCGCTCGCCTGGGTCAGGCTGACCGCCGCCGGCTGCCCGCGATGCAGCTGCCCAGGTGTCATCGCCGCCAGGGTCTCGCGCAGCTGGCGGGTGCCGACCCGGCCGTGTTCGCCGGCGACCGAAGAGAGCTTCAGGCCGCCGCCGAAAAAACCCGCGGCATTGGCCTCCGAGGTGTCGATATGCGCCCCCTCGCCGCAATAGACGATGCCCCAGGATGGGGCGGTTGCAGCGAGGCTCAGCGCGTTCGCCGCGGTCCCGGTAGCGACGGGAAACACCCTGACATCGGTTTCGAACAGCTCCCGGAAGCGCTGCTGCAGCGCTGCGGTCCAGGTGTCGCCGCCATAGCCGAGCGCGGTGTCGCGGTTGGCCTGAACCAGTGCTTCGAGAATTTGCGGGGCTGCCCGCCCGGTATTGTCGCTGCGATAATCGATCATCGTTCGAGCTTTTTTCTGCGCCTTTCGGTCGGATGGCGCAGACGAACCGGGCCGGCCACGCGCAGCACGATGGTATCGCGCAGCCGCAGCGCTGCATAGCCCGGCACCCGCAGATGCGCAGCGCGAATCAGCAAGGAACGGCGGTAATTGCGCACCCGGATCATCGCCGCACGCACGGTTCTGGCCCAGGCCGCGCGCTTGGCGGCGAGCCCCGCCGCATGCCGCGCCGGGTGCGGGTGGATGCCGCCATGGGATGCTGCCGCGACAGCGGCGGGTGGTGGCGGCGGGCCGATCCGTGGCGAGCCGAGGATCGCCGGTGCGTTCTGCAAGCGGCGTGGCGGCAGGTCGAGCAGGGCCGGTGCCACTGCCTCGCCCGCGACGAACACCGGCCGCGGCACGACGCTCGCAAACAGCCGGTTGGCAAAATGTGCGGCGGCGATCGTGAGTGGCGGCTCGCCATCGGAGCGTACCCGGATGATGTCGAGATTGGCGATGTTGCCGCGGTTGAGTGCGCGAATCGCGGCGACATCCTCGGTATAGCTCGGCCAATAGGCTTCGCCCGGGGCCAGCGGAAACCAGGCGATCGCCGGTCCCGGGCCGTTGGCATAGCTCAAGCCCACGCCCGGGGTGCCGAGAAAGGCGACGACCGCCGGCGCATAGACCGGCTGCAGGGTGAATCGGCCGGGGACCCATTCCCAGCGCCCGCCGGCAAACGCCCAGCGGCCATAATGCGATGTCGCGAAACCCCAAGGCTGATCGTCGATCCAGGTCCAGCCCCACGGTGCCACCCAGCGCCAATGGCCATCGCGGAACGGGACCCAACCCGCGGGTACGTTGTTCGGCACCCAGACCTCGCCGAATTCGAGGTCCTTGCGCCAGCGACCGGCGGCATCGAGTGCCGCGAACCCGGTCATCGCCGTGGAGACGAAATAGGGGGATGCGAGCCGCGACAACGCGATCGCGCGCGCGCCGCACCACCGGGCAAAATCATCGGCCGTGGATGGCTCGATCACCGCGTGAGTGGTATCGGCGCCGCTCAGCACGAGCGCATCGCCCGCCTTGATCGGCGTGTCGGTGGCAGCCTCCACCAGCTGCGCACTCCCGGTATACGCGGCGATGCGCGGCGGCCGATCATCGGCCCCGACATCAACGTCATAACGCCCTGGTTCCAATATGCGCATCCGGCCGCGCGGGAAATCGACCACGATGCTGTCGCCGGCGCCAGGCCGCGGCACATCGAGATCGATCCGGCCCGACCTCACGGCGATTTCGGCAGCGCTATCGTCGAGTCTGGCGAGCGAAATTTCGGTGCCGCGGGCGAGATCGATCGTGTCGGCACCGATGCGGAGTTCAGCGCGGGCCGCAGGATCGGTGCGCAATGCCGCTCCGGTTGCGACCGGGTCGTTGATCGTGGCGGCTGACCATGCCGTGTCGCCGAGCGCGCGGAACGAGACTTTCCCCAAGACCAGGCTGACCCGCCCGATTTGTGCGGAGGGTACTGGCGTCATCCGCGACGAACCGCCAGCCGCCATCAACCGGGTGGCGGGCTGTTGTGCCGCCGCCGCGTGGGCGATCGCGAAGCTCGCAACGGCGCAGCGCAAAACCGGTCGCATGGCCTCCCCCATGCCGATGCGGTCGGTTAAACTCCATCAAATCCGCTGCAGCAGCAATCGCTGATTCCGCTAATCCATGCCGTCTTCCTAGACTTGTCTCCAGATCATCCAATCCATCGCGCAGTGGTCGGATTTTGCACCAATAATGTCGATACCCCGGATGATGTCGATACCCTGATGATGCCGATACCCCGATGATGCCGATACATGGAGTTGGCAGAAGCCGATCGGCGACGAAGGGCGTCCGATCCGATGAATTCATGTTCGAGCGCGGCCGATGCCGCACAACGTTGTGGCCTGCCGCGGTTCGCGGCTTTGCCCGCTCGGATCAGCCCGCGCCGCAACCTGCCGGAGCCAGCCCGCTATGACCGTGCATTTCATCGGCGCCGGCCCCGGCGCGCCTGATCTGATCACGCTGCGCGGGTTGCGGCTGATTGAAAGCTGCCCCGTCTGTCTCTACGCCGGCTCGCTGGTGCCGCGCCAGCTTCTCGCCGCCGCACCACCGGGTGTGCAACTCGTCGATACCGCATCGCTGACCCTGGACGAGATCATCGCCCATATGACCGAGGCGCATCGCCGCGGGCTCGATGTGGCGCGGCTGCATTCGGGCGATCCGTCGGTGTTTAGTGCCATCGCCGAACAGATGCGGCGGCTCGAGGCGCTGGGCATTCCGTTCGATGTCATTCCGGGGGTCCCGGCCTTCGCCGCGGCTGCGGCGGCGCTCGGTTGCGAATTGACGGTGCCGGAAATTGCACAGAGCGTGATTCTGACGCGCACCGCGACGCGCTCCTCGCCGATGCCGGCGGGCGAGGATCTCGCGCATTTCGGCGCCACCGGGGCGACCCTGGCGATCCACCTGTCGATCGCCAACATCGCCGCGGTTGTGCGCGCGCTGCTACCCTGTTACGGGGCCGATTGTCCGGTGGTTGTCGCCTATCGCGTCAGCTGGCCCGACGAGCAGTTGATTCACGGTACGCTGTCGGATATCTGCGACCGCGTCGCAGCGGCGCGGATCAGCCGAACCGCGCTGATCCTGGTCGGTCGCACACTGATCCGCGGTCCGGGTCCCGAAAGCCGGCTCTATTCCGCTGACTACCACCATGCGCTGCGTCCAGCCAGGGCAGCGGGGGCGTGATCAAAGGGGCCGCCGGCTCAATGCGGGCGTTCCGTCCGATGGGACCAGCGCAGCGTCAGGGCGCTGCCGATCAAGCCGGCCAGCAGCAACAGGCTGCTCGACGGTTCCGAAACCGGGTCCCAGGTGCCGGAGGCGATGCAGCGGCCGGTGGTGTGGCATTCGCGCGGCTCGGTCGGTGCGTCGCTTTCAAACAGGATCGTGCTGGTTGCACCAAACGCGATGTTGAATTCGTTGGCGTCGAACTGATCAACAAAATTGATTGCACTTGGCGAGATCGACCATTGCGGATAGTCGAGCACCGCGCCGCGGGACGTAAAGTCGGCCAAGGTGTAATCCCCGCCCAAGGTCGGCAGTATGATGTCCAGCGCCGACAGCGGAGAAAAGTCGTAAGGGCCCGAATTGGCAAGATTTGAGATCGACGGCAGGTCGGCGAGCGTGCCATCGACCGAAATCGAGGCGCTGACGACGAATCCGGGTACTGTGGAACCGGTCTGGTTGAAGACAAACGTCGTCGCCGAGGCCGGAACCGTCGCGCCGCACCACAGTCCAACAGCCAGCATCACCGCGCTTCTGGCCAGATCCATGCATCGGAAACCGGACATGACGCCCCCGATCTCGCAATATCGAATATAGCGTATCAGGTTTGTCGAGGCCGGTCCATCCACCTGGTGGTTTGTCTTCATCGGCTCGGGATCGGGGTCGCGTTTCGTCGCCCGGGGTCGCATTTCACCGCCCGGGGTCGCGTTTCACCGCCCCGGGGTCGCATTTCACCGCCCGGGGTCGCATTTCACCGCCCGGGGTCGCGTTTCACCGCCCGGGGTCGCGTTTCGTCGCATTGTCATTCCCGCTTTTTGCCCTCACCTTGCCGGCTCCGGCAGATTTGCAGGGGACCGCACCGCGTGTCCGTTCTGAACCCCGCAACACGCGCCACTCCGGCAGCATCACTCACCGCCGGAGATGACCGCTCAGGTGCGGTCGCGGCGTGGCTGTTCTCGTGTTGCGGGCTGATCCTGTTGATGGTGCTGGTCGGCGGTATCACCCGGCTGACCCTCTCCGGCCTGTCGATCACCGAATGGAACCCGGTCATCGGCGTCGTCCCGCCGCTGTCGCACGCGCAGTGGGTTGCCGAATTCGCCCGCTACAAGACGATCCCGCAATACCGCGACCTCAACGCCGGCATGACCCTGGCCCAGTTCAAGGGCATCTATTTCTGGGAATACATCCACCGCCTGCTCGGCCGGCTGATCGGGGTCGCCTTCGCCGTGCCGCTCGCGTGGTTCTGGTGGCGCGGCCGGCTGCCGCGGCGGCTGGCGCCGGCGCTCGTCGGGATTCTAGCCCTCGGTTTCGCCCAGGGTGCGCTCGGCTGGTACATGGTCGAGAGCGGGCTCGTCCACCGTGTCGAGGTCAGCCAGTACCGGCTTGTCGCCCATCTGGCGCTGGCGCTCGTGATCTATTCCGCGATCCTGTGGGTCGGATTGGGTCTGGTGCGTGGGCCGGCCCGCGAGGATGCGGGGGTCGGCTGGCGGCGTGCGGCCGACGGCGTGCTGCTTCTCGTGGCGGTGACGATCGCCGCAGGCGGCTTTACCGCCGGCACCCGCGCCGGCTTTGTCTACAACACGTTTCCGCTGATGGGCGGGCGGCTCATCCCCGCGGACTACGCGGTATTGCACCCGTTCATCCGCAACCTCTTTGCGAATGTCGCCGCCGTGCAATTCGACCACCGCGCGCTGGCGATGGCGACCCTCGCCGCGATCGTGCTGTTGTGGGCCGCGGGATTACGGTCGCGGCTGCCGCAGCCTGCGCGGATCGCGCTATGGGCGCTCTTGGGCGTCGTCATCGTACAGGTGGCGCTTGGCATCTCGACCTTGCTCTTGGTCGTGCCGATCCCGCTTGCCGTCGCCCATCAAGGCAACGCTGTCCTGCTGCTCAGCGCCGCACTCGTCTTCCGCCATACCCTGCGGCGTGGCGATGCCGCATCGGCGATGTAGCATTCGCACTCACGACGATCGACACGCTCGCCTGTACGAAGGCTCTTTAAGCCGCCGGCGTTGCGCGCCAGCCGCTGGCACCGCCGCCAAAGTTGGACGCTTGCACCGCGGCAGCCATATAAATCCCGTGTCGCGTGCGGGAGACGATGATGGCTGATGACGGCGCCCTTCGAGCCAAGACGATCGAGGATTGGGCGGCGCTGGCGCAACAGGAGCTGCGCGGCAAGCCGCTCGACGCTCTCGACTGGGCGACCCCCGAAGGCATCCGGGTCAAGCCGCTCTACACCGCGGCCGATCTTGCCGCGATCGAGGCCGCCGGGTTCCCGCTAAAGGATGCGACGCCGGGCGTTCCGCCCTATCTGCGCGGGCCGCGGGCGACGATGTATGCGAACCGGCCGTGGACGATCCGGCAATATTCCGGGTTCTCGACCGCCGAGGAATCAAACCGCTTCTATCGCCAGAACTTGGCCGCCGGGCAGATGGGACTATCGATCGCCTTCGATCTCGCCACCCATCGCGGCTATGACAGCGACCATCCGCGCGTCGTCGGCGATGTCGGCAAGGCTGGTGTCGCGATCGACTCGGTCGAGGACATGAAGCTCCTGTTCGATGGCATTCCGCTCGACAAGATGAGCGTCTCGATGACGATGAATGGGGCGGTCTTGCCGGTCCTGGCTGGTTTTATCGTCGCCGCCGAGGAGCAAGGAGTGCCGCAGGACAAGCTCTCCGGTACGATCCAGAACGACATCCTCAAGGAGTTCATGGTCCGCAATACCTATATCTACCCGCCGGAACCGTCGATGCGCATCGTTGCGGACATCATCGAATATACCGCGCGCCACATGCCCAAATTCAATTCGATCTCGATCTCGGGCTATCACATGGAAGAAGCCGGCGCGACGTCTGTCCAAGAACTAGCATTCACCCTCGCTGATGGGCTCGAATATGTGCGCGCCGCATTGTCACGCGGGCTCGCGATCGACGCGTTCGCACCGCGGCTGTCGTTCTTTTTCGGGATCGGCATGAATTTCTTTATGGAGATCGCGAAATTGCGCGCTGCCCGGCTCTTATGGGCGCGGCTGATGCAGCAGTTTTCGCCCAAAAACCCGGCGAGCCTCGCCCTGCGCATGCATTGCCAGACCTCCGGTGTCAGCCTGACCGAGCAGGATCCGCACAACAACATCGTCCGCACCGCGATCGAGGCGTTGGCGGCGGTGCTCGGCGGCACGCAGTCGCTGCACACCAACTCGTTCGACGAAGCGCTGGCACTGCCGACCCCGGCTTCGATGCGGATCGCCCGCAACACCCAGCTGATCCTCGCCGAGGAGACCGGATTGACCCATGTCGTCGACCCGCTCGGCGGCAGCTATTACCTCGAAACCCTGACCCATTCGATTGCCGCGGCGGCGATGGCACTGATCGACGAGGTCGAGGCATTGGGCGGCATGACCCGGGCGGTCGAGGCCGGCATGCCAAAGCTGCGCATCGAGGAGTCGGCGGCGCGACGCCAGGCGGCGATCGACCGCGGTGAGGAGACAATCGTCGGCGTCAACAAATATCAATCGGGCGAGCCGGCCGACATCGATCTGCTCGATGTCGACAACAGCGCGGTGCGTGCGGCACAGATGGCGCGGCTCGACAAACTCCGTCGCAATCGCAACCCGGAGCGTTGCCGGGCGGCGCTGACGGCGCTGACCGAAGTGGCGAAAACCGGCCAGGGCAACCTCTTGGCGCTGGCGATCGAGGCGACCCGGGCGCGCGCCACGGTCGGCGAGATCTCGCTGGCACTCGAACAGGTGTTCACCCGCCATCGCGCGCAGATCCGCGCGGTCTCGGGCGTCTATGGCGGGCAGTATCACGGCGATGACGGGTTCCGCCGGGTGCAGCGCGCGATCGAGGGGTTCACCCGCGACGAAGGCCGCCGCCCGCGCATGCTGGTGGTCAAGCTCGGCCAGGATGGCCACGACCGCGGCGCCAAGATCATCGCCACCGCCTTTGCCGATATCGGTTTCGACATCGATATCGGGCCGCTGTTCCAGACCCCGGAGGAAGCCGCCCGCCAGGCGATCGAAAACGATGTCCACATCGTCGGCGTGTCGAGCCAGGCCGCCGGCCACAGGACGCTGGTCCCGGCGCTGATCGAGGCGCTGAAGCGCGAGGGGGCCGGCGACATCCTCGTCATCTGCGGCGGCGTGATCCCGCCCAAAGACTACGATTTCTTGAGGAAGGCGGGCGTCGCGGCGATCTACGGCCCCGGCACCAACATTCCGCAGGCGGCCGCCGAAATCCTGTCGCTGCTGCAAAGCCGGCGACTGGCGGCGTAAGCTTTGCCGATGCAGCGGCACGATCTGCGGCCCGGGCCGCTCGCCGGGATCAGGGTCGTCGATCTGACCACGGTCGTGCTTGGACCGCTGGCCACGCAGATCCTGGGCGATCTCGGCGCCGCGGTGATCAAGATCGAATCCCCCGAGGGCGACATCATGCGCTATGCCGGCCCGTCACGGCACCGCGAGATGGGCCATGTCTTCCTCAACCTCAACCGCAACAAGCGCTCGCTGTGCCTCGATCTGAAGCGCCCCGAGGCGGCGGCGGTGCTGACGCGGCTGGTCCGGCAAAGCGACGTCTTCGTCCACAACATGCGGCCGCAGGCGATGGCCCGGCTCGGTTTTGCCTATGAGCGCGCCAGGGAGCTCAACCCGCGGCTCGTCTATTGCTCGGCGCATGGCTATGGCCAGGATGGGCCGCTCGCCGACCGCCCGGCGTTTGACGACATCATCCAGGGTGCGAGCGGCTTGGTCGCACTTCAGCAGGCGACCGCCGGCGAGGCGCGGTTTGTCCCGACCCTGGTCGGCGACAAGACCGTGGGGCTGACCATGGTCTATGCGGTGATGGCGGCGCTCTTGCAGCGCGAGCGGACCGGCGAGGGCCAGGAGGTCGAGGTGCCGATGCTCGAAACCATGACCGCGTTTGTGATGGCCGAGCATCTGGGCGGGCTGACCTTTGATCCACCCCTGGGCCCGCCCGGTTATGCGCGGATGCTGGCGCCGGACCGCCGCCCGTACCGCACCGCCGACGGCCATATCTGCGTGCTCCCCTACACCGATCGGCACTGGCGGGATTTCTTTCGCCTCGCCGGGCGCGGGGAGCTCGTTGACGACCCGCGTCTTGCCGATGCGCAAACTCGCAGCCGCCACGTCGGCGAGCTCTATGCGCTCGTCGCCGAATGCGTGCGTGGGAATACCACCGCCCATTGGCTCGCAGCGCTCAAAGCCGCGGACATCCCGTGCGGGCCGGTCAACCCGCTTGCCGGATTGCCGCAGGACGAGCAGCTGGCCGCGGTCGATTTCTTCCCGCTCACCGAGCATCCCTCGGAAGGCCGCATCCGGACCGTCCGGCCGCCGGTGCGCTTCAGCGCCGCCGATTGCGGTCTGCGCCACCCGGCACCGCGGCTCGGCCAGCATTCGCGCGAGGTGCTGCGCGAGGCCGGGCTCGCCGAAGCGGAGATCGACGACCTGCTCGCCCGTCGCATCGCGATCGCTGCCGCATGCGAATGACGCGCGGCGCGGCCGGGCGGGAACTTCACCTGGCGGTTGTGCCGACCAGCGCCTCGACCGCCGCGATATCGGCGCAGGCGAGCACCTGGACGGCAATCGTGCGGCTGAAGCCGGCGCGGGCGAACGCGCCGAGGTCGCGGGCTGGGTCGGCGGGGCCGCGGCGGTAGGGGCCGAGCCGGCGGCGTCGGGCGAAGATGCAGGCCGCGGCGAGATCGAGATCGGCTCGGTCGGCACGTAGCTCGCCGATCACTGTCGTGATCAGCGAATTCTCGATCCCGCTGGCTGCGAGCCGGGCGCGGATCCGAGTTGTCGACTCGCCGCGACGCTGCAGCGTATGCGCCCGGGCTGTGGCGTAGGCGGCATCATCGAGCAGGCCCGAGCGCTGGTAGCGCTCGATCAGCGCATCGACCAGCAGTACCGCCGGCGCCCGGACTCCCGGGTCCGGGTCGCTCCGCCGGCGTCGCAGGCGCCGCAGCAGCACCCGCCGCAGGTTCGCCGCCGAGCTGGCGTAATGCCCGAGATAGGCGAGTGCCCAGCCTTCGAGCTGCTCCGCTCCGATTTCCGCTTCGTCCGCCATCGAATTTGACAACCGAAGACCGCCCGCAATTCGCAAGCGGCTTTGATCCATGTGCTATCGTCCGACCCTATATTCGGACATTCGCGATCTGTCCAAGGTGAAGAATCGCGGCCACCGGGAGGACACGCCGATGCCGGGGGGATATTTCGAGACCTATCGCCATTCGCTCGACCGCCCCGAGGAATTCTGGGCCGAAGCGGCCGAGGCGATCGATTGGGAGCGCCGCTGGGACCGGGTGCTCGATCAGAGCCGTCCAGCCAAGGCCCGGTGGTTTTCGGGCGGCCGTCTCAACACCTGCTGGAACGCGCTCGACCGCCATGTCGCCGCCGGAAACGGCGCGCGCATCGCGCTGATCTGGGACAGCCCGGTCACCGGCCAAATTGCGCATTTTACCTACCGCCAGCTGCGCGACGAGGTGGCCCGGCTCGCCGGCGCGCTCGCCGGGCTCGGGATCGGCCAGGGCGACCGGGTGCTGATCTATATGCCGATGGTGCCGCAGGCGGCGATCGCGATGCTGGCTTGCGCGCGGATTGGTGCGGTGCATTCGGTCGTGTTTGGCGGGTTCGCGGCGCACGAACTGGCGACTCGGATCGATGCCGCTCGGCCGCGCGTGATCCTGTCCGCCTCGTGTGGCATCGAGACCGCTCGCATCATCCCCTATAAGCCGCTGCTCGATGCGGCAATCGCCGAGGCGCGGGCAAAGCCCGAGCATTGTGTGGTCCTGCAGCGGCCGATGTGCATGGCCGAACTCGTCCCCGGCCGCGACCACGATTGGGACGAACTCGTCGCCGCCGCAAGGCCGGCCGATTGCGTGCCGGTGCTGGCGACCGATCCACTCTATATTCTCTACACTTCAGGCACGACCGGCATTCCGAAGGGTGTCGTGCGCGACAATGGCGGCCATGCGGTGGCGCTCAACTGGTCATTGCCGAACATCTATGGTGTCGCGCCCGACGAGGTGTTCTGGACCGCCTCCGATGTCGGCTGGGTGGTCGGCCATTCCTATATCGTCTATGCGCCGCTGCTCTTGGGCTGCACCACGATCATGTACGAGGGCAAGCCGGTCGGCACGCCCGATGCCGGCGCGTTCTGGCGGGTCATCGCCGAGCACGGGGTTCGCGTCTTTTTCACCGCGCCGACCGCGTTCCGCGCGATCAAGCGTGATGACCCCGACGGCGAGCTGATCCGGCGCCATGATCTGCGGCGGTTTCGCGCGCTGTTTCTCGCCGGCGAGCGCGCCGACCCGCCGACCGTTGCCTGGGCCGAGCGCCATCTCGGGGTCGCCGTCATCGACCATTGGTGGCAGACCGAGACCGGTTGGCCGATCGTCGCCAACTGTCTCGGCATCGAGCGGCTGCCGGTCAAGCACGGTTCGGCGACGCGTGCGGTTCCCGGCTGGGATGTGCGCGTGCTCGATGCCGAGGCCACGGGCACCGCGCGCGAGCTGAAAGCCGGGGAGATCGGTGCGCTCGCGGTCAGATTGCCGCTGCCGCCGGGTGCGCTGCCGACCTTGTGGGAAGCCGACGACCACTTTGCCCGCACCTATCTCGATGCGTTCCCTGGCTATTACCAGACCGCCGATGCCGGGTTTATCGATGCGGACGGCTATGTCCATGTGATGACCCGCACCGACGACATCATCAACGTCGCTGGGCACCGGTTGTCGACCGGCGGCATCGAGGAGGTATTGGCGGCCCATCCCGATGTCGCCGAGTGCGCGGTGATCGGCGTCGCCGATCCGCTGAAGGGCCAGGTCCCGCTCGGCCTTCTGGTGCTGAAGACCGGCGTCGCCCGAGCGGCCGCAGAGATCGCGCGTGAAGCGGTGGCGCTGGTGCGCGAGCGCATCGGTCCGGTCGCGAGCTTTCGCGCGGCCCTCGTCGTCCCCGGTTTGCCGAAGACGCGGTCGGGCAAGATTCTGCGCAGCACAATGCGCCGGATCGCCGATGGCGAGGATTACCCGATGCCGGCGACGATCGACGACCCAGCCATCCTCGCCCAGATCGCCGTGGTGCTGCACCAGGCCGGCTATCCCGGCCCTGCGATCCGGTGAACGCCTGACGCGGGACGGTTTGACGGCGCTGCCGCTGATGATAGCTTCGCCCGGGACGTCGTGGAGAGAACACATGGCCGTTGTCGAGACCGAGCGCCTGGGGCAGATCCTGGTGGTGCGGATGAACCGCCCCGAGCGGCTCAACGCGCTCAATCGCGAGATGCGCACAAGGCTCGCCGAGACCTGGACCGAGTTCCGCCGCAGCAACGAGTTCGAGGTCGCGATCTTCACCGGCACCGGTCGCGGGTTCTGCGCCGGCGAGGATATGCGCGAATCGCTCGCCGCCGGGCGGCCGGGCGGGAGCCGGCCGGATATCGAGGATCCGTTCATGACCGGTGCCCTCGAAAAGCCGGTCATCGCCGCGGTCAACGGCTACGCGATGGGCGGCGGCTTCATGCTGGTCGAGCGCACCGATTTGCGAGTCGCCATCCATGAAGCGATCTTCGAGGTGTCCGAGGCCAAGCGCTGGCTGCTCGGCGGCTATAATCACGGGCATGTCGCCAATCTGCCCTATCCGGTCGCGATGGAGATGGCGCTGGGCTTTCGCTTCACCGCCGAGCGCTTTTATCAGATCGGTTTTTTGAACCGGCTGGTCTCGACCGAGGAGCTGATCCCGAGTGCGGTGGCGATGGCCGAGCATTTGTTGACGTTGCCGCCGGCCTCGCGGGTCAACACCGTGCACATGATGCGGCAGATGCGGCCGATGCCCTCGCCGGACCAGCAGCGCCTCGCCGCGGCATTGCACGAGCATGGCGCCAAGAGCGACCTGATCGAATCGCGCGCCGCTTTCGCCGAAAAGCGCCGGCCCAATTTCAAAGGCTGGGACGACCCGCAGGATCGTTATCGCCTGCCATCTCTCGAACCGGCCCAGGATTGAGCCCGCCCCGGGACTGAGCCGGCCCGGGACTGAGCGGTCAAGTGGATCGTCGTTCGGGCGATCCAAATCTAGGTTTCGACCGCTATCGTTCGCAGCCGGGCCCGCTCGGCCAGCACTTCGTCGCGACGATGGCCGGCTATGGTGGCTGCGACCGCGGCAATGAACGCGCCGATGATCATCGAAAAAGCGGTGAAGAAAGCCAGGTACGCCGCTGTCTTGCGCGCCTTGTCGGCAGCGATGCGCGCCCTCAGATTTGCGGCCTTTGCCTGCGAGATTACGTTGTCGACCCGCTTCGCCGCGTCGGGTTGGCCGAGCCCGGTTTGGGCGACCACGAGCTGCGTCAAATAGGCTTGGTCCGCGGCCGGGACGCGACCCTCGGCGAGGCCGCGGGCGATAATCCGCGCCGTCTCGGTGTCGATCGCTTGCCGACCGGCATTTGCCGCAGGATGGTCGGAGCGATAAAGGGTGTCGACCAGATATCCGGTCGGATCGAGTGCGGATCCGCTGGCAGCAGCACCCGCCGCTCCCTGCGCTGTCGGCGCTGCGGCCGCGCCGATTGCACGTGACGCCCCGCCGACGACCGATGACAGCGCCGAGCCCAGCACCGCGACGGTGAACACGGCGGCGACGGCCCAGGCGAGAAAACCATGCGCCGTGTCGCGGAAATAAACCTCGTCGCCGGGCACCGAAACCCATTTCGTGCGCAGCCGGCCGGTCAGGTAGCCGCCGAACGCTGCCGACAGCCACTGCACGACGATCAGCCAAACTGCTGCGGCAACGCCGAAGGTCGTCGCCGACGCGCCGCGGTTCGACCAGGGCGATATCGAGGCGAAGCCGAGCCCGGCCCCGAATGCCAGCAGCATCAAGGCGATCGCGGCGATTGCAAACGCGCCGGCGATGATCGCGGCCCATGAGATTGCCGAGACCGGACTCTCCGCCGGCGGCACGCCGGTCGCGACGATGCGCTCCTGGCCGACCACAACAGGCGAGCTTTGCATCACAGCCTCCCAGTATTCGAAATTAATGCCACAGTAGAAACAAGATGATGATGATCGGCAGCGGTATGCCGAGCAGCCAAAGCAGGATGAGACCCACGGGTTCAGCCTCACGATTGACGAGATAGCCGGACAACAATGTGCGCGGCGCGTTTGTTCCTGAGATGCCCGCCAAATGGGCAAAATCATCGATGCACAACCGGCGTCGCCGCTTGACCCGTGGCAGCGCAAGCGCCAGGGTACGAGCCGGTGGACACCCCAGCGGAGCCGTGGCGATGAAACTCCTATGGTTTCACCTGATGCCATACACCGAGCTTCCCGACGATTTTCGCGAGAAGCATCCCTCGGTCTGGGTCGACATTCACTCGTCGCTGTTCGACCCGCGGCGCGCCCATCACATGTACAACGACTTTATGGATGAGCTCGAATATGCCGCCGAATGCGGGTTCGATGCGGTCTGCGTCAACGAGCATCACTCGAACGGCTACGGGCTGATGCCGTCGCCCAATCTGATCGCCTCCTCGCTCGCCCGGCGCACATCGGACGCCGCACTTTGTGTGCTCGGCAGCTCGCTCGCATTGCATAATCCGCCGACCCGGGTCGCCGAGGAATTTGCGATGATCGACGTGATCTCGGGCGGGCGGCTGATCGCCGGCTTCCCGGTCGGCTCGCCGATGGATACCTGCTACGCCTACGGCCAGAACCCGAGCCTGTTACGCGAGCGCTATCTCGAGGCGCACGATCTGGTAGTACGGGCCTGGACCGAGCCGGACACCTTCGCGTTCAACGGCCGCTTCAACCAGCAGCGCTACGTGAATATCTGGCCGCGCCCGGTGCAGAAGCCGCACCCGCCGATCTGGATCCCGGGCGGTGGCTCGGTCGAGACCTGGCAATGGTGCGCCGCAATGGATCACGTCTACTGCTATCTGTCCTATTACGGCTACCAGGCCGGACAGGCGACGATGCAGGGGTTCTGGGACGAGATGGCGCGGCTCGGCAAGGACCGGAACCCGTACCGTGCCGGCTTTCTGCAATTTGTCGGTGTCGCCGAGACGCGCGAAGAAGCCTATCGGCTCTATCGCGAGCCGGCCGAATATTTCTATGGCCGCTGCCTGCATGTCGATCCGCGTTTTGCCGGCCCGCCCGGCTATGCCACCGAGGCGACGCAGCGCCGCGGGATCCAGAGCCAGGTCGCGTTGGCCGCACAAGCCTCGCGCTACGAGTCGAAGTTCCAGATGCTGGCGCGCGAGATGGATGCGATCGTCGACAAGGGCTATGTGATCATCGGCTCGCCGGACGAGGTCGCCGAACAGCTGCGCCAGGTCGCGACCGACCTCAATGTCGGCCATCTGATGCTGCTGCTGCAGTTCGGCAACATGAGTAAGGACCTCGCCAAGTACAACACGCGCCTGTTTGCCGAAAAAGTGATGCCGCAATTGGCCGATCTCTTCGCCGAATGGGAGGACCGCTGGTGGCCGCAGCCGATGGAACGCCCGGTACGCGCCCCGCTGTCGCCGTTCCAGCCGGCCGCGCTCGCGGCAGAGTGACCAGGCGAGCAGACCGGGAGCCCAGCTGATGCCTTCGCTGTTCAATGCGCGCAATGCGGGGAATTACGAGCGGCTGATGGGCCGCTGGAGCCGGCGGCTCGCGCCATTGTTTATCGAGCATGCCGGCATCGCCGATGGCGAGCATGTGCTGGAGGTCGGCTGCGGCACCGGCAGCCTGACCTTTGCCCTCCCCGCGGTGGCCAATATCGCCAGCCTCATCGCGATCGACCACTCCGAAATCTATCTCGCCGCGGCGCAGAGCAAGAACCACGACCCGCGGATCACGCTCGAGCATGGCGATGCCGCCACGCTGCGCTTCGCCGATGGCCGGTTCGACCGGGCAGTGTCGATGCTGGTGCTGCCCTCGGTGCTGCCCGGCCCCGAAGCCGCGGTCGCCGAGATGCGACGCGTCACGCGGCCGGGCGGCGTTGTTTGCGCCGCATTCTGGGATTCGCCGGGCGGCGCCGCTGCCAACCGCATGTTCTGGGACACGGCGGCCGCGCTGGATGACACGGCGGCGGCGGCGCGCGACCGCACGATGGGTCGGCCGGTCTATGCGCCGGGTGCCTTGCCGCGGATCTGGGCTGCGGCCGGGCTCGTCGACATCGACCTGCGCTCGCTGATGATCCGCATGGATTTCGCCAATTTCGCCGATTACTGGGAGCCCTACGCAGCCGGCGAGGGCATGCTCGGCGAATATGTCAGCGGCCTCGACGCGGCCCGGCGCGACCGGCTCGAACGCCAGCTGCGCGCCGCCTATCTGTGCGGCCAGCCCGATGGTGAGCGCTCGTTCGCCGCGGTGGCGCTCTCCTGCCGTGGGGTCGTGCCGCGGGGCTGACCGATCGGCCCGCGCGGCCGGTTGCGACGGTTCCGGTTGCGACGGTTCCGGTTGCGACGGTTATTGAGCAGCGGGTGTGCGGCGGGGTTACGGCTCCGGCGGGGAGCCCAGCCGTTCGAGGATCTGTAACAGCGCCGGCCGCAGCGATCGCAACTCTTCGAGATGGATCGCCGACAGGCCGGCGAGCCGGGTCTCCGCCGCGTCGGTGAGGGCAAGAAACACCCGGCGCCGATCGGCGGGATCGTGTCTGCGCAGCAGCAGGCCGGCCTCGACCAGCCGATCCACCAGTTCGACCGCACTGTGCGGGCGGATGCCGAGCCGCTCGGCAAAGTCGCCGATGGTCGGGCCGCATGGTGCCGCAAATCCCTTTACCGCCAACAGCGCCTGATGCTGGCGCGGGGTCAGCCCGGCGCGCCGGGCTGCCGATTGGCTGAATCCGAGAAACCGCCGCAGCAGATAACGGAAGTCGGAGAGCATGCGGTAGCCATGGAGATCGAGTTCCACCGGCGGGTTGCGCCGTGGGGTCCGGATCGGATCAGCCATGCGTGTCCTTGCTTGTAAATTTTGCATCGTTCTACGATACATTCTGCGGAGGCGGTGGTCACCTCGGAGGAACCCGGTGAAAAAAATCAAACCCCGCGGCACCGACGGCCGTGTCGCCGGCCGCGCCGGGGCCGAGAAGCTCGCCCATCTGGGCGATTTCACGACCGGGCCGCGGGTGCTGCTGATTGCGGCGATCGCGCTCATCGTCGGCACCGCCGGCACGATCTCGGGCGTGATCCTGCTCGGTCTGATCCGCCTGTGCACGAACCTCGCCTATTTCGGACGTTTCACCCTTGCCAATCTGCCGCTCGGCCATTCGCCGTGGGGGCTTGCCGCGGTGCTGGTGCCGGTCGGCGGCTCGCTGATCATCGGATTGAGTATCTGGAGGGAGTCATCGATCGAATGATGAGCTCGAATCTCTCCCGCCTTGCGGTGGTTTCGCGGGAAAGCTCGAAGCTTGTCGGCTATTTGAGCTGGAAGGATCTGATGCAGGTGCGGATCCGGCTGCGGCAGGAGGAGCGCGACCGCACCGCGCTCTACCGGCAGACGCGCCGGGCGGCCAAATAGATGGGCATTGTCGATAGCCGTCGATAGCAGCGAGCCGGGCTAACCGCTCGGGGGGCTCCGAGCGCACTCCGAGGATCGAGGTGAGCGGTGCGTCGCTGATGTCGACCGGATGACGGAAATCGAGCCATCCCGACGAATAGGGACGCCTGAAAACGACGGTCCACAAATAATTGATGCTGTAACGAAACGCGACCTGCAACAAGCCTTCGGCTGCGAGCCGCCGTCCGGACGAGAAGGCGGGCAGCGCAAACGAGAATTTTACCGCGCCGAGCTTGCTGAGGCGGCGTGCGAGTTCGGTATCTTCGCCATAGAAGCTGAAATCGAGGTTGAAGGCCTCGGCTGCGTCGAGCGCGCTTCTGGCGACGACGAAATTGCCACCCTGCAGCATCGACCCGGCACGGAAGACGAACCGAACCAGGAGATAACTCAGAAATGCCGCCTGATAAAACACCGCGACGATGATCCGCACGGTTCTCGACATGTCGTAATGGATAAAGGGTCCGCTGAGCGCGACGAGCCCGGGCTGCCGCGCGAATTCGGCGAGCACCGTATCGATCCAGCCTGGTGGCAGGATCGTGTCGGCGTCGATATTGGCGATCAGCCGGCCGCGGGCGGCGAGGCAGCCGGCCCGGCGCGCCCGCACCAGCCCGCGATGCGGCTCGTCGATGATCGCCACCGCGCCAAATGACGCGGCAATCTCGCGGGTCCGGTCGGTGCTGCTGTTATTGACGACGATGATCTCCGCCGGACATCGTGCCCGGGCAATCTCGGCCAGGATCGCTTCGAGACAGGAGGCGAGCAGCGACTCTTCGTTGTAGGCGGGCACCACAAAGCTGATCAGCACGCCGGACATGGTCTTCCCCCGTTTCGCATTTCTCCCCCTCGACCGCGCGTTCTCTCAGGGTTCGGCATCGGCCTCCGCCGCGGCGTCCTCATCCCGATCGACCGCGTCGGCCGGTTCGCTGGCGAGCGCATCGAAGGCTCGGTGCTCCGCCCAGCGGATCAGCTCGAGCCGTCCGTCGAAATGTTCGACCAAAGCCGTGCAGCTCTCGACCCAGTCGCCGGTATTGCAATAGACGAGCCCGCCGAGTTCGCGGATTTCGGCGTGATGGATGTGGCCGCAGACGACGCCGTCGAGACCGCGGCGCCGCGCTTCGTCGGTGGTCAGCTCGCCGAACGAGACGATGTATTGGACGGCGTTTTTGACACGATATTTGAGGTAGGCGGACAGCGACCAGTAGGGGTAGCCGAGGCGGCGCCGCGCCATGTTGAGATGGCGGTTGAGCCACACCGCGATCGTGTAGGCGCCATCCCCGAGCAGCGCCAGCCAGCGCGCATGGGTGACGACCGCATCGAACGCATCGCCATGGATCACCAGCAGCCGACGGCCGTCGGCGGTGCAGTGGATCGCCTCTTCGACGACTTCGACGCCGCCGAACTGCAGCCGCGTATAGTCGCGCAGCCATTCATCGTGATTGCCAGGGACGTAAACCGCACGGCTCCCCTTGCGGACCATGCGCAGCAGCTTTTGGACGACGTCGTTGTGGGTCTGCGGCCAGTACCAGGATTTCCGCAGCCGCCAGCCGTCGATGATGTCGCCCACCAGATAGACCGTCTCGGCATCGTGGTGGCGCAGAAAATCGAGCAGGAATTCGGCCTTGCAGCCGCGAGTGCCGAGATGCACGTCGGAAATCCAGATCGTGCGGTAGTGGTGCAGCGGCTCGGCTCGGCTCTCGCCGATACGCTGCCGAGCGGCAACGGGTTGCTCTCCGCCCGGCGCCCTGCCGGCCAGGGAGCGCATGCTCTTCCGAGGGGCCACGCGATCGCGATCCACATTCATAATCGCGAATTCTAGCCGTAGTATGTGACAGTTTTGCGAGCGCTAGATACGCGATGGCGCGACGCGATCAACGCGACCTCGGCAAACGCAACGGTGTCAGGGCGCTGTTGATCGGGCAACCGCCGGCCGCCGGACAGCCGGGAGCCGCCAGCGATCCGACAGCCGGGCGACCGGCTATTGCTATTGCGCGGCGTGCTGTGCCGGCTGCGGTGTCGTGGTTGCCGCCTTCAGCCGCGGTGCCACCTCCCTCGCCATCAGGCGGATGCCTTTTTCGGCTTCCCGGTGGTCGAGAAAGCCCGAACGGCCGACAAAGATGAAATTACCGAAGCCGCCGACCTTGTCGTGGATGTCCATGATCTGCCGATAGACCGTGTCCGGATTGCCGGCGACGAGAATGCCGCGGGCGATCGCCTCTTCGGCGGTGATCCCGATCAGGCTGTCGGCCGGGCGCCGCGCCGCAGCACTGCCGAGACCGGGCATGGTCCGGTAATTCTGCGCCGCGGCTTCGGGCGGCATGCGACCCGGCAGCAGTTTCGACATTTGCGGCGATTGCTTGAGGCTGGTGTTGAGAAACCACAACAGCTTGCGGCCGATAGCGAGGCCCTCCTCGTCGGTGTCGCCGACATAGCCGAGGGCGGCATAGGCAAAGCGGTCGGTGCCGGGCGGCGGCAGTCCTGCCTCGCGCCGCGCCCGGCGATAGGCCTCAAAGGCGCGCTTCGAAGCTTCCGGGCCGCGCAGCACGAGCGCATTGATCATGCCGCGGCGACCGAGTTCGGCCGAGGTTTCGGGGTCGCCGGTCGCCGCCCATAGCGGTGGGTGCGGCCGCTGGTACACCGGCGGCCAGATGTTGACGTGCCGGTGGGTGAAATGCTTGCCCTCCCAGCGGAACGGGCCGTCATGCGAGGTCAGGGTCTTCTGAATGAGGTCGATCGCCTCCCAGAAGCGGCCGACATAGCCGACCGGGTTGGCGTTGCCCGATACCATCTCGCTGTCACCCGATTTGACAAAGCCGATTTCGAGCCGGCCGCGCGAGATCACATCCGCGGTCGCATATTCCTCAGCGACGCGCACCGGGTCGGGGCGGACCGTGATCAGGGTGCCGAGGCTGAGGATGCGGACATTTCTGGTCTGGCGGGCGAGGATGCCGAGGATCATCGGGCTCGCGCCGTAGAGGCTGTTGATGCCCGAATGGTGCTCGATCGAGACGATGTTGACTCCGAGCTCGTCACACAACAAGTGCTCGTCGAGGCATTCGGCAAACAACTCGGCGGCGATTTTCGGGTCGCAATAGCGATTGGGCAGGCTAGCGCGCACCGAGGGCGCCGCATCGAGCACATCCTGCGGCACAAACGGGTACACATTTTCGCAATGATACCATACGCGCATCGCTCGATCCCGGGCTATTCGTCTAGAAAATTGCCGGCCTGCCGGGCAAACGCCTCGGGCTGCTCGATTTCCGGATGGTGCCCCGCCTCGGCGATTAGTTCGAAACGCGCGCCCGGGATCAGTTTCGCATAGGTGCTACCGTAATCGGGGCTGACCACCCGGTCGCTCGCTCCCCACAACAACAGGGTCGGTGCGGCGATCCGAGCGAGCCAGCGCGGCAATTGCGGGTTGTACATGTAAGGATGCCAGGCATAGAGGCACAACGCCTCGCGATTGCGGGCATGGATGATCAGCGCTTCGTCCGACATCGCATTGTAGTCGGGCGCCGATCGGTCCGGATTGTGCCAGCTGCAGCGGCGCACCTCGTCGGGCGAGCGGTTGAAGATATCGAGGATATCGGGCGTTTCGCGGTCGCTGATCTTGATGCCGAGCGGGTCGGCGAGGATCAGCTTGTCGATGCGGTGACTGCAGGCCGCGGCGAGTTCGGCCGCCAGCCAGCCGCCGAACGACAGCCCGAGGAGGCTCACCTTGTCGCCGGGGATCGCCTCGAGCACAGAGAGATAGAGATGGACGAGATCATAGATCGTGTCGAAATTCTCCGGGCGCGGCGAGTGGCCAAAGCCGGGTGCCGAGGGCGCGATGATTTCGCGATGACGGCCGAGCAGGCCGAGAAACGGCGCCTCGGCAGCGACCGTATCAAAGCCGTGCAGCAGCAGCAGCGGGCGCCCGCTGCCGCAGCGCAGCGTTTCGAGTTCGATCCCATGCACGCTGAGCCGACCGGTGCCGGTTTGACCACGCGACATGCCGCCCTTTCTCGTTCAGGGTCCCGGTCGCGGGTATATCGTGGCAGGCCCGGTTGAGCCAGGGCCAATCATGCGCCGGCCCGATTGCCGAGGTGCCGGCGCACCTCCGCAAGGCGGCTGCGGGCGTTGGTACTCGCATCCCTGCTTCCGGCGCCGCGCCGCCGACATCACAACTCGGTCTCACATCACAACTCGGCCTCTGCCCCTGGACGGCAGCGCGCGGAGGATTACATTGTGCGGCGACCGGAAGGCGTTCGGCCACAACCCGTCGCGGTGGCGGCTCAGGATCATCCGGATTGGGTTTTACAGGCCCGTGATTGACGGGCCCCTGCCGCGAAGGCTGTGATGATCACGCTCGCCCACCTGCACCGCCTGGCCGTCAGGGCCACCGCTGTCGCCATGATCACCCTCGTTCTTTACGGCTGCGACAGCGCCGGAGCCGGTACCGCCGGCCCGGCGGGCGATGCCCCCGATTTTGCGCTGCTCCAGGATGTGGCCCGGCAGGTGCAGGCGAATTACGTGGCGCCGGTCAGCGGCAAGGAGCTGACCACTGATGCGCTGAAAGGCATGCTGACCCGGCTCGATCCGCATTCCGACTATATGGACGAGGAGCAGTATCGCGAGATGATCGCGATGACCCGCGGCCAGTTTGGCGGCATCGGCATCGAGCTGACCCTCGAAGGCAGGGTGCCCGAGGTCATCGCGCCGATCGAAGGTACGCCGGCTGCCGATGCCGGGGTCGAGCCCGGCGACCGGATCGTCAAGATCGACGGTCAGGCGACCAGCGGGATGGATGTCGAGCGGGTCGTCAAGCTGCTTCGCGGCGTGCCGGGCTCGACCGTCACCCTCGAAATCGCGCGCTCGGAGCGGCCGCCCTTCGCAGTGACCCTGACCCGCGCGATCATCCATGTCGTGTCGGTCAAATCGGCGCTGGAGCCCGACCGGATCGGCTATGCCAGGATCACCACCTTCAGCGAGAACACGGCCAGCGAGCTGGCCAGCGCCATCGCCCGGTTGAAACAGGAGGCGCATGGCCGGCTGAACGGCTTTGTGCTCGACCTGCGCAACGATCCGGGCGGGCTGCTCGATGCCGCGGTCGATGTCACCGGCGAATTCGTCGATGGTGGCGTGGTGGTCACCACCAAGGGCCGCAACCTTGACGACGACCGGGTCTATCGGGCGCCGGTGGCGGGTGACCTGCTGCCGGGGGTGCCGGTTGTCGTGCTGATCAACAGCGCCACGGCTTCGGCGGCCGAGATCGTCGCCGGGGCATTGCAGGATGATCACCGCGCCACGATCATGGGCACGCGCAGCTTTGGCAAGGGCTCGGTGCAGACCATCATCCCGGTCGAAGGCCATGGCGCGCTGCGCCTGACGACGGCCCTCTACTACACGCCGTCGGGCCGCTCGATCCAGGATCAGGGGATCGCCCCGGACATCGTTGCCACGCTGCCAAAAAGCGACCAGGTCGCCAATGCGGTGTTGAGCCACGAAAGCGACCTCTACAACGCGCTGAGGAATTCGGGACCGCTCAACGCCAGCGAGCAGGCGAGCTCGGGTCATGCGGCACACATCGCCAACGAAATGGCCGAGCACCCGATCAAGCCGCTGATCATCGGCACCAGCAAGGATGCCCAGCTCGAAGCCGCACTCGGCTATCTCCAGCGCGCTGTCCGCCGTGACGCTGGTACACGCCCCGGTTGAATCGTAGAAGGGCCGCCGAGGCCCGCGCGGTGGGTGCGCGTCAGCCCGGCGCCAGCGCCGGCGGATCGGCGTCGACCGCCTCCTGTGCGAGGCTGTTGTCCACCGCCTGCTCGAATGACGGGCCGCGCGTGACAAATCCGGCGGAGACCAGACTCGCCCGCAGCCGCTCGTATCCATCGCGCGGCAGGATCGGGTTGCGGCCCCAGATGCCGAGCCCGCGGTATCGCGCGATCGCAGCGCGCAACGTAACTATCGGGACCGCCGGGAAATAGCGCTGCACCGCTTCGGCCAACGCCTCCGGCGGGTGGGCGTGAAGCCATCGCTGCGTGCGGTAGAGTGCGCGCACCAGCCGGCGCAACTCGTCGCGCCTCTCCATCAGCACGCCGCGGCGGGCATAGAAGGTCGTGTACGAAGTGGGACCGCGGGTTGCTGCCGCGTACCACACATGGCCGCTGGAGCTGCCGACCAGCTCTTCGACAAACGGTTCGAACAGCTGCACGACATCAACATCACCACGGCGCAGCGCCGCCGCGTTTTGCGCCATCGTCGCCTCGGAGCCGCGCGTCAGACCGTCGGGATCGAGGCCGGCCAGGCGCAGATCCTGCTGCAGGCACAGCCACGGTGTTGGCACCTCGCTGACCGTCGCCATCCGCAGCCCGAACAGGTCAGCCAGGCTGAAATCCGGGTGCCGCTCGCGTCCGACCAGAAAGAACGGGTCGCGGGTCACCACCTCGCCAAAGCAGACGAGATCGCAGCCCGGCCGGGTCTCGTAGGTTTGCGCCACGCGCATCGGTCCGCCCCAGCAGACATCGACTGCACCGGTGAACAGCGGATCAGCTGCCGCCGCCGGTGTCGCCGCACTGGCCAGCTGCACCTCGATGCCCTCGGCGGCAAACGCACCCAGCGCGAAAGCGGCGTAATAGGGTGCGTAAAACAATCCACGCAACGATTCCTGCAGGATCAGCGCCATGCGAACTCCTCCGTGGCAGGGGCTCGAGGCTGAGCCGAGGCGGGTCGCGGTCACGATGCCCGCCGCGCCGGCGCCTCGATCAATCGCATTGTGCACCGGGATGGCCGGTCCCGTCAGCGGCGGGTTTCTCCATGTCGGAAGGCGGGTATGCGGGTGCAGTGGAGTTGACGGCGCCCGGGGGGACACCTAAACCTCGGCCTCGGACGGCGAGCCAGGATGGGACCCGCCGCTGCGGGGGAGGAGGAGAATGCTCGGACGGACTTCGGACGACCTGCTCGCGCTGTTCGACACGGCGCCGCTCAACCGCCGTTACTGGACGACCTTCGTCCTGATGTCCGCGGTGTTCGTGTTCGACTTCTTCGACTTTTTGGTGGTCGGCTACCTGTTGGCGGCGGTGCGCGGGCAGTGGCACCTCACCTATGGCGAAGGCGCCGTCATCCTCTATGCCGGAGGGCTCGGCGCGATCGTCGGCGCGCTCGTCTTCGGCGCGTTTTCCGATGCGTGGGGGCGCAAGCAGCAGATCATCATCGGCGGTTTCATCTGCGCCGTGGCCTCCGGGCTGATCGCGGTGATCCCGGACCGGGGATGGTGGGAGTTCGCGATCCTGCGATTTTTTGTCGGGGTGGGCCTAACCGCCGCGGTCACCCCGTCGCTGACCATGGTGGTCGAGCTCACTCCGACCCGGCACCGCACGATCGCGACCAGCTTCTACGTTGTCTGGGCGTCGGCCGGCGGTTTTCTGGCGCCGGTCATTGCCACCGCGCTGCTCGGGCCGCTCGGCTGGCGCGGCGTCGCATTGATCGGGATCATCCCGGCAGTGATCGCGGTGCTGGTCTGGTTGCTCACACCCGAATCGGTGCGCTGGCTCGCCGCCAAAGGACGCTTTGCCGATGCCCGTGCCGAGGTGGCGAGGCATATGGGGATGGCGCTGCAGCAGGTGCCGTTGCCGACGGTGCCGCCGGCGACGCCGCCGCGCGGCAATCTGCTCGACCTGTTGTCGCAGCCGCGCATGTTCTGGGAGACCATCCTGATCTGGGGCGGCTCGTCGACCGCCGGTTACGGCGTCTATCTGTGGGGGCCGACGATCGTGGCGCTGCTGCTCAAGGTCTCGGTGCCGCAGGCGGCGAAATATTTCGTCTTCGTCGCGGGTGCCGGGGTCACCGGCAAGATCATCGTGACCCTGATCGCGCCGCTGCTCGGCCGCCGCCTGCTCGGCGTCCTGTGGGGTTTCGCCGGGGCGGTGGCGCTGGCGGCGGCGGGCTATTACCACGGCGTGCTGGTCAACGGCCTGCCCTTGCTGATCATTCTGCTGATGTGCTCGACCTTCTGCATCGAGGGCGGCTTCTCGAATCTCGCGCCGTACACGGTCGAGAGCTACGGCGTCAGCCTCGGCGCTCGCTCGTCGGGTCTGGGGCAGACGGCGAATGGGATCGGCAAGATCCTGGGTCCGCTCAGCCTGGCGCTGATCGCCGGCACCAGCAACCTCGTCTCGCCCGGTGCCACCGAATCGGCGGTGTTTCCCGCCTTCCTGTTTCTCGCCTTTTGTATGGTGCTGGTCGGTTTGTCATTTCTGATCCTCGGGGTCGAGACCCATGGCCGGGCGATGAGCCTCGGCGGCGATGGATCGCACCAGCAGCGGGGACCGGCGGTCAAGACCGGCGCCCGGTGACCGCGGCGCCACCCTGGATCTCGGCACCGGCTGCGGCGGCGGACGCAGCCGGGCGCTGCGGCGGATGATGGTGACGCGCTCCGTGCAGCAGCGCCGAGGGATTGGGTGATGGCGACAGCTTCACCCCCGGACCTGCTTGTCACCCTCGATCGGGCGCCGCTCAATCGGCACTATTGGACGAGCTTCGGCCTCCTCGCCGGTGTCTACATCCTCGATTTTTTCGACTTCTTTCTGATCGCCTTCATCCTGGCGGTGATCGGGCCGAGCTGGCACCTGACCTACGGCCAGGCGGCACTGATTCTTTATGGCAGCGGGGTCGGTGCCATTGTCGGCGCCCTCTTGTGGGGCTCGCTCAGCGATGTGTTCGGGCGCCGGCTGCAGACCGTGACCGGCACGCTGATCTGCGGCATCGCCGGCGGGCTGATCGGGTTTTTGCCGAACGGCGCTTTCGTCCCGCTGGCGATATTGCGCTTTCTGGTCGGTTTCGGCCTCGCTGCTGCGATCACCCCGGCGCTGACCATCATCGTCGAGCTGACGCCGACCCGCTGGCGCAGCGGTTTGACAAGCCTGTTTGTCGCGGCGGCGAGCCTCGGCCCGCTCAGCGCATCCTTGACCTCGCATGCCCTGCTTCATGCGCTCGGCTGGCGCGGTATCGCGATGTTCGGCCTGTTGCCGATCCTGATCGGGGTCGCCGTGTGGCTCTGGGTTCCGGAATCGCCGCGCTGGCTGCTCGCCAAGGGGAGGCAGGAAGCGGCTCGCGCGGCCGTCGCCCGGCATCTCGATCTGCCGCTGGAGCGTGTCCCGCTGCCGACAGCGGCCCCCGCCAGAGAGCCGCGTGCGAGCCTCACCGAACTCTATGCCGATCCGCGGCTGTTCTGGCAGACGATCCTGATCTGGGGCGGCTCGACGACAGCCGCTTTCGGCTATCTGTTGTGGGGACCGACGATCATCGCGCTCGCCTTGCACAGATCGGTGGCCGAGGCCGCCAAATATTTCATCTATGTCACACTTTGCGCGATCGTCGGCCGGCTGTTCGCCGCGCTGATCGCGCAGAAGCTCGGGCGGCGCAATCTCGGTATCGCCGCTTCGTTCGCGGCGGCGATCGCGCTCGCCTTTGCCGGCTATCTCCACGCGCTTGTGGTCGGCGGCCTGCCGATGTTTGTGGTGCTGGTCGCGGTATCCGCGTTTTTTGTCGATGGCGGGCTGAGCAACATCACCCCTTATACGATCGAGCAGTATGGCGTGCGGCTCGGTGCGCGATCGTCGGGTCTCGGCCATGCCGCGGCCGGCATCGGCAAGATCCTGGGACCGCTCAGCCTCGCGGTGATCGCCGGCACCGGCAACGTGCTGCGCCCGCAGGCAACCGAAGCCGCGGTGTTTCCGGCGTTCCTGTTCCTGTCGTGTTGCATGATTGTGGTCGGGCTGGCGTTTCTGTTCCTGGCGCGAGAGATGCATGGCCGGGCGATGGCGCTCGATCTCGACACCGCGATCGCAGCGCGGCGCGAGCAGGTCCCGCGCTGAGCCCGATCAGCGCCGGGCTTCCCGGCAGATGCCGATGCGCCGCGCGTTCTTGCCCCAGTAGAACAGCGGCGGCTCGCCGGCGGCGGTGCCCTGACGCAGCGCGATCGCTCGCTCCAGCATGAACCGGGTGACGTCGCGAAACCCGTCGAGCAGCGGCGGCTCGACCGGATGCCAGCCGGCGTCTTCGAGCTCGATGCTCGGCACCGGCGCGCCGACGACGCTGGCAGCATCGCCGAGAAAGAACCGAGTGTTGAACCGGCGCGCGGAATGCGATGGCGTGATCGCGCGTCCCACATAAGTCAGGCGGCCGAGCGTCGCGACCAGCCCGCGTTCGCGATAGGCACGCTCGACCGGCAGCTCTGCCGGTCCGTCGATCGGCACCGCGGCGGCCTCCCCGATCAGCACGCCGACTTCCTCCCAGGTCTCGCGCAGCGCCGCCCGGGCCGCCCGCAACAGGCGGGGCGCCAGAGCGTCGCTGCCGCTCTCGATGCTCCAGGCGATCCGGTCGCGCGCCTCGATCGCACCCCCCGGAAAGACATAGACCCCGGGCATGAACCGCGCCGACAAGGGCCGCCGGCCGACCAGCACTTCGAGCGCGTCGCCGTCACCGCGCAGCAGGATCAATGACGCCGCGTCGCGTGGCCGCACCACCGCCGCGCTGCCCCGCGGCAAGCTGCGATATTCCCGATCGGATGCATCGTTCATCGTTGCACTATGCGCGTTCCTGCGGGGAGCGCTCCAGATAATGCGGTCAGGCAGGGTTGCGGCGGGCGCGCTCGATCGCGGCGATCCAGGTGCCGAGCGCCACCCGCATCTCTGCGAAATCGTAGTGCTCGGAGCGAGAGTTGGCGATGAGCGCGTTGCGGATCGCAATCCCGTCCGCCGACATCGATAGGGTGAAGGCGTTGCCGGTCGCCGGCGATGGCGGCGCTTCGCCGCGCTCGACTGCCCCGATCCCGGCCAGCAGGCTGCGCGCCGCATCGAGGTCGCCCTGGATCTCGCCCTGCAGAAAGCTCGCCAGGATTTGACCGCGCCGGCCGCTGCCACGCGCCGCACGACCTTCGAGATGACCCGCCGGGTGACGCCGCGCAGTGATCAGCGCGGCAGCTGATCGGGGACCTCGTCGCATCCTTTGTTGCCCGGTCAGCGTCTCCAGGTCGGGGGTCAGGGCCCGCGCAGCGGGTAGGCGGCAGCGATATGTCCGGCATAGTACCACCCCTCGATCGTGAAGCCGTGTCCCGAGGAGCCGATAAACCGTCCGTCGCGGCGTCTGCGGCCATGATCAAACGCGGCGAGAACCGCGGCGATGACCGCATCATCCGACATCGCATCGGGGAAAAAGGTCGAGGCCGCGCGCTTGTCGATCCACTCACCGCTTGCCGGATCGCGCACCGCCACGAGCGCGCGGTATACGCCGTTCGCATCGGGCGGCTGCACGATCCGCAGCACCCGCGCCCCTGGTGGATCGATCCCGTCCGCACGATGGTGATAGCCGACCGCCTCGCCGCGGCGGTTGATCTCCCCGGTTGCGATATGGGCGAAGTCGATCGGTGGATCGGTTGCCGTCCAACGCGGTGCCGGGGAGAATCCGCGGGCGCAGAGCCCCGACGGGAGCAGCGCCAGCAACAAGATGCCGAGGATCGGCAGCCGCCGGAATTGTTTTGTCATCGCCCCCTCCTCGGTCGCCACCCCGGCAATTTTCCGGTCCCGGCAATTTTCCGGCTCCGGCAATTTTCTAAGTCTTCGCACAAAGGGCAGGGAGCCGTGTGAGGCGGTTCACAGCAAGTCTGCATCGATGCCGCCTAGCATCTGCCCGGTCCCTGATGTCCCGGGCTTTGTGCCTTCAGAGCGGAGCGGTTCGATGGATCCCTTCAAGCAGCTGACCCATGGCGGTGTTCTCGATGTCGCCGAGATCCTGTTCCACACCCGCTTCGGGTACATGTTTCCGTTGTTGGCGGAGAACCCGGATTGGTTGCTGCCACCCGGTGCCACCACGCAAGGCGCGCTCCTGGCGCTCGGCACGGCGATGGCGACCGACGACCTGACCCAGGCGAATGATTCGACGATCCCCGCGATCTTCACCTATCTCGGCCAGTTCATCGATCACAACATCACCGCCCAGACCGATCGCGAGATCGGCATCAGCCGGATCGCGACACCCGATGGCAACGTCATGGATCTGACGCCGCTGCCGGCCGACGAAGTGGCGCACAAGCTGATCAATGGCCGCCGACCGCAGCTCGATCTGGAGCAGGTCTATGGCGACGGTCCGGCGCTGGGAACCGGCGTCAATCTCGGCGAAACCGAAGCCGACATTCTTTACAACATGCAGAAGGAGTTGAAGGTCGTTCCGGTGCCGCCCGGTTTCGACGTGCCGCGCCAGGCCGATGGAACCGCGATCATCGCCGACATGCGCAACAACGAGAACCTGAACGTCAGCCAGCTGCAATGCGCTTTTCTGCTGTTTCACAACAATATCGCGCAGGCGCTGCCGGGCGCGTTGTCGAGCGACGAACGCTACATCAAGGCGCGCCGGCTCGCGCGTTGGGCCTACCAATACGTCGTCGTCAACGACTATCTGCGGACCGTGTGCGATCCGGTCGTGGTCGACGATGTGCTCGACAACGGCAACCGGTACTATGCGCCCAATTCGGATACCGCATTCTTGCCGTTGGAGTTCTCGGTCGCGGCGTTCCGCTTTGGCCATTCGATGATCCGCCCGGCCTACAACCTCAATCCGACGCATACCGGTGCCACCGCATTGCCGCTGTCGCAGGCCCTGGCCGTCGGTTCGCTGCTCGATGCGAGCGGCAAGCTCAAGCCTGAATTCATCGTCCAGTGGCACAATTTCGCGCAGTTTGCGATGCATCCCGCACCGCAGATGGCGCGCCGGATCGATCCGCTGATCTCGCAGGCTCTGGGCAAATTGCCGGTCTTTCTTCCCGGCAGCCAGACGCTGTTGGGACCGCTGCTGCAGCAACTGGCACAACGCAATTTGCTGCGCGGCTTCCTCTTGTCGATCCCGACCGGACAGGCCGTTGCCGAGGCGATGGATATCAGGCCGTTGTCGCCCGCCAATCTGACCGATGGCATATCGCCGGCGATCAAATCGGCGCTGGTCGCCGGCGAGTTCCAGAGTGCGACACCGCTTTGGTACTACATCCTGCAAGAAGCGCGTTTCCAGCAGAGCGGCAACCGGCTCGGCTCGGTCGGCAGCCGGATCGTCGCCGAAACGCTGATCGGCCTGGTACGCAAGGATCGCACCAGCTATCTGAACAACCTCTCCGACCCGGCGGTCACCGCCAACGGCATCAGTGTCGCCTCCGGGCATGTCATCGCCACGATCGCCGAGCTGCTGGCATTTGCCGGTGTGCCGGTCTGAGCCTGGATCGGGGGCGATGCGCCGACGCCCGGCAGCACGCCATCAGCCGGGCGTTGCCTCGATCAGCTTGGGTGCGATCGGGCGGATCTGTTCACGGGCAGGCGAGGGCGGGGTCACCGGCATCTCGTAGCTCCTGTGCGGATATCGCGGGAATGGTTCAGGGGCAGTGCCATTCGACATCATCGTCGAGCGGGATCACCGGGCGCGGCAAGCGCGTCCAGGCGAAGCGGTTCAGCATCGGCGAAGTGAGACCCGGCAGATCGACCTCGATGATCTGGTCGGGGCCGAAAAACTCGTCGAAGCCACCGCGGAAATGGCCGCGCGACTTGACCGCGACCGCGCGTGCCGCGCCGATGTCGAGCCCCATCATCTCGAAAAAGACCGGATCGGCGCATTGCACCCGGTGCGACACGACAACGACCGTGACGCCGCCGATACGCAGCCCCGCGCACGGGCCGAGTGCGAGCCGCATCCCGGCATAAATGCCGCGCCGGCCGATGCAATTGCCGTCGGTCAAAGCCGTGACCGTCGCCGCCGCGGTCCAGGGCTCGGAAAAATTCGTCGTCTCGGCCCGGTTGAACCGCGCCTCGAACCGGGCTCCGACCCCGCTGGCATGCGCTTCGGCGGCGAGCGGCGGGTCATAGACGATGCCGAACAATGCTCCCTCGACCCCGGCTTCGCAAAACGCGCGCAGGAGATAGGTCGTGTTGCCGCGCCCGCCGCCACCCGGGTTGTCGGCGACATCGGCGAAGGCCAGTGCCGGCACCGACGGATCGCGCCCGGCGGCCACCGCGCGGGCGACGGCCGCGTCGAGCGGTGTCAGATGCGGGATGAACCGCGCCCGGTTGGCCCAGCCGAGTTCGGCGATCTCCTGTGCCAGCACCTCTGCCGCGCGCCGGTCATGCCGCGCGGTCACCACGATTGCGAGACCGTTATCGGCGGTGTCGGCAAACGCAAACCCGCCCATCACCGAGACATTCAGGATTTCCGCGCTCATCCTGCGCTGGCCCAGTTCGATCATCTCGGCATAAGGGCCGGACGCGGTCAACATCGTCACCGTCGGCGGCACGATCGGCAGGCGGATGAGGACATTCTGCGGTCTGAGACCGGCCAGCATCTCACGGATCGCCGCCGCCGCCTCGGCGCCGCGTTCGCGCATGTCGAGATGCGGGTTGGTCCGATAGCCGATAAACGCATCGATCGAGCGCACCATGCGTTCGGAGACGTTGGCGTGCAGGTCGAGCGTTGCGGCGATCGGCACCTCGGGCCCGACGATTGCCCGAACCCCTTCGAACAGCAGCCCGTCCGGGTCGTCCTCCTCGGTGGTCAGCCCGGCGCCGTGCGCGCAGATATAGACCGCATCGACCGGCAATGCCGCCTTTAGCCGGTGCTCGATCGTCGCCAGCAATTCGGCGAAAAAAGCGTGCTCGACCGGGCCATTGGGCTCGGCCATCGCGAGCGCGATGCCAACCGGCATCCAGCCGCCCGAGCGGTCCATCGCGCCGACAAAACCGGGCGTTTCGGGCAGCATCGATGGGGTCGGCGCGCGCGCCTCGGCGAGGATCGCATCGCCTTCGAGATAGGTGCGTGCCACGAAATGCGCCCGGGTCGCCGGCGGGGCGAATTTGTTGCATTCAATCGAAAACCCGAGGATCGCCACCCGTGGCAGCGCCGATCGGAGCATCGCTGGGGTCTCCCGAAATCTGTCGCCGGTCAGCGGGTCTCGGCGCCGAACCGCACCCCGGAGCTTGCGCCTCCAGATATCGGCGGTGGCACCGGACCCGAGCGCTCCGGCAATCGCACCGCCGCCGCTAACCGGTCGAGTGGCGCGCGGTCATGGAGCGAGAGCAGGTCTTCGAAGGTTCGGCCCGGCATTGACAATTCCCTGCTGGCGCCGCCGTGGTCGATGGCTTCATCATTGCCCAGAGATTGCCGATGGGTGGGGCTTTGCCGATGGGCGGGGCTGCCGCATCAATCGCGACGACAACATGAGGCCGGTGCTGACAGGTGAAGCCCCGCCGGATCGGAATTTCAGGCCGCCGCCCGGCGATTGGCAGCCAACCGGGCATCGACGGTCGCGACGGTCCGATCGACGATCGCGTTCTTCATGCCGTATTGCGCCGCGATCAGCTGCACCAGACGGTCGGTCCGCTCGATATTGGGTGCACCGTTGAAGAGCGCCCGCGCCGCCGAGGACGGCCGTATCAGGTCACGTGCCGCCGCGGCATATTTTTCGAACGGCACCAGGTCGTCGGCCGCGGCACCGAGCTTCTCGCACACCGCACAGACGAAATTGTATACGTCGCGCGATGCCCCGACATCGGCATGTACCGCATCATTGATGTCGATCGCGCGATCGGACTGGACGCAGCGGTAATTGCCGGTCAGCAGCATCGCCCATTTTGCCAGCGGCACGAAAATCGATGCGTGCACCCGCAGTTTGACCGGCAGTTCGATCTTGCCATCACCCGGATCATACCGGGCGGCGTCGACATCGGCCGATAACTGCTGCAATATTTTGGTGTCGTTGTCGGCCTCAAAGCGGGCGACCTTGAAATTGGTCGGCAAGGTGACCTGCAGCACATTGATCTTCTCGCCGGGCGGCCGGATCGCCTGCGGATCGGGACTGCACAGCGTCACCAGCCCGGGCGTGAAGCTGTCCCACACGCTGGCATCGGTGAAGCACTCCTTGAGCCTCTCGGTGTCGAGACCGGGAATACGCTTCAGATAGGGCATCGGCGGCATGTTCATGATGGACATGCAGGGCCGCCTGGTTTTCGCCACCGCATCGAGCAGTTCGCGCACCCCAGGCGAGCGGTATTGCGGCTCCTGCATCGCCAGTGCCACGAGATCGTAATCGGCCGGGTTGACCGCGTCGGTGCCGGCGGCACGCAGGCTACCGGGCAGCTGGCGCGAATCGAGCTCGATCGGCTCCTTGCGGCCTCTGATCGGCAGGCGGACCCGCGCGCCGTCACGGTTGAACGCCTCGACCTCGGCGGGCAGGCACACCATCGTGATGTGGTGGCCGCCGAACAGCAGCTTGGTGGCCAGCAACGAACCATAGGAGGCCCCAAGTATCAGCACATTGTAGGTCGTCATCCCTTCCTCCCGGGCTGGGCAGGATCGCCGGCGGCGGTCCGATCTGGTACCGACCATGCCGAAGGCTGCCGGCCGCGGCAAGCCTCAAGGCTCGGCCGCGAGCACGGCGGCGAGCCCGCTGCGATAGTCGGGGTGGCGCAGCTTCACCCCGAGCTCGCATTTGATCAGTCGGTTGCGCACCCGCTTGTTGTCGGCATAGAAGCGGCGTGCGACCTCCGACAGCGGCGCTTCGGCGAATGGCAAGAGGGGTGGTGCTGGCATGCCGAGCAGGCGCGCAGCATGGGCGATGACCGCCTCGGGCGGGGCCGGTTCATCATCGCAGACATTGTAGATCGCCCCCGGCCGCGGCCGCGCGATCGAGGCGGCGAGCACGCCGGCCAGATCGTCGACATGAATGCGCGAGAACACCTGGCCGGGCTTGTCGATGCGCCGCGCGGTGCCGGCGCGCAACGCGGCGAACGGGCTGCGGCCCGGGCCGTAGATCGCAGCGAGCCGGAATATATGCACCGGAACGCTGCGGCGCCGCCATAGCTTGAGCCAGCCGCTTTCTGCGGCAGCCCGCAGGCGGCTGCGTGCGCTCGTTGGCCGCAGCGCCGAAGTCTCGTCGACCCAGCCGCCACCGCGATCGCCATAGACCCCGGTCGAGGACAGATAGCCGAGCCAGGCGAGCCCCGGCAGCGTTGCGATATCCCCGCCGTGGCGGTCGAGCACCGGATCACCGGCATCGTCCGGAGCTACCGACACCAGGATGTGCGACACGTTATCGAGCGCGGTCGCGGCGAGCGGCCGGTCGCGATCGAACTGCCGGACCGGATAGCCCGCCGCCAGCGCCGCCGCCCGTTGCGGGCTGCGACAGGTCCCGCGCACCATCCAGCCCGAGCCGGCGAGCTGCCTCGCCAGTGCGAGCGCGCTGTAGCCGAGACCGAAGCAGAAGAGGTGCGGCCGTGGCGCGATCGCCCGAAGCGGCGGTGCGGCCGCGGTCTCCGCAGGGCGGTCCGGGTTCGGGACTGGAATGTCGTCGGGCACGGCGCAGCGCGATCGGCAATCGGGGATCAGGCGGCGAGCCTAGCGGCTTCACCGTTTCGGCGCCAACCCCGCGTGTGCTATCGGTGGCGGCGATGGTCACCGCGCCCAGGACTGCCGGCATGCAACATCGCACGCGCCGGCTGCTGTTTGCTCCGTTGGCGCTGCTGGTGCTGCTCGGCGGCCGCGCCGCTGCCGACCCGACGGCGCTGTCCGCAACGGCGTCGAAAGCACCAGCACCCCGATCGGCGGCGGCCGACGCCGCCACCTATGCGCATTGCATGCAGCTCGCCAAGGACCATCCGCATGCCGCCCAGGCGCTGGCGGCGACCTGGCTCGTGCATGGCGGCGCGCATCCCGCCCGGCATTGCGCCGCGGTGGCGCTGATCACGCTCGGCAAATATCAGGAGGGGGCGCGGCGTCTCCAGGAGCTGGCCAAGGCCATGACCACGGCACCGGCGTCGTTGCGCGCCGATGTGCTCGACCAGGCGGCACAGGCGTGGCTGCTGGCCGGCGATCCAGTGCGCGCCTATGCGGTGGCCGGCCAGGCGCTGTCCATGCAGCCGGACGACCCCGATCTCTTGATCGACCACGCCGAAGCCGCTGCTTCGGCCGGCTACCTCGATCGCGCCGTTGCCGATCTCGACCGGGTGCTGAAGGCGCATCCGGACCGCCTCGATGCGCTGATCTATCGCGCCTCGGCCTATCGCACCCTCGACCGTCTCAACCCGGCGCGTGCCGACATCGACAAGGCCCTTGCGGAGGCGCCGCATTCGGCGGCGGCCCTGCTCGAACGCGGCAACATCCGCCGCCTCGAAGGTGATTCCGCCGGCGCTCGCAGCGACTGGGAAGAGATCGGCCGTGTCGCGCCCGGCAGTCCGGAGGACATGGCGGCCCGGGCCAATCTCGAGCATCTGGCGAGCCGCTCGGATCTGGCTGCGCCGGCGGCTGCCGCCAGCAAGACCGGGCCACCGTGAACGCTGCGCGGTTGCCGGCCGGTCGTCCGCGGCGCCGGGACGTGCTGGCCGGCGGGCTGGCGGCGCTCGCTGCTGCCTCCAGCCCCTCGGCCGAGGCCGCCGAGACCGAGGCGTTGCGCCGCCTTGCGGCGGCCAAGGGCCTCCTTTACGGGACCGCGATTTCGGCCGGGCAGATCGACAGCGATCCCGCTTTTGTCCGGCTCGTTCTGGCCCAGGCCGGTCTCGTCGTCCCCGAGAACGACATGAAATGGCGGGACATCAACCTCGGGGCGCCCGGCCACGACGATCACCGCCCGGGCGACACGGTCGCTGGCTTTGCAGTCGAGAGCGGTCTGGCACTACGCGGCCACAATCTTTTATGGTATTTCCGCACCCCGCCCTGGTTCGGTGCGCTGCCGAGCCGGGCGGAGCAGCGTCGCGCCGTCATCGACCGCATTCGCGCGATGGTCGGGCGCTATCGCGGCATCATCCACAGCTGGGATGTCGTCAACGAACCGATCGAGCCAAAGGACGGCCGGCCGGACGGGCTCCGCCAGGCGGTGTTTCTTGATGCGCTCGGGCCCGGATATCTCGACCTCGCCTACCGCACAGCACGTGAGGCTGATTCCAAAGCGCTGCTCGTCGTCAACGAATACGACATCGTGCTCGACGCGCCTGGGCAGGAGGCCCGCCGCACCGCCCTGCTCGGCCTGTTGCACCGCATGCAGTCGGCCGGCACACCGGTCGATGCGGTCGGCATCGAGGCGCATCTGCGTGCGCTGGGCGGGCCACCCTTGTCGCCGGCCCGGCTGCGCCGTTTCCTTGCCGATATCGCCGGTCTTGGACTGACGATCCAGATCACCGAACTCGATGTCAGCGACGAGTTCGCGCCGGCCGATATCGCTACCCGCGACCGGCTCGTCGCCGACATGTATCGGCGGTTTCTCGACGCGGCACTCGACGAGCCGGCGGTCAAGATGGTCGTTACCTGGGGCCTGTCGGATCGGCACAGCTGGATCGTGCGGCGAGAGACCAATCCGGTCCGATGGCGCAGGGACGAGCTGCCGTCGCGACCCTTACCGTTTGACGCCGAACTCCGCGCCAAGCCCGCCTTTACCGCGATGGCCGAAGCTTTCGCTCACGCTCCGGTCCGCCGCCCCGGCTGAGTACGCCCTCTGCCTGCGGCGCGCGCAATGGCCAGCGGTGGCTCAGAAGGTTGCGCGCAGTCCGATGGTGACGCCGATCGGCGCGCCGGGGCTCAGACTGCGCGGCTCCGTGGCACCCGGCGCCTGGGCGATCGGCACCGAAGAGGTCGGCGAGAAGGTCCCGAACGTGTAATAGGTCTC
>DATJTI010000029.1:0-10866 GCA_035503615.1 Allostellaceae bacterium | reverse complement strand
CTGATGCTGATATAGAGCCTCGGCTCGCCCCGGGTGACGCGAAATCCGGCTGCGGGCACCCGCATTGCCGCGATGTAGGCGCTGCCGCTCTGATGCTGGCAGTCGCGACAATGGCACTGCAGCGAAAACATCGGCTCCCCGACCGATTCATACCGCACCCTGCCGCACAAGCATCCGCCGGTTCGCAGACCCGCCATAGTGTCGCTCCTCCGAGATTCGGCCTTGTCAATTGTGCCGCGCGAGATAACCAGGCGGCCGTCCAGCAGAATACCCCCTTCTCTTCGCATATGGACGCGGCATCGAAGCCCGATCTTGCTTGCGCCGTGAATTCGCGGCCCTCTCGGCCGCCTATCCCGGGCACACAAACCGGTCTAGGGTGGCGATATTGCTGCGCGAGGAGAAGCCGATGCCCGCCTATGTCATCGCCGAGGTAGAGGTGACCGATCCTGGCGCCTACGAACCCTACCGCCCGCTCGCCGCCGCCAGCATTGCCCGGTTTGGCGGTCGCTTTATCGTGCGCGGCGGCGCCGCCGCGCTGGTCGAAGGCTCGCCAGAGCCGCAGCGAATTGTCGTAATCGAATTCCCCGATGCAGAGACCGCGCGGCGCTGGTACCACTCCGACGAGTATCAGCGGGCGCTGAAAATCCGCCAGAAGGCGTCGACCGGACGGCTGATCCTGGTCGAAGGCACCGGCTGAAGCCGTTGCTCCTCCCCCTACCGGTCCTCTCGGGCATTGCCGTCGCCGTTCGGTAACAGCCGCGTCGGGAAACCAGCCGCGTTGAGGGCAGCGATTAGCGCTTCGGCGTGTCGGCGGTTCTGCGTTTCGACGACCACGTCGAGTTCGGCGCGCTTGACCGAGGTGTCGTGAAACAGCCGCTGGTGATGAACCTCGACGATATTGCCGGCATGCTTGCCGATGATCCCGGAAACGCGTGACAGGATGCCGGGCAGATCCGGCAATTCGGCCCGCAGCCGCACCAGCCGGCCCTCGCGCACCAGGCCGCGCATCAGGATCGAGGCCAAGAGGCGCACATCGATATTGCCGCCGGACAGCACGATCCCGATCCGCTTTCCGGCAAACCGTTCGGGCGCGGCAAGGATCGCGGCGAGGCCGGCGGCTCCGGCCCCTTCCACGACCAGTTTCTGGCCATCGAGCAGCAGTTCGACAGCGTTTTCGAGCATCGCTTCATCGACCAGCAGGATGTTGGCGACCAGCGCTTTGACGATCCGGCGGGTCAGCCGGCCCGGCTCCTTGACCGCGATGCCTTCGGCCAGGGTTGCCGCGTCGGCGGGTGGCCCGGGCTCCTCGCCATGCATCAGCCGTTGCATCGATGGGTAGAGCATCGATTGCACGCCGACGATCTCGATGTGAGGCGCAATCGCTTTGGTCGCGATTGCGATCCCGGAAATCAACCCGCCGCCGCCGACCGGCACGACGAGCAGGTCGAGATCCGGGCAATCGGCCAGCATCTCGAGTGCAATCGTGCCCTGGCCGGCAATCACTGCCGGATCGTCATAGGGATGGACAAAGACGAGCCCGCCGTCGTTTGCCAGCGCCTGCGCCGCCTCGCGTGCGGCAATGAGGCCTTCGCCCTTCAGCACGACGCGGGCGCCGAGCCTCTCGGTGCGCTCGATCTTGGTAAACGGAGTCCCCTCCGGCATCACCACCGTCGCCGGGATGCCGAGACGTCGCGCGTGATAGGCGACACCTTGGGCATGGTTGCCGGCGGACATCGCGATCACCCCGACCTGCCGTTGCGACTCGCTTAGCGCAAGGAGCCTGTTCAACGCGCCGCGCTCCTTGAACGAGCCGGTGCGCTGCAAGGTTTCGAGCTTCAGATGAATGTCGGCCCCGGTGAGCGCCGACAATGCCGGCGCTGCCACCGTCGGGGTGCGCAGGACCGCGCCGGCGATCGCTGCTGCCGCGTTGCGGATGTCGCCAAGCGTCACCGGCAGGTCGCTCATTTCGCGGGCACCAGCTCAAGGGTGGAGACGGCGGCGGCGCAGCCCGGACGGAGCCAATCGAAATCGCGCCAGCGCCCAATGAGATCAGCGAAATGGCGCGATAGCGGGTTGCCGGATTGGCCGGTCGTGATGATCATCTGTGAATCCTGTGGAGCCGATAGGTCGGTAATGATTCTCAGCCCGGCGCCGAATACTTGCGCGAACGGTTGGCGGGCATCGCGAATCACGCTTGGACCGCGATTGACCGTATCATAGCTGCCGGGCGTGGCGATCGATGGATCGAACCAGCCGCGCAGCACCGGGATCTGACTGAACACCGGGTTGGCGAAATGGGCGATATGCGCGCGCCCCCATAGCCAGCGGTCCATGTCATCGCCATAGGCCGCGCGCAGCTCCGCCAGTGCCGCGTGCAGCGCCGCTTCGAGCCGTATGGCGCAGGTTTCGGTGCCCGGCCGTTTCGGGTCGGCGCACCAATCCGGCCGCCGGGTCAATACCGCTTTCATGACCTGCGGCTTCAAGTTCCAGTAATCGGCGATCGTATCACCAAACCGGCCGAACAGGACGGCGTGACTGAACTGGCGCAGCCAGGCCGTGAACAGCAACGGCGCCACAGCGTCGCGATCCATGTGGAAATTCCAGCGACGCAGGATCTGGAGTGCCGCGCGCGAGGCAGCGTCCGCGGGGCTGATCCCGGTCATCAGAGGCACCAGCTGCTGCGCCATCAGCGAGAAGGTGTCGGCGTCGATCGCGGCACTCGATGCCGGGCTCTGCACCGGGGTCTTGTCGAGCAGTGCGTCGATCCGCTCGGCCCGGTTCGGCAGATCCCAGTCACGGCTCAGGAAATACGGGTAGGTGTCGGGAACGATCTTGTTGTTGGCGCTGACAAAGCGGCCCGATCGCGGGTTGATCGCCTGCGGCAATTGGTCGAACGGGATGAACCCTTTCCAATCATATTCGCCGGTCCAGCCCGGCACCGGCATCCAGCCGTCGCCGCGGCGGCGGATCGGCACCAGCCCCGGCGCGATAAACCCGATCGTGCCGCTGTCGTCGGCGTAGACCGTGTTCTGCATCGGACCGACGAAACCGCGCCATGCCGCCCGGAAGCTCGGCCAGTCGGCAGCGCGGTCGACCCGCCACAGCGCTTCGGCACCGCGATCCTGCGGTAGCAGAAAGGTAGCACTCAGCGCCAGCACATAACCGGGATCCGCGGCGCCCGGCGGCAGCACGTCGGAGAGCACCGGCCCGTGGCGGGTGGCGCGTACCGTCAACGTGACGGCCTTACCGCCGCGCACCAGGATCTTCTCCCGCCGGGTGACAAACGGCGCGCTGCCGTCGGGGGTCATGTAGCGCCCGGGATCGGCCGGATCGACCTTTTCGACAAACAGGTCCTCGACATCGGCGGTTGTGGTCGTAAAACCCCAGGCGATGTGCTCGTTATGGCCAATCACGACGAGCGGCAGCCCGGCGGCGGTCGCCCCGGCGATGTCATGCGCGGGGGTCTTCAGCCGGGCGAGATACCAGAAACCGGGCGCACCGAAAGCGAGGTGCGGGTCGTTGGCGAGGAGCGGCTTGCCGCTCTTGCTGTGCTTGCCGTCGACCACCCAGTTGTTCGAGGCATAATGCGGCCCGGTGATCGGCGGCAGCAGATCGTAGAGCCGGCCGAGCGCGAGCTTCCCATAGATCGGCCGCAGCATCGCCAGCGTGACCGGCGCTTCCTTCGGGTATTGTGGATAGAGAAATGCCATGTCGGCCGCCGAGATCGTCCGCGCCATCCGGGCGCGCAGCAGTTCGCCGCGGAAATTGCCGTCGAGGCGAAACGCCATCAGCTTGCCCCAGACGAGGCTGTCGGCTTCGCGCCATGGCTCGGGGCGAAAATGCAGCAGCAGAAATTCCGGCGGCAGCGCGCCCCGGTGCGCGGCGAGAAAGGCGTTGACGCCGGCGGCATAGGCGCGCAGCGCGCGGTTGATCTCGGGCGACAGAAACGGGATTTCGGCCTCTGCCGCGCGGTACAGCCCGAGCACGCGCATCATCTTGTCGACCGGCAGCGCTTTTGGCCCGAAGATTTCCGCCAGCCGGCCGGCGGCATAGCGGCGCATCAGCTCCATCTGGAACAGCCGGTCCTGGGCATGCACAAAACCGAGCCCGAACGCGGCGTCGTCATCATCCTGCGCAAAAATCGTCGGAATGCCGTCGGCGTCGCGAACGATCCGGATCATTGCGTGCGGACCGTGCAACGCTATGCGCCCGCTGGTCTGCGGCAGCGACGAGCGCAGATAAAGATATCCGGCACCCGCCAGCGCGAGCACAAGTGCCACAAAACCGGCGAGAAGCCAGCGGATCATCGCCGGCCGGTCATCTTGGCGCGGCCGCCGCCGGCCGCACCCGGGGTCCGCGTTTGTGGTGGCGGATCGGCTACAGCCCGAGCTCGCGCAGGATCCGGTCGCGATCCCCGTCGAGATCGGGTGCCGGCGCCCGGCTCTCCGGGTCGGCAAAGCCGGAAAGCTTCATCGGATTGCCGGCGAGCTGGAGCGGGCCGATCACCGGATCGTCCACCGCCACCAGCATGTTGCGCGCCGCGGTCTGCGGGTGTGCCAAGGCCTGGGCGACGTTGTTGACCGGTCCGCACGGCACCCCGCCCGCTTCAAGTACCGCGATCCAGTGCTCGGTGCCGTTCGCCAGCAGCACGCTCTCGATCTCAGCCTTCAGCGCCTGCTGGTGCTGGTTGCGCAGCGCATTCGTCTTGTAGAGCGGATGGTCGGCGAGATCGGGGCGGCCCAGCGCCCGCGCCAGCTTGACGAACAGCCCGTCATTGCCGGCGGCGATGATGAGGTTGCCATCGGCTGTGGCAAACGCCTCGAATGGCGTGATCGACGGGTGGCGGGCGCCCATCGGTCCGGGGATTTCGCCCGTTGTGGTGTAGCGCATGATCGCGTTTTCGAGGAGTGCGAGCTGGCAGTCGAACAGTGAGACATCGACCTTTTGCGCCTCGCCGGTACGCTCGCGGTGCAACAGCGCAGCATTCAGCGCAATCGCCGTAAAGAGGCCGCCGCCGAGATCGCCGATCGAGGTGCCGACCCGGGTCAGCGGAGCGTCAGGATGCCCGGTGATACTCATGACCCCGCCCAGCCCCTGCACCACCATGTCGTAGGCCGGGTAATGCGAGTAGGGGCCGGTGTGGCCAAAGCCCGAGGCCGCGGCATAGACGAGACGCGGATAGCGCGGGTGCAGCGTCTCCCATCCATAGCCGAGCTTCTCCATCGTGCCGGGCCGAAAATTCTCAACGAGCGCATCGGCCTTGTCCAACAGGCGTTCGAAGATGTTGCGGCCATCGGGCGATTTGAGATCGAGGGCAATCGATTCCTTGCCACGATTGACCGAGGCGAAATAGGCCGACTTGCCGTTCTTGAACGGGCCGTATTGGCGCGCATCGTCACCCTGCAGCGGCGGCTCGACCTTGATCACCCGCGCGCCGAGCTCGGCCATCAACAAGGTGCAGTATGGCCCGGCCAGGATGCGGGACAAATCGACGATCGTGATGCCGGAGAGCGGGCCCTGTTGCGCCATTCGGGTGATCCTTTCGCGACGTGGCTCGTGGCTCAATAGCGCAGCCGGGCGCGGGCCCGCAACCGGATGCGTCGGGGCATAGGCTGCAGCGACGTGCACGCGGCATATCACTGCCCGCCTCGGTCTCGTTGTCGGCTCGCCGCTCGCCTATTGCGCGGGCCCCAACCTGCCGGCTGGACGGGTGTGCCGGTATCGCTGGCGCGAGCGGCCGGTCGGCTGGCCAAGGGAGCCGAGATGATTACATTATGGTGGGTGATCAGCACGCTCGACACGCATGAGCTCGTCAAGGATCTGAAGGCGTCGGGGTTTACCGATGAGCAGGCCGAGGCGGTTACGCGCGCGGTGCGTCGGGCGCAGGATCTCGATGTTTCGAACCTCGCGACCAAGACCGATCTTGCCGAGCTGGAGCTAAGGCTGATCCGATGGGTGATCGGGGTCGGCGTTGCCGCTTTTGTAGCCCTAAGCGGGGTGATTTGGGCCGCGACGCAGGTGCTGCTACACACTCGGCCGTGATATGCGCCGCATTGCTGATAGCCCTTGCGCCAGCCGCTGCCACCCGGACCTCTGGCCCGAGGCCTGTCGCGCCCTCAGCCGACCGAGGAGAAGCAGATGAGCCCCGTACCCGCCATCGTCAACGGCATCGGCCAGCCGGTCCGGCGCAAGGAGGATCTGCGCCTATTGACCGGCCGCGGCCGGTATGTCGATGACCTTCCGGTGCCGGGGCTCGCGCACGCGGTCATGGTGCGCTCGCCGTACCCGCATGCCCGGATCCTCTCGGTGGAGAAAAGCGCCGCAATCGCCGCGCCGGGCGTGCTCGCGGTGCTCGATGGCGCCGATTACGCCGCTGCGGGGCTCGGACCCATCCCGCACAATCCGACGCTGATGGCGCCGCCCGATGTGCAGGCCCGCACCCGCGGCTTTGCGCCGGTCGCCACGACCCATTTTCCGCTGCCCCGCGATCGCGTCCGCTTTGTCGGCGAGCTGGTCGCGATGATCGTCGCCGCGACCATCGCCGAGGCCAAGGATGCGGCCGAGCGGCTCGATGTCAGCTACAAGCCGCTGCCCGCAGTGACGCGCGCCGCCGATGCGCTGCAACCCGGGGCGCCGCTGCTGTGGGAGACTGTACCGGGCAATCTCGCAATCGATATCGAGCTTGGCGACGAGACCGCCACCGCCGCCGCGTTTGCCCAGGCGGCGCAGGTCGTGCGGCTCGAAACCCGGGCGCAGCGGGTGACCGGCGTGCCGATGGAGCCGCGCACGAATGTCGCCGAATACGATCCCACAAGCGGGCGCTACACGCTCTATACCGGGAGCGGCCGCGGTGTCGCCAAGGTCAGGCTGGATCTGGCCCAGGTGCTCGGGGTGGCCGCCGAGGATGTGCGGGTCGTGTGCTACGACATGGGCGGCAATTTCGGCACGCGCAATCTGTTCTACCCCGAATACGCACTGCTCGCCTGGGCCGCGCGCCGGGTCGGCCGCCCGGTCAAATGGACCTGCGAGCGCAGCGAATCCTTTTTGAGCGACTGGCAGGGCCGCGACCTGACCGTGACCGCCGAGCTCGCCTGCGACGAGCACGGCCGCTTCCTCGCGGTCCGCGGCACCAATCTCTCCAATCTCGGCGGTCATGCGGTGGCATTCGGACCGCTGCAAAAAGGTCTCGGCCTGATGTCGAATGTCTATCGCATCCCGGTCGCCTATTTCCGTGGCCGGGGTGCGGTCACCAACACGGTCTCGACGACACCCTACCGCAGCGCCGGGCGGCCGGAGGCGATCTTTGTCATCGAGCGGCTGGTCGATCTCCTGGCCGACCGGCTGGGGCTCGATCCGGCCGAGCTGCGCCGCCGCAACCTGATTCCGCCGGCCGCCCAGCCCTATCGCAATCCGCTCGGCATCACCTATGACAGTGGCGACTACCCGGCGGCGATGCGCACCGCGCTGGGGCTGGCTGATTGGGACGGATTTCCGACCCGACGCAATGCCGCCAAACGTCGCGGCCGGCTGCGCGGCATCGGTCTTGCCAATTATGTCGAGATCACCAGCGGCGTGCCGCGCGAGCGTACCGAAATCACCGTGCTCCCCGAAGGCCGGGTCGAGTTGGTGATGGGTACGATGGCCTCGGGACAGGGTCACGAAACGAGCTTTGCGCAGCTCGTCACCGAATGGCTCGGTGTGCCGTTCGACAGCATCGTCTATGTCGCCCACGACACGCTTCGGGTGAAGGCAGGCGGCGGCTCGCATTCCGGCCGCTCGATGAAGCTGGCGGCAACGATTATCGGCAATGCGACCGACGCGATCATCGACAAGGGCCGCAAGATCGCCAGTCTCCTGTTCGAGGCCGGCGAGAGCGACATCGAGTTTGCCCGGGGCCGCTTCCGCGTCGCCGGCACCGACCGCGAACTCGGCATCTTCGAGATCGCCGCAGCCGCCGCGGCCGGAACCGACCTGCCGCCCGAGCTGTGCGGACCGCTCGCCGGGATCAGCGACGAGACCCTGCCGGTCGCCAGCTTTCCCTATGGGACCCAAATCTGCGAGGTCGAGGTTGATCCCGAGACCGGTGCTGTCGAGATCGTCGGCTATGCCGCGGTCGATGATGTCGGCCGGGCGATCAACCCGATGATCCTGCACGGCCAGACCCATGGCGGCATCGCTCAGGGTGTGGGCCAGGCCCTGCTTGAGCACAGCCACTACGATCCGCAAAGCGGACAATTGCTGGCCGCGAGCTTTATGGATTACGCGATGCCGCGGGCTGGAACCTTTCCGCCGCTGCGGACGGCGCTCAGCGAGGTCCGGGCGCCGACCAACCGGCTTGGCGTGCGCTCCGGCGGCGAGGGCGGCACCACCCCGGCGTTGGCCGCGGTGATCAATGCGATCGTCGATGCGCTCAGCGAGCTCGGGGTACGCCACATCGAAATGCCGGCAACCCCGGAGCGGGTTTGGCGGGCGATCAGGCAGGCGCTCGCCAGCGGCGAGAAGCCGAAATCACCGTCATCGCTGTGACGCTGCGGGCGGGTCAGCTCTGCGCCCGGCTGATCGCTGTGGTGATCAGCGCCGCCGCTTCCTCGGGATCGGCCCAACGCTCGATATCGACCCATTTGCCCGGATCGAGATCCTTGTAGTGCCGGAAAAAATGCGCGATCTGGGCGCACAGGGTCGGTGGCAGGTCACGATACGACTGCACGCCGCTGTAATACGGGTTGAGGGTATCGACCGGCATGGCAATGATCTTCTCATCCGGCCCGTGCTCGTCCACCATCAGCAACGCGCCGATCGGGCGACACCGTACGACCGCCCCCGGCACCACCGGGACGGGGCCGACGATCAGAACGTCGATCGGGTCGCCATCCTGTGCCAGGGTGTGCGGCACGAAGCCGTAATTGCCGGGGTAGATCATCGCCGTGTGCAAAAATCGGTCGACGATCAACGCTCCCGATTCCTTGTCGAGCTCGTATTTGACCGGTTCGCCGCCCTGCGGGATCTCGATGATCACGTTGATATCGTGGGGTGGGGCAAGTCCAGCCGGGATCTTGGCGAGGTTCATCGCGCTACTCGCTGGCGGTCCCGCGGGGTTAAGCCGCCATCCCCTTTTCGGCAAGCTCGCGCTTTGCTTTCTCGGTCTTCTCCTCGGCGAAGCCCATCGCACGCATGATATGCGGCGCTTTGGTGAACTGGATGTCGGCATATTCGACGATCTCGACCCGGTTGCCCCACGGATCGAGAAAATCGAGAAACGGCCCCGGTAACAGCTTGCCGCCCGCCGCCTCGACCCGCGCGCGCACGCTTGAGCGGTCGTCGACGACGAGCCCGAAATGGCGGCGCCGGTCCTCATGCGGCTCGGCAGTCTGCATCATGTTGATGAATTGATCGCCGAGCTCGATAAAAGCGTTGCCCGGCCGTTTGGCGCGGAGCGTGAAATCGAAGATCTTGCCGTAGAATGCGAGAGCTTCCTCGATATCGCCGACCTCGAGGGCAACGTGGTTGATACCGACAAGCCGCGGCTTGGCAGTCTCGGCGCGGCGGCTTCCGGTCTCGGTAATCGCGGTCATCGTGCACTCCCTGGCGGTTCGTTGCGGGCGGGTGCCGACTATATTGGGTCCCGTTGTTCCGGGGTCGAGAGCGATCCATCCACCATGTTCCACCCGGCGCGAGCCGGTTCTTCTTTCACAGTGAAACGCGCCGATCCAGGGTTGGAGCCGACGGTCTGCACGCTATAATTCGCCGCAGCTGACGAGGGAATGCAAAATGCCGGTTGATCTGACCGTCGAAGGCGCGATCGCCACAGTCGTGCTGAACCGCCCGGAAAAGCTGAACGCGCTCGATGTCGGAATGCGCGAAAGCCTGTGCGAGCATTTCACCCGGCTGCGCTTTGATGATGCGGTTCGGGCGGTCGTCGTCACCGGAGCCGGCCGCGGTTTCTGCTCGGGGGCCGATGTCGACCGCATGGCCGGCCAACAACATGATCTGCGCGGCGGACGGCAACGGCTGCAGCAGGGCGGACACACTTTCATCCGCGCGCTGCACGCGATCGAGAAGCCGGTCATTGCCGCGGTGCGCGGCCCGGCGGTCGGCATCGGCTGGAGCATCGCGCTCGCCTGCGATCTGGTAGTGGCGTCGGAAACCGCGCGATTCTCGCAGATTTTCCGGCGCATCGGGCTCGCCCCCGACGGTGGCGCGATCTGGTTTCTGACCCGTCGCCTCGGCATGGCCAAGGCCAAGGAACTGGTGTTTTCGGCACGCTTTGTCGAGGCTGAGGAAGCGCTGGCTCTCGGGCTCGTCAACCATGTCGTCGCGGATGATGAACTGGCCGCCCGAACCAACGCGCTCGCCGCCGATCTCGCCGCCGGACCGACCTTCGCCCTCGGGCTCGCGAAAAAGCTGTTTCATGTCGCCAGCGGTCCCAGCCTCGACGAGTATCTCGAGATCGAGAGCTTAGTGCAGCCGCAATTGCACATGAGCGCCGACAATGCGGAGGGCGTGACCGCATTCCGCGAAAAGCGCCCACCCAAATTTATCGGCCGCTGACCCTGCGACGTTCGTGCGCCAGCTGCGCCGAACCTGATGGCGGATCGGACGGATCAGCCCGGTTCAGGATCGTCCTTGGCCAGCCTATCGCGGTCGAGCACCTCCTGGATTCGTTTGGGATCGACCCGGATTTCGACCCCGGCGCGCTCCTGTTGCAACAGCATCGGCGAGCGCGAGTCGCGCTGGCCCCAGCCGCGGTTCAGCGCCTCCGACAATTCGGCCAATGCCAGATTGGCGACCCGCATTGGCACATTGAAGTCACGGCCGAGCTGGGTGGCGAGCGTCACATCCTTGTGCGCCAGCCGCAAAGCAAACGCC
>DATJTI010000028.1:0-24197 GCA_035503615.1 Allostellaceae bacterium | reverse complement strand
TCATCATCCTGCACCTCGGCGATCCGTCCGAGGGCGATGCGCAACCGCCGCCACCAGCAGACCCGCTCATGCGCGAGACAGTGGCCGAGTTGGCGGTAGAAAAGCTTGTAATGCCGCACCTCGTCGGCCGCGATGTTGCGGCAGATTTCTTTCAGCACCGGCTCGCGCGCCGCATCGCGCAATGCGGCGTAATACGAGCTCGTCCCGGTTTCGACAATGCAACGCGCGATCATCTCGCCCGGGCGCGAGCCGCGGCGCGAGAATTCACGGTCGAAATCGATCCGGTAACCGGTGCGGAACCGGGCAAAGGCGGCGGTGAAATCAAAACCGGAATCGGCCATCTCGGCCCAACGTCCGAGCGCCTTTCCGTGCTGTTGCTCCTCCTCGCCCCAGCGTCGCACGCTCGCCTGGAACGCGGGATCGTCGTGGAAGATCCGGCACAGATGCCGGGCATAGCGGGCACCATTGGCTTCGACCAGGCTCGCCGCCTTGACGATCCGCACCAGCTCCGGATTGACCAATTCCCGGTCGAACCGGTGCCAGGGAATGTTATCGAGCGTCCACCCGCTCATGCCGCCAAGCCTCGCGGAACCTCCTCGGCCGGGCCGCCGCCGGTCGTCAGTGCGCGGCTTCGCCGAGCGCCTGCAATTTCGCGCGGGCGACGGCTTCTTCGCGTTCCAGCCCGTGCAGTTCGGCGACGAGCCGCTCGCGCTCGGTCCCGGTGCTGCGCGCGACCTGCTCGCGCAGGCTCGGCAGATTGCCTTCGACCACTTGCAGCCCCTCCTCGATCGCGGTGCGGTCGAGCGCCTCGGGCGGCATCGCTTCGTCGGCCAGCACCGTGCAGCGCTCGGGCGTCACCTCGGCAAAGCCGCCGGCGACAAAGATGCGCCGGGTCACGGCGCGGCCCTCATAGATTTCGATCGTCCCCGGCCGGATCGTCGACATTAAGAGCGAGTGCCCTGGCAGAACACCGAAATTACCCTCGCTTCCCGGCACCACGACCATCTCGACCGGCTCGGAGATCAAGAGCCGCTCCGGCGTCACGAGCTCGAACTGCACGCGGTCGGGCATCACGCCGCCTCGGCAGCCATCTTGCGCGCCTTGGCAACCGCCTCGTCGATGGTGCCGACCATGTAGAAGGCGCTCTCCGGCAGATCGTCATAATCGCCGGCGACGATGCCTTTGAAGCCCTTGATCGTGTCTTCGAGGTTGACCAGCACGCCGGGAGTGCCGGTGAACACCTCGGCGACATGAAACGGCTGCGACAGAAAGCGCTGGATCTTGCGGGCGCGCGCCACGGTCAGCTTGTCCTCCTCGGAAAGCTCGTCCATGCCGAGAATGGCGATGATGTCCTGCAAAGATTTGTAGGTCTGCAGCACGCGCTGGACATCGCGCGCGACCTGGTAGTGGTCGTCGCCGATGACCCGCGGATCGAGTAGGCGGGACGTCGAATCGAGCGGATCCACCGCCGGGTAGATGCCGAGCTCGGCGATCTGCCGGGACAAGACGGTGGTTGCATCGAGATGCGAGAATGTGGTGGCCGGCGCCGGGTCGGTCAGATCGTCGGCCGGCACATAGATCGCCTGCACCGAAGTGATCGAGCCCTTCTTGGTGCTGGTGATCCGTTCTTCGAGCGTGCCGAGATCGGTTGCGAGCGTGGGCTGGTAGCCGACCGCCGACGGAATGCGGCCCAACAGCGCCGATACCTCGGACCCGGCCTGCGTGAAGCGGAAGATGTTGTCGACGAAGAACAGCACGTCCTGGCCTTCCTCGTCGCGGAAATATTCGGCAAGCGTCAGCCCGCTGAGCCCGACACGGGCGCGCGCACCGGGCGGTTCGTTCATCTGGCCATAGACGAGTGCCGCCTTGGAGCCTGGCCCATCAGTGGTGATGACCCCCGATTCCATCATTTCGTGATAGAGGTCGTTGCCTTCACGGGTGCGCTCGCCGACCCCGGCAAACACCGAATAGCCGCCATGTGCCTTGGCGATGTTGTTGATCAATTCCATGATGATCACGGTTTTGCCGACCCCGGCGCCGCCGAACAGCCCGATCTTGCCGCCCTTGGCGTAAGGTGTGAGCAGGTCGACGACCTTGATCCCGGTGGTCAGGATTTCGGCTTCGGTCGATTGGTCGATAAATTCCGGTGCCGGACGGTGGATCGGCAGCCGGCGGTTGGTCACCACCGGGCCGCGCTCGTCGACCGGGTTGCCGGTTACATTCAGGATGCGGCCCAGCGTCTCAGGTCCGACCGGCACCGTGATCGGTTCGCCGGTATCGACCGCCTGGGCACCGCGCACCAATCCATCGGTGGTGTCCATCGCGATCGTGCGCACCGTATTCTCGCCCAGCTGCTGTGCTACTTCGAGCACCAGGGTCTGACCGGCATTGTCGACATGCAGCGCGTTCAGGATTTCCGGCAATTCGCCGTCGAACTGGACATCGACAACGGCGCCGATGACCTGAGTGATGCTGCCGATGCTGTTTCTGGCCATATTCGCGTGGTTCCTATCGCTCCGAATTCGCTTTTATCACATCGTCATGCCCGGAACTGTTCCGGCGGGCCATGACGCGATCGGGCCACGACGCGATCAGGCCACGACGCGATCGGGCCATGACGCAACGGAAGGCGAGGGGTGAGGCGGCGCCATCGCCCTAGAGCGCCTCGGCGCCGGAGATGATCTCGATCAGTTCCTTGGTGATGGCAGCCTGTCGCGTGCGGTTGTAGTTGAGCGTCAGCCGGTCGATCATCTCGCCGGCATTGCGGGTGGCGTTGTCCATCGCGGTCATGCGCGCACCCTGCTCGCTCGCGGCGTTTTCGAGCAATGCGGTAAAGATCTGCACCGCCAGGTTCTGCGGCAGCAATTCGCCGAGGATTTCCTCTTCGGAGGGTTCGAATTCATAAACGCCGCGCTGTGCTGCGCGATCTCCAGCCGCCTCGTCTGCCGGTGGCGGCGGAAACGGGATCAGCTGTTGCACCGTCACGACCTGCGTAATCGCCGAGCGGAAGCGGTTGTAGACGATCGTGCAGACATCGAAGGCGCCCTCGCGATACAGCATGAGGATGCGTTCGGCGATGTCGCGCGCCTCCTCGAACGACAGGTGACGCCGGCCGATCTCGGTCAGGCTGTCATGGATCATCCGTCCGTAGTCGCGGCGCAACCCGTCCCGGCCCTTGCGCCCGACCGTCAGGATCATGATCCGTTTGCCGGCGGCTTCGATCTCGCGGATGCGACGGCGCGTCTCGCGCAGGATCGAGGCGTTGAAGCCACCGGCGAGACCGCGATCCGAGGTGGCGACGACGAGCAGATGGGTTTCGTCACGCCCGGTGCCGACCAAGAGCGGCGGCGCATCGGGCAGATCGGCCATGCGCTGGGCGAGCGAGCCGAGCACGCGCTCCATGCGCTGTGCGTAGGGCCGTGCCGCCTCGGCCTGCTCCTGCGCCCGGCGCAGCCGCGACGCCGCGACGACCTTCATTGCCGCGGTGATCTTTTGCGTCGATCGCACGCTGCGGATGCGGTTACGCAGATCCTTCAGGCTCGGCATCGGCGGCTACCGTAGTGCGAAACCATGCCGGAGGCCGGCGCCGACGGATTTCGGATTCGCCGCACCCGCAGCGCCCCGGAACGATGGGACCGACATCTCGGCTCCACGGAGCATCAGGCGAAGGTCTTGACAAAGCGCTCGAGAAACTCGCTGAGCGACTTTTCGACATCAGCCGAGATCTCGCCATCGCGACGGATCGCTTCGAGCAATTCGGGATGTGCGGTTTCGAGCTCGCTGAGCATCGAGCTTTCGAACCGGCCGACTTCGGCGACCTCCACCGTGTCGAGATAGCCGCGCGTCCCGGCAAAGATCGCGACCACCTGCTGCTCGACCGGCACCGGCGAGAATTGCGGCTGCTTCAGCAATTCGGTCAGCCGCGCGCCGCGGGCCAGCAGACGCTGGGTCGCCGCGTCGAGATCGGAGGCGAACTGCGCGAACGACGCCATCTCGCGATATTGCGCGAGTTCGAGCTTGATGCGCCCGGCAACCTGCTTCATCGCCTTGATCTGGGCCGCCGAACCGACCCGGCTGACCGACAGCCCGACATTGATGGCCGGACGGATGCCGCGATAGAACAGCTCGGTCTCGAGGAAGATCTGCCCGTCGGTGATCGAGATCACATTGGTCGGGATATAGGCCGAGACGTCGCCGGCCTGGGTTTCGATAATCGGCAACGCCGTCAGCGAGCCGGCGCCATGCTCCTCGTTCATCTTGGCGGCGCGTTCGAGCAGCCGCGAATGCAGGTAGAAGACGTCGCCGGGATAGGCCTCGCGGCCCGGCGGACGGCGCAGCAGCAGCGACATCTGGCGATAGGCGACGGCATGCTTTGACAAATCGTCATAGACCATCACCGCATGCATGCCGTTGTCGCGAAAGAATTCGCCCATGGCACAACCGGCATAGGGTGCCAGGAACTGCAGCGGTGCCGGCTCGGATGCAGTCGCCGCCACGATGATCGAGTATTCGAGCGCGCCATAATCCTGCAAGGTCTTGACGATCTGGGCGACGGTCGAGCGCCGCTGGCCGATCGCGACGTAGATGCAATAGAGCTTAGCCCGCTCCTGGCCATCGGAATGAGCCTGCTTCTGGTTCAGCACGGTGTCGATGGCGAGTGCCGTCTTGCCGGTCTGGCGGTCGCCGATGATCAGCTCGCGCTGGCCGCGCCCGATCGGCACCAGCGAGTCGATCGCCTTCAGCCCGGTCTGCACCGGCTCGTGCACCGAGCGGCGCGGGATGATGCCGGGAGCCTTGACTTCGACCCGCGCGCGGGTCACGTCGGTGAGCGGGCCTTTGCCATCGATCGGCTCGCCGAGCGCATCGACGACGCGGCCCAACAGCCCGCGCCCGACCGGCACATCGACGATGGCACCGGTGCGCTTGACCGTGTCGCCCTCGCTGATGCCGCTGTCGTCGCCAAAGATGACGACGCCGACATTGTCGCTTTCGAGGTTGAGGGCCATGCCCCGCACCCCGTTCGGGAACTCGACCATCTCGCCGGCCTGGACCTTGTCGAGACCGTAGATGCGAGCGATGCCGTCGCCGATCGACAGCACCTGGCCGACTTCGGCGACGTCCGCCTCACTGCCGAAATTGGCGATCTGCTGCTTGAGGATCGCCGAAATCTCTGCCGCGCGAATTTCCATCTACACCCTCTTTGGCCCGGCTCGGGGCTCATCGATCATTGGGAAGACCGCAAGCAGCCGGCGCGCCGCCGGGCGCAGGGTCCGGGTTGCCGGACGCTGCCGATCCCGGGCGCGGTTGGCCACGGTGAGGAATGAGCATTTGGCGTCGAATCCTGGAAGGCCGGCTATCCGATGCCTTTCATCGCCAGTTGCAGGCGCCGCAGCTTGCTTTCGACCGACCCGTCGACCATGCGCGAGCCGACCTTGACGATCATTCCGCCGATCAGCCGCGGATCGACCTCGGCCTCGATGAACACGCGCCGGCCGACCGTATGACGCAGCTGTTCGGCCAGCGCCTCGGTCTGGGTTTCGTTCAGGGGCTGCGCCGTGGTCACCGCTGCGGTAATCTCGCCGCGCCGGCTGGCGAGCTCCGCCAGATACGCCCCGATCATCGCCGGCACGGCGAACAGGCGCCGGTTCTGGGCGACGACCGCGAGAAAATCGCGGACCAGCGGCGACAGCCCAGCCGCGCTCGCCAGTGCCGCGATCGCTTGCGCCTGTTGCTCGCGCGACACGATCGGGCTGCGGATCAGCCGGGTCAAATCCTGGCTCTCCGCCAGCATGGCGCGCAATTGGCGCAAATCCGCGGCCACCGTGTCGAGCGCCCGGCGCTCGTCGGCGATATCGAACAGCGCCGCTGCATAGCGCTCGGCCAAGGCTGACACGCCTGTCGTCGTATCGGTGGCCAATGTACAGCAATCCTCGCTGGCCGCATTGGCACCAACGCCGCAGCAGCACGTCCCTGTTGTTTTCGGATGACGCCCCGCGCACCACCGTCAGGGCACAAACGCCGCGAGCGTTTCCCTAACATAGCCCTGCCCACAGCGCAACTGCCACCGTCACCGCACATGGGCGCGCCGGACGCAGGAATCCGACCAGAGGGTGCGCTTGCCGCTCGCCCCCGCCGATCCGCTGCCGTTCAGGCCGCGGCGATCGGAGTCACCGGGCCGACCGCTGCACCCGGCCGCTCGACGACCGGACCATGTGCCGGCCGCGCATAGGACGCTTCGAGCCGCTCGACCGCGGCGCCGACCGCAAGACGCAGCCCGGCCTCGTTGAAAAACGAGCCCGGCAGCAGGCAGCGGGCGGCGAGAACCCGGCGAAACGCGTCGAACAATTCGCGATCGGGCGGGGTCGCCTGGTGCCAGAAATCATCGAGCTCGCCCTGAAATGTCAGCCCTGGAATATCGTAGACCGCCTTTCCCAAGGCGATGACCGGGAGCCCATTGGCGAGCCCCTGGGCGCCGACCGTGCTGTTGACCGTGACGACCGCGCAGCTGCGCGCCAGGACCTTACTGAGGTCGCCGCCATCGAGCACGACGACGCGTTCGGCGATCATGTGCTCCACTGCGATATGGCTGACGATCGCCGCCCAATCGACGAGCCCGCTGTCGAACGGATGCAGCTTCACCACCAGCTGGGATTGCCGCGGCGCACACCGCGCGAACGAGCTCAGCACGTATTCGATTGCCAGGTGCATCGCGCGAAACGGCGAGTGCACCCGCATCTGATAGTCGCAGTCGAGCTGCAGCGGGAAGAAGTAGACCGGGCCATCGCCCAGAGCTTCGAACGCCGCGTTGGCCCGCCGCTCCGATCGCCGCATCAGCGCGAGCCGGCGCAGCCAGCCGGCATATTCGATCAGCTGATGATACGGGCGATGGGTGCGGTAATGCGGAAACCGCCACATCCAGGCCATCGACGACAGATTGTAGAGGACGTCCTCGTAGGCCCGGCGGCTAAAGCGGCCTGGTACGCTCGGCGGCCGGTCCCATGCGGGCAGCCCCGCCGCCCGCTCGCGGTACCAGTCCGGGTCGCGCGGCAGCGACGAGTAGCCGTTGACGCCGCTTTCCTCGAACGTCACCCAGTCCGGCCGGATATAGCCTTCTTCGGCGACATGCACGCGCAGCATGCGCTGGTCGGCAATCCTGATGGCGGCCCGATGCAGCGGCCGGCAGTCGCCGAACAGGATGATGTCGCTGACCGCCTTGTCAACCACCAGCCGATCGAGGAATTCGGGCCATTCATGCTCGCGACCGCAAAAATCGACCGCTCCGGGAAGACCCCAGAACACCCGGTCGCCACCGTTGAAGTTGACCCGGTGGACGGCATGACCGCGCGCCAGAAGAGCCTGGCCGAGACGCTCGAAGAACCGCGTCGCCATGCCCTGCAGGAACAGAAAGCTGCGCCCTGACAACGCCGGCGTCACGATCGCCTGTCGCCCGGCGCCGCCACGACGGCGGGGTTGATCACGTGGAATAGCACCTTGTCCCCCAAACCGGACCTCATCGCCTGACCGATGAATGCCAAGTCGGTTGTGCTACTTTCCGTCAGGTTTGCGGCCGATGTCCATTGATTTCTGCGCGGCGCGGCGAGCGGACTTTTGAGCGAATTTCTCGGCGCCGTTCACTTTTTCTAAGCGGATATGCGCTTCGATCCCGCTTCGCGGCAAGAGCGGGGATCGGGAGCGTTGATGGCAAATGTCCTGTTGGCCGAGCCGGATCGCCGGATCCGCCAATTCATGGCCGGCATCCTCGGGGATTGCGGGCATCGCGTCGAGGCCTGCGGAGGTGGTGCCGAGGCTTCCGGCCGGCTCGGAGCGGGTAGGGTGGACATTGTGGTCAGCGATCTGGTGCTGAGCGGTGTCGGGGAGGGAGCGGTCTTCGGACGCAACTGCGCAGCGCTCGGCATTCCGACGATCACGCTCAGCGGGTGCGAGTACCGGCCCGGCCCGACACCGGCAAAGCGGCCGCCCACCCTCGTCGAAAAGCCGTTCCGCTTTGCCGATCTGCATCGCGTGCTGGATGCGGTGGAGCGGCGCTCCCGCCCGGCATCCCGCGAGGATGCGCCGTCTCGGCGCGTGACGGAGCTGGAGCCAGCCGGCTGAGACCGGTGCTTTCGCGCCGGCTCCGCGCGGAGCTGGCTGGAGGCGGGGCCGCGGCGGCCCGACAGCGGCTCAGGCTTTCCGAGCGTAGAGCAGAAACTCCCGGTTGCCGCCGGGGCCGAGAACCGGGCTCTCGGTAATGCCGACCACGGCCCAGCCGGGCTGGCTGCCGATCCAGGCCGCAACGCGCTCGCACACCGCGCGATGCACGGAAGGATCGCGCACCACCCCGCCTTTGCCGACATGCTCGCGGCCGGCTTCGAATTGCGGCTTGACGAGCGCCAGCAACACCGCTCGTGGCGCGGTCAACGCCAGCCCCGCCGGCAGCACGGTCGCCAGCCCGATAAAACTCGCGTCGCAAGTGACAATCTCGACCGGCTCGGCAATGTGATCGGCGGATAATCGGCGCGCATTCAACCGCTCGAGCACGATAATGCGGGGGTCTTGCCGCAATTTCCAAGCGAGCTGTCCATGGCCGACATCAACCGCATAGACGCGCCGCGCGCCGCGCGCCAGCAGCACCTCGGTAAAGCCGCCGGTCGAGGCGCCGATGTCGAGGGCCACCTCGTCGGTGATTTGGATGCCGAAATGGGCGAGCGCGTGGGCAAGCTTGATCCCGCCGCGCGAGACCCAGGGATGGTCGCGGCCTTTGACCGTCAGCACAATGTCGGCGCCAAGCAAATCGCCCGCCTTGGCGATCCGGCGCTCCTCGGCGAAGACCAAGCCGGCGAGGATCAGCGCCTGCGCCCGTGCCCGGCTGTCGGCGAGCCCGCGCTCGACCAGCAGCCGATCCGCCCGCAGCTTTGCCGGCAAGCCCGGAGCGGCTAGGCGCGGGCCGGCTGCGCGGCGATTTCGCGGCCGAGCGCCGACAGCGCCATGGCCACGATATGACGCGCATTGAGACCCGCCACCTCGTATTGCGCCTGCGGGCTGTCGTGATCCAGAAAGCGATCGGGCAGCACCATGCTGCGGATTTTGAGCCCGTGATCGAGCAGGCCGCTCATCGCCAGATGCTGCAGTACATGGCTGCCAAAGCCGCCGATCGCCCCCTCCTCGATCGTGATCACGACTTCGTGCTCGCGGGCCAGGCGGCTGACGAGATCAGTATCGAGCGGTTTGGCAAAGCGGGCATCGGCCACCGTCGTCGACAGCCCATAGGCGGCGAGCTCCTGTGCCGCTTTCAGGCATTCGGCGAGCCGGCCGCCAAAGCTCAAGAGCGCGATCGTATTTCCCTCGCGCAGGATGCGGCCGCGACCGATCTCGAGCGGCATGCCCTGTTCCGGCAGGGCCACCCCGATCCCTTCGCCACGCGGAAAGCGCACCGCCGAAGGCGCATCGTCGATCGCCACACAGGTCGAGACCATGTGCACGAGTTCCGCCTCGTCGGCCGCGGCCATGATCACAAAGCCCGGCAGGCAGCCGAGATAGGTGACGTCGAATGAGCCGGCATGGGTCTGGCCGTCCTGGCCGACGAGCCCGGCCCGGTCGATCGCGAAACGCACCGGCAATTTCTGGATCGCGACGTCGTGCACGACCTGATCATAGGCGCGCTGCAAAAAGGTCGAGTAGATCGCCGCAAACGGCTTCATCCCTTCGGCGGCAAGGCCGGCGGCGAAGGTCACGGCGTGCTGCTCGGCGATGCCGACATCGAAGCAGCGCTTGGGAAACTTGTCGCCAAACAGGTTGAGCCCGGTGCCCGACGGCATCGCTGCGGTGATCGCGACGATGCGATCGTCCGCCTCGGCCTCTTTGATCAGCGATTTGGCGAAAACCGTCGTGTAGGCCGGCGCCTTGGGGGTCGATTTCGCCTGCGCCCCGGTGATCACGTCGAATTTGGCGACGCTGTGCCATTTGTCGTCGGCCTGCTCGGCGGACAGGTAGCCGTGGCCCTTCTCGGTGACGACGTGCACCAGGATCGGACCGGACTCCCTAGTGTCGCGGACATTCTTCAGCACCGGCAGCAGATGGTCGATGTTGTGCCCATCGATCGGCCCGACATAATAAAATCCCATCTCCTCGAACAAGGTGCCGCCGGTGACAAAGCCGCGGGCCAGCTCTTCAGCACGCCGGGCGGCGTCTTCGAGCGGCTTGGGAAAGTGCCGCGCCACTTCCTTGGCGATATGCCGCAGCGAGATAAAGGATTTCGACGACAGCAGCCGCGACAGGTATGCGCTCATCGCGCCCACTGGCGGGGCGATCGACATGTCGTTGTCGTTCAGGATCACGATCAGCCGCGAATCCATCGCACCGGCGTTGTTCATCGCCTCATAGGCCATGCCGGCGCTCATCGCGCCGTCGCCGATGACCGCGATCACATTGCGCCGCTCGCCGCGAAAATCGCGGGCCACCGCCATACCCAGTCCGGCCGAGATCGAGGTCGAGCTGTGTGCGGCGCCAAACGGGTCGTATTCGCTCTCCGAACGTTTGGTGAAGCCGCTGAGGCCGCCGCCCTGGCGGATCGTGCGGATGCGGTCGCGACGGCCGGTCAGGATCTTGTGCGGATAGGCCTGGTGGCCGACATCCCAGATCAGCCGGTCGTTTGGCGTATCGAAGACGTAGTGCAGCGCCACGGTGAGCTCGACGACGCCGAGCCCGGCACCGAAATGACCGCCGGTGATCGAGACGGCGTCGATCAGTTCGGCACGCAACTCATCGGCGAGCTGCCGCAGATCCGATTCCGGCAGCCGACGCAGATCGGCCGGCACGTCAATGCGGTCGAGCAGCGGCGTGCGATTGGAGATCGGGCGATTCGGGTTCGAATCCAATGCTGCGCTCCTCACGTGCGGCGGCTGATCACAAATCGCGCCGCCTCTCGCAAAAGTTCCGCTCTTCCCCCGAACAAATCAAGATGCGCGACCGCTTGATCGAGCAGAAGCTCGGCTTGGGCACGGGCCCGCGCGATCCCGAGGATCGACACAAAGGTGGCTTTGCCGGCGGCTGCGTCGGCACCGACTGGCTTGCCGATTTCGGTGGCGGAACCTTCGACATCGAGCAGATCATCGGCGATCTGGTAGGCCAGACCCAGATCGTGGGCATAGCCGCGCAGTGCGGTTCGCAAATCGCCGGGGGCCTTGGCAAGGATCGCCCCGGCCTCGCACGAAAAGGCGATCAGCGCACCCGTCTTCATTCGCTGCAGCCGGGTGATCGCGCCGATCTCCAGGGTCTGGCGCTCCGCGATCAGATCGATCATCTGGCCGCCGACCATCCCGGCAGCCCCGGCGGCTGCGGAGAGAGCCGCCACCAACTCGCAGCGAACCGCCGGATCGGCATGCGTGTCGGGATCGGCGAGCACCCCGAACGCCGCGGTCAGCAGCCCGTCGCCGGCGAGGATGGCCGTCGCCTCGTCAAACTCCTTGTGGCAGGTCGGACGTCCGCGCCGCAGGTCGCTGTCGTCCATCGCCGGCAGGTCGTCATGCACCATCGAATAGGCGTGCACCATCTCGATCGCGGCCGAGACCTGCAAGGCGCAGCGCCGCGCCACGCCGAACAGATTGGCGCCGGCGAGCACGAAGAACGGGCGCATGCGCTTGCCCGGTGCCAACACCGCATAGCGCATCGCGTCGTAGACCCTCGCCTCGAGATCCGGCGGTACGACGATCAGCCGTTCGAGTGCCGCATCGGTCAACGCCGCCGCCTGCGCCAGCGCGTCGGGAAAGGAGATCGCATCCGACCAGAGCGTCTCAGTCAAGGTTCACCGGCTCCACCGCTATCGCGCCGTCGGGGCCGATGATGATCCGCTCGACCCGCTGCTGCGCCTCGTTGAGTTTTCGTTCGCAATGCTGCTTCAGCTGTGCACCACGTTCATAGGAGAGGATGGCCTCGTCGAGCTTGACCTGCCCGGCTTCAAGCCGCCGCACAATCTGCTCGAGCTCGGCGAGCGCATCCTCGAAACTCATCGCCGCGATATCGGGGGACAAACTGGTATCGGACATGGGGACACTTATAACAAAAAACGCGAGGTCTGTCGGCCGTCCTAGCGGTGTGCGGGAGCAGGAAACCGGCCAAAAGTTGCAATAATGCAACAGCGGCCGCCCGGTCCCGCTTACACCCGCATCAGGACACGCAGGTGCGCCGCAACGCTGGCGCCGAGTGCCGCCAGATTATATCCGCCCTCGAGGGTCGATACGAGCCGTCCGCGGGCATGCCGCGTGGCGATCTCGCAGAGTTCCTCGGTGATCCATGCGTAATCGGCCTCGTCGAGCATCAGCTGCGCCAGCGGGTCGGCCTGGTGAGCATCGAAACCGGCCGAGATCAATACCAGATCGGGGCCGAACGCGTCGAGCGCCGGCAGCACTTGTCCCTTCATCGCCAGCCGGAACGGAGCCGAGCCGGACATCGGCCGCAGCGGCACATTGACGATATTGCCGACACCGGTTTCGCCGGCGGCGCCGGTGCCGGGGTAGAGCGGCGACTGGTGTGTCGAGGTGTAGAACAGGCTGTCATCCGCCGCGAATGCGGCCTGGGTGCCGTTGCCGTGATGAACATCGAAATCGACCACCGCGACGCGTTCTAGGCCATGGACGTCCCGTGCCCGCAGCGCACCGATCGCCACGTTGTTGAACAGGCAGAAGCCCATCGCCCGCTCCGGCTCGGCGTGATGGCCGGGCGGACGCACCGCGCAAAAGGCATTATCGGCCTCACCCGTCACGACGGCATCGACCGCTGCGGTGACCGCTCCGGCCGCGTGCAGCGCCGCTTTGCCGGAGGCAGGCGACAGCACGGTGTCGGCGTCGATCGCGACATGGCCCGATTTCGGCACCGCGCCCAGCAACCGCTCGACATGGCGCCGGGAATGGACCCGCAGCACATCGTCGAGTGCCGCCTGCGGCGCCTGGCGACGCTCCAATGCCGCGAATTGCGGACCGGAAATCGCCGCCAGCACGGCCCGCAGCCGATCTGGTGATTCCGGATGATGGTCGCCCGGGTCGTGTTCGAGACAAGCGTCATGGGTATAGAGAAACGTGGTCATCGGCAGACCTCGCCGGCAATTCCGCGGCGAATTGTGGCACATTCGGCCGGCTCGCTGTAATCGGAATCGCCGGCTCAGCGGCGCTGCCAGGCGTAAAGCGCAATCGCGGCCCAGCCGATCATCAGGCTCACACCGCCGAACGGCGTCAGCAGGGCGAACCGGGAAGCGCCGTCCGCCGCCAGCGCGTAGAGGCTGAAGCTGAACAGGATGATGCCGATAGCGAAGGCCGATCCGGCGATGGAGAGCGCCAGTCCCGGCCGCCCGGCGCGCTCGGCCAGCGCCGCCACGGCGAGCAGGGCCGCGGCGTGGGCCAGGCCATAGAGTGCACCGGTGCGCAGCAGCTCCGCCGCCCGCGCGTTACCCCCGGCGAGGTGGGCGGCGACCGCTCCTGCCGCCACCGCGAAGAACCCGCCGAGTGCTGCAAGCACGAGCCAGCAGCGGATCATCGCCGCGCCATCCGCTCGGCCAGCGCCGCGCGATAGAGGGCGGCCGTCTCGCGGGCGACGATTTCCTCGGCAAAATGGCACTCGACCAGGCTCCTGCCGGCCCGCCCCATGTTGAGCCGCAATGCCGGATCGGCGGCGAGCGCGGCGATCGCCTCGGCAAGTGCCGCAATGTCGCGCGGCGGCACCAGGAGGCCGGTCTCGCCGGGGCGGACCACCTCGCGGCAACCGGGCACGTCGCTGGCAATGATCGGCCGGGCGCAGGCGGCCGCTTCCAGCAGCGCCTTCGGCACCCCTTCGCCGTAGCTCGTGGGCAGCACGGCAATGGCTGCACGGCGCCATACCGTGCGCACATCGGCGACGTCTCCGAGCCAGCGGATGCCGGGTTCGGCAGCGAGCCGCGACAGCGTCTGCGCCGACAATGAACCGGCATTGCCGGGGTCGGTCGGTCCGGCCAGTTCGAGCTCGATCGCGAGCCCGCGCGAGCGCAGCCGGCGAATCGCGGCGACCGCGTCGAGCACCCCCTTGTCGCGCAGCATGCGTGCCACCAGCGCCACCGTGAGCGGACCTGTGCCGGGCGGCGGCAATGCCGCGAAATGCGCCGTGTCGACACCCGATCCGCGGATCAGCGCAATGCGCTCGGGCGCAATCCCGAGGCGGCCGAGACGGGCGGCATCGTCCGGGTTTTGCACCACGATATGTCCGCCGGCGCCGGCGGCGAGCCGTACGGCCAGGCCGAGCAGCGGCCGCCGCATCCGGGCGGCGAGTGTCGTCGCGGCAAATCCGGAGCCGAGGCCCATCAGCGAGTTGATCGCGACGGGTGCCGCGGTCCCGTCGCGAAAGGCGAGAACACGGGCGAGGCTGCCGAACAGCACCGGCTTTACCGCCACATGATGCAACAGATCGGGTCGCTCCTCCCGGTAGAGCCGGGCGATCGCCCGCACCGACCGGACCGCGCCGGTGAGCTGGTCGCCGCGACGGCGCCAGGCGATCGCGCGCAATGCGAAGCCTTCATCGCGAATCCGCGCGCCGTGCCGGTCGACCCGGGTGGCGACGACGACGTCAAAACCGAGGTCGCGGGCGGCACGCGCCACCGGCAGGCGATGCGAGCAGAAATACCAATCCTCGGTCACCAGAAAGAGCAGCTTTGGGCGCCGCCCAGCGCATCGGGCGCCGGGCGCAGGCCCGGCATCCAGCGCAGGCCCGGCATCCAGCGCAGGCCCGGCAGCCAGCGCAGGGGATGACGAGCGGGGCCGGATCGAACCGAACTGGATCACGCAGCAGACTGGATCACGCGGCGGAAGGGTATGACATCGCGGTCGTCGCCGATGCTGTTGCCCCCGGGACGGCCTTTCTCTAATCGATTCCGATGGCGATGGCTCGTCCAATCGAGGCTGGCGCAGCGGCAGGAGCGGATCATGGCGCGCATCCTGGTGACCGGTGCGGCCGGGTTCATCGGCCGGGCATTGTGCCGCGAACTCGTCCGCCGCGGTCACGTGGTCCGCGGCCTTACCCGCGGCACCGGGCCGCCGATCGCCGGTGTTGTGCTCGACGCGATCGGCGAGATCGGCCCGCGCACCAGCTGGGGCGGCCGGCTCGATCGCGTCGATGTCATCATCCATCTCGCCACCCGTGCGCATCGCCCGATGGCCGCCGAGGATGCGAATCACGAAGCCGAGGCGGCCGCGATACTGGCCCGTGCCGCGGCGGCGGCCGGGGTCGGCCGATTGGTGCATGTCAGCTCGATCCGGGCGATGGGTGCGGCGACGGCACCCGGCACGCGGTTTCGCCCCGGCGACCCGGCGCGGCCGGCCGATCCCTATGGGCGGGCAAAGCTGGCGATCGAGCGGGCGCTCGCCGCCGCCGCGCGCGATTGCGGGCTCGACCTCGTCATCCTGCGCCCGCCGCTGGTCCACGGACCCGGGGTCAAGGGCAATCTTGCGAGCCTGATCCGGCTCGTCGCGAGCGGGCTGCCGCTGCCCTTTGCCCGAATCGACAACCGGCGCAGCCTCATTTTTCTCGATAGCCTTCTCGACCTGCTGGCGATCGCATGCACCCACCGCGCCGCCCCGGGCAGGGTGCTGCTGGCGCGCGACCCTGCCGATCTGTCGACGCCCGAACTGATCGGCGCGCTCGCCGCCGGTCTCGGTCGCGCTCCGCGGCTCGTTGCCGTCCCCGCCGCCGCCCTCGCGGCGCTTGCTCGCCTGCCGGCGCTGGGGCCGGTGCTGATGCGGCTGACCGCGTCCTTGCAGGCCGATGACGAGGAAACCCGCCGCGTGCTCGGCTGGTCGCCGAGGACCACCAGCGAGGCCGGGCTCGCGGCGACCGCGCGGTTTTACGCGCGGCAGCGGCGCGATGGCCGCGTCGGCGGTGTTGTTCCCTGAAACACCACCGAGGGAACCGCATCGATGACTGTACGCGACCGCAACGTCGAACTGATTCGTGACGCGCTAGCCTATGTGACGGCACTCTATCAGGAGTTGAGCCAGGAGAATGGCGCTCCGAGCCCCGGCACGCAGAACCAAGCGGTCGAATTCATCCTCGCCGATCCACAGCTGCGCGCGGCAATCCACGAATGGGGGCGCACCGCCCGCATCGACGAGGCGACGACGCGGCCGCAGCAGCGCTTGCCGGGGGGTGCCGCCTACGACCGCATCCGCGCCTATCTGACGAGGATCATGGAGCCGCCGGTCTTTACCCGGCCCGGCCAGGAACCGGACAGGAACCGGGGGGTCGACGCCGAGCGGTCCCGGCGCTGATTTTTGCGCGCGGCGGCGCTATATCAACGGGGACGCCGGATCAAAGGGGACACCGGCCACGACAATGTCGTCGAGCGAAGGGAGCACCCGTTGCCGAGCTTTGATATCGTCTCGCGCCTCGACCTCGCCGAGGTCGACAACGCGCTCGCCGGGATCACGCGCGAGATCGCCACGCGGTTCGACTTCAAGGGCAGCCGATGCGCGATCGAACGCAACGAAGGCGGCTTGATGCTGCTCGCCGACGACGAGCTCAAGCTGAAGCAGATGCATGAGCTGCTGAAGGTACACATGACGCGGCGCAAGGTCGAGGCTGGAGCGCTCGACTATCGACCACCGGAGAAGGCCTCGGGCAACGCGCTGCGCCAGACGATCGTGCTGCGCCAAGGGGTCGGGGCCGAGCTCGCCCGCCAGCTGATCCGCGCGATCAAGGACCGGAAGCTCAAGGTGCAGGTGTCGATCCAGGGGGACGAGGTCCGTGTCACCGGCAAAAAGCGCGACGATCTGCAGGATGCAATCGCGGCGATCCGCGGGCTCAAGCTCGATCAGCCGCTGCAATATTTGAATTTTCGCGAATGACCGGCCGGCGGCGATGGCGGTGAGGAGCCATCAGGCTTGCTCCCGGCGAAGCCGCCAGCTATGAACGGTCCAGCCCTCGTCCCCTTCGTCTAGAGGCCCAGGACACCGCCCTCTCACGGCGGCAACACCGGTTCGAATCCGGTAGGGGACGCCAAGTTTTTCAAGCGCTTACGACCCGACCGAAACGGCCTTCCAAAATTTTCCCAAAAATCTGTTCTCGAACGGTCGCGGACCATCCCCGATATGCTCGATTTTCGCGCCCTGTGAACACGATGATTGCCGAGATGGCAGCGCGCGCGGCGGCCGCCGATCGCCCGACAGTGGTCCTCTATTTCAGCGACTTCGACCCGGCCGGCTGGCAAATGCCGATCTCGGTTGCCGGCAAGCTGCAGGCATTGCGGACGCTGCGCCATCCCCAGCTCGAGATTGCGATGCACCGGGTGGCGCTGACCCTCGAGCAGGTCCGTCACTTCGATCTGCCGTCGATGCCGCGCCACCGGGGTCACAACCACGGCATTCGATCGTGTCGGCACGGGCCGTGGCAATGCGCTCGCCGCGAGGCGGTGAAGATACCAATCAGGAGGACACCTCCGGCTTGTAGCGCTCGGTGCGGAACAGGCCGCGTTCGAAGGCGAGGTAAGTGTCCTTGGTCATGACCGGCTTGAACTCGGCGATGATCTGCTTTGCCGGCGCAGCATCGCCGTGCAACAGGTCGATTGCGGTCATCGCCAACAGCTTGGCCGGGGTCAGGTAGGCATGCTCCGGCTCGCTGATGCGGAAATCGGCGCCGTGGGTCTTGCCGTTGGCCGAGGCGAGATACGGGTGGATGACCGGCATCATGTGAGCGATGTCGCCCATGTCGGTGGAGCCGGTGCGGTGGCCGCCAATGTCGAACGAGCCAGGGCCGAACATGGCTTCGACGTTGCCACCGAAGATCTGGGCCATTGCCCGGTTGTTGCGCTGCGGCAGATAGCCGGGGATCGTGTTGATCTCGACCTCGGCCCCCATCGCCATCGCCCCGGCGCGCAGGCAGCGGTCGACCTTCATATTGGCATCGAGGATCGCCTCGCGCGAGCCGCCGCGGACAAAGGTCTCCATATGCACCTCGGCCGGCACGACACTGACCGCGTCGCCGCCCCTGGTGATGATCGGATGAATGCGGATCGTGTCACGCTCATAGAAGGTCTCGCGCTGGGCGTGGATCGCATTCAGCGCCAGCATTGCCGCGGAGAGCGCGTTGATGCCGAGCTGCGGGGCACCGCCGGCATGCGCGGCGCGCCCGAGAAAGCGCACCTGCTTGACGACGGCGCCATTCGAGCTGTCGGCGATATGGGAGCGCTTCGCCATCTGGTCGTGCGAGCCGACATGGATCATCATCGCCATGTCGATATCGTCGAAATGGCCCTTGGCGACGAGTTCGGGTTTGCCCAGCAGAAATTCGATCTCGCCGCGTTCCTTGCGCCGCAGCCGTTCCGCGACATCGATGAACTCCTCGGCGGGGACGGCGAAAAACACCAGTTCGCCGGCGAGATGATCGCCGGCACCGATCGCCGACAAGCCGATCGCGGCGCCGAGCATGCCGGCGATCTGGGCGTTGTGGCCACAGCTGTGCGCCGCCCCGGTATGCGGGTCGGCCAGCGGATGATCAGAGGTGCGCAGGCTGTCGAGTTCGCCGATCAGCGCGAGGCGCGGGCCGGATATCCCGCCCTTGAGGCGGCCTTTGACGCCGGTCAGCGCGAGACCGGTTTCAGGATCGAGCCCGAGGGTGCGCATCTCTTCGGCAACCACCGCGGCGGTCCTGCTCTCGTTAAATCCGGTCTCCGGGTGATGCAGGATCCGCTCGCCGATCTCGATGATCTGGTTGCCGTTGCGGTCAATCGCCTCGCACACCGCGCGCTTCAACTCATCCTTGCTCGACATCGCATCCTCGCTTCCGCCGTCACACATCATTCCCGAGCAGAACAGTAAATATATCGATCTTGGTCGCCCACCGCGCGGTGCATCCGGTTTGGCTGCGACAGCCCGCCGCCGGCCGTGCCGCCTTTGGGCACCCGATCAACACGCCATGCTCTGTCTCGAGACTCGCGCCGGGCAATCGGAAAAGCCGCGCAGCCCTATCGCAGCCGCTGCGGCGACCGATTATCCCGCTGCCGCCGGGGACAGACCATCGGGCGGCCAGACCGTCAGACCCTCCGCCAGCGGAATGCGGAGATTGCGGAACAACAAGGAAAACATCATCCAGTTACCCATGGCGATGATGAATTCGACCTGCTGTCCCGGGTCGGTGACGTGGTTCACCACCTCGGCCCAGGCGGCATCCGACATCGATTTGCCGTCGAGACACTCATCAGTGGCGGCGAGGATCGCCTTGTCAGCCGGTGTCAACCGCATGGAGTTCCGCCAGTCGCGCACCGCCAGGATATCGTCTTGCGGGATCCCCGCCGCGGTCGCCACCCGCCAGTGCTGCGTCCACTCATAAGCCGACCCGGTGACCCAGCCGATCCGCATGATCATCAGCTCACGCAGCCGCGTGTCGAATTTGTTGTTCTCCAGCAGCTGGATCAATTGGTTATAGGCGACCCTGGCCACACCAGGATTGTTGGCCAGCACGCGAAACGCCTCGCTCTGCGTGCGCCGCGCTGGCAAACCCATCGCCTCGCCGAGTTCGCGGGCGCGCTCCAGCGACACCATCGGCACACGTAAGGTCATGCCATTCTCCCCCTCGTCGTTCCCCGATCGTCCTGCGCTTCACTCCAGGCAGCAAGTCTCACCTTGGCTCCGGTCTGCTGCGGCGGCGCTTTGCCGCCGGAGCGAACGCCGTCGCACGCTGCAATCTCGCTCACGGGGCACGATCGCCACCGATACAGGCGGACTGCCCGATAGAACCGAAGCTGATCGAGTGCCTACTCTGCGAGCCCGAGGACAACGGCATTCTTTGAATCAAACTCGTCCAGCCGGGGCGGATGAACCACCTCGTCGGCACCGCCTCTCCACCTTGCCGCGGGCCGTGCTGTGGCTGTGATCTTAAGCGGGGGGCGCCGATGCGCGAGCCGGAAATGGTCTGCGCGGAGCCGGTATGGCATAGCCGTGCTGCCGACGCTGCTTTCAGCCTCAGTTGATCTTGATGGCGCGCAGCGCGCTGGTGTCCTGACGCGCACCGGCGAGTACGTAATTGGTGTCGGTACCGGCGATGACGAACCGGGCACCGAGCCCGATCAGCTCACCTTGCAGCGCGGTGTTGTGGCGAATCCCGCCAACGCCTAGCACCTTCTTATGGGTCCGGCAGGCAGCGGCCGCCCGTTCGTAAGCAGCGCGCAGCCGCGGATGGTCGACCTGTCCCGGAATGCCGAGATCGGTTGTCAAGTCGCCCGAGCCGATCAACAGGACATCGATCCCGTCGACGGCGGCAATGGCTTCGCAATTCTCGATACCCTCGGCAGTCTCGAGCATGACGATGACGGCCGTCTCGGCGTTGAGCTTCGGGTTCAGCTCGGAGAGCGGCACCGCGCGGTAGCCGAGCGCCGGCCCCAATCCCATTACCGACCGCTTGCCCACCGGTGGAAAGCGGCAGGCGGCGACGATCGCTTCGGCCTCGGCGCGGGTGTTGACGTCCGGGAGAATGACCCCCTGGGCGCCGCCGTCGAGCACCCGGCTCATCCACTGCGCGTCGTGGTTCGGCACGCGCACCAGCGGGGTGATGCCGATGCCGAGTGCGGCGGCGCAGATCGTCGCGGTCGTCTCGATCGAATAGGGCGCGTGCTGCATATCGACATAGAGCGCGTCATAGCCGCCGGCCTTCGCGATCATCGCGATATCGACCGAGCGCGCGAGGCGCAGGTTCATGCACAGCACGAGCTCGCCGGAAGCCAATTTCTCCTTCATCGATTTTTCGGGCATGCGTTCCTCCTGCGATGGGTTGGCGCGGGCATGTGACGAGACGAGGTTTTACACCGCCTTTGGGAACTGTGATCATGCCATCGCCGAGGCGGGGACGCCGGGGTTTTCGGAACCGCCGGCCGGATTTAGCCTCGGGTCGGGCAACCCGCTTGGCTCCGAGCGCAGCCGAGTCGGCGACAAGGATGCGACGATGAAAATTGGGATCTCGCTGACCAGCAATCACTCGGACGCGACCGACCCGCGCCAGGGAGCGCGCTGGATGATCGAGCGGACCGCGGCGGCACACCGCGCCGGGCTCGCTTCGCTGTTTGTCGGCGATCAGCACGTGTCGCCCACACCCTATTATCAGAACACGCCGATGCTCGGGCGGCTTCTCGCCGAGTGGGGCGAGGCTCCGGCCGGCTGCCTGTTCCTGCTCCCCTTATGGCACCCGGTGCTGGTGGCCGAGCACATCGGCACCTTGGCCGCTATCGCTCGGGGCCCGTTCATCATGCAATGCGGGCTCGGCTGGGGCGAGGCCAGGTTCGCGGCGATGGGCGCGAATATTAGAACGCGTCCTTCGGCTTTCGAAGAAGCTCTCGACATCGTTCGGCGCCTGCTGGCGGGGGAAACGGTCAGTTCCTCGCGGCGGTTTCGGGTTGCCGAGGCGAACCTCGCTTTGCGCCCAGACAAGCCCGTCGCGGTCTGGATCGGCGCCAGCGCGGCCCCGGCGATCGACCGCGCGGCACGATTGGCGGAGGGCTGGATCGCGAGCCCCGGCCTCACCCGCGAGGAGGCGCGCGCCCAAGCCGATCTCTACCGCGAACGCTGCGCCGCTTACGGCAAAGAGCCGGGCGCCATCGTCTTGCGGCGCGACATTTATGTCGGCGGGTCGTCGTCCGAGGCGCAGGCGGTCAAACAGCACGCGCTGAGCCGCGGCTATCGGGGCATTCCGGCAGAAGCCCTGATCGCCGGCTCGGCAGACGAGGTCGCGGACCAGTTTCGGACCTTCGGGGAAATCGGCTACACCGACATCCTCGTGCGCCATCTGACCAGTGATCAGCCGAAGGTCCTGGGCTCGCTGGAGCGGCTGGCCGCGGTACGCGCGGCGCTGGCCTGAGCCGCGCCGCTCATGGAGGAGTGGAGGAGACGACGCACTCAGCCTGGAAGCAGCGGCGCATGTAAATCGCAGCGAAACACTGGCCGCCAACGTTCTGATAAAAGGGAGGATCTTCGTGCCAACAGCAGCGGCGGGTGCGGCCTTTTTGTTCAGCTTCAGCGACGCGCCGGTGAGGCGGACCCTGAGCCTCTACCGGGATGAGACGAGGTCATAGCTGCGGGCGGCACTGGCGCTTCATCCGGCTGGCGCGGAAGAAGGCCAGTGCCGCGGGTCACCCGTTCTGCCTCGCGGCATGTTCGGCCGCGCGCAAGCCAAAGACGCATGCCTTGATCAACCCGCCGACATAGCCGAGGGCACCGCCGCCTTCGAGCCCGCCGGTGGTGCCGCCGGCGGCGTAAAGCCCGACAATTGCCGAGCCGTCCGGCCGCTTGACCCGTCCGTGCCGGTCGATGGCGATGCCGCCCATCGTGTTGGTGATGCCGGCGCAGATCGGGATCGCAAAAAAGGGCGGGGTGTCGATCCGCCGCGCCGGACCGCTGCGAACCGAGCGCTCGGGCACCAAGGTCGACAGCCGGTTGAAGCGGACCGCGTCATTGTACTCGGCGACCGTGCCGGCCAGGTTTGCCGGCATCAGCCCCGCCGCCGCGGCCAATTGCTCGATCGTATCGGCCTGATACAGCGTGCCGCCACCGGCGAGCAGTTGTGGGTTGGGCGGGATCTGCGCGGCCTTGCCAGCGGTTTCCCAGATCGGAGAGTCACAGATCACCGTGGCGCAGAGCGGGTCGTCGAGGCGGGCGAGGTCATTGGCGATCGAGATGCCGCCCAGCCCCTCATCGACAATCCGGTCGCCGCGCCGGTCCACCACGATCGCCGCCGCCGCCACCGCATCGATCTGCGGATAGGGCCACAATCCCGAGTTCTCCATCGCATCGCGGCTCAGCAGATGACCGTAGAACCGGTCGAGCCCGACCAGTGCCGCACCCGCCGCGGCAGCCATTCTCAGACCGTCGCCGATCGCGGTGCCGGCATGGCGCATCAGCACCCGGTCGGGGCGCGGCCCGATATGGTTGCGAAACAGCCCGGCATTGCCGGGAAACCCGCCATCGGCGATGACCACCGCGCCGGTGCGCACGGCCAGCACTTCGCCATCCTTGTGCGCCGAGACACCGACGACCCGGCCGCGCTCGACGCGCAGCTCTGCCGCTCTGATGCCGAGCAGCAGCCGGCCCTGGCGTTCACGAAGCCGCCGCCGCAATTCGCCGAGCAGCCGGTCCGGGCCGCGCTCCTGCCAATCCTGCCCGGCCACCGGCAGGCGCGGCGGCGCCAGGGTGAAGCGGTGCCAGCCGATCGGGCTCGCTTGCGTGAACACGGCACCCTGGCTTGCCAGCCAGTCGACCGCGCGGCCGGCATCGGCGGCAATCGCGGCCGCCAATTCCTGATCCGTCTCACCGCCGGTCTGCCGGTTGATCGCCGCCAGCAGCTCGTCCGGGCTCAGCTTTACATCGTGATAGGCGACGTGAAAAATCCCGCCGGCCCAGCGCGAGCTGCACGGGTATTTCTCGTCGGCTCCGGCTTCGAGCACCGCCGTGCGCAGCCCCAGTTCGGCGCCCCGCACCGCCGCGCACAACCCGGCCAAGCCGCCGCCGATCGCCACCAGGTCAAAATGCACTGGTTCGTTCATCTGAACCCCCGCTCCCCATCGCGGGGTGAATCTATCCCGCTTGAGGTCGGAAGTCCGTCTTCCGTTGACCTGCCGACCCCGTCACCGGTCGGTACACGGTCTCGGTCAGCAGCACGACGTATAGCCCAGCTGCCCGTATCGTAGGCCAGACGACCTCCCTTGGATTGCCGGGTTTCCCGGTCGCAGCTGCCTGGCGATGCCCGGCGGCCGGAAGTCCCCGGTCTCCCGGTTGCAAGTGCCCGCCCTCCATAAACGCGACATGGCAGTCGGGATCGTGGTGCCGCCGGCGAATGGATCGACAACCGTGTTGCCGGCTCGGTGTGGGGCCACACCAGATTTTCGATGACCTGCGGCGGCAGGTGGCCGAAAAACCGACTGGCGCCTCCATCGGCAAATCGCCATACGTCGAAATGCTGGCGGGAGTTGAGTTGCCGAGGACCGTGTCCGGGGCGCCATGCTCGGTAAAAGTTGCCGCCGGTCCCGCGCGGGCGTAGCGACGGGCACGCCTCAGCGGCATAATTGCGTGCGCAAGTTCGGCGCAAGATCGGAGGTCGTCGACATGGCTGAACCACATGGTCCGCTGCAGGGTGTCAAGGTCGTCGCCTGCTCGACCGCGCAGGCCGGGACCGTGCCCTACATGCTGATGGCTGATCTCGGCGCCGAG
>DATJTI010000027.1:0-70252 GCA_035503615.1 Allostellaceae bacterium | reverse complement strand
CGCGGCGTCGGGGTAGACCTTGTTCATCCGTTGCTCCTGCGCCAGCCGCGCCCGCACCGGTCCGTCCGCGGGGTGCGACACTCTACAATAGGATGGGCCTACAACAGGATGGGCTTTTGCGGATGGCTTTTGTCGCCGGCGTCCGACCCACCGGTCTCGCCGGAACGGATCTGTCAGCGGCAGATGCGGCCGAATTGCGGCGATCGCCCCCGACAGGCGCTGCCGTCGAAATCATCGCTTGTCCTGCCGACCGGTTGTCCCGCCGCCAGACCGGTCATGCACCGGTCATGCTGATGAAATAGCGCTATTTCCTCGGAGCAAAGCCGGCCTGCGAAGCGTTTGCAATGCATGAGTGGCACTTGCCGGCGTATCAATCAAGCGGCATACGTGCCGTGCGAGGGATGTGCACTTCGCCGCCGGTCGTTGTTTCGACCGTTGGGCGCCTCCGAACTCGGTTTTGTCGCCGCGATGAAGACCGCGCACATCAGGGTGGCGGCGGGTGCCGACATCATCGAACAGGATGAGGTCGGCGGCCCGCTCTATACCCTGTTCGAAGGCTGGGCGGTCCGCTACCAGCGTCTGCCCGGCGGCGCCCGGCAGATCCTCGACATCGTCCTGCCCGGCGACATAATCGGCCTCGCTTCGGCGCTGCTCGGCACGATCCGGCATTCGGTTCAAGCGATCACCCCGGTCGATCTGTGCGTGCTGTCGGCTCGCGGCGTGGCCGATCTGTTCGTGCGCCACCCTGCTTTGGCGCTGAACATCCTGCAGATGCGGGTCGAAGAGGAGCAGCGTGGCGATGTGCGCATCTCGCTGCTCGGGCACAGAAACGCCGAGCAGCGCATCGGCTATCTGCTCCTGGAAACCTATGACCGGGTGCATCAGCGCGGCCTGGCCGGCAACGGCGCGAATGGTCTCACCTGCCCCTTCCCGCTGCAGCGGCGCGACCTCGCCGATGCCGTAGGGCTTTCGATCGTGCGGGTCGGGCGCACGCTCGACCGGCTGCGCGCGGCCGGCCTCGCCGAACTCCGCCGCGGCGTTCTGGTACTGATCGACCGGGTGCGGCTCGCCGCCCTCGCCGATTACCGGCCGCGCCCGATCGGTAGTGGCCGCCGGGTCATATTGTAGCTCGGCCGCAGCCGGCGCCGGCCCACCGGAGCAGCCGGCAGCCTGCAAGAAAAGCCTTGCATCGCCAGCGCCCTTCTCCGACATTGGCGCCAGGCTGGGGTGCCGCAGGGGCGCGTTCGCGACCGCTGCGGCTGAGAGCAGACCCAATGAACCTGGTCGGGCATGCCCGGCGAAGGGAGTCCGTCATCACCGCGCCGCTTGCCGCTTCGCCCGATCACCCGAAGACCGTCATTATCGGCGCCGGGGTGATCGGTCTCGGGATCGCCTGGTATCTGGCGCAGGCGGGCTGCCCGGTCACGGTCTACGAGCGTGGCGAGGCCGGCCATGGCGCCAGCTGGGCCGCTGCCGGCATGCTCGCCGCAGCGGTCGAGACCGAGCCCGGCGAAGAGACGCTGCTGGCACTGAACCTCGAAAGCCAGCGGCTGTGGCCGGACTTCGCGCGCGCCCTCGAGGCGGCGAGCGACATGCCGGTCGGCTACCGTAACGACGGCACGATCGTCGTCGCCCTCAATCACGACGACGCCGAACAACTGCGCTTCAATTATGAGTTTCAGCGCGGCCTCGGCCTCGACCTCGAATGGGTGTCGGGCGCCGAAGCGCGTCGCCGCGAGCCGCATCTGCGTCCCGGCATCGCCGGCGCCGTGCTCAGCCCGTGCGACCATCAGGTGGATAATCGCCTCGTCGCTCAGGCCCTCTCGGTCGCGGCACAGCGAAGCGGTGCCGTGCTGCTCGAGCATTGCCCGGTCCACGAGATCGAAACGACCCGCGGGCGGGCGTCAGCGGTCGTCACCGCGCGCGGCCGTGAGCCCGCCGATATCATCGTGCTGGCTGCGGGCGCCTGGTCGCGCGAGATCGGCGGCGTGCCCCCGGCCCATCGGCCGCCGGTGCGCCCGATCAAGGGGCAGATGCTGGCCCTGCGCATGGACCCTGCGGCGCCGTTGTTGCGGCATGTCGTGTGGCTGCCGAACGGCTATCTGGTGCCGCGCGGCGACGGCCGGCTGATCATCGGCGGCACGGTCGAGGAACGCGGCTTCGACCCCTCGCTGACCGCCGGCGGTCTGCTGGCCCTGATCGAGGGCGCTTGGCGGGCCGTGCCGACGATCGAGGAGTTGCCGATCGCCGAAACCTGGGTCGGGTTCCGGCCCGGCTCGCGCGACGACGCGCCGCTGCTGGGCCCGAGCGGAATTCCCGGCCTCGTCATCGCCACCGGTCATCATCGGAACGGCATCCTGTTGACCCCGGTGACCGCGGCGGTGATCGCCGCCTATGTGCAGCATGGCCGTCTGCCGGAACTGGCGCTGCCATTCGCGCCCGAGCGGTTCAGCCGATCGGCTGCCCAAGCGGGCGCCGAGGCGGCACAATGATCCGGCTCACAATCAACGGCGTCGAGGAGGAGGTCGCGGCGGCGACGATCGACCAGCTGCTCGCTGCGCGCGGCATCGATCCCGGCGCCCGGTTTCTGGCGGTCGCAGTCAATGGCGCGGTGGTGCGCCGCACCGACTGGCCGGCGGCCGCGCTCAACACCGACGACGTCATCGAAATCGTTCGGCCACTGCAGGGCGGCTGAGAGAGGACCGAGACAGGACAATCGCCATGACCGACATCCTGACCATCGCCGGCACCGCGCTCGGCTCGCGGATTTTTGTCGGTAGCGCCCGCTATCCCAACCAGCAGGTCATGCTCGACGCGATGGCGGCAGCCGAACCGGCGATGGTCACCATGTCGATCCGCCGGATCAGTCTCGAAGGCTATGCCGAGAGCCTGGTCGATCTGCTCGGCGGGCGCTACCCGATCCTGCCCAATACTTCGGGCTGTGTGACCGCCCGCGACGCGATCCTGACCGCCGAGCTGGCGCGCGAGGCGCTCGACACCAACTGGGTCAAGCTCGAGCTGATCGGCGACCGCGATCTGCTCTACCCCGATGTCGAACAGCTGGTGCATGCCGCCGACGAACTGGTGCGCAAGGGGTTTGTCGTGTTGCCCTATTGCAACGAGGACCCGGTGGCTTGCCAGAAGCTCGCCGATGTCGGCTGCGCCGCGGTCATGCCGCTGGGCTCGCTGATCGGCTCCGGACGCGGCATCGCCAACCCCGCGGCGATCGAGCTGATCTGCTCGCGCAGCCCGGTGCCGGTGGTGCTCGACGCCGGCATCGGCACCGCCTCCGACGCGGCGCAGGCGATGGAGCTGGGTTGCGACGCGGTCATGGTCGATACCGCGATCGCCAAATCGCGCGACCCGGTGCGCATGGCCGCGGCGATGAAAACCGCGGTCGCCGCCGGCCGGCTGGCGCGCCTCGCCGGCCGCATTCCCCGGCGCAATTTCGCCGAACCGTCAAGCCCGCAGCTCGGCCTCGTCGGCTCCTGATCGCCGCACCCGAGCCCGTCACCGGCAAGCCTCCGGGGCATATCGCGCGCAGCGGATCAGCGGCGGGCGCTCAGCGGATCGGCGGCGGGTTGACCCCCGGCGGCAGCGGCTGGCGGCCGGTGAATGCAGGCTCGGCCGGCGACGGCTCGGCGGGCGGCGGCACCGCAGCGGAGGGTGGGGCGCCCGGTCCTGCGACTGGCGCCGCCGCGACGCGCGCGAGCGCCGCCAGCAGCTGGTCGCTGACCCGAGGATCGACCGGCGCGCCTTGCGCGGCCTCGAAGCGGATGATCGCGTCGCGGGTTTGAGGCCCGATCACGCCATCAGCCGGTGCGGCGAGAAAGCCCAGCCTTTGCAATGCGGTCTGCGCGGCGACGATCGGGTCACCCGCCGGCCCGGGCGCGATCGGCTGGCCGGTGGCGCGCCGGTATCTGCGCATCGCCTGCTCGGTCTGCGCCGACATGACCCCGTCGATCGGCCCCGGCGCGTAGCCGAGCGCCGCGAGCCGCTGCTGCAAGGCGGTGATCGGTCCCGGTTGATGATCCGCCGGAACGGCAGCGGCGGTCGCCGCCGGCATGCAGCCGAGCCCGACCGCAAACCCGATTGCGGCGCGTTTTACCGCGATCTTCAACCGGCACCCCGTTCGATCGCCGTCTTTGGGCGAACCCGCATTGCCTGCCCCTGCCCGCGGCCCGGTTGGAGGTCGCCGCGCGATTATGCCATAACCTCGGCCGGGCTATAACCTCAGCCGGGCCATAATCTCGGCCGGCAACACAGCGATCGAGACAATGACCGAGCCCATGACCGGGACAGCACCGCCTCAGCCTCAGCCGAAGGCCGATCCCGGCATGCCAGCGTCCGGGACACGGGCCATCCCGTTCGCCGACGGCCGGATCGCGGCGGTACCGGCGGCAGAGACCGTGCGGCTGGCGCCCGAGGGTCTGGCCGAAGGGCTCGCGCGTCTCTCTGCCGAACCGGTCTTTGCCGCGATCCTGGGGCGCGCCGGCCCGCCCCGGTTTCGCCGCCGGCGCAACGGTTTTCCGACCTTGCTGCACATCATCCTCGAACAGCAGGTCTCGATCGACGCCGCGGCGGCGATGCACCGCCGGCTCAGCGAGCGGTGCCGACCGCTGCTGCCGGAAACCTTTCTGGCACTCGACGATGCGAGCCTGCGCGCCTGCGGCTTCAGCCGGCAAAAGATGGGCTACGCCCGCAGCCTCGCCGAGCGGGTACAGAGTGGCGAGTTCGATTTCGAGCGGCTCGCCAAAGCCGACGATGAGAGTGCCCAGGCGGCGTTGCTGTCGCTGAAGGGCATCGGCCGGTGGAGCTCCGAAGTGTACCTGCTGTTCGCGCTCGGACGCGCCGATATCTGGCCCGCCGCCGATCTCGGCCTGCAGATCGCGGTCGGCGAGCGTCTCGGCCTTGCGGCGCGCCCCGCAGAAGCCGAATTGCGCGAGCTGGGCGAGGCATGGCGACCGTGGCGCTCGGTAGCCGCCTGCCTGTTCTGGCAGTCCTACCTACATGAGCGCCGCCGGGTGCCACCGGTGCTGGCGGCCGAGCTCTACGCGTGAGCGAGAGAATGCAACGATCGATGCCCGCGATCCGTGCCCTAGGTGTCTATTGCGGCTCCTCCGGTGCGGTCGCGCCGGCCTATCGCGAGGCGGCGAGCGCGCTCGGCGCCGGGCTTGCCGCTTGCGGCATCGAAATCGTGTTTGGCGGCGGCCGGGTCGGGCTGATGGGGCTGCTCGCCGATGCGGCACTCGCCGCCGGCGGCCGGGTGACCGGTGTCATCCCGGCGCGGCTGCGCGATGCCGAGCTCGCTCATCCAGGTGTCAGCGAGCTTCTGGTCGTCGCGGGCATGCATGAGCGCAAGGCGCTGATGGCCGAGCGGGCCGACGCCTTCGCGGTGCTGCCGGGCGGTGTCGGCACCCTCGACGAGATGTTCGAGATGCTGAGCTGGCGACAGCTCGGACTGCACGACAAGCCGATCTTCCTGGTCGATGTCGACGGCTACTGGGCAACGCTGATTTCCCTCATCGACGAGATCATCAAGCGCGGTTTTGCCCGGCCGCAGCTCCGCGGCCTGTTCCGCGTCGTCCCTTCGATTGCAGACCTGCTAAGAGCGCTGGCCGAGACACCTGGCGCAGGCGGCGGCGTGCGCGGCATATAAGCCGTCCTATCCACGACGACGGTGGAAAACCCGGTGCAAAACCCGCGAACCAAGGGGAAGCCGGCCAATCTTCTCAACGGTCACAAACCGTCTGCCTAAAAAAGAGCCTGATTTCCTAAGACATTGGTTTGACTATGGAATCGGGTAGCGGCATTGGCGGAATTGCAATCGTTCTGACATAATTTCTGTAACAGATTGAAACAATGCCATATTTCAGCCAAGTTCGCGGCCGGTCGCCGACGCTGTGCACAAATGCCGCATCCGGTCTCGATCGTCCTCGGCTTGCGCCGTACCGGCCGCCTTGGTAATGACTCATTTTGAATTTCAGAAATTCGGTGGCGCCAGATTAAGCGCATGATCTGCCATATCCACGCCGAGCGCTCCTAGGTTTCGCGCTTCGGCCAACCGTCCATCTCGAATCCGAGATGCCCAATTGGTGAATACGACCGCAAGGGCTCCGATAAGACCGCCGGCAATGCCAAGTGCGGCAGCCCATAAATCCGCTCTCCATAAGGCTGCGACGCCACCACCTACCGAACAGAGGGCACCCAAGGCCGGAAGCGCCCAGGACAGACGATCAACAGCGCGCTCTGCCCATGGGGGCATCCCTCGCTTCGGGTTGAGGAGAGATTCGCAGTCCACTAACCCCATTGGTCAATGTTTCCTACTTTATCGAGGCTGACAACTGTGTATGCTTACCGTCATGCATTGCCGGAGGCGAGATGCCAAAGGGGCCGCGGGGCCAGAAACGACCCACCGACACCGTAGCGAACGCGATCCGCGTCGCCAAGATTCTCACCGGCGAGGTTGAGGAGGATATGGGCGATTCGAGCAAAGACAAGGCCGCGCAGTCGCTCGGTCGTCGGGGCGGAGCTGCCCGGCGCGAGAAGCTGTCGCCCGAGCGCCGTGCCGAAATTGCGAGGAAAGCTGCTGCGAAACGCTGGGGAAGATAGAAACTTCTTGTTTTTCGTCCTCAAATGAGGCACCAAAATGCGAAGTGGCAATGCGCCGCAAGGAGACAGTTGGTGCCCGCGCTCATTTACGCCAAGCCGCATGATGTACGCCGTCGTCTGTTTGAATTGGGTTTGACGATCGAAATCGTCCAGGAAGTTGCTCGCGCGGCGCAGCTCGCCAAGACAAATTGCAGCCCCAACGATCCACCTACATTCCCAGGGATGGCGGGCTGGGCGCACGCGACCCGCCATCTCCGTGAGCTGCTTTCGCCGGCCGGATGGCGTAAAGACGATCCTAGCAACTTCTCGATGACCATCAATGACGAGCGACGCTTGTACATTGTGGTCGCGACGGGAGATGATTTTGCTGGACGCGAGGGCGCCGATGATCCTCGCACCAAGGCTCCAAAGGGACAGTGGACCGAAGAAGCCGTCAGCAATAACCAACAGCTTGAATTATTTCCTGATTCTATACCTGAGCACATAAGGATGCGGTCGGAAACGGCCGGCTATACAGCTTGGTATTTGCTAATTGTCGTAACTGCCGACGACATCCGAGCGGAGCTGTCGCGCCCTTTAGATATGGTTGGCGGCAAGATTGCCGTGTGGGCTGAGCGCATCATTCTGCCGCCATTTGATTTTGGTCCTCCGGGGGTCTTTGTGGAGCCGACTGATTTCGGCCCAGATTTCGACCCGGATGTGCGTCGTATCGGGTAAGCCCGATGTTCAACTCGGCGCGGCTTGCTCTCGCGCGCAGGCGGCGGGGGCTAACCAAGAAGGAGCTTGCAGGAATTGTCGGTATCACAGCGCGGGCGCTAACCGCTTATGAGGCAGATGAGTATCCGCCCGCCGAGGATGTATTAGCCAGACTGGCAGATGCGCTAGAATTTCCTGCCGCATTCTTCTGTGGCGATGATCTGGACGAGCCTGACGAATCCTCCGTCAGCTTCCGATCGATGAAGCGGATGACCGCATCGCAGCGGCACGCGGCATTGGCGGCTGGCGCCTTGGCGTTCGCTCTTTCAGAATGGGTCGAAAAACGATTTTCGCTGCCCGAGAGCGAATTACCAAATCTCCAAGGTGAGGAGCCCGAAACCGCCGCTGAGATTGTGCGGCAGGAGTGGGGGTTAGGGCAACTATCGGTTGCGCACATGGTGCGACTGCTTGAGGCAAAGGGCGTTCGTGTATTCTCGTTAGTAGAGAATGCCCGACAAGTAGACGCCTTCTCATTGTGGAGAGGCAATAGACCCTACGTATTCCTGAATACGTTAAAATCTAGCGCTCATAATAGATACGATGCAGCCCATGAGCTAGCCCACCTTGTACTCCACAAACACGGTGCCGCTGGAGGTCAGGATGCGGAAAAGGAAGCCAATTCCTTTGCGGCGGCATTCTTAATGCCGCGGGCTAGTGTGTTAGCAGCCGCGCCACGTTTCGCTACCGTGCCCAATTTGATTCAGCTAAAGAAGAAATGGCTAGTGTCTGTCAGTGCATTGGCAAGGAGATTGCGCGAACTGGGCCTTGCAAGCGAGTGGCACTACAGGACTTTGTGTGTTCAGATTAGCGAAAGAGGGTATCGAATAACTGAGCCTGATGACCCGCCCCGAGAAACTTCCCGAGTTTGGGAAAAGGTCTTAGGAGCACTACGGCAGGAAGGCGTTACCAAGGACCACATCGCCGATGATCTCGCCATCCCGCCGGCGGAGATCGAAAAACTTGTGTGGGGCCTTGCCACGATCGGCCTGTCAAGCCCAACCGCATCGCACTTTCGATCAGACAAGCGAGCGACATTGCGGCTCGTCAAATGAACGAAAATGCTTGACGTGAAGCATTCAAGTTCATATATTCTGGGTATGAACAAGCTGCCTCTCGCTAAGCGCGCCCAAATCCTCTCCATGCTGTGCGAGGGCTCGTCGATGCGGTCGATCAGCCGCGTTGCGGACGTGAGCATCAACACGGTTTACGGCTTGCTCGCCGCAGCCGGGCCGGTATGCGCTCAATTCCATGATGCGACCGTGCGCGGTGTCGCCAGCAAGCGCGTTCAGTGCGATGAGGTTTGGTCATTCTGCTACGCCAAGCAGAAGAACGTTGCGACCGCGAAGGCCGCGCCGGAGGGTGCTGGCGACGTTTGGACCTGGACCGCACTCGACGCCGACTCGAAGCTGGTGTTGTCGTGGGCGGTCGGCGGGCGCGATGCTGGATACGCGCTAGCGCTGATGGACGATCTTCGCGGCCGGCTGGCGAATCGCGTGCAACTCACGACCGATGGACACCGGGCATATTTGGAAGCGGTCGAGGAAGCCTTCGGGGCCGATATCGACTATGGCATGCTGGTGAAGCTGTATGGCGCGGAGACGGGCGGACAAGGGCACGAGCGCAAATACAGCCCGTCGGAGTGTCTTGGCGCTCGCAAGGACACGATCACCGGCAACCCCGATCCAAAGCACGTCAGCACGTCCTATACCGAGCGGCACAACCTCACCATGCGAATGAGCATGAGGCGGTTTACCCGGCTCACTAACGCGTTCAGCAAGAAGGTCGAGAACCACTGCCATGCGCTGGCGCTCTATTTCGTGTTCTACAATTTCGCGCGCCGGCACCAGACGTTGCGGGTGTCGCCGGCAATGGCGGCCGGGATCAGCGATCGGCTATGGTCGATGGACGATATCGTTGCGCTGATCGATGCGGCTGAGGGCGAGCCGAAGAAGCGCGGCCTCTACAAGCCGCGCCAGCCGAAATCCGCGCCTCAGATTTCAAAGTGAGTCACTACCGCCGCCTTTGCCGGCTTGTCGCGATCGGCCACGGCCTCTATCCTTGCGCGCCGAGAAAGGTCCCGGTCGATGGGCCGCAGGTCGCATGCGAGGACGGCAAACCATGGCAAAAATCAAGATGGCGCGGCCGGTCGTCGAGCTCGACGGCGACGAGATGGCGCGGATCATGTGGAGCTGCATCAAGAACAAGCTTATCTAGCCGTATCTCGAAGTCGACCTGAAATATTACGACCCGGCATGGAGAGCCGCAACACCCTCACATCAGTGCGACAAGACAGACATAATCGTCAATAGATCAACTCAGCCGAAACGAAAAGCGGCGCGCGGAGGTGCAAGCATGTCAGATCTCGAAATCGTTTGGACCAAGGTTGATGAGGCACCTGCGCTTGCTACGTTTTCCCTTCTGCCGATCGTCGAAGCCTTCGTCGGGACGGCCGGCGTGAAGATGAAGCTGAAGGACATTTCGCTGACTGGCCGCATCATCGCCAACTTCCCCGACAAACTGACGCCAGCGCAAAAGATCAATGACGAGCTCGCCGAACTTGGCCAACTGGCGATGCGCCCCGAGGCCAACATCATCAAGCTGCCCAACATCTCCGCCTCGATCCCGCAGCTGAAGGCTGCGATCAAGGAGTTACAGAGCAAGGGTTACGACGTGCCGGACTATCCGGACAGCGACGCGACGCCAGCGGATAAGGAAATCCGCGCCCGCTACGCCAAGGTACTCGGCAGCGCCGTCAATCCGGTATTGCGCGAGGGCAATTCCGACCGCCGCGCCGCCGGCGCCGTCAAGCAGTACGCGCGCAACAATCCGCATAAGATGGGCGCCTGGACCAAGGATTCGAAGACGCGCGTAGCGCACATGTCGGGCGGCGATTTCTACGGCTCGGAGGTCGCGACGACCATCGCGGCGCCGACCAATGCCCGTATCGAGCTGGTCGGCCCAGCGGGAACGGGGGGCGCGGTCACGGTGCTGAAGGCGAAGACGCCGCTGCAGGCCGGCGAGATCATCGACGCGTCGGTGATGAGCCGTAAGGCGTTGCGCGCCTTCTTCGCCGCGCAGATCGATGCCGCGAAGCAGGACGGCGCCCTGTTCTCGCTGCACGTCAAGACCACCATGATGAAAATCTCCGATCCGATCATCTTCGGTCATTGCGTTTCCGTGTTCTTCGCCGATGTGTTCGAGAAGCATGGCGCCACACTGGCGCGCCTGGGGGTTGATCCCGACAATGGCGTGGGCGACATGCTGGCCCGGATCGAGACGTTGCCGGAGACGGAAAAGGCGGCGATCAAGGCCGATATCCAGGCCGCCTTTGCGAAGCAGCCCGGCCTGGCCATGGTCAATTCCGACCGGGGAATCACCAATCTGCACGTGCCGAGCGACGTGATCATCGATGCGTCGATGCCGGCGATGATCCGCGAATCCGGGCAGATGTGGGGTCCTGACGGCAAGCTGCACGAGGTGATCGCCGCGATCCCCGATCGTTGCTACGCGACGCTTTACGAGACCGTCATCGAGGACTGCAAGGCGCATGGCGCCTTCGACCCGAAGACGATGGGCTCTGTGCCGAACGTCGGGTTGATGGCGCAGCAGGCCGAGGAATATGGCTCGCACGACAAGACGTTTGAGGTCGCCCCAGGCGGAACGGGGCGCGGAACCGTGCGCGTGGTCGCCGATGACGGCACGGTTCTGCTGTCACAACCGGTCGAGGCTGGTGACATCTTCCGGATGTGCCAGGTCAAGGACGCGCCGATCCGCGACTGGGTCAAGCTTGGGGTGCGCCGCGCCCGCCTGACCAAGACCCCGGCGGTGTTCTGGCTCGACGCCAAACGCGCGCATGACGCGCAGCTGATCGCCAAGGTCGAGACCTACCTGAAGGACGAGGATACATCGGGCCTCGACATCCGCATCCTGGCGCCGGTCGAGGCGATGAAGTTCTCGCTCGACCGCATCCGCAAGGGGCTCGACACCATCTCCGTCACCGGCAATGTGCTGCGCGACTACTTGACCGATCTTTTCCCGATCATGGAACTGGGCACGTCGGCCAAGATGCTGTCGATCGTGCCGCTGCTGGCGGGCGGCGGGTTGTTCGAGACCGGAGCCGGCGGTTCGGCGCCTCGGCATGTGGAGCAGTTCCAGCGCGAAGGCTACCTGCGCTGGGATTCACTGGGCGAGTTCCTGGCGCTTGGCGCTTCGCTCGAACATCTGGCGCAGACGAGCGGTAACAAGGACGTGCAGGTTCTGGCCGAGACGCTCGATGAGGCCAACGGCAAGATCCTTGAGTACAACCGTTCGCCCGCACGGAAGCTTGGCGAACTGGATAATCGTGGCAGCCATTTCTACCTGGCGCTGTATTGGGCCCAGGCGCTGGCCGGGCAGAATAAAAGTCCGGCACTGGCAGCCCGCTTCAAACCGCTGGCGGCGGCGCTGGCGGCCAACGAGGCCAAGATCAATGCCGAGCTGATCGCCGCGCAGGGTAAGCCGGTGGATACCGGCGGTTATTACCTGCCCGATCCGGCTAAGACATCGGCGGCGATGCGGCCGAGTGCGACGCTGAACGCGGCACTCGCCGCTCTCTGACGCGGCGTCAGGTGAACTCGAACCTTACCAAGGCGATGGCATCAGACGGGCAGGGGAGGAAAGAATGGCGGCAATGCGATTGAGCATCCTTGACGATTACCAGGGTGTGGCACTCGACATGGCGGACTGGTCGCCAGTGAAGAGCCGCGGCATCGACATCGCCGTCGAGCGCCATCCGTTCGCCGATGAGGACGCGGTGGTGCGCGCGCTCGCCGGGTCTGAGCTGGTCGCCGCGATGCGCGAGCGCACGCCGTTTCCGAAATCGGTCGTCGATCGGCTGCCGAGCCTGAAACTGCTGATCACCACCGGCATGCGCAACGCATCCTTCGATATGGCCGCACTGAAGGACCACGGCGTCACCGTGTGCGGCACCGGCGGTCCGGCTAATGTTCCAGGGGGCGGCGGCAACGAGGACACCGCCGAGCTGGCCTGGGGGTTGATCCTCGGCGCTGCCCGGCGGATCGCCGAAGACCACCAGTTCATGCGCCAGGGCGGCTGGCAGACCCGCATCGGCCATCGCGTCGCCGGCAAGACCCTGGGCCTCTTGGGTCTCGGGCGGCTCGGCAGTGCCGTCGCCCGCGTCGGGCTCGCCTTTGGCATGAAGGCGATCGCCTGGAGCCAGAATTTGACAGCTGAGAGGGCCGCAGCCCAAGGCGTCGAGCGGGTCGAGAAGGACGAACTGTTCCGCCGCGCCGACATTCTCTCGGTGCATCTGGTGCTGAGCCCGCGCAGCCGCGGCCTGGTCGGCGCTCGCGAGATCGGGCTGATGAAACCGTCGGCGATCCTGGTCAACACCTCGCGCGGGCCGATCTGCGACACCGCGGCGATCATCGCCGCGCTCAAAGAGGGTCACCTCGCCTATGCCGGGTTCGACGTCTACGACAAGGAGCCGCTGCCGGTCGATCACCCGTTGCGCACCGCGCCCAACGTGATCCTGACCCCGCATATCGGCTATGTCACCGACGAGAACTACCGCAACTCCTATCCGCAGATCGTCGAGAACGTCGTGGCCTTTCTCGACGGCAAGCCGGTGCGGGTGATCTGAGCCGCGTCGCCGCCGGGTCCGGATGAGCGGTAGCCTCCAGCTGCGGCCGTCCGAAGATCGCGATGTCGCAGCGATCGCGGCGATCTACGCCCATCACGTGCTGCACGGCGTCGCCTCGTTCGAGGAGGTGCCGCCCGAGCGCGACGAGATCGCCCACCGCCGGCGCGCGATCCTCGACCAAGGGCTGCCCTACCTGGTTGCCGAGCGGGCGGGGCGAGTCATCGGCTATTGCTACGCGGGCGCCTATCGGACGCGCTCGGCCTACCGCTTCACCCTCGAAGATTCGATCTATATCGAGGCCGGCGAGACCGGTCGCGGCATCGGGCGCGCCTTGCTGTCCGAACTGATCGCGCGCTCGGCAGCACTTGGCTATCGGCAGATGGTCGCGGTGATCGGCGGCAGCGAGCAGTGGCCGTCGATCCGGCTGCACCAGGCGCTCGGCTTCAGCCGGATCGGCGTGTTGCCGGCGATCGGCTTCAAATTCGGCGGCTGGGTCGATATCGTGCTGATGCAGCGCGCCCTCGGCCCCGGTGCCGCCACAATGCCCGGGGCGGCACCCAACGGCATAGGAGGCGGACATGGCTGAGGCATTCGATGATCCCGGCCGGATCGACGGCTGGCACGCGCATATCTATTACGATCCCGCGACCCGGGCGAAAGCCGAGCGGCTGCGTCAGGGGATCGGCGAGCGCTTCACCGCCAGGCTCGGCAACTGGCATGACGAGCCGGTCGGTCCGCATCCGGTGTCGATGTACCAGGTGGCTTTCGCCGCAAGCGAATTCCCGCTTCTGGTGCCGTGGCTGATGCTGAACCGCGACGGGCTCGACGTTCTGGTCCACCCGCAATCGGGCGACAGTGTCGCCGACCACACCCGGTTCGCGATGTGGCTCGGCCAGCCCTTGCCGCTGCGTCTCGAGGTGCTGCGCCGCGCGCCTGTCCCTGGCTGAAGACGCGCGTCAGAGCCGGCCGACCAGCAGCAGGATGATCACAATGACCAGCAGGAGACCGAGCCCGCCACTCGGATAATATCCCCAGCCGGTGCTGTAGCCCCAATGCGGCAGCGCGCCGACCAGCAGCAGGATCAGGATGATCAGAAGGATCGTGCCTAGCATTTTGTCTCGCGCAGGTGGTTGACCGTCGCGAGCACAAACCCGCGCCGTATGCCCGGGGTTCCCGGTACGGTTTCGACATCTTTTGCAAGATCGCTAAACCGGACAGCGGCCGGCCGGCGCGAGGACCCGGATAGGCGGTGCTGCTAGGCGCGTCGCGGCCACACCCAATGGCGCACCGGGCCGCAATCGACATGGATGAAATCGGCGCGCGGATAGTAGCCGACGCCACCGCCGCGCAGGCCCAGCGCCGCATCGCGGACCTCTTCGAGGCTGCGCCCTTCGATCCGCAGATCGACCGCCATCCCCTTGATGTGATAGCTGTGCCTGGCCACTCCAGCACCTTCGAGCCACAGCCGGTAGTTGGTGCTTGGCGAGCGGTAGCCGCAGACGACGAGAAACGGCGCATTCGTGTCGAGCCGCCGGCGCAGCATGCCGAGGACATCGAGCACGCCGGCGTTCATCGGTCGGATTTCCCCCGAATCATGATCGCGCAGGATCCAGTTGATGTCGCGCACCGCCTCGCGGATGTAATGGCCGTCGGCCCAATAGACGGTGCGCAACCACTCGCCGGTATGGACATTGTAGAGCGATACCGAGCGCGGCGCGAACGACACCGCCGAGGCCGGCTTGACCAGACCGACGGCGGCAACCGCAGTCGCGGCGCCGAGCAGCCGGCGCCGGCTCAATAATGCAGACGGTCGCAATGGTTGTCCCCCCGATTCCCCGGGGGGCCGATTAGCATCCCGTAAGACGCCGAGCAAGCTCGATCGGGCAAACCCGCGACTCGCCCCGCTGTTACCGGATATATTACTGCATTAGTTGAATAGATTTATTGGATCATCGCGCTTAGCGTTGGCTGGCGACGATCTCGCGGCTGCTCGCCGGTGGCGTCGCGCGATCGAGATAGGCCCAGATCCGGGCATCACGCTGGTAGGGATCGCCGCGAAACGCGATCGCGCCATCCGATTCGGCGATCGCCGTGCGATAGACGATGAACACCGGTATCGGCCGCGGCAGCTCCCGGCCATGCGTGCGCTCGACCGCAATCGCGGCGGCGATTGCCTGCGGGGTTTGCCCGAGCAGCATTGCCGCCAGCGTATTCGGATGTTCGACCCGAACGCAACCATGGCTCATCAGCCGCTCGGCGGCTGCGAAGCGCCACTTCTCCGGAGTGTCATGCAGATAGACGTCGAACCGGTCGGCCATCTCGAATTTGAGCCTCCCGAGCGAACTGTATGGTCCAGCCACCTGCTGCACCTCCCCCGGCCCGCGCCAGCGCATGTGATGCTCGGCGAGATAATGGCGATCCACCGCGAGCCTCGGCCGGATTTCCTTTTCGAAGATCGAGCGCGGCACGTTCCATGGCGGGTTGAACAGGATGCCGCTGATCACCGATTGGAGTTCGGGCGTCTGGTTGTCGAATTCGCCGATCACGACGCGAGTTGTGAAGACCGGCCGGTCGTCGCGGAACAGCTGGAGCTGCGCGATGGCGGTATCGACGACGACCCGGTCGGCGGGCATCGGCCGCGGCAGCCAGCGCAGCCGCTCCAGATTGACCGCGAGCTGCCGCAGCTGCCACTGCGCCGCGGCGATGCGTGCCGGCGTCGGCTGCTGCCGGCCGAAGCCGGGCTCTGTCGTGCCGGCAGCGATAGCCCGCGCGGTGAGATAGGCGCGGCACATCGCCCGATATTCGGGCGAGGACGGCGCCAGCGCCGCAATGCGCGCGGCTGGATCAGGAGTGGCGATCGCCGCATCGAGCACCGCGACGACATCGACCGGAGGCGCCCGCAGCGCCTCGTTGGGGTCGCGATCCGCGACCGGCACGGCACCTCCGGCGAGCGCCTCGGCATAGGACAGAAACGCATCCGACAACAACAGGTCGCGCTCGACCGGCGACAGCATCGCCCAATGGCGGCGCAGGCCGATGCTGTGAAACAGCGCCGGATCGAGCCCCTGGCGCTCAGCATGCCGAACCAGGTCCCACAATGCCGCTGCCTGGCGCGGGTAACGGTTCCACACCATCTGATAATCGTGCGCCAGATAGAAGCGGCGTAGCAGGTGATCGTCGAGCCGCTCGCCGGCCAGCACCAGCCGGGATGCCGGATCGAGCCGGTCCTCGACCGCGTCATTGCCGGTGAACGGAGATAGCGTCGCCGGTCCGGCGCCGGGTGCGGGCAGCGGCGCCGCCAGCGCCGTGACCGGCGGCGGGTCGGCCAGCGCCGCGGGCGTTGTCAGCGCCAATAGCAGCGGACCGACGATCCCGGCGCAGTTCTTGGCGAGCCGGCCGCGTAATGCGCGAAGCGGCAGCACCGCCTCCGTCACCACTCTGTCCTGCTTGCCGGACATCCGGCCCGTGATGTTACCCTCGCGAGCACGGCGATCGCCCGAAATTGCTCACTTGGCTATAGATCGGCTCGACCGGGGCCGGCCGCGAGGCTATCACGCGCAGGCCGGGCCTGCATCCGGCGCATGGGCGTCCGACGCATGGGCGTCCGGCGCATGGAAAAAACCGCAGGGTGCACATCGGAGGGCGACAGAACGGGCAATGAGCGGAACCGAACCCTGCCGGCAGACTCCGCACGACATCTTGCGCGGGGTGTTCGGCTTCGACAGTTTTCGCGGCTCGCAGCAGGCCGTCGTCGAGCATGTCCTCGCCGGCGGCGATGCGTTGGTGCTGATGCCCACGGGCGGCGGCAAATCGCTGTGCTACCAGATCCCGGCATTGCTGCGGCCGGGCCTCGGCGTCGTCGTCTCGCCGCTGATCGCGCTGATGAAGGACCAGGTCGATGCGCTCACTCGGGCCGGGGTGCGCGCCGCGGCGCTAAACTCGCGCCTGACCGCGGGCGAGGCGGCGGCGGTCGAGCGCGCGGTCGGCGAGGGCGCACTCGATCTCGTCTATGTCGCGCCCGAGCGGCTCGTGACCACGCGCTGCCTCGACCTCCTGGCGCGCGCGCCGCTTGCCCTCTTCGCCGTCGACGAGGCGCATTGCATCTCGCAATGGGGCCACGATTTCCGCCCCGAATACCAGCGGCTGTCGGTTCTCAAAGAGCGCTTTCCCGCGGTGCCGCTGCTGGCCTTGACCGCGACCGCGGACGCACCGACCCGGCGTGACATCGTCACCCAGCTCGGGCTCGGCCGCGCCCCGGTCTTTGCCGCCGGCTATGATCGCCCGAACCTTCATTACCGCATCGTGCCCAAGCACCGCCCGCTCGAACAGCTGTGGCGGTTTCTTGTTGCCGAGCATCCGCGCGATGCCGGCATCGTCTATTGCGCCACCCGCAAAGCGGCCGAGGAAACCGCGGCCTGGCTCGCAGCCCGCGGCCGCACCGCCCTTGCCTATCACGCCGGGCTCGACGGGGCCGTGCGCGAGCGCCACCAGGAGCGCTTTCTGCGCGAGGACGGGATTGTGGTCGCCGCCACGATCGCCTTTGGCATGGGCATCGACAAGCCCGATGTGCGGTTTGTCGCCCATCTCGACGCGCCGCGAAGCCTCGAAGCCTATTATCAGGAAACCGGCCGGGCCGGTCGCGACGGGCGGCCCGCCGACGCCTGGATGACCTATGGCATGGCCGATGTGGTGAACCTGCGGCGGCTCGCGGACAGCGGCGAGGCGTCCAACGAACCCCGCCAGCTCGAGCGGCAAAAGATCGAGCGGCAAAAGATCGAGCGGCAAAAGATCGAGGCGCTGACCGGCTATTGCGAGACCGCATCGTGCCGCCGCCAGGTCCTGCTCGGCTATTTCGGCGAGCGCGATCATCCACCCTGCGGCAATTGCGACAATTGCCGCGACCCGCCGGCCAGCTGGGACGGTACCATCGCGGCGCAAAAGGCGCTCTCCGCGATCTATCGCACCGGTCAGCGCTTTGGCGTGCATCACCTCGTCGATGTGCTGCTCGGCAGCGACAACCCGCGGATCCGCCGGTTCGGGCACGACAAACTGACGACCTTTGGTGTCGGCAGCGAGCTCGACCGCCGCGGCTGGCTCTCGGTGTTCCGCCAGCTCGTGGCGCAAGGTCTCGCCGCCGCCGATCCTGCCGGGCATGGCGGCCTCGCCTTGACGCCGGCGGCAAGAGCGATCCTGCGCGGCGCCGGCACCGTGCAGCTTCGCCGCGACCGGCAGGGACCGGATGGCAAGCCCGCTCGCCGGCGCGGTGCCGAGGCGGGGGCGACGGGGATCGGGACGACGAGGGTGGGGGCGACGGGTCTCGATCCGATGGTGCGGGCGTTGTTCGAAGCCCTGCGCGCATGGCGCCGCGACGAGGCGCGCCGCCAGCTGCTGCCGCCCTATGTGATCTTTCACGACGCGACCTTGATCGAAGTCGCGCGCCGCCGCCCGGCCACGCTCGACGCCTTGGCCGAAATCCCCGGCCTCGGGCCGAGCAAATGCGAGCGCTATGGCAAGGCCGTGATTGCCGTTGTCGCCGCGATGCCGGCCGAAGGAAACCTGCCCCAGGCTTAACCCATCCTCAAGGATTCGCCGGCATGCTGCGCGCGACCATTCCCGAGGAGGACCCGATGCGCGCCCTTTATACGAAGTTGATCAAGGACAATTCCGGTGTCACGGCGATCGAATATGGGCTGATCGCGGCGCTTGTGGCGGTGGTTTGCATCGCCGCGTGGAAAATTCTCGGCACCGATCTGAGCACGTCCTTCAGCACCATCGCCAGCAGCGTCTAAGGGTGCCCAAACCGTCGTCGGGCCGCGCGCAATCGCGCCGACGGCGGCGAGCCGTGACCTGCCCGGTTCGCCCGGCCGCTTCGGGAAGCGACAGACCGGCCGGCGGCACCGCTGCGCGCCGGCGATACCCCGCCTGGTCGTCGCTCCCGACTTTGCGGCATGCCTGCCGGGCCGGGCGACTTACCCGATTGGCCGGCGAAGAGGCCGGGGTCACGGCGATCGAATATGCCTTGATCGGCGGCCTTGTGGCGGTCGTCATCGTCGGCGCGGTAACGGCACTCGGCACTTCGGTCAGCAGCCTCTATTCGACCGTGCTCGCTGCGTTCTGACGTTGCATCGGCATTTCGAACAGCGCATCGGCATCTGGAACTGCGGCGCCATCGAGAATGCGATGGGGTGCTGTCTGCCGATGCGACGGCTTGCTCTCGTTTTTCGCCGGCTCCTCCGCCCGTCAGCTCCTTTGCCGTTGCCGATCTGCTGTTGCTGATTCCGGCTCTTTGGCCACGGCTCCTCGATCCGCGCCGTCCGGCCCGGGACATCCGGATGCACCGCTTTTCTTCCCGATGCCGGTTGGCGGCGTTGCACCGGTGGCGCGCCAACCCGCGGAGAGCTCACATCGCTTCGGGGATGGCATGGCTCTGGTCGCGCCGACGCATTGCTGCGGCAAATACCGATCCCAGCTCCGCTCGCCGCACGGCTTCCGATCTATGCCGTCGCTCGGCTGCGGCGGAGGCACGTCCGCGAGTATTAAGTCCCGGTCAAGCTTTCGCTCATACTTTGCCCACCATCGCAAGCACAGGAGGATCGGGATGATCGGCCAAATCGTTCGACTGCTCGACAACGACCGCGGTGTGACAGCGATCGAGTATGGGCTGGTCGCGGTCGTCTGCATCGTCGCCTCGCAGCTGCTCGGCACCAGCCTCAGCACGACATTCAGCAACATCGCCGGGAGCGTGTGAGGATTGCCGATCGGCGGACGACGCGAGGCCGATCCGGCGAGGGCCGCTCTCGCCTCCCGTTGGCGGCACCACCGCGCCGGCGCCGAGTGCGACGGCAGCGCCCCGCTGAGCGTCGTTACCAGAGAGATCGGGCCGCCATCGCTCGGAGCTGCTGCGCCCGGCACGGTGCGCCCGCTCCTCGGCCGGCGCCGCGCGGTCTCACTCAGCGCCCTATTGCTGGTCCTCGAACTCGCCGGGTTTCTGTTTTTTGTCGCGGGGACCCACGGCCTAATCGTTCCGCTGGCGAAACCGACCAGCACCGATTTCGTCAGTTTTTACGCTGCTGGACGCCTGGCCGACGCCGGCACCCCCGCGCTTGCCTATAATAAATCAGCACACTACGCCGCCGAAGAGCGGGCCACCCAGCCGGGCATCTCGTACAATTTCTTTTATTATCCGCCGGTGTTTCTGCTGGTCTGCGCCGCTTTGGCCCGGCTGCCTTATCTCGCCGCCTTCGTGACCTTCGAGGCGGCGACGCTTACTCTCTATATCCCGGTCATGCTCCGGATTCTCGGCCGGCGCGGCTGGGCCGCGCTGGTGCCATTGCTGGCGTTTCCGCCGGTGCTGTGGACGGTCGGCTTCGGCCAGAACGGATTTCTGACTGCCGGGTTGTTCGGCGCCGCGACATTGCTGATCGATCGGCGCCCTCTTCTCGCCGGATCGCTGTTCGGCGCGCTGTGCTGCAAACCGCATCTTGCCCTCTTGGTGCCCGTGGCGCTGGTCAGCGGTAGGCGGTGGCGTGCATTCATCGCGGCTGGCGCCAGCGCGATCGGGTGTTGCCTGCTGTCGCTGGCGGTTTTCGGCCCGACGACATGGCGCGCCTTCTTGACCGCAATCGCCGCATCTCCGGCCGTCTATGTCTCTGGGAAGATCTCGTTCGACGGCTTTGTAACCCCGTTCGGCGCCGCCCGCCTGCTCGGCGCCGCTCCGTCCGTCGCCTACGCGGTGCAGGCCGGCGCAACCCTGGCTGCCGCCGGTTTCGTCGCCTGGGTCTGGAGCCGCAACCGCCCATTGCCACTCCGGGCGGCGAGCCTCGCCGCCGCGACCCTGATCGCGGTGCCGCTGGCGCTGTTTTATGATCTGCTGCTGGCCGGGGTTGCCGCCGCCTGGCTGTTGCGCAGCGATGGGAAGTGTCGGCTGCCCGAATGGGGCGGCATGGTGCTGGCCGCACTCTATGTATTGAGCCTCAACCCGCGCGGCATTGCCGCAGCCTCGCATCTGCCGATCGGCCCGCTGATCCCGGCCGCGCTCGTGGCACTGGTCGCGGCCATGGCCGTCCGCGACCGCACGACCTCCACAACCGGCGCGTCCGCCTCATCGGTGCCACGCCGTCTCGCCGAGATTCGCGGGTAGCCCCGCTGTTCTCCCGGTTTCCGGGGTACACCCGGTCGATGACCATGCTGATGCGGTGCCGGCACCCCCACCGCCACGAAATGCTGGCATCAGCGCGCGACCAGGGAATGCGGCGGGCCATGGGTCGTGCGGGTCATCAGTGGTGCGGGTCATCAGTGGTGCGGGTCATCAGTGGTGCGGGTCATCAGTCGTGGGGGTCATCGGCCGGGCGGGTCATCGGGTCATCGGCCGGGCGCTCAGCGATCCGTCCTGCGGCGGCGCGCGCCGGGGCTGCGATATTGCTGCAGCCGCGTCGAGCGCAGACCCGGCAAACCGTGCGTTTCGAAGGCCAGTTGCCAGCTCGCGAATTCCTCTTCGGTCAGCTGGTAGCGCCGACAGGCTTCCTCGCGGGTCAGCGTCCCGTCCGCGACCGCGGTGACGACCGCAGCCTTACGGCGGATGGTCCAGCGCTTGATGTCCGGAGGTGGCAGGTCGGCCATCGTGCGGACCGGATCAACAGCGCTCCAAAGAGCCGGCGCGAGCGCGCTCAACGATCGCCTCGCTGCGGCTGGCCGGCGCGCCGGCGGCGGCCGTAATGTCGTTCTCATATTGCTGCATGACCTGGATAATTCCGGACCGACTGCGTTGATTGCTTGTACCCAGCCGTGTTCGAGGTCACAGTTTGACGTTCAACCGCGTTGCGGCGAACGTTCGAGCGTGCTGTGTCGGTATCCAAATAACGCAATAAAAAGTAAATTATCTACAATATTGATCGTTAACTTCTCTAAGATTTATGGTTAATTCAGGATAGGGTGCGATTGTCGTCCCGATTTTCGTCAGAACGGCACCGGTGGCGTCCAGGACTTTCAGGACCCGGAGAGATCACCCGCATCTGGCCCCAACGTCTTTCCAGAAGCACCGCCGGGTTTTCAGGCACGACCGGGTTTTCAGAAGCACGTCTGGGTTTTCGGAAGCACGTCTGGGTTTTCGGAAGCATGACCGGGTTTTCAGCAGCACGACCAAGCGCCGGCTATTCCGATCGATCGAAATCCCGACTGGCGGAGTCTGATTTGTCGCAGGCATGCCGCTCAGAGCCGCCTTTGGCGATGCCGCGGCGCGTGGCAATCTCGCTCGCAGCGACGAGGACCGCCGGGCCCGGCCGAGAGGGGCCGGGTTGCAGCCGCCTGATCAGGGCCGGCGCACAGCAGCGCAAACGATGATCAAGCTCTCCTTCGCCATCCTGTGCGTGGCCGGCCTGTGCGGGATGGCCTTGGCGGTCGTTCATCTGCGCGCCGCCCGCCCGGCATCCGCACAGTCGGCGCTGGCGGTTTTGCATGGCGTGATCGGCGCCGCCGGGCTCGCCATTTTGCTGGTCGATCTCGACCATATGCCGCGCCAGCATGCGATGGGCACCACCGGCTTTGGTCGCACCAGCGCCGTGCTGCTGGCGCTCGCGCTATTGCTGGGCTTGACGATCGCCGCCGTTCGCTGGCGGCGCAGGCGGCCGAACGGTGCGCTTATCGGCGTCCATGCCGGGTTAGCGATTGCGGGTCTCGTAGTGTTGTCGGCATTGCTGGCGCTCGGCTAGCCATCCGTGCGCCGGACCGGAGACGGCGCCTCGCCAGGGCGCGGCCGCTTGCGTGCGCGCCCGATCCCGATCGCCCGGTGAGCCGGCCACAACCGGGTGCTGCCGAGACAACGGCCGGTGCTGCCGAGACAACGGCTTGACCCGCCGCCCGCCGGCTCCTATCAGCGCCGTCATGAACAGATCGTCGGGCGTGCCGCACAGTTCACATTGGGGAGCCTTTTCGGTTGCGGCGCGGGGACGCGAGATCACGATCATGCCGCACCCGCGCGACCCCGACCCATCGGCACTGCTCGGCAATATCCCGGCCTCGGCATCACACCGGGCGCGGATCGCGCGGCCGGTGATCCGCCGCGGCTGGATCGAGCAGGGTCCCGGACCCGATGACCGGCGCGGCAGCGATGAATTTGTCGCGGTCTCGTGGCCTGCAGCACTCGATCATGTGGCCGGCGAATTGCGCCGCATCTATGCTACGCACGGACCGCGCGCGGTGTTCGGCGGCTCCTATGGTTGGGCCAGTGCGGGGCGCTTTCACGACGCCCAGCACCAGCTGCATCGCTTCCTGAACTGTGCCGGCGGCTATGTCCGGTCGGTCAACAGCTACAGCTCGGGGGCGGCAACGGTGATCCTGCCGCATGTGATCGGCCCGCAATCCGCGGTCGCCGGCAACAACGTCAGCTGGGCCGAACTCGTCGCCGCGAGCGAGCTGGTGCTGGCCTTTGGCGGCATGGCGCTCAAAAACAACGATGTCGGCGGCGGCGGCACGAGCGGGCACGTCGCCCGCGGCAATTTGCGTGCAGCGCGCGAACGCGGCGCCGAATTCCATCTGGTCGGCCCGCTGCGCGACGATCTGCCGGATTTTGTCGAGGCGGTGTGGCATCCGATCCGTCCCGGCACCGACGTGGCGCTGATGCTGGGCCTGGCGCATGCGCTGGTCGGCGAGCGGTTGCACGACCGCGCTTTTCTCAACCGGTATTGTGTCGGCTGGGAGGTGTTCGAGGACTACCTCCTCGGTCGCGGCGACGGTCAGCCGAAGGATCCCGCCTGGGCAGCCGTGATCTGCGGTCTCGACGCCGGCGAGATTGTGGCACTCGCCCGGCGCTGCGTCGGCCGGCGCACGCTCGTCACCTGCTCACAATCCTTGCAACGCGCCGAGCATGGCGAACAACCGCTGTGGATGGGGGTGGTGCTGGCGGCGATGCTCGGCCGGATCGGGCACGAAGGTTGCGGTTTCGCCTATGCGCTAGGCTCGACCTCGAATACCGGCAAGCCGCCCTTGGCGGTGCCGCTGCCGACCGTGCCGATCGGCCGCAACAGCGTCGCCGACTTCATTCCGGTCGCGCGCATTTGCCACATGCTGCTGCATCCCGGCAAGAAATTCGACTATGACGGCCGGCGGCTCACCTATCCCGACATCCGGCTCCTCTATTGGGCGGGCGGCAACCCGTTCCACCACCATCAGGATCTCGGCCGGCTGCGGCGCGGCTTTGCCCGCCCGGACACGGTGATCGTGCATGATTCAGTCTGGACCGCGACCGCGCGCCATGCCGACATCGTGCTGCCGGCGACGATCACCCTCGAGCGCGAGGACATCGGCGCCGCCGCCGGCGATCCGCTGATCGTGGCGATGCACCGCGTCGTCGAACCTTATGAGGAAGCGCGCGACGAATACGACATCTTCACCGCGCTCGCCGAACGGCTCGGCTTTGCCAAAGCCTTCACCGAAGGCCGCACCGCCCGGCAGTGGCTCGAACAGATCTACGAGCCGACCCGCCGCGCGCTCGCCGAAGGCGGCGTCAACGCGCCCGATTTCGTGCAGTTCTGGGAGGATGGCGAGCTGGTTCTGCCGGTTCGCCCGGAGGATGGCGGCATCATCCGCGACTTCCGCCGCAACCCCGAGGCCGCACCCCTGCCGACACCGAGCGGAAAGATCGAGATCGCCTCTGCGACGATCGGCGGTTTCGGCTACCCCGACTGCCCCGGCCATCCAACATGGCTGCCGCCCGAGGAAGGATTTGGCACGCCGGCCGCCGCCCGATTCCCGTTGCAGCTGATCGCCAACCAGCCGCGGACCCGACTGCACAGCCAGCTCGATTTTGGCGCCACCAGCCTTGCCGCGAAGATCGATGGGCGAGAGCCGGTGCGCATCCATCCGCAGGACGCCGCCGCGCGCGGCATCGGCGAGGGCGATATCGTGCGGCTCTACAACGATCGCGGTGCCTGTCTTGCCGGGGCGGTGCTGAGCGAGGCGCTGCGTCCGGGTGTCGTCCAACTCGCGACCGGAGCCTGGTACGACCCCGAGGACCCTGCGGCAGGCCGGCCGTTCTGCGTGCACGGCAACCCCAACGTGCTGACCCGCGACGCCGGCACCTCGCGTTTGGCACAGGGCTGCACCGGCCAGCTGGCGCTCGTCGAAATCGAGCGCTTCGACGGCCCGTTGCCGCCGATCAGGGCCTTCGACCCGCCTACGGGTTCGGATACATCCGGGCCTTGATCGCCGCCAGTTGCGTGATGATTTGCGGGTCAGTGATCCGGGTGAAACGCGGCACCTTTTCCCCGTGCCATTCGGCCGGCGTGAAGAACATGTGCAGCGGGCGCAGGTCAAACAGCCCGCCATGCCGATAGGCGTAGGCCGTCTCGTATAACGGCCGGTAGACCTGCATGAACGCATCCTCGGCACGGCAGTCGTCCTCGGTGTGGTGGCCGACACCGTAGATGTAATAGGCGTAATTGTTCACCGGTCCCGCCGGATCGTGCTTGAAATGGTAGTAATAGCCCGGCTCGGGCAGCATTTCCGGTGGCGGAATGTCATAGGCCATGCGCGTCCCATCCGGCTATGCGCCGGCTATGCGAAGGATTCGGTCATCGCCGCATAGACGAGCGTGCGCAGATCGCGGCGCAGGGTGAGCCGGGCCGGGCTGCCGATCACCTGGGTCATGAACACGACCGAAAGATCCTCCCTGGGGTCGATCCAGAACGCGGTCGCCGCCGCACCGCCCCAGAAATACTCGCCGAGCGAGCCCGGCAGCCGCGTCCTGGCGACATCGATATTGACGCCGCAGCCGAGCGAAAAGCCGACCCCGGCATACCCTGACTCGCTAAACATTCCCGGCAGCGCCAGATCGGCGATCTCCCGCCCACCCGGCAGGTAGTTCAGGCTGAACAGCGCCACCGTCTTCGGGCTCAGCACCTGCACCCCGTCGAGGGTGCCGCCGTTCAGCATCATCCGGCAGAAGCGCAGGTAATCATGGGCGGTCGAGACGAGGCCGCCGCCACCCGATTCGAGCTTTGGCGGCTCGGCATAAGTGCTCGCACGCGCGTCGTCCTGCAACCGGAGCCCGCTTCCCCCACCTTCCGGCTGATAGCAGGAGGTGAACCGCTCGACCTTGTCCGCAGGGACGTGGAACGCGGTGTCGCTCATGCCGAGCGGCTCGAACAGCCGCGTGCGCAGGAACTCGCCGAAACTGATGCCGGACAATTTCTCGACGAGGTAGCCGAGGACGTCGATCGCCACCGAGTAGTTCCACGCGGTGCCGGGCGAAAAATCGAGCGGGATCGCCGCCAGCCGGTCGATCATCTCCGGCAGCCCGCCCGGGGTCGCACGGTCGGTGATCTTGGCGCGTCGATAGGCGGCGTCCACAGCGGTTCGGTTCATAAAGCCGTAGGTCAGCCCGGAGGTGTGGGTCGCGAGGTCGACAACCTTCATCGGCCGCAGGGCGGGCGTCGTCAGGTAGAGGGGTGCGGCGTCGGGGAGCAGCGAAGGCATGCCGCTCGCATAGACGGCAAGATCCTTCCAGGCCGGGATATGGCTGTGAACCGTGTCGTCGAGACCGATCAGCCCCTCCTCGACCAGCATCATCAGCGCCACGGCGGTGATCGGCTTCGACATCGAATAGATACGGAAGATCGCATCCTCGCGCATCTTCCGGCCGCGCTCGATATCCATCTCGCCGCACAGCCCGGTATGGACGAGATGCCCCCGGCGATAGACATGGGTCAGCAGGCCCGGCAGATAGCCGCCGTCGACGTAGCGGCGCTTCATGACTTCGTCGAGCCGGCTGAGCCGCGCCGAAGACATTCCTACGGTTTCGGGCTTCATCCGCATCCTCCTCTCCGAGCCGGGCAATCGGGTGGCGAGCATAACGGCCCGGCCAGGTAAAAGCGACCGGCGAACCGACGCTGTCACCGTCTAACACTTTGCTTTCGCCCGATGCGGATGTCACGATGCGGCCGACTTGATCCCGGTTTCGAGGAGCGCCGCCGATGACCCGACCGTTCGCCCGGCCATTCGCCCGGCCATTCGAGGGCATTCGCATCATCGACATCACCCATGTGCTGGCCGGGCCGTTCGCCGCCTATCAGCTCGCCGTGCTGGGTGCGGATGTGATCAAGGTCGAGCATCCGGACGAGCCGGACCAGAGCCGCGAGACCGGCACCGACCGCGCGCTGAACCGGCGCAACATGGGGACCTCGTTTCTGACCCAGGGCTCGAACAAGCGCTCGATCACGCTCGACCTGAAAAGCGTGGCGGGGCGGGAGATTCTGAAAAAGCTGGTCGCCCGCTCCGATATCCTGGTCGAGAACTACCGGCCCGGTGCGTTCGAGGCGTTGGGGCTCGGCTACGAGGCGATGCTGAAGATCAACCCGCGGCTGATCTACTGCTCGATCTCGGCGTTTGGGCAGGACGGCGTGCGGTGCCAGCAGACTGCCTATGACCACGTGATCCAGGCCACCTCCGGCATCATGGCCGGGACCGGCACCGAGGAGGTCAACCCGATCAAGGTCGGCGTACCGGCAGTCGACTACGCCACCGGCACGATGGGCGCCTTCGCGCTCGCCGCGGCGCTGTTTCAGCGCGAGCGCACCGGCAAAGGCCAGCATATCGACCTCGCGATGCTGGGGGTCGCGATGATGATGCAGGCCTCGCTGGTGACCGGGTATTTTCGCAACGGCACCGCGCCGCGGCCGCACGGCAACAAGCAGCCTTTCGCGACCAACAGCGCCTATGATGCGAAAGATGGCATGGTCATGATCGGCGCCAGCAATATCCGCCAGCAGGCGCGGTTCTGGCGCGCGGTCGAACGGCCCGACATGATCAAGACCGACAATGAGGCGCGCATCGCCGATCGGGCGCACGAAGCGCAAATCATCGCCGAGATCATCAAGACCAGGACCGCGGACGAGTGGGAAGCCTATTTTCAGGCGCGCCACGTGCCGGCGGCGCGGGTGCGCAGCATGGCGGAGGCGCTCGCCGACCCGCATTTCGCGGGCCGCGGGGTCTTTCATCACTTCGAGGACGTGCCGGGGATTGGCGGCCCGCTCGGCGTGCCGCTCGCCGCGTTCAAGCTCGCCCATGGCGGAGCGTCGATCGAGCATCCGCCGCACGAGATGGGGCAGGATACCGATGCCGTCCTCGGCGAACTCGGCTACGACACCGCCGAGATCGCACGGCTGCGTCACGCCCGCGCGATCTAGCGGTGCTTTGGTGATTGCCGGCGCCGGGTGCGACCGGCAACCGCCTCGTGAAATGGCGCGACCCCTAGCCCGAAAAGCCGTCGCCCACGGCGCAAAGCCGGATGATGTCGAGTGGCGCCAGCCCGCCGCCGCTGAAGTGGCGCACGCGCGAGGTCGCTGACGCCGATCGTGACGTGATCGAAGCGTCAGGCGCGGTTTTCGCGCGCCCCCCTGACCCCCCGCGCCAGAGCGTTGATGTCGCCGAGCACAGCGTCGACGAGACCGGGCCGGGCATGGCCGTCGCCATCGAGATGCTGCGCCACCCGGTCGACGAGGGCCGAGCCGACCGCGGCGGCGTCGGCGGCGCGGGCGACCGCGGCGGCCTGCTCGGGATTCTTGATGCCAAACCCGACCGCAACCGGCAGGTCGGTATAGCGGCGTAACCGCGCCACCGCCGCGTGCACAGCGCCGGCGTCGGCCGAGCGGGTGCCGGTGATGCCGGCGATCGCGACGTAATAGAGAAAGCCGCCGGCGCCGCGCATGATCGCCGGCAGGCGCCGGTCATCGCTGGTCGGCGTCGCCAAGCGAACGAGATCGAGCCCGGCGGCGCGCGCCGGCCCGAGAAGCTCGGCATCTTCCTCGGGCGGCAGGTCGACGACGATGGCGCCGTCGATCCCGGCCTCGACCGCGTCGCGGGCAAACAGATCGGCGCCATAGCGGTAGATCGGATTATAATAACCCATCAAGATCAATGGCGTATTAGCGTCGTTCTGGCGCAGGCAGCGCGCCAACGCCAGCGTCTTGCGCAGGGTCATGCCCGATTTCAGCGCCCTGAGCCCGCCCGCCTGAATCGCCGGCCCATCGGCCATCGGGTCGGAAAACGGCATGCCGATCTCGATCAGATCGGCGCCCGCCGCCGCGACGCCCTCGAACAATGCCGCCGAGGTGTCGGGATCGGGATCGCCGGCGGTCAGATAGGCGATGAGGCCGGCCCGCCCCTCCTCCTTGAGCGCGGCAAAGCGCTTCTCGATGCGGCTCACAGCTCGACCCCGAGATGCTCGGCGACGGCAAAGATGTCCTTGTCGCCGCGGCCGCACATATTCATGACGATGAGATGGTCGCGCGGCAATGTCGGCGCGATCTTGGCGACATGGGCCAGCGCATGCGCCGGTTCCAATGCCGGGATGATGCCTTCGAGCCGGCTCGATAGCTGAAAGGCGGCGAGCGCCTCGCGATCGGTGATCGACACGTACTCGACCCGGCCGAGATCGTTGAGCCAGGCATGCTCTGGGCCGATGCCGGGGTAGTCGAGACCCGCCGAGATCGAATGCGCGTCCTTGATCTGGCCGTCCTCGTCCTGCAAGAGATAGGTGCGGTTGCCATGCAGGACGCCGGGCATGCCGCCATTCAGCGAGGCCGCGTGCAAGCCGGTTTCGAGACCATGACCGCCGGCCTCGACCCCGATCATTCGGACATCCGGATCGTCGAGAAACGGATGGAACAGCCCCATCGCGTTCGAGCCGCCGCCGATGCAGGCGATGAGCGTGTCCGGCAGGCGCCCTTCGGCCTTTTGCAGCTGCGCGCGGGTCTCGTTGCCGATCACCGACTGGAAGTCGCGCACCATCGCCGGGTAGGGATGCGGGCCGGCGACCGTGCCGATCACATAGAACGTGTCGTCGACATGCGCGACCCAGTCGCGCAACGCCTCGTTCATCGCGTCCTTCAAGGTCGCGGTGCCCGAATGCACCGGCACCACCTCGGCGCCAAGCAATTTCATGCGAAACACATTCGGCTTCTGCCGCTCGATGTCGGTGGCGCCCATAAAGACGACGCAAGGCAGGTCGAACAGCGCGCAAGCGGTCGCCGTCGCCACCCCGTGCTGGCCGGCGCCGGTCTCGGCGATGATCCGGCGCCTGCCCATGCGCCGCGCCAGCAGCGTCTGGCCCAGCACATTGTTGATCTTGTGCGCGCCGGTATGGTTGAGCTCGTCGCGCTTCAGATAAATCCTGGCGCCGCCGAAATGCTTTGTCAGCCGCTCGGCGAGGTACAAAGGGCTCGGCCGGCCGACATAATGTTCGAGATAGTAGTCGAGCTCGGCCCGGAAGCTCGGATCGGCTTTGGCCTCGGCATAGGCTTGCTCGACCGCCAGCACCAGCGGCATCAGCGTCTCGGCGACAAACCGCCCGCCATAGATGCCGAAATGGCCGTGCGCGTCGGGGCCGCCGCGGTAGGTATTCGGATTTCGCATCGAGCTCCCTCTCGCTTGCCGCGAACATGCCGCACCGGGAGACCAAGGGCACGCACAAAAAGCATCACGCAATTGCCGTCCGCGGGCGTCTCAGCCGCGGTCTCGGGACCCGGCAACCTCTTCACAGGTCGGTCGCGATGCGGCCACCGGGTGCCGCTGGAGGGCTAGAGGGTGTCGGCGGCGGCGAGAAAGGCTTTGATCTTCCCGGGATCCTTGCGACCGCGGGCGCTCTCGACACCCGAGGAGACATCGACGCAAACCGCCCCGGAGAGGCGCACCGCGTCGGCCAGCAGTTCGGTCGTCAGCCCGCCCGACAACAGCCATGGCCGGCGCCATTCGTGTCCCGCGAGCAGCGACCAGTCGAAAGCGAGCCCGTTGCCGCCGGGCAATGCGCTGGGATCGCGCGGCGGCCTGGCATCGAACAGCAAGAGATCGGCAGCGTCCTGATACTCGGCAGCGCGCACGAGGTCGGCCCGATCGCCAACCGGGACCGCCTTGATGATCTTGCGGCCGAACCGCGCCCGTGCCGCGGCGACCCGCTGCGGAGTCTCATTGCCGTGAAACTGCAGCAGGTCGAGCGGGACGGCGGCGAGGATTGCGGCGATCGTCTCGTCCGCGGCATCGACAAACAGGCCGACCCGGCTGATCCCGGCGGGGACCATCGCGCCCAGCCGGGCAGCCTCGGCCGCGGTGACGGCACGCGGGCTCGGCGGATAGAACACAAAGCCGAGATAGGCCGCCCTGCCGGTGATCGCGGCCCGCACCGCCCATTCGTCCGACAATCCGCAGATCTTGACGGCAACCATCGCGGGAGGGCGGATCGCTAATGGTCGCTGCGTTCGCGGCCGAGCGCATCGAGCTGCCGGGTCAGCGCTTCGATCTGCGCCTCGAGCCGCTTCAGCCGCGGATCTTCGCCCGGCTCGGCGGCGGGCGCCGCGGTCTCGGCGGGCGCGGCCCTGTCCTCGCTCGGATATGGCGCCAGCATCTTCAAGGCGCGCTGGAACAGGGCGATGTTCTGCTTGCCCATCTCCTCGAATTGGCCGAACGGAAAGATGCCGAAGGTGGCCTGCAGGCTCTTGCGCATCTGCTCCTGATTGCGCCCGAACGCAACCATCGCCTGTTCGAGATAGCCGGGCACCAGAACCTGCATGCTGTCGCCATAAAGGCCGATCAATTGGCGCAGAAAGCTGATCGGCAGCAGGTTCTGGCCTTTCTGCTCCTGCTCGACGATGATCTGCGTCAGCACCGAGCGGGTGATGTCCTCGCCGGTCTTTGCGTCGTGAGCGACAAAGTCGCCGCCTTCCTTGATCAGCTTCGCCAGATCGTCGAGGGTGACGTAGCTGCTGGTCGCCGTGTTGTAGAGCCGCCGGTTGGCGTATTTCTTGACGATGACCGGTTCGCGGCCGGGCTTCTCGCTGTTCGGGGTGTTCATGCGCGCGCGCTCTCCCGTCGGACCCCCTGCTCCAAGCGCAACATACAGCGATTCGCCGCGATCGCCTCATCAAACCGGCGCTGCTGCGGACGCCGACGCCGCGAACGCCTATAATGCCGGCGATGAGCGATGCAAGCGACCTCGCCCGTCGCTATCTGGCGCTGTGGCAGGATTATCTGACGGCCCTGCTGGCCGATCCGGAGGCGGCGGGCCGGCTGTGGCGCGAGCTCGGCGCCGGGCCCGCAACCGCTGCCGATGCAACCACTGCCGATGCAGCCGATGACGGCGTCGCCGCAACCGGACTTGGCGACACGACCGGACTTGGCGACACGACCGGACCGGCGGCTGGCGCCGCGACCATTTCCGACCCATCTGGCGAGTGCCGCCGGCTCATGGCTGAGCTCGCGCACCGCCTTGCCGTGGTTGAAGGCCGCCTTGCCGTGGTTGAAGAATGGGTCGCTGCAATCGAGCGCGAGCGGGCGCCGGCTGTACGCGCTCGCCGCCGAAATCGACCGCCTGGGAGCTGAGCGGGTCGCTGCGGCACTCGACCGCGAGATCGCGCAACGTGCGCAGGATTATCTCACCGGGCTCGAAGCCTATCGCCGCCATCCGTTTCGGCGGCGGCAACCAGCCGCCCCGGTGCTATGGCAAGAGGGCACCACCCGGCTGCTCGATTATGGCGATGGCCGGGCCGCTGCTGCGGTGCTGGTCGTGCCGTCGCTGGTCAATCGCTATCACGTGCTCGATCTGCTGCCCGAGCGCAGCTTTCTGCGCCATCTCGCCGCCGCCGGTCTGCGGCCGATCGTCGTCGATTGGGACGCCCCGGGTGACGCGGAGCGCGGCCTCGATCTCGGCGGCTATGTGGCACGGCTCGACCGCGCCGTCACCGCGATCGCGCGATGCACCGGCGGCCCGCTCGCCATCCTCGGCTACTGCATGGGCGGATTGCTCGCCCTGGCGGCGGCGCTGCGCTGCCGGCAGCGGGTGGCTGCCCTGGCGGTGCTCGCCACCCCGTGGGATTTCCACGCCGGGCAGCCGGCAGCAGCGCGGCTCGTGGCGCTTGCCACCGGCGGACTGGCCCCATCCGGAACCTGCGCCGACACGCTTGCGGTCGAGTTCGTTCAAAGCTTTTTCTTTCTGATCGATCCATTCGCCGCCGAGCGCAAATTCGTGCGGCTCGCCCGCCTCGATCCCCACAGCGGAGCGGCCCGGACCTTCGTGGCTCTCGAGGACTGGATCAATGACGGGGTGCCGCTGGGGCTGGCGGTAGCCCGCGACTGCATCCTGAGCTGGTATCGCGACAACGAGCCCGGCCGCGGGGTCTGGCGCGTCGCCGGCCAGCATGTGCAGCCGCACCGGCTCGGCCGACCGGTGCTGGTCGTGATCCCCGGTCGCGACCGCATCGTGCCGCCGCTGGCGGCCGAACCGCTGGCGGCGGCCTTCGGGCCGGTGGATGTGCTGCGGCCGGCGCTCGGCCATGTCGGCATGATGGCTGCCGCCGATGCGCCCGCGATGCTGTGGACACCAATTGCGCACTGGCTGCAAACCCACGTTGCCGGGTGACGAGCGGCAGCGGTGGACACCGCCCGGCCGCGACCCTACATTGCCGGTCATTCACCGGCGAAAATCACACCCTTGCGAGGAGGATCTCCCGATGGCCGATATCGTCATTGCCGGCGCCGTGCGCACCCCGGTCGGCGCGTTCAATGGCGGGCTTGCGGGTCTTGCCGCGCACCAGCTTGGCGAGATCGTGATCGGCGAAGCGCTGCGCCGGGCCGCGGTCGAGCCAAAGGAGGTCTCCGAGGTCATCATGGGGCAGATCCTGGCCGCCGGCGAGGGGCAGAACCCGGCCCGCCAGGCGGCGATCGGCGCCGGCCTGCCGTTCGAGGTCACCGCCTACGGGGTCAACCAGCTATGCGGCTCGGGGCTGCGCACGGTGGCGCTCGGCTGGCAGGCGATCCGCGGCGGTGACAGCGAGATCGTCGTCGCCGGCGGACAGGAGAGCATGAGCCAGGCCCCGCACTGCATCCATCTGAGGAACGGGGTCAAGATGGGCGATGCCGAGCTTGTCGACACGATGATCAAGGACGGCTTGTGGGACGCCTTCAACGGCTATCACATGGGCAACACCGCCGAAAACGTGGCGCAGCGCTGGCAGATCACCCGCGAGCAGCAGGATGCCTTCGCCGCCGCTTCACAAGCCAAGGCCGAAGCCGCGCAGAAGTCGGGCCGCTTCAGGGACGAGATCGTCCCGGTCAAGATCGCCAGCCGGCGCGGCGAAACGATCATCGATACCGACGAGCATCCCAAGCACGGCACCACGGTTGAGGTGCTGGCGAAATTGCGCCCGGCTTTCGACAAGAACGGCACAGTCACCGCCGGCAACGCCTCGGGCATCAATGACGGGGCGGCCGCGGTCGTGCTGATGAGCGCCGAGATGGCGGCCCGGCGCGGGGTCAAGCCGCTGGCGCGGATCGTCTCGTGGGCGACCGCCGGCGTCGATCCGGCGATCATGGGATCGGGGCCGATCCCGGCGAGCCGCATGGCATTGAAAAAAGCCGGCTGGAATGCGGCCGATCTCGATCTGGTCGAGGCCAACGAGGCCTTTGCCGCGCAGGCCTGCGCGGTCAACAAGGATCTCGGTTGGGACACGGAGAAGGTCAACGTCAATGGCGGTGCGATCGCGCTCGGCCATCCGATCGGCGCGTCCGGGGCGCGGGTACTGATCACGCTGCTCTATGAGATGCAGCGGCGCAACGCAAAAAAGGGCTTGGCGACCCTGTGCATCGGCGGCGGCATGGGCATCGCCATGTGTCTCGAACGCGGTTAGCTCGCAGGTCGGACAGGCCGGCGATCCCGGTATCGAGCGGCAGCCGCACCAGAGGGGAGGACGCGCATGGCGAGGGTGGCGGTGGTGACCGGCGGGACCCGCGGCATCGGCCGCGCGATCTCGACGGCGTTGGCGAACGCCGGATACCAAGTTGCGGCGACCTATGCCGGCAATGATGCGGCGGCGTGCCAGCTGCAGGACGAGACCGGCATTCCAGTGTTCAAGTTCGACGTGTGCAACCCCCAGGCCTGCCTCGACGGGGTGAAGGCGATCGAGGCGGCGCTCGGCCCGGTCGAGGTGCTGGTCAACAATGCCGGCATCACCCGCGACGCGACGATGCACCGGATGAGCTTCGAGCAGTGGGATGCGGTGATCCAGACCAACCTTGCTTCCTGCTTCAACATGTCGAGGGCGGTCATCGAAGGGATGCGTGCACGCGGCTTTGGCCGCATCGTCAATATCGGCTCCATCAACGGCCAGGCCGGGCAATACGGCCAGGTCAACTATGCCGCGGCCAAATCGGGTATCCACGGCTTTACCAAGGCGCTGGCGCAGGAAGGGGCGGCGCGCGGCATCACCGTCAACGCCGTCGCCCCGGGCTATGTCGATACCGAGATGGTGCGCGCGGTGCCGCCCGAGGTGCTGGAAAAGATCGTCGCCCGGATCCCGGTCGGGCGCCTCGGCAAGGCCGAGGATATCGCCCGCACGGTATTGTTCCTGGTCGCCGACGATGCCGATTTCATCACCGGCTCGACGCTCTCGGTGAATGGTGGCCAGCACATGTATTGAGCCGGGACTTGCGCGCCGGGCGCTGCTGCTGTTGCCTGCCGTGCTACCGGTTGCCGATCTGGTTGGAGCGGCAAGGGTGGCGCCCCAAAACCTCGTATACCGGGCCGGCCGGCTGAGCTGGCCCGATGGCAGCGCCAGGGCCGCGATCGGGCGAGGCGGGGTCATCGCGCACAAGAGAGAAGGCGACGGCGCCACCCCGGCCGGCACCTACCCGCTCATCTCAGCCTTCTACCGCGCCGATCGCATCGTGCCGCCGCGCACCGGGCTGCCGCTGCGCCCGTTGCGGCCGGAGGATGCCTGGTGCGACGACCCGGACGACCCCGATTACAACCGCCTCGTCACGCTGCCCTATCGCGCACATGCCGAGCCGATGTGGCTCGACGACCATGTCTACGATCTCCTGGTCGTGATCGGGTACAACACGGCACCGGCCGTGCCCGGTGCCGGCAGCGCCATTTTCCTGCACATCGCCCGACCCGATTTCACCCCGACCGCCGGCTGCATCGCCGTCGCAAGGGACGTGCTGATCGACCTGATGCCGCTCCTCGGACCCGGCAGCACGATCACGATCCGCCTATAGTCGTGTCGGTGAAACAGGACCAGTCGGCGGGCCGCTCCCGGCGGCATGGCTGTCGCCGATACGATCGGGCCTGGTCGGTCGCCGGTCCTGGCCTGCGTCATCAAACCGCAACCTTGACGGCAGCACCGGTCTCTGCCGATAATCGCCTCGTCCAAGGGGTGCCCCGTCAGGGGGCTGAGATGCCGCCGGCCCGTCTGTGTCTTCGAAGGCAGAGCGGGGGCGCGGAAACCCTTCGAACCTGATCCGGGTCGTGCCGGCGTAGGGACAGGAACGCATCGGCTGCTGCCGTCCCCTCCTTCGTGCATCTCCCGGAGCATCGTTCAACCGGCGCAACGGAGACCCTGATGCCCGATTCCGCTCCACTGTCCTCCGCAAAACCCATGCCGAACGTCGAGGAGCTGCGGGTCACCACCGGCCCATTCCCGGCCTCGCGCAAGATTTATCTTCCTGGCCGGACCCACCCTGCGCTCAGCGTGGCGATGCGCGAGATCGATCTCGAAGCCGCATCCGGCGAGCCGGCGGTACGCGCCTACGACACCTCGGGCCCCTATTCCGATCCGGCGGCCGTGACCGATATCCAGAAGGGTCTTCCGGAGCTGCGCAAGCCGTGGATCCTGGCGCGCGGCGATGTCGAATTCTATCAGGGCCGCGAGGTCAGACCGGAGGACAACGGGCTGCGCCGCAACGAGGCGGGTGGCGTGTCGCTGTTCGATCGCGGCGGGCGCCAGGTATTGCGCGCCAAACCCGGGGCGGCACCGACCCAGATCGCCTATGCCCGTCGCGGCATCGTTACGCCCGAGATGGAATATGTCGCGATCCGCGAGAATCTCGGCCGTGAACAGCTGCGGCGCGACGGCAAGTTGGATGGCGAATCCTTTGGCGCGGCGATCCCGGAATATGTCACGCCGGAATTTGTCCGCGACGAGATCGCTCGCGGCCGCGCGATCATCCCGAACAATCTCAACCACCCGGAAACCGAGCCGATGATCATCGGCCGCAACTTCCTGGTCAAGGTAAACGCCAATATCGGCAATTCGATCGTCACCTCCTCGGTCGCCGAGGAAGTCGAAAAGATGGTGTGGGCGACGCGCTGGGGTGCCGATACGGTCATGGATCTGTCGACCGGCCGCAACATCCACACGATCCGCGAATGGATCATCCGCAACTCGCCGGTGCCGATCGGTACCGTGCCGATCTACCAGGCGCTCGAAAAGGTCGGCGGCAAGGCCGAGGAATTGACTTGGGAATTGTTCCGCGACACGTTGATCGAGCAGGCCGAGCAGGGGGTCGATTACTTCACGATCCATGCCGGCGTGCGGCTCGCCTACATCCCGCTGACCGCTTCTCGCGTCACCGGCATCGTTTCGCGCGGCGGCTCGATCATGGCGAAATGGTGCCTCGCCCATCACCAGGAGAGCTTCCTCTACACCCATTTCCGCGAGATCAACGAGATCATGCGGGCCTATGACGTGAGCTACTCGCTGGGCGACGGGCTGCGCCCCGGCTCGATCGCCGACGCCAACGACCGCGCCCAGTTCGCCGAATTGGAAACCCTGGGCGAATTGACCAAGCTCGCCTGGGAGGATGGCGTGCAGGTCATGATCGAGGGCCCCGGCCACGTGCCGATGCACAAGATCAAGATCAACATGGAAAAGCAGCTTGAGGAATGCGGCGAGGCGCCGTTCTACACGCTGGGTCCGCTGACCACCGATATCGCTCCGGGCTACGACCATATCACCTCGGGCATCGGTGCGGCGATGATCGGCTGGTTTGGCACGGCATTGCTCTGCTATGTGACGCCGAAGGAGCATCTGGGGCTGCCCGACCGCGACGACGTCAAAGTGGGCGTCATCACCTACAAGATCGCCGCCCATGCGGCCGATCTCGCCAAGGGCCATCCGGCGGCGCGCGAGCGCGACGATGCGCTGTCACGGGCACGGTTCGAGTTCCGCTGGAAGGACCAGTTCAACCTGTCGCTCGACCCCGAGACGGCCGAGAAGTTCCACGACCAGACCCTGCCGGCCGAAGGCGCGAAACTCGCCCATTTCTGCTCGATGTGTGGGCCGAAATTCTGCTCGATGCAGATCACCCAGGAAATCCGCGACTACGCGCGCTCCGGCATGGCGGAGAAGTCGCAGGAATTCCTCAAGCAGGGTGCCGAGATCTATACTGACGAGCACGGCCAGCCCCGCGCCGCGGCGGATTGAGTGCATTGTCATTGCGAGTCCGCGGGTCGGCGCGAGCCCACGGGTGGAGGCGAGCCCACGGGTCGGCGCTGTGCGCCGCCCGAGGACAGGCTCAGCGAAGCAATCTCGTGCCGCTGGTGCCGTGCCGTCGTCGCGGTTGCTTCGTCGCCTGACGGCTCCTCGCAATGACGGCAGGGTCAGTAGCGGCAACCCGCAGGGAGGCGCGGCGCTATCCCGAGCGGCCGATCGTCGGTGTCATCGCCGTGGTCTTGCGCGGCGAGCGGGCGCTTGTCGTGCGCCGCGCCAACCCGCCGCTCGCCGGGCGCTGGGGCTTTCCGGGCGGGGTGCTCGAACTCGGCGAGACCGTCGCCGCGGGCGCGATGCGCGAACTCGCCGAGGAGACCGGCGTTGTCGCCGAAGCCGCCGGCATCCTGACGGTCATCGATTCGATCGACCACGACGATGAGCGCCGCGTGCGTTTTCACTACACGCTGGTCGCGGTCCGCGGCACCTGGCGGTCGGGCGAGGGTGTGGCCGGCGACGACGCCGACGAGGTCCGTTGGCTCAGCCGCGAGGAGATCGTCGTGGGCGGTTTGCCGACCGCCCCGATGCTGCTGCCGTTGATCGATCTGGCGCTGGCTCGCGATGGCTGAAGCCGGCGGCATGGCCGGCCTGCGGCAGCGCGGCCTGCTGCATCAGCCGGTCCAGTGGCCGGCGACCCAGCTCCACCCGGTTGGCCCCTGCCGCCAATAGCCCTGCATCCAGGTGGCGGTAGCCGAGGGCCGCTCGACATAATGTCCCGGCATCCACACGAATTGCGAGCCGTTCCAGCCCCAATGGCCCTGCTGCCACATCGCCAGCGGCGAGGGTGAAGGCGGCGGGGTCTCGACCCGCGGCGGTGGCGGCGCATACGGCGCGACGATCGCACCCATCGTTCCGGCGTTGCTCGGCGCCATCGCCGGCGGCGTGCTCGAACCGTATTCTGGTGCGGCTTCCGGCGTCGCATAATCGCCGCTTGCCGGCGGCGTCAGCGGTGTCGCGCTCGCGATCGGCGGCGGATAGTTCGCCGGCTGCTCCGGCTCGGCCATCCCGAATTCGGATGGCGGCGCCGGGGTCTCGGCCGCGAGCGGCGCTGGTGGCGGTGGCGGGACGACACAGCCGGACAAGGCGGTGGCACCCAACGCGATTGCGGCGATGCCGGCGACCCGGCCAAGATGTTGCATCCGATCCTCCAAGCGTTGCTGCAGCGCCGGACTTGCCGATCGCTGCTCCCGGAGGTGGAAACACAACGGCGCGCGCGATCATTCCCGCGCCACTCGGCCCGCGCCATCCCAGCCCGCCCATCCCGGGCCGGCGGCCGCCGCTGTCTTTGGCCGCCTCAGCTCGTCCAGTGGCCCTCGATCCAGACCCAGCCGTCGGGCCCCTGTTGCCAGTAGCCGCGCGACCAGTTGTCGGTCGGGGTCGGCCGTTCGATGTAATGCCCTCGCGTCCAGTGATACCCGGTGCCGCTCCACACCCAATGGCCGAACCGCCACAGCGAATTCGGCGTCGGCGCCGGGGGTGGAATTTCCGCGAGCTCGGGCGGCGGAGCGTAAGGGGCTACAGCGGCCGCCATCTGTTGCGGCGGATCGGCGGAACGATCGGCCACGGCGTGGGTCGGCGCGACCTGCGCCACCGGCCCCGAGGCGCACCCCGCGACGGCGGCGGTACAGCACGCACCAGCGATCGCGATCATTCGACCGAAGTGCTGCATCGAAACCTCCCTTGGTGAAGCGCGGGTTGATCCCGCTTTGCGTTGTCCCTGTCGGCGCGAGGCCCGGGCGACCGGGTTGACCGGTTCGCTGCGGCACTCGACCCTGGGCGGCGGCTGTTGTGTTCGCCGCTCACCCGATCACGAAATTTACGATGCAATTGGCAGGAAGGCGAGCCCCGTCGTCACACAGGTGCAATAGTGCGAGGGGGTTCGCGGAACCCCGATCGCAACATGGCAGGGCCGCCCGACGCGCGCGCCCTCGCGGTCAGCGGAACATGCGGCCCTCGGGCGGCAGGCCGAGCAGGATCTGGCCAACCGTCTCGAAATGGACCGGCCGGCCCTGGCCTTGCTGGGTCCCGGCATGGATATCGCGCAGCCGCCGCTCGAACGGATTTTCGGTGAAGATCGCAGTCGCCCCGGCGGCACTGTAGATTGCGGCGACGACGTCGCGCGCCTGCTGGATCGCCCAGGTCGCCGCCAGCCGCAGCCTCGGATGGTGCTCGGGCAGAAAGTCGCCGGTGCGCTCGGCCGCGTCCCACATCTCGTGCAGTGTGGCGGCGATAAACGCGCGCGACGAGCGCAGCCGCGCCTCGCATTGCGCCACCTGTGACTGGATCACGTTGTTCTGGCGCAGCGGGAAGCGGGCACCGCGCGGAATCTTGTCGCGCGCCAGCTCGATAAACGCGTCGAGCGTGCCGCGGGCGATGCCGAGCGACACGTTCGAGAACCCCATCGCATAGACCATGCCGCTCGTGAATTTGTAGAGCAGACCCGGCTCGCGCCGCTCGGCCGCGTTGTCGCGCGAGCAGGTGTATTGCTGCGGCACGAACAAATCCTCGACCGCATAGCTGTCGCTGCCGGTGCCGCGCAGCCCGATGACCTGCCAGTTGTCGATGATCGTGGCGCTCGATTTCGGGAACAGCACGGTGCGCACAAACGGGCGGCCGTTCGGGTTCATCCGCGGCGTGCCGTCCTCTTCGAAGATCGGCACATGCGCGCCGAGCCAGGTGGCGTGCCGGCTGCCGGTGGCGAAGCCCCAGCGGCCGGTGACCCGGATGCCGCCCCTGACGGCAATGCCGCGGCCGGCGCCGGGCAGGTCCGGCCCCCAGGCGAGAATGCCCCGTCGCGGCCCGAAGATTTCGCGCGCGATCGCCGGATCGAGATAGGGTGCGGACATCGAGCAGCCGGAATTCTGCCCGAGCGACCAGGCCGTGCTCGGCTCGGCGCGGGCGATCTCTTCGAGCACCCGGACATAGGTCATCGGGTCGAGCTCGGCGCCGCCCATCGAGCGCGGCAGCAGCAGCTTGAAAAATCCGCCGTCGATCAGCGCCTCGACAACCCGCTCGGGCAGTTCGCGCTGCGCTTCGATCTCGTCGGCCGCATCGGTGAGCAGCGGGGCGAGCGCCTGCGCGCGCTCGATATAATCGTTGCCGCAAGTCGCGGCGGCAGCCAAATCGCGGTCGATCGACGTCATTTGTTCTCCTTTGCCGGTCGGCGACAACCGGTCCGCGCCGCAGTCGCATGCAAGGATACAATGCCCGGCCGGGGGAGAGAAGATTTCCGCACCTCCGGCCTCCTGCGCGGCCCATCGCAACGCCACCGGCCGCGCGGCGAGATGTGCCGGGTGATCAAGCGGGCACGGTCAATGGCTGCCACCAGCGCCGGGTCGCGAGCAGCACCAGCAGACCGACAGCCCCGGTCCCGGCCACCGCCCACGGGGCGCCGACCAACCCGGCGAGCACGCCGATCTGGACAAAGCCGACCATGCCGGTGCCGATGCACACCGACAGGACGCCGTAGACACGGCTGCGCATCTCGGGCGGCGCCGCGAGATAGACGAGGGTCGCCTGCATGATGCTGAAGCAAGCATTGGCGATCCCGGTCACCAGCAGGACCGAGCCGGCGATCAGCGGATAGGGGATCAGTGCGAACAGCGGCACCATGATCAGATAGGCGACGACCCCGCCGAGATAGAGGCGCGAGAATTGCGGCGGGCGAACCAGCAGCGCGATCACTGCGGCACCGCAGAACGCGCCGATCCCGGTCATGCTGGAAAGCACGCCAACGCCGACCGCGCCGAGCCGCAGCTGGTCGTGGCCGATCACCGGGATCATGCTGGTCGACGGCCAGGCGAACACGTTGGAGATGACCGTGATCAGCAAGACCGCGATCAGCCGGCGGTCACGACGGACCAGCATCAGCCCTTCGATCATGCGCTCGATCACGCTCTGCGCGCCGCTCGGACGCGAGAGATTGCGGTGCCGCACCAGCAACGCCGAAGCGAGCGCCACCAGGTAGGAAACGACGCTGCAGCAGAACACGCCCCCGATCCCGAAGCTCGCCAGCAGCACGCCGCCGAGGGTGGGGCCGAGGATCTGGCTCGCATTGTTGGCACCGACATCGAGCGCCATCGCAGCGCTCATCCGCTCCGAGCCGACCGCCTCGCCGATCATCGTGCGCCGCACCGGATTGTCGGTGGTCCAGCCGATACCGTTGATAAAGCTGGCGACCGCGAGGTGCCATATCGCGAGCTTGCCGGCAAAGGCCAGCATCGCCAGCGTCAGCGAGGTCGACCCCATCGTCGTGACGACGATCAGGAGCGCGGTACGCCGCTCGATCCGCTCCGCGACGGCGCCGATCACCGCGCCGAACAGCGCCATCGGCATCATCCGCAGCATGGTCAGCGCGGCGACGATAAACGGCGAGCGGGTGCGCTGGTAGACGAACACCGCGACCGCCAGCATTTCAAGCCAGCGCACCTCGAAGACGACAAAGCCGACCAGCCACAGCCGCCAGAAATCCGGTTCGGCGATCCGCCAGTCGCGCGAGGCCCGGTGTACCGGCGGCAGGTTCGCGGCGGAGCCCACGGCCGTAGCGACGCTCGGGGCTCGCCGCACCCACGACCAGCGCACCCCACCCATTGCGGTCCTCCCCCGGTTCAAATCTGGTTGGCACCCGAGACGAGTCGCGGGCCCGCGACCGACCGGCCAATCGCGGCTTCACCGACCGGCGTTGCCCTCAGCCTTATCAGAGATTCGACGGCTGGGCGATTTTTAGGCAACATCGATACCTCACCGCCGCCGCAGCCCAATTCCGGGGCAACGGGCGCGGTCCGGAACTTGCAGGAATTTTTTCTCGTATCCCCGTATCTCCGACGTGGAGCCGCTCATTTCGCTCGAAGTCGAATTGAAGCTCACGGCCGACAGCAGCGATCTGACCGCCCTCAGATCTGCGCTCGCCGCGATCGCGTGCGGTGCACCGTTGGACCGGCGCAGTCTGGTCTCGACCTATTTCGACACGCCGGAGCTGGCGCTGCGGGCGGCCGCGGCGAGCTTGCGCGTGCGCGCCGAGAACGGGCAGTTCGTTCAGACCTTGAAGACGGCCGGCCTGGCTCCGGCGAATTTGCTCGAGCGCGGCGAGTGGCAGGACATCGTTGCCAAAAACCAGGTCGATCCGCAGGCGCCGCAGAGCGGGGCGCGACTGCCCGCCGGGGTCGCCGGCGAGCTCTATCCGCTATTCGTCACGACGATCACCCGGGAAACCGTCGAGCTCGAACCGGCGCCGGGAACCAGGATCGAGGTGGCGATCGACCTCGGCGAGATCCGCACCGTGTCGGGCGGCGCGAGCGAGCCCGTTTGCGAGCTCGAGCTCGAGCTCAAGGCCGGCCCGCGCACGGCACTTTACGATCTCGCACTGCAGCTGCTCGAAGCAGCACCGCTGACGATCGGCACGCGTAGCAAGTCGGAGCGCGGCTATGCTCTTGTCGAGGGCGGGGCGGCAGCGGCGGCGATGCCGGCAGCGGCGGTCGATTTCGCTCCCGGCACCAGTGTGGAGACCGTGCTGCAGCGCGTCGGCCGCTCGTGCCTCGCCCAGCTGCTGCGCAACGAGCCTGCCGCCCTCGCCGGCGAGCCCGAGGCCGTGCACCGGATGCGGGTGGAATTGCGCCGGCTGCGCTCGATGCTGGCCGCGGTCAAAGGGGTGCTGCCGCGCGAACCGCGACGCCGCGTTGCAGCCGAGCTCACGGCGCTCGCCGAACCGCTCGGCCGAGCGCGCAATCTCGACGTCTTCATTGCCGAATTGCTGGCCCCGCTACAGTGTGACCGCGCTGGCGATCCGGGCTGGGACGAGCTCGCCGCCGCAGCCGCCGCAGCCCGGCGCGCCGCACATCATCGAGTGGCCTGCGAGATCCGCTCGCCGCAGCGGACCGCGCGGCTGCTGCGCCTGCTGCGCTGGTTTGACGGCTGCGAGTGGCGCGCAGCCGAGACCCCGGCGGCACCGGCGCTGACCGCGCCGATCGACACCATCGCCCCAGGCATTCTCGACCGTTGCCGGCGCAAGGTACGCCGGCGCAGCCGGCATTTCATGCGGCTGACCCCCGACCAGCGGCACCGGCTGCGCATCGCCGTCAAAGAGCTGCGTTACGCGATCGAGCTGTGGCGCAGCCTCTATCCGGGACGCGAATTGCGCCGCTATCTCGAGCGGATGAAGCCGGTGCAGGACGAACTCGGCCATGTCAGCGACATCCGCGCCGCCTATGGGCTGGTGATCGAACTGGGCAGAACGGCCGAACAGCCGCAGCCGATCGTCGCAGCCGGCGGCCGTTTGCTCGAGCGGCACGAGCGCGCGTTGCTGCGCAGCGAGGCACGGCTGCGCAGGCGCTTGCGCCGGCTGAACCACGCCCGGCGGTTCTGGCGCATATAGGCCGGGTCGGTCCGGCCTCGCCCCGATAACCGGGCTTGCCGGTTGCGCTCAGGCGGCAGTGACCGCCGGCATCGGGCAGGTCACGCCGGTGCCGCCGAGCCCGCAATAGCCGTGCGGGTTCTTGGCGAGATATTGCTGGTGATAATCTTCGGCGAAATAGAATGGCGGAGCATCGGCGATCTCGGTCGAGATCCTGCCATAGCGTGCGGCCTCCAGCGGCGGCTGAAAGGCGTCGCGCGACAGTTCCGCGAGGCGGCGTTGCTCCGGCGAGAAGGTGTAGATCGCCGAGCGGTACTGGGTCCCGACATCATTGCCCTGGCGCATGCCCTGGGTTGGGTCGTGGCTTTCCCAGAACAGCTTGAGCAGCGCCTCGTAGCTGGTCAGCGACGGGTCGTAGACGACAAGCACCGCCTCGGTATGCCCGGTGCGGCCGCTGCACACCTCCTCATAGGTCGGGTTCGGTGTCGTGCCGCCGGCGTAACCGACAGCGGTAACCCACACCCCCGGCGCCTGCCAGAACACCCGCTCGGCGCCCCAGAAGCAGCCGAGCGCGAAGATCGCCTTTTCGAGCCGCGGCGGATAGGGCCCGGCAAGCGGGTGGCCGTTGACAAAGTGCCGCTCCGGCACGGCCATCGCCTGGGCCCGACCCGGCAGGCAGTCTTCGGGCCGGGGGATCACCAGCTTGTCACGCATGAAAGGCCACATCCGGCATCCTCCCTCCCAAGCTCCGCGAGCCTCGCCGACCGGCGCACGATCGTCCAAGGCTCGATACGATATATGCAGGCGCTCGCGGACCGACAATTCCTGTCGCGTGACGCCGACAAAAATGCGAGCGTCCCCGGCAACGGGCGGCGCCGATCCGGGCGAGCGCCAGCCCGCGTCCAGCCTCGATAACGTCCCGGCGACTCGGCGCTCCTGGTCACATTCGCAGGGTCTTGAGCGGTGCCCGGCAGCGACGCAGCAGCCGCATCCCCGGTCGCAAAAAGAGAATATCCGCGGCCCCCGCAACTAGCCTCCGAGGGGGTCGAGGACGATCCGGAGGGTTTTTCGTTCTGGAAGATCGAGCATGGTATCCGCTGGACCGGCATGCCATCGTGGAAGGGAACGCTTGACGCCCGACAGATCTGGACCCTCGCTTTGTTTCTCAAACACATGGACAAGCTGCCCCCGACCGCGGAACAAGCCTGGCAAGAAGTCAAAAATTAGACCGGGCGGGCGCTGGCGGCCGCCATAAGCGGGTGCTGTCGCCGGTTGCGCTGCCGCCGGCATGTGACGATATTGTCAGCCGCGAGGCGGCGCGGTATAGAGGATCATGAGCCAAGGCCGAAGGGGGACAGTGACCATGGCTTTTTCCCGCTGGCGCATCCCGGTCGCGCGATCCGCCGGACGACATTGGGCCCCACCGCTGACCCGCCGCCTGATGCTGGGCGTGCTGCTGACGATCGGAGCTGCCGGGCCCGGATTGGCCGCAGCCCCGAGCAGCAGCCCGGCCGCCGTCGCATTTATGAACCGGTTGTGGAGCAGCGCTCTCGTCGTGCTCAACAAGCAGACCCCGATCGCCGAGCGCCGGGCGCGGTTCCGGGAACTGTTCCGCAACGATTTCGATTGTCCCGGCATCGCCCGTTTTGTTCTCGGCCGCTATTGGCGTACCGCAAGCCCCGAAGAGCAAAAAGAATTCCTTAAATTGTTCGAAGACTATGTCGTCTTCGTCTATACGGCGCGGTTGTCCGATTTCAATGGTGAGCAGTTCAAGGTCAGCGGCAGCCGGCCCGATCAGGATGCGGTCATCGTCTCGACCGATGTGATCACACCCGGTGCGCCGCAACCGCTCAAGGTCGACTGGCGGCTGATCAACGATGACGGCCAGTTCAAGATCAGCGACGTCATCGTCGAAGGGGTCAGCATGGCGGTGACGCAGCGCTCCGAATTCGCCTCGGTGATCCAGCGCCACGGCGGCCAGGTCCAGGGCCTGCTCGATCTGATGCGCGAAAAAACCGCGAGTGCTGCGCGCTAGACGCGGGTCGGCGCCAAGCCCCTCCGAGCGGCAAACCCGTCAAACGGCGCAGGGGCGCAGGGCCGGCCCCCGGAACCGCCGATCGTCGTCGCCTGTCATCACCGGTCACGAAAGGTGGCGGGTCGCCGGCAGATGGTATTGCGGTGCTTCGCGCCGGTCGAACATGCCGTAATCACGGATGATCCGGATCTGCCGCAGGCGGGCGTCGTGCGGTAGCGACGCGCTCAGCGCGAAGCGGGTCGCCGCGTCAGGGTCGCGCCACGACATCATCAGGATAAGCTCGCCCGGCGTTAGCACCGCGTCGAAGACGTCCCAGCCGACGAGACCCTGCGCGCCCGGGTCATGCCCGAGAGATCGCGCCACCGCGTCCGCCGCGGCGTTCTGCGCGAGGGTGGCGGGACGCTTCGCATCGACGAGCATGACTGCCCTGGCCGCTCCGGTTTCGGTCTCGTCGAGGCGCTGCTCGACCACCCGGCATCCCTCGGGTAGCCGGGTGTCCGCGGTGATCTCGCCGACCCGCAGGTGATAATCCGCGAGGATTTCACCGCGGCCGCGCTGCTGCGCCTCGTGATGCTGCGGCCGGGTCCGCCAGCGGATCACCGACTTCTCGTCGCGCCAGCTTGACAGCGACAGAATCCAGCCGTCGCGGGTCAGGCTGCGATACCGGATATTGTCGATAAAGCCGTCGATCCGCTCGAGTTCCGGCCGCAGCAATCGGGCATTGCCGAGATAGGCTTCCCATTGCGCGGGGTGCGGCTGCACTTCGAAGATCACGCAGAACATTCCGGCCTCCGCGGTTGGCTCCGGCGCCGGTCAGGCCGGGTCTTCGACCTGATCGAGATAGGCGCCATAGCCCAGTGCCACCATGTCGTCGCGATGGACAAAGCGGAGCGAGGCCGAGTTGATGCAATAGCGCAGACCGCCGCGATCGCGCGGACCGTCCGGAAACACGTGGCCGAGATGGCTGTCGCCATGCGCCGAGCGCACCTCGGTGCGGATCATGCCGTGCGAGGTATCGCGCTGCTCGGCGATGTTCGCGGGCTCGATCGGCTTGGTGAAGCTCGGCCAGCCGCATCCTGATTCATACTTGTCGGATGACGCGAACAGCGGTTCGCCCGACACCACATCGACATAGATGCCGGGTTCCTTGTTGTGCAGATACTTGCCGCTGCCGGGACGCTCGGTGGCACTTTGCTGGGTGACCCGGTATTGCTCGGGGGTCAGTGCGGCGACGGCTTCGGCGGTCTTGCGATAATTGGCCATGTCGATCTCCGGTTTCTCCGCGAGAGATGGTGCGGGGGCTGTGGTCTGGCGAGAGACGCCGATCACGTCTCGCCATCACGCTGGTCGATGCGGCAGCCTGCCACCATTCTTGTCGGGAAAGCGAGGCTCGACCAGGGGCCGGTCGCGCCTTTTGGCCGCGGCACCCGAGTGGAACAAACCGATCATTTCCATTCAGCACTTCTCAATCGCACCGGGCCGAGCATGCCGGGTCGATCGGGAGGTCCGGATGCGGTGCCGCGTCTGCGTGATCTGGATGGCGGTGATGGTGCTGTCGCTGGTCGATCTCGTGCTGTGCCATCGCCTGCAGCTCTCTTTCACCAATTGGGGCCGCCTCGTGCTGGCCGGCGCCGGGACCGGCGGATTGGCGCTGTTCTACCGGCTGTCGGGGCGCAGCGAGCGCCTCGCCAATCTGGCCCATTGGACACTCCTCTGGGTCGTGTTCTCGAATGCCGGTGCGATTCTGACCTATATCGCCGCAGCCTGCGGCGGGCCGGTCCACGATGCGACGCTTGCCGCGGGCGACGCCGCGCTCGGCTTCGACTGGAGCGCCTGGTACGATTTTCTGGCAGCGCATCCGGCGATGCGGTTTGTGCTATGGCTCGGTTATCTGAGCCTGATGCCGCAGATCCTGATCTCGGTCATCTATTTCGCATTGCGCGATCGCGATGACCGCAACTACGAGCTTCTGGCAAACAATATCGTCAGCCTGCTGATCACCACGGCGCTGTTCGTGTCCTTCCCGGCGCTCGGACCGCTGCAGCGGGGCGGCCAGCCTGGCCTTGCGACGCTGCTGGCATTGCGCAATGGCGGCCCGCTATCGTTTGACATGACCCGGCTGCAAGGGCTGATCTCGTTCCCGTCCTACCACATGGTCCTAGCGGTATTGCTGGTCTGGGCGCATCGCCGTTCGGGCCTGCTGTTCCCGGTGATGCTCGTCGACACCATCATGGTCCTGTCGATCCCGAGCTTCGGGCCGCATTACCTGGTCGATCTGATCGCCGGCGCCGCGGTCGCCGGGCTGGCGATCATGACGACCGCGGTCACCGCTCCGGCGCGACGGCACCATCCGGCGGCGATGTTGCCCTGAGCCCGCTTCGACCTGAGCCCGCTCCGACCTGAGCCCGCTTCGACCTGAGCCCGCCTCGACTTGAGCTGGGGCGACAAAGCCCCACCCTCGCCGACAAAACCCTGTCCCGGCCAGGGGGCACGGCGATAGACTGCGCCGATGCCGATCCGCCTGTTGCCGCCGGTTCTGGTCAACCGCATCGCCGCCGGCGAGGTGGTCGAGCGCCCGGCGGCGGCGGTCAAGGAACTGGTCGAGAACGCGATCGACGCCGCGGCCCGGCAGATCGATGTCACGCTTGCCGCGGGCGGGCAGGCGCTGATCATGGTCGGCGATGATGGCGACGGCATGAGCCCGGACGAGCTCGGCCTGGCGGTCGAGCGCCACTGCACCTCGAAATTGCCGGCGGACGATCTCATTCGGATCGCGGCGCTCGGCTTTCGCGGCGAAGCCTTGCCGTCGATCGGTGCGGTCAGCCGGCTGCGCATCGTCTCGCGGCTGCCCGGGGCCAAGAATGGCTGGGCGATCACGGTCGAAGCCGGGGTCAAATCGGCGCCGGTTCCGGCGGCTGCGGCACCAGGCACGCGGGTCGAGGTGCGTGACCTGTTCTATGCGACGCCGGCGCGGCTCAAATTTCTGAAGACCGCTCGCACCGAGCGCGAATTGGCGGTCGATGCGGTGCGCCGGCTGGCGATGGCTTATCCAGCGATCGCCTTCACGGTCACCGCCGAGGACGAGCGCGCCTTGCTGCGCTTGCCGGCCACCGGCGAGCGGCGGACCCGGCTTGCCGCCCTGCTCGGCCGCGATTTCGCCGAGAATTCCTTGCCGATTGAAGCCGAGCGTGGCGGTTTTCGGCTCTCGGGCCGGGCCGGGCTGCCGACCCTGAACCGGGCTCTGCCGCGCGACCAGTACCTCGTCGTCAACGGCCGCCCGGTGCGCGACAAATTGCTCGCGGGCGCGGTGCGCGGCGCCTATCAGGACCTGTTGGCGCGCGACCGCCACCCGATCGTCGCTCTGTTTGTCGATGGGCCCGAGGACGAGATCGACGTCAACGTCCACCCGGCCAAGGCCGAGATCCGGTTTCGCGACGCCGCATTGGTGCGCGGGCTGATCGTCGGCGCCTTGCGCAACGCGCTCGCCGCCGCCGGGCATCGTGCGTCGACGACGGTCGCCGCCGCGGCACTGGGCGCGTTCCGGCCGGGGTCGGCCGATCCCGGCGCGGCCGCTGCGGCGCTGACCCGGCCATTGCATCTGAGCTTTCCGCCGCCGCCGGCGACCGGGCCCACCGGTTTTGCCGAGGCCGATGACGGCGCACCGCCGCCATTCGCCCGTGCCGCGGACCAGCCGCCCGAACCAGCCGCCCCGCTCGGCGCCGCGCGCGCGCAATTGCACGGCACCTACATCCTCGCCGAGACCGCGACTGGCATCGTGCTCGTCGATCAGCACGCGGCGCATGAGCGGCTCGTCCATGAGCGGCTGAAGGCGCAGCTCGCCCGGCACGGGATCGCCCGCCAGACCCTGCTGCTGCCCGAGATCGTCGAGCTCGGCGAGGCCGCCGCGGCCCGGATCGCCGCCCGTGCCGCGGAGCTTGCCGAATTCGGTCTCGTCATCGAAGCCTTCGGGCCGGGGGCGGTTGTCGTGCGCGAGGTGCCGGCCTTGCTGCCCGGGCTCGATATCGCAGCATTGGTGCGCGACCTCGCCGACGAGTTGGCCGAATGGGGTGACGCGCTGTCGCTGAAGGAAGCGATCGAAACCGTATGCGGCACGCTCGCCTGCCATACCAGCGTGCGCGCCGGGCGGCAGCTGTCGCCAGCCGAGATGGACGCGCTGTTGCGCCAGATGGAAGCGACCCCGAATAGCGGCCAGTGCAATCATGGCCGGCCGACCTATGTGGCGCTCGACCTGGCCGCGATCGAGCGGCTGTTCGGCCGCCGCTGAGCCCGGCGACGACAGGCGGCGCTTGACGCCCGCGCGGCAAGCCGCGCTTGATCGCGCCGCACCATCCAGCACCTCTCGCCACCCACCTCTTGCAGCACCCTAAAGGAACCCCGGATGAGCCTGCGCATCGCCCTGATCCATGCCACCCCGGTGGCCGTCGCCCCGGTCGAAGCGGCGTTTCGCGAGCTGTGGCCGCAGGCCGAATGCAGCAATCTGCTCGACGATTCACTGAGCCTCGACCGCGAGCGCGACGGCGAGCTGACCCAGGCGATGCGGCAGCGGATCCTGACGCTCGCCGGCTACGCCGCCGCGACCGGTGCTGCCGGCATCCTCTTCACCTGCTCGGCCTTTGGCGAGGCGATCGAGACCGCGGCGGCCGAATTGCCGATCCCGGTGCTGAAACCCAACGAAGCGATGTTCGAAGCCGCGCTCGCCGCCGGGAAGCGGATCGGCATGCTGGCGACGTTCGCGCCGAGCGTGCAATCGATGGAGGAGGAGTTCCGCGCGATGGCGCTGGCGCATGGCTCGCCGGCAACGCTCGAAACCTATTGCGTGCCGGGTGCGATGGCGGCGCTGAAGGCCGGCGACGGCGCCACCCATGACGGGCTGATCGCTGCGGCGGCCCCGCGCTTTGACGATTGCGATGTGGTGCTGCTCGCCCATTTCTCGACCGCGCGCGCCGCCCCGGCGGCCGGTGCCGCACTCGGCCATCCGGTGCTGACCAGCCCGGGCAGCGCCGTCGCCACGCTCAAAGCGATCCTGACCGGGGCGCGCCCGCGGTAAACCGCTGGCGGCCGCGCTTCAGCCGCTGCCGTTATAGATGCTGACGAGTTCGCCATGCGCCCATTTGACCGCATCCTCGGGCGCCATGCCCTGCACCGCTTTTGTGTACATATCGACGATGATGAATTTCGAGATCGCCTCGGCCGCCGCCCGACCGGACGGACCGGCATAGCCGGCATAGCGGCCGCTTTCCGCGGCGGTGCGGAACGGCGCCATGACCGGGTCGATTTTCCATAGCGGGTCCTGTTCCCAGACCTTGGTGCAACCGACCGAGAAGCCCTGCTGCGAGGTGAACCACTGCTCGTAGATCGGCTTCGACTGGAACCAGCGCAGGAAATCCTTCGCCGGTTTCTGGTTGGCGGTATAGGTCGGGACCAGGTTCGAGAATGGCACGTGATAGCTGAACTGCCCGCCCGGACCCTTCGGCAACGGCGCGTGAAAGACATCCTTGCAAATCGGCGCGCCGGTCTCGGTCAGATAACTGTCGGGCTTGCTCTTGGCCAATAGATAAATCGAGGCGCCGTTGTTGGTCGAACTGATCGTATCCGATAGGAACGCCCGGTTGTTGCCGGCGTCATCCCAGGAAAGCCCGCCCGAATCGTAGCATTCGTTCCACATCGGCACCGCAAATTTTACCGATTCGAGCGTTTCCTTGCTGTTCAGCACGACAGTCTTGCCATCGGCCTCGACCTCCTTGCCGCCCCACGACCACAAAAAGGGATACCAGAAGGCCGGGCCGTCGCCAAAGGCGTGGGCGAGGGTCTGGCCATAAGGTTGGCCCTTGGGTTTCAGCAGCTTGCCCACTGCCCGATACTCGTCCCAGTTCTGCGGAAATTTGTCGGGGCCGTGGCCGACCGCGTTGAACCAGGAGGTGCGGTTGACCAGCATCGTGCCGAGGATCGTGTACGGGACCGCGATCCAGTGATTGCCGGCATAGGCGACATCGCGCGCGGTCTCGTAATAGCCGCCCTGCTCCTTGCCGATCGCCTCGGCAACATCGCTGACATCGACGAGGCTGTTGGCGTAGAGCTGGGCCCAGTTGTTGACCGCCATTAGGATGTCGGGACCGGAGCGCGACTGGATCGCCGAACTGATCCGCGCCTGTACGCCGTCGCCGTTGATCGTCTCGATCTCGAGCTTGATGCCGAGCGCCTTCTGGCATTCGTCGGTGATCTTGCCGCGCAGCAGCTGGTCGGAGACCGGCACGAAATCGACGAATTTGAGCCAATGCAGGGTCGTGCCCTGGGCATAGGCCGGTGCCCGGCCGGAGGCGAGGATCGCGGCGAGACCGCCGCTTCCCGCGGCCAGCGTCCCGGCGCTCGAGAGCTGTAGAAAACGGCGGCGAGTGGTGCGTGGCATTACCGGTGCTCCTACCTGGCGTTTACTCGGGTTTCTTTTGAAATATTGTACGATAGCTGCGGTCATCGCTGATCCGACGCGCGCGGGTTCGGCCATTGCGGTCTATTCTGTCATTGAACGTTTCCCCTGCGCCAGATGCGGGGTCGGCGCCATGCCCCGCGCCGCCCCTGCCATGACGTAAATGCCGGGTCGGGCCGCGTTCTTGCCGTGCTTCCCGCGGCATCGTCCCGCTCTGAGAGAAACCTACTTGGCTTCCCTCTGCCAGAGGAAATCGTAGCTGCATGAATTGCCGATCTGGCGGATGCGGGCGTAGCCGCTGGCGCTGATATTGCCGGTGACCTCGGTCTCGACCGGCCGGTAGCCGCCGCCGCTGCTCGGCGGAGCGACCGATCGCATCGAGAGCTGGCCCTGCGGCCCAACGGTCCCGGTCAGCCGGTGGCCGGTGGCGGTCGTATAGCTTGCCTGACCCTGTGCCACGGTCAGCGGCCCGGCCGTGAGTTCCGGGCACTGGAACATCTGCCCGCCTCGCGTCCGGTAGGTCGGTGTTACCCTGGTCGCGGAAAGGAGCGTGTAGGTGCCGTCAAACGCCGCACTGGCAGCGGGTGCGGGCGGCGTCTGCGCGTTTGCTGCGGCGGCCAGCCCGAAACATCCGACGATCCACAACCATGACATCGACTTTTGCCATGACATCGACTTTCGCATCGCATCCATCCTCCCTGTTTTCGCGGGTTCATCCCGCCATCTGTTAGCGCGGTTCGCCGGCCCGCCATGCGCCACCAGCCACGCCGCACAGCCAGCCTTGCCGCGCAGACAACCCCGCCCCGGCGGTCGACCCGGCCACGAGCCGAGCCGGCGCGGCGAACCCGGTCAGATCACCGCTTCGGAGGCGGCGTCAAAGAAGTGCAGACGCTCCGGGTTCAGCGCGAGGCGCAGCCGGTCGCGGACATTGATACGCACATCGGGCTCGACCGATGCCACCATCGTGTGGTTGCCGACCGCCACATCGAGCAGGATCTCCGAGCCGAGCTTCTCGACGACCTCGACCGCGGCGTCGAAGGTGAGCCCGGCCGGATCGTCGGCCCCGGCGACGTGCAGATCCTCGGGACGGATGCCCATCGTCACCTGCTGGTCGCAATAGCGGCCGAGGCGGCCGGCAATCTGCCCCGGCACCCGGATGCGAATGCCGTCATCCTCAGCCCATAGCGCGCCGGCATTGTCGCGCACCGCGACGGTGGCGAAGTTCATCGCCGGCGAGCCGAGAAAGCCGGCGACAAAACGGTTGGCCGGTTCGTTGTAGAGCTCGAGCGGCTCGCCGACCTGTTGCACGAGCCCGTCCTTCATGACGACAACGCGGTCGCCCAGCGTCATCGCCTCAACCTGGTCGTGGGTCACGTAAATCGCAGTCGTACCGAGCCGATCATGCAGCTTTTTCAACTCGACGCGCATCTGCACCCGCAATTTGGCGTCGAGGTTCGACAGCGGCTCGTCAAACAGAAACACTTGCGGGTGGCGCACGATCGCACGGCCGAGTGCCACGCGCTGGCGCTGGCCGCCCGAAAGCTGGCGCGGCTTGCGGCCAAGCAGTGTTTCGATGCCGAGGATTTCCGCCGCCTCCTGCACCCGCCGGCCGATCTCGGTGCGGGCAAGCTTGCGCATCTTGAGGCCGAAAGCCATGTTGTCGTAGACGCTCATATGCGGGTAGAGCGCGTAGTTCTGGAACACCATCGCGATATCGCGATCCATCGGCGACAGATCGTTGATCACCTTGGTATCGATCAGGATGCGGCCCGAGCTGATCGATTCGAGCCCCGCCACCATTCGCAATGTCGTCGTCTTGCCGCAGCCCGACGGACCGACCAGGACCATGAACTCCTTGTCGCGAATCGACAAATTCACGTCCTTGACGGCATAAACATCGTCGAAATTCTTGTTCAGGTTTTGCAGCACGACCTCGGCCATCGCTTTTTGATCCCCGTACTATCCCTTGCTGTCCCGTCCCGTGCCGGACTGTCCCGTTCCGACTACCCCGTTCCGACTACCCCTTGCCGGACTATCCCTTGACCGAGCCGGTCACGCTGGCGACGTAATGCTCGACAAAGAAAGAATAGACAAAAGCCACCGGGATCGAGCCGAGCAAGGCGCCCGCCATCAGCTCACCCCAGTAGAACACGTCACCGCGGATCAGCTCCGAGGTCACTCCGACCGGCACGGTCTTTTCACCCGGCGAGGACAGAAAGACGAGAGCATAGAGAAACTCGTTCCATGACAGCGTAAAGGCGAAGATCCCGGCGGACAGGATGCCCGGGATCGCGATCGGAAAGATGATATAGACCATTGCCTTCCAGCGCGCGGCACCGTCGATGCGGGCGCATTCCTCAAGCTCCTTCGGGATCGATTTGAAATAGCCCATCATCAGCCAAGTGCAGAACGGGATCAGAAAAGTCGGATAGGTCAGGATCAGCGCCCAGCGCGAGTCGCCGAGATGGAAATTGCGAATGATGTCGGCAAGCGGAATGAACAGCAGCGTCTGCGGTACCAGATAGGTGATAAAGATCGCGGTGCCCAGCAGGCCGGCAAAACGGAACTGCAGCCGCGACAAGGCGTAGCCGCCGAGCAGGCCGCAGAACAGCGAGATCGCCGTTGCCGACAAGGCGATGATCATCGTGTTCATCAGCCAGGTCGTGAACAGCGTCTGGGTCAAGAGGTCGCGGATGTGCGACAGTGTCGGGTGCCAAGTCCAGAACGGGTTGTAATTGACCGAGTTCCACGGCCGGTACAGCTCGCGGTCGGGCCGCAGGGTCGTGATCACCATCCAGTAGAACGGGAACAGCAGCAGCACGACAAAGCTGGTCAACGGAACGTAGAAAAAGACCCAGCGGCGCCAAGTGGCCCCTTCGATCATGGCTCAGTGGGTCTCCACCCGGCGAATGTAGAAGAGCTGAAAGATCACGACCAGGAGCAGCACCGGAAAGACGGCAAGCGAGATCGTCGCCCCCTGGCTCAACAAGCCGGTGCCGATGCCGATCTGGTAGGCGTAGGTGGCGAAGAGCTGGGTGGCGTTGGCCGGGCCGCCGCCGGTCAGCACATAGACGAGCTGAAAGTCGGCGAAGGTCTGGATCACCGAAAACAGCGTCACGACCAGGGTGACCGGCAGCAGCAGCGGCCAGGTGACATGGCGGAAGCGCTGCCAGGCGCGAGCACCATCGATCGCCGCCGCCTCGTGCAATTCGGGGCTGATCGTCTGCAGCCCGGCGAGCAAGGTGATCGCGTAGAACGGCAGTCCTCGCCAGACATTGACAATGATTACCGAAATCAGCGCCAGGTTCGGCTCGCCGAGCCAGTTGATCCGGCTGTGGATCAGATCGAGATGAAACAGGATCCAGTTGATCACGCTGAAGGTCGGGTCGAACATCCACTTCCAGGCAAGGGTCGACAGCACGGTGGGCACGATAAACGGCAGCAGGATAAAGGCGCGGGTGATGGCCTTGCCCCGGAAATGGCGATTGAGCAGCACCGCCAGCCACAAGCCGAGCGCCAGCTTGAATGCGGTCGCGACCAGCGTGTAGACGCAGGTGTTCCACACCGCGATGCGGAAGATGCTGTCGTTCCAAACCTCCTCGAAATTCTGCAATCCGACAAAGTGGCCGGGAACACCGACCCTGGCGTCGGTCACCGACAGCATGACCCCCTTGACGAACGGGTAAGCGATAAAGAGGCCGAGCAAAACCACGGTCGGCAACAGCAACAGCCCGCCGAGCCAGCGTTCGTCTTCGAGCAGCCGGGTCAGCGGCCCGCGCCGTGGCGCGCCGACATAGGGCCGCGCCGCGGCAACCGTCGTAAAGCTCATGACCCAGACCCCGTGCCGGAAACGCCCGATTTCACGTGTAGACCTTGACCAGTTCGCCCTGCGCCCATTTGACCGCGTCCTGCGGTGCTGTTCCCTGTACCGCCTTTGCATACATGTCGACGATGATGTACTTGGTCTGGGCTTCGGCCGAGGCGCGCCCGGGCGGGCCGGCATAGCCCATCAGCCGCCCCTCGATCGGGATGTCGCGGAACGGCAGCAGCACCGGGTCCTTGTTCCACACCGCATCCTTTTCCCAATACCGGGTCGCCCCGTCGGTATAGCCCTGCTGCGAGGTGAACCACTGTTCGAAGATCGGCTTCGAATTGACCCAGAGGATGACCTCCTTGGCCGCCTTCTGCTGTTTCGAATAGCCCATCAGCATGTTGGTGAACGGACCCGGCAGGTTGAACTGGCCGCCGGGACCTTTGGGGAGCGGGGCATGCGCGATGTCCAGATACATCGGCGTCCCCTTCTCGGTCTGGTAGGTATCGGGCTTGCGCTTGGCTTCGAGATAGATCGAGGCGCCGTTGTTGGTGGCGCAGATGCTGCCCGACAGGAACGCCCGGTTGTTGCTCGAATCATCCCAGGCGAGCCCGCCGCTGTCGCACGCCTCGTTCCAGAACGGCACCGCCGCCTTGACCGATTGCAAGGTCTCGGGGCTGTCGAGGGCCACGGTCTTGCCGTCGGTATCGACCTCCTTGCCGCCCCAGGACCACAGCCACGGATACCAGAAGCCCGGCGGATCGCCGAATGAATGGCTCAGTGCCTGGCCGAACGGCCGCCCCTTTGCTTTCAGCGTCTTGCCGGCGGCCTGCAACTTGTCCCAGGTGTCGGGGAATTTGTCGTAACCGATTTCCGCGAACCAGGATTTGCGATAGGCGACAAGCCCGCCGCCGACGCACCACGGCACACCGATCCATTTGTCGCCAACGGTCGCCACCGCCTTCGAGATCGGATAGTAGCCGCCCTGCTCGGCGCCGAGCTTCTCGGCCACGTCACTGACATCGACAAGGCTGTCGGTATAGAGCTGCGGCCAGTTGTTGAGCGCGAGGATCACGTCCGGCCCTGCGCCCGACTGGACCGCGGAGGTGACCCGTGCCTGGATGTCGTTGGCGTTGACCATCTCGATATTGAGCTTGATGCCGAGCGCCTTCTCGCATTCGGGCGCGATCTGGTTGTGCAGCAGCGCGTCCGAGGCCGGCACGAAATCCGACCAGCGCAGCCAGTGTACGGTGGTGGCCTGGGCGTAGGCGGGCGCCCGGCTCGCAGCGAGGATGGCAGCGAGCCCGCCGCTGCCGGCCGCGACCATGCCGGCGCCCGACAATTGCAGCAGCCTGCGCCGGTTGATGCCAGCCATTACGCGTTTCCCCCGAGATTTGCTGCCCGATTTCGACGTGGCATTGATCTTTAGAGGCAACCGCCGCATCGCACAAGCCCGATCGGGGCATTCGCGCCGGTCCGCCGCATGGCATTGGCACCGCCATCCGCGCATGGCGATGCAACCGGAGAGACGCGGGGAAATTCCCGGGTAGCCGATGGTCACGATGCCGGTCGCGGCCGCGGCCGACATCCCCGCCGGTGTTTGCCGGCGAGGCCGCGGAGCGCGCGGGTGCGTCGAATATTTCGCCCTTTAGCCGACGCCACCTGGCCGATCCCGCAGCGCGGCGCGGACCGGCTTGCCGCCGGTCTGGCAGGTGCGTTAAGGAAGCCGGTGCGGCATGGACACGGGGATCGAGAGATGAGTGATGCAAAGGAGATTCACGTCCTGGCGCTCTGCGGCAGTTTGCGCAGCGGCTCCTACAACATGGCCGCGTTGCGCACTGCGATCGAGCTGAAGCCGCCGGGGATGACAATCGAGGTGGCCGAAATCGGGACCATCCCGCTCTACAACGAGGATGTGCGGGCGCAGGGATTTCCGCCGCCGGTCGAGACGCTGCGGCGGCAGATCAAGGAGGCCGATGCGCTCTTGTTCGCCACCCCGGAATACAATTACTCGATGCCGGGGGTGCTGAAGAATGCGATCGACTGGGCCTCGCGCCCGCCCGACCAGCCGTTTGCCGGCAAACCGGTGGCGATCATGGGGGCGGCGGCCGGAATGGCCGGCACGGCCCGCGCGCAATATGACCTGCGGCGCAGCTGCGTATTTCTCGACATGCATCCCTTGAACAAGCCCGAGGTGCTGATCGGCCAGGCGCAGACCAAGTTCGACGCCGCCGGCCGCTTCACCGACGAGGCCGGGCGCGGTTTTATCCGCGAGCTCCTGGTCGCGCTCGAACGCTGGACCCGGCTGATCGGCCGGAAGAATTGATCGATGGCGGCAACGGCGTCCCGCCGGATTTCGCCTGGGCTCGCCCCACCTGATCGCGGATCGCATCCGCGCGGCTCCCTGGATGGCGCGCCCTGGCAGGAACCGTGAAGTCCTGCCTGGGCGGGTGACCATCGAGAAGGCGGGTGACGACCGAGAAGAAGGAGAACCGAGATGTCGCTTGATTTTACCGGCAAGGTGGCACTGATCACCGGCGCCGCAAACGGCATCGGCCGTGCCGCGGCGCTGGGCTTTGCCGCAGGCGGCGCGCGGATCGTGCTGGTCGACCGCGACTCGGCCGGCGGCGAGGCGACTGCCGGGATCATCCGCCAGCAAGGCGGCGACGCCCGGTTCGTGCAAGCCGATGTGACCCGCTCGGCCGAGGTCCAGGCCTATGTCAAGGCGGCGCTCGACGCCTATGGCGCGATTGACTGCTTTTTCAACAATGCTGGGATCGAAGGCAAATGGGCGCACACCGCCGAGCATGACGAGGAGGCGTTCGATCAGGTCATCGCGGTCAATGTCAAGGGCGTGTTTCTCGGTCTGCGCCATGTCCTGCCGGTCATGCTGCGGCAAAGGCGGGGTGCCGTTGTCAATACCGCGTCGGTCGCCGGGCTGGTCGCGACACCGGGCATGCCGGCCTATGTCGCCTCGAAACACGCGGTGATCGGACTGACCAAGACCGCCGCCGGCGAGGTTGCCCGACAGGGTGTCCGGGTCAACGCGGTCTGTCCGGGCCCGGTTGACACGCGCATGATCCATTCGCTCGAAGCCCAGCTCAACCCGGCCGATCCGGCGAGCGTCAGCCGCCGCTACCAGTCGGCAATCCCGCTCGGCCGCTATGTGACGCCCGAGGAGATCGCCAACACGGTATTGTTTTTATGCTCCGATTTCGCCGCGTCGATCACCGGCGCCCAATATGTCGTCGATGGCGGCCGCACCGCGATCGGCGGTGCGGTGACCCAGGCGATGCAGAATTGAGGCGGACCGAACCCCGACCGGATTTTAGCCGCCCGCCTCTCGCTCTCGGCCCGGGGCAACCCGCCTGGTTCGGCCGCCCGGTTAGGTCGCCCGGTCCGGCCGGTTGGCATCACAGTCAGGGCGTGGAGATCGGCCCGGCCACCGGATGGGCGGCGCAATATTCGTAATTGTCCTGGCCGGCCTGGGTGACAAACCCGGTATGCGGCGCGACCATCGTCCCGCTCGGCGACTCGCCCAGTGGACAGTAGCACGATGCGACCGGCACCCCGTTGATATAGCGCTCGTTGTTGCAGGCGAAGCTGAAGCAGTTGGCGATCTGGGCGCCGAGATTGAATTCCTTGGCGCAATAGAGCAGCGGCGCCTCGGCCCCGGGACCGGTCGTCACCCACTGATTGATCGCCTGCGGGATTTCCTTTTTTGGCGAATAGAGTGACCAGACCGTCCCCGGCCCCGGCGTGGCGCAAGAACCACGCATGTTGCCACCATCGACATCGGCGATCGCGTCGCCGGATTCGATCGGGCAGGTGCACTCGACCTCGGGAAATTTCGCAGTACCGCCGCTGGCGACATTGACCGTGATCGTCTTGCCGGTCGGCGTGCAGGTCGATGCCGCGCACAGCGCGTAATAGCCGGTGCAGATCCGGAAATCGTGCCGCTCGACCGCCGCCGCGGGACGACCGGTCGCGGCGCCGGCCACCAGCATCGTCGCGAGCCCGAAAGCCGCCTTGATCAGCAGCTTGCGTGCGACGGTGCCTCTCGAAGCAACGGCCGCGAGACGTTCCCGGTTGCCGGTCGATCTGTCGTCTACGTCGATCATGCGCCGCCCTTTCCTCGCGATGCCGTTCACGCTCCGCTGCGCGGCAGACTAGATGCAAACCGTTGCGCAACCGTAAATAGCATCTGGCCCATTTTCCGGCAATCGTGCGCGCTGGTTGAGAGCGCTTGCCAGCCGGATGGGTGCCGCTATAGTCGGCGGGGCCATTTTCCAAGGGCTTTTCCGGGACCGCAGATGCCGCTTCGATCTTGCGCCGCATGGGCTGGCGTTCTGCTCCTGTGCGTCTTGTTTGCCGCACCGGCGCGTGCCGTCCTCTTTGTCGACTCGGCCGGGCGCCGGGTCAATGTGCCCGAGCGGGTCGAGCGCATCATGCCGGCCGGTCCGGCTTCCGCGGTCTTCGTCTATGTCCTGGTCCCGAACAAGCTGATCGGCTGGACCCAGCCGCTGTCGCGCGCGCAGCGGGCGCTGTTGCCGGCGAGATACGCCCGGCTTCCGGTGATCGGCCAGCTTGGCGGCGCGGTCCCGACCGCCACCGCCGCCGATGTCGCACGACTGCATCCCGATCTGATCATCGGCTACGGTGTGCCCTCGCCGCCGACCGTGGCGCTGGCTGACCGCATCCAGCACCAGACCGGAATCCCTTATATCCTGCTCGATGACAGCATCCAGCTGATGCCGGCGCTGTTGACCGAGGTCGGGACGCTGGTCGGCGCCGGCGATCACCGGTTGGCGGTCGCGAGCTATGCCTATCATGCGATCGAAAACCTGCGCGGGCAGTTGTTGATCAGTTCGTCGACCGATCGCCCACGGGTCTATTACGGACGCGGGCCCGACGGGCTGGAAACCGGTCTGCCCGGCTCCCCGCCGGTCGGCGACATCGAGCAGGCGGGCGCGGTCAACGTCGCCGACGGGCTCGGCCATGACCGGCTCGTCCGGATCACCCCGGCGCAGCTGTTCGCCTGGAACCCGCAGATCATCATCGCCCAGGACCGGAGCTTTTATCGTGCGCTGCTGCACGACCCACAGTGGAGCGGGCTGGCGGCAGTGCGCAGCAAGCGGGTCTATTTGGCGCCGGCGGATCCGTTCGGCTGGATCGACGGGCCGCCCGGGATCAACCGGTCGATCGGCCTCTACTGGCTGTCGAACCTGCTTTATCCCGATCTTTACCAGGAGGATCTGCGGACCAACGCGCGTGAATTCTATCAATTGTATTACGGCGTCCAGCTGACCGATCGCCAGCTCGAAGCGCTGATCCGGCCGGCCGAGAGCAGCCCCGGCGAGACGCGGCGCTTCGCCAATATCCCGATCCTCGGGGCCGAGCCCCCACCGCTGCCCGACATCCCGCCGGGAGCGGAGCCGCTGCCGGCGCCCAGCGCAGCGCCCGGTGGCGCTGGCAATCTGCCGCCGCTGCCGCCAATCCCGGGCGGCTCTCCCTGACCGATTGCCGGGACGATCGCCGGGACCACCCGCCCGCCGCCGCGACACCGGTCGCCGGCGGTGGGCCATGCGGGGCCTATGACAGCCAGCGCTTGCGGCGCTTATAGTGCTTGAGTTCGCGGTAGGAGCGGCGCGCCCCGGCCTCGTTGAGCCCGAGATAGAATTCCCGGATATCGGAGTTCTGCCGCAGGCTGTCGGCCGGACCTTCGAGGACGATGCGGCCATTCTCCATGACATAGCCGTGATCGGCGATGTCGAGCGCCAGCGCCGCGTTTTGCTCGACCAGCAGAACGGTCAGCCCGCGCTCTTCGCGCAAGCGGCGGATGATGCCGAAAATCTCGGCGACCAGCAGCGGCGCCAAACCGAGCGAGGGCTCGTCGAGCAGGATCAGCCTGGGTTCGCTCATCAGCGCCCGGCCGATGACCAGCATCTGCTGCTCGCCGCCCGACAGATAGCCGGCCGGCTGGTGGCGCCGCTGCTGCAGCACCGGAAAGGTCGCGAAGATCTCGTCGAGCTCGGCGCGCACCCGGGCAAAATCGCGGCGGATATGAGCTCCGACGATGAGGTTCTCCTGGACCGTCAGGTTCTCGAACACCCGCCGCCCCTCGAACACCTGACTGACCCCGCGCTTGACGACATCATGCGGCAGCAGCCGGTCGAGGCGTTCGCCATCCAGGGTGACGGTGCCCTTGGTGACCTCGCCGCGCTCGCTGCGCAGCAGCCCCGAGATCGCCTTCAACGTCGTCGTCTTGCCGGCACCGTTGGCGCCGAGGAGGGTGGTGATCCGGCCTTCCTCGGCATTGAGCGAGACCCCCTTGAGCACCAGGATCACACCATCGTAGACGACCTCGATATTGTTGAGTGCCAGCATGGCCCGAGCGTCCCCGCGATGCCCGCCCCGCGCCCTGTTCCGCCGCCTAGTTGACTTCCGCGGTCTTGACCGCGTGCTCGACCACATCGCGGTAGGCGCGGAACCAGCCGGTCTCCTTGACAAACTTGCCGTTGTGGACCTGGAAGACCTGGACCCAGCCGCCGCCCTCGTGATCGGTCGGAGTGATCTGCAAGGGCGGGACCAGGCCGCCGAGCGTGAAATCGTGGATCTGTTCGAACCCGGCCTTGACCTGCGCGCCGGTCGGCTTTTGGCCGCCGCTGATCTTCAGCGCATTCTTCAGCGCCTCGACCTGGATTGCCGCCTGTAGCAGGCCGCGATTGTAGACGACCGTGTCGTCCATCGTCTTGGGCGGGCTCTCGCCCTCTTTCTTGTACATCGCCTTGATCTCTTGGCGCACCGGGTAGTCGTCACCGGCGCCGGCGAATTGCAGCGTGTTGTAGCCCTCGGCGACACCCCAGCCGCCGGCGGCCATGATGTCCGCCTCGGCCGAGGCCCACACCAACCCGATCACATGCGACAGCGGGTAGCCGGCACCCTTCAAGCCCCTGATCATCACCGAGGGTGAGCGCCCGAACAGATGGGCGATGATGAAATCGGGGTGAAAGCGCTGCGTAATGTCAAGGATCTGCGCCCCCATTTCGACCCCCGGCGGCGGCACCGCAAAGGTCCGCATCTCGTAGCCTTCGGTCTTTTGCAAGGCATCGAGGATCGGCATCGGCTCCTTGCCGGCCGGATTGTCGTAATAGATATAGGCGATCTTCTTACCTTTCAGGCTGCCGCCGAGCTTGTCCTTGGCGAACTTGATCGCCCCCGCGGCCTGCGACCAATAGGTCGCAGCAATCGGGAACAGATAGGGGTAGCGGGTGCCGTCGGCCGCGGCCGCGATGCCAAAGCCGGGCGAGGTGGTCGGCATGTGGTCCTGCTCGAGCCGCTCATTCAACGCCACGGTCTGCGGCGTGCCGTAGAGCGTCATCATCACGACGCCTTCCTGCTTCTGGCGCTCATAGGCTTCGATCGCCGGTGGCACCTGGTACTGGTTGTCGATCTCGTCGCCGCGGATCGTCCAGCCGTCGACCCCGCCTTCGGAATTGATCAGCTTGTAATAATCCTGCATCGCCGGGCACAGCACGGTGCCGACGATCTGGGTCGGGCCGGTGCGGTCGCACTGGTCGCCGATCACCAGTTCCTTGGCCTGCGCCAGCGTCGTCGTGGCCAGCACCAAACCGGCAACGGCACCGGCCGCAAGCCCCCAGATGGGTTTGGACAATCTCGTCACCATCGCTCCCTCCCGTGGTTTTCGTCAGTCAATATGAAAATGGCCAAGTCCGGAAGTAATTGCGAATGTTGCGCCACAGGCGGCTCAACCCCTCTGGCTCGACCACCAGAAAAAAGATGATCAGGCCGCCGAAAATCACCAGCCGCAGGTTCGGCACGATGCTCAAGAGGTCGGCATGGGACAGGAACAAGCCGCCGAACGAGTTGAGAAACCAGCGGGTTGCGACCGGCAACAGGGTGACGAAAATCGCCCCGAAGATCGAGCCCAGCACCGAGCCGAGACCGCCGATGATCACCATCGCCAGATAGTCGATCGACACATCGAGCTGAAACTGCTCGTAATTGGCGATGCCGAGATAATAGCTTTCGAGGACGCCGGCCACTCCGGCATAAAACGACGAGATCGCAAACGCGTAGAGCTTGTAGCGGAAGATGTTGATGCCGATGATCTCGGCGGCGACATTCTGATCGCGGATCGCGATAAAGGCCCGGCCGATGCGGCTGCGCACCAGGTTGAGCGTGGCGGCGATCGCCAGCACCACAAAGAACATCAAAAACAGATAGATTTGTGCTTCCCGTTTCAGCACGATCCCAAAGAGAGACGGGCGCGGGATCGTGATCGATGCCTGCACGCCGCCCGAAATCCACTGCACATGGTTGATCGTCCACTCGATGATCAGCTGCGCCGCGAGCGTCGCAATCGCCAGATAGATCCCCTTGATGCGTAAGGACGGGATGCCCACGATGACGCCGACCAGTGCGGCCATCAGCCCGCCGGCCGGGATCGCGATCCAGAACGGCAGGCCGAGCCGGGTGATCAGATTGGCGGCGGTGTAGGCGCCGACCGACATGAAGGCGCCATGACCGATCGAGACCTGCCCGGTATAGCCGACGAGGATGTTGAGGCCGAGCGCGCCGACGATCGCGATCAGGCAAAGATTGAGGATCGAGACATAATATTCGCTGAAGGTGAGCGGCACGACGACAATGAACAGCACCGCCAGTACGGCGACACTCCACTGCGCGATCGGCAGCGGGAAGAGCGCCATGTCGGCGGCATAGCTCGTTTTGAACACGCCGGCTTCGCGGTGGAACATGCTTGACGCTCTCGATCGTGCCGCCGATGCATCGCCGCGCCCGCGCGCGGTGGACGCAGCTCAGCTCAGCGCCACCTCGAAACCGCGCTTGACGCCGGGGCGGGCCATGATCGCCTCATACCAGCGCCCGACATTCGGGAAATCGGCGAAATCGACCTGGTGGCGTTCGTGCCGCCAGGCCCAGCCGAGGATCGCGAAATCGGCGATCGAGATGTCGCCGGCGACAAACGGCACCTCGCCGAGCCGCTTGTCGAGCACGCCGTAGAGCCGGCGCGTCTCCTTCGAATAGCGTTCGAGGCCGTAGCGGCGGTCCTGCTCGTTGGCGACCTGCAGAAAGTGATGCACCTGGCCGGGCATCGGGCCGAACCCGCCCATCTGCCACATCAGCCACTCGAGGACCGGGACCTGCCGCCGCCGGTCGGCCGGCCAGAACTTGCCGGTCTTCTCGCCGAGATAGATCAGGATCGCACCCGATTCGAAGACGCTGATCGGAGCGCCACCCGGACCGTCCCCGTCGACGATTGCCGGGATCTTGCTGTTCGGGCTGATCTTGACAAAAGCGGGGGCGAACTGCTCGCCCTTAGAGATGTTGACCGGCTTTACCGTATAGGCGAGGCCCATCTCTTCGAGGGCCACGCTGATCTTGCGGCCGTTCGGGGTGTTCCAGGTGTGCAATTCGATGGTCATCGGGTCGCCTTTGCTGTCCTCCGCTGCACGATCAACGAGGAGTATCGCGACCGGGCGGCGCGCTCAAGTCGCAATCGCCGGTGGTTCCGGGGCGCCGGCGGTTCCGGGGCGGATGTCGCGCGGCGCCGGAAAGCGGAAGCTCAGCGCCGCGGCGAGGACCAGCATGGTGCTGAGTGCGGCGACGGCAAAGGCGGCTTGCGGTATGCGCGTCGCATCCCACAACGCCCCGCCCAAGAGCGGCACGACGCAGGACAGCGAATAGCCGATCGCGAACATGCCGGCCGACAACCGGTGGATGTCGCCGGCGGCGGCGATCTGCGGCGGCAGGGCCAAAGTCACGATCAGGGTAAAGGCGGAGCAGAAGCCGATCATCGCCGGACCGGCGGCCGCGGTCCAGGGCTGCGGCACGAGGAGTGCTCCGATCCCGGCGAGGCCCAGCAGCTGCATCAGCACCAACACGGTCTTGCTGTGGCCGAGACGCCGCGCCCACAGCAACAATAGCAGCGAGGCCGGCAGCTGGCCGATGTTCAGCGCGGCGAGACCGAGCGTCACCAGACCCGGCTGCCCGACCGCGTGCAGATAGTCAGGGATGAACGCGTTCGAAGCGAAATAGAGCCCGCCGGTGCCGCCTTGCATCAGCCCGAGCTGCCATGTCTCGCGGTGCCGCCAATCCGGCCACCAGCGTACCGATCCCGACGGGCTGCCCCGATGGGTGGTGCTCGATCCGCACGGCACCAGCAGCAGTGCGGCCGCCGCGACCGGCACCGCCCAGAAGACGAAGGCGGCGCGCCAGCTGCCGCCGAACAGCGGCAGGATCAGCGGGATCGTCAACGCCGCCGCCAGCGCCTCGCCGACCAGGAGCCCATTGGCATAAACCGCGGTCGCGAAACCGGGGCGGCGGGCGAACCATTCGCCGACCAATACCGGCAGCGCCGGCTGCACGACCGCGATCCCCGCCGCCATCAGAAACGTCATCGCAAACAGCATCGGCACCGACGGCCCGATGCCGCGCGCCGCCGATGCCAGGGCGACGCAGACGAGACCGGCGATCACGGCACCCCGCGCCCCCAACCGCGCGATCAACAGCGAGCCCGGGATCGCCGCCAGCCCGAACAGCAGCGGCGGCAGCCCGGAAAGCGCCCCGATCGCGTGCTCGCTCAATGCGAACTGGCGATGGATCAGCGGCAGGACCGGCGGCACCGCCAACACCGTCAGGCGCAGATCGGCACCGCACAGCCACAGCACCGCGATGCGCAGCAGCAGCCGGGCGGGCGTCACCGGCGGCGCGCTAATGGCGCTCGCAGCTGAAATAGGCGATGTTTTCTTCGGCATCGAGAAAGCGCGGCACACGGTCGTAGCGCAGGCAATGCTGCCTCGCCACGGCGGTCGCGGCGGCGAGATCGCCGCTGAACCCGACCGCGGCGGAGTTCGCATCGCCGCTCGACAGATAGGGCTTCTCGACGCAACCGCCCGCGGCGCCGGCGAGAGCAAGACACAGTGCCGACGCCAACAGCGGCCGGAGGCGCAGCCGGGTCATTGCGCCGCCTGGAGGTTGCCGGCCGATGCCGCGATCCTGGCGAAGTCGCGGCCGCGCTCGGCGAAATCGCGGTAATAGCCATAGCTCGGCGCCGCCGGCGACAGCAGCACGACCCCGCCCGGCGCGGTCAGGCGCCGCGCAAGCGCGACCGCCTCGTCCATCGACCGCGCGCGACAAGCCGTAACGGCATGGCTGGCGCATCCGGCCGCAGCGGTTTCGAGGCCGGAGCAGATCCGCTCGCCGCTGTTGCCGAGACACACGACCGCGCGCGCCGCACCTGCAGCGAGGGCCGTGACCAGCTTGCCGTAATCGATGCCGCGGTCATAGCCGCCGACGATCACCGCGATGTCGCGTCCGGCATAGACTTCGAGCGCCGCCAGGGTCGATTCAGGTGCCGTCGAGATGCTGTCATCGACAAACAGCACGCCGTCGATCTCGCCCAGCTCCTGTTGGCGATGCGGCAATGCCCGGAAGTCGGCGGCGGCGTCGAGGGCAAGCGCGAGATCGAGGCCGAGCCGTTTGGCGACACTAAGCGCGGCACACAGGTTCGACAGATTGTGCGGCCGCGACAGATAGCGGTTGCCGATCTCGCCGATGCGCCAGCCGCCGTCGAAAATCTCGCGGCCCTCGGCGTGCACCCCGGCGGCGGCGTTGAACAGTTCGCCGCGCGGCAACGGGACGTCGCCAAACTCGGCGATCGTCGCCGCCGCCTGGCAGTTGACGATCGCCACACGGCTGTGGCGCAACAGGTTGAGTTTGTCGCGATAATAGGCGGCGAGTGTGCGATGCCAGTCGATATGCTCGGGATAGAGCGAAGTCAGCACCGCGATGTCGCAGCAACCGCGAAAATCCGCGGCCTGGTAGCTCGACATTTCGATCACCGCAAAATCGGCCACGGCCGGATCGATCTCGGTCACCGGAACCCCGATATTGCCGGCCAGCGCGACCCGCCGCCCGAGCCGGCCGAGCAGGTGCGCGATCAGCGAGGCGGTCGTGCTCTTTCCCTTGGTTCCGGTCACGCCGATTGTCGTGATCGCGGGGTCCTCGGCGAACCACAAATTCAATAGCGAGGTGATCGCCACGCCATGTGCGCGGGCGGTCGCGAGCTCCGGCCGGTAGAGGCTGACCCCGGGCGATTTGACCAGGATTTCGAGGCGGCCGAGCGCGCCGGCGATGGCGTCGGCGCCAAATGCACATTCGAGACCGGGACATCCATCCGGCGGCTGCGCATCGGCGGCATCGTCGAGCAGCAGCAGGGGCAGGCCCGGGTGATGGGCACGCAGGAAGCCGATCGCCGCCCGGCCTTCGCGGCCGAGCCCCCAGATTCCAACCCGTGCGGCGCCGAGCTCAGCCGCGCGCATCGAGCATCGCCAGAAACCGCGCCGGCACGCGGTGCGGGTGGCGCGTCTCGAATAGCGCCTGATAGGCGCTCTCGTCGAGCTGCCGCAATGTCGTGAATGCCTCGGCGAGGCCACGCACGACCGCGTCGTTGCACCAGAGGGGATCATGTCCGAGCCGGGCCATGACCGCCGCACTTTCGCCGGTCTCGCCGACGCATTCGAAAGGCTTGTGCGCAGCGAGCCCGCACAGCGCGGCGAAGCCGTCGAACTGGGTTTCATCGTCGAGCAGATTGCGGCCAAAAATCTCGATCAGCTGGCGCTTGTCGAGAAACGGCGCCAGGGCCAGAAACACAAAGCGGCATTTCGGGCAGTTGCCGCACCAATGCCGACCGCGTTCGGTCGGAGACTGGCGGAACGCGGTGTTGCAGCTGCGGAAGACGCCGAAATATTGCGGATGCCGGGCGAGGCGCCGGGCAATCTCGATTTCCGACAATGGCCGCAGCAGCGAGAAATAGGCGAGGCTCGGCGAGATGTGGCCTGCCACATAGCGCGAAAATTTTTCTTCGAACTCGAGCGATTTGCTGAACTGGTGATTGATCGCAGCGCCAGCGTCGACCAGGTTCGGGGCATTTGCCGAATGCTCGTTGGACATGACGATCGTATCGAACCCAAACAGCACCGCGCAGGCCAGCACGATCGCGCTCAAGATTCCGGTGATCGGCACATGGCCGTTCAGCGCCCCTTCGCTGTTGAGCCGCAGCAGTGCCGGATCGAGCCGCCGGCGCACCCGGATCGACGGCAACCCGGCAACGGTGATGCAGGCGGCGATCGGCTCTGCGTCGCCGAGCGAAAACAGCAGCAAATCCTCGCCGCCGCCTTTCAGGCATTCGAGGGTGACGATCGAATCCTTGCCGCCGCCGACCGGCACGCAGCTGCGCCGCGGCAATGCCAG
>DATJTI010000026.1:0-2744 GCA_035503615.1 Allostellaceae bacterium | reverse complement strand
CCGAGCGGATCGTGCTGATCGCACCAGCAGGCCGGGTTCCATCGCGGGATCTGGCCCGGACCGCGGCGGCGCATGGCTGCTCGATTGTGACATCGCCGATCGATCCGTGGCGGGTGATCGAGCGCGCCCGGCGGGTCTATACGGCGGGGGGCGCGGCCGCGGACGAGACCGGCTTTCTAGCGCTGCTCGCCGGCTGCGAAATCTGCTGTTTTGGCAGCACCTTCTATTCGGGATGGGGCGTCACCACCGACCACGAGGCCGTGCCGCAGCACCCTTTCTACCGCACCATCGACGAGATTTTCGCCGGCGCCTGCCTGCTCGCAACCCGCTGTCGCGAGCCCTACCGCAACACCGCCGCTGCATTCGAGGACATCGTGGCCCTGCTCGCCGAGTGGCGGTCGATCGACCTCGTCAACCGCCGGATCGCGGTCTGCGTCGGCATGTCGTTCTGGAAACGCCGGCGGGTCGGGGATTTCGTGCGCTCTGCAGCGGGCCTGCCCGGATTTTGTCACCGCACGCAGGCGGCGCTCGCGATGGCGAACGCCCGGCCGGGGAGTGCCATAGCGGTGTGGGCCTCGCGCATCCCGCCGGGGCTCGCCGAAGCGGCGGAGCGACAGGGCATCCCGCTCATTCGGGTCGAGGACGGCTTCATCCGCTCGGTCGGCCTCGGCTCCGATTTCATGCCGGCGGCCTCGCTGGTGCTCGATCAGGCCGGTATGTATTACGATCCGCGCGCGCCCAGCGATCTCGAACGCGTGCTGCGCGACACCGAATTCTCCCCGGGGCTGATTGCCCGCGCCGTCGATCTGATCGCTCGGCTCGTCGGTGAGGGAATCACCAAATACAATCTCGGATCAGCGGCGCCGCGGCTCGATTTTCCGCAGGGCCGCCGCCGCATCCTGGTTCCGGGGCAGGTCGAAGATGATCTCTCGGTGCGCTTTGGCAGCGCCGATGTCCAGGATAATCGCGGTCTCCTCGCCCGGGTGCGGGCCGCCAATCCGGACGCGTTCATCGTCTACAAGCCGCATCCCGATGTCGATGCCGGCCATCGCAAGGGCGTGGTGCCGGACGCGCTCGCATTGGAACTCGTCGACCGCGTCGTGCACGGTATATCGACCGCCGCACTTCTCGCCGAGATCGACGAATTGCACACGCTGACTTCGTTGACCGGTTTTGAGGCGTTGCTGCGGCGCCGCCGGGTGGTCGTTTACGGCCGGCCGTTCTACGCTGGCTGGGGATTGACGACCGATCTGGCAGCGCTCGATCGCGGCCGTCGGCTCTTGCTCGAAGAATTGGTGGCCGGCGCGCTGATCCTCTATCCGCGCTATCTTGATCCCGTCACCCGGCTGCCGTGTCCGCCCGAAATCGTCATCGAACGCCTGCGGGACAAGGAATTGTGGCGTCCGGGTCTTCTCGTCACCGGCCGCCGGCTTCAAGGGGTGCTGGTCCGCCATTGGCGGGCGTTGGCGCAAATCGGTCGCCGGACTGGTCGGTGAAGGTTTGGTCGAGCGTCCGGCGGCGCTTCGGTGCATGCCAGGCGAGCAGGCTGACGATCAGCTGACACGCCGCAGCATCCGGCGACGCGATGCGCTCCGGGTTTTTGACGAACAAAAGCGATGCGTCGCGCGCCTCAGCCGGCGCCAGACGGCCGGATCGGCGGGCTCAGCGCGGTCGAGGAGCCGGCGCGCCGCCAAGGGTTGCGGCCGAGGTTCAGTCTCTCGCGCAGGTCCTGGACCCACCAATAGAAGGGCACGGCACGGCCTTTGATCAGCGGGAAGGCGGCGGCATCCCAGCCGAGCCACGGCAGAAACGGGTTGCGGCGGCTGTAGGCCCAGATCTCGACCCGGGCAGACCGCTTTGCGGCGATGCCGCGAGCGTGAAAACCCATCGTATCGGCGACGATCAGCGTGTTTTCGGGGACCGCCAACACCCTGGGTTCGGCAAGACCGAGCCGCCGCAGATCGTCGGCGCTGATCCTCGGCGAGCCGCGCGCCGCTTGAAAATCGGCGCTCCAACGGGCATCGAGTGACATCCGGCGTTCCCAGGCGAGCCGGCGCCGGGTCGGACGGTGCGAGCCCGGAACATAGATAAAGGGCCCCTCGTCAGCCCCGGTGTCGGTCAGAAAAAACCAAGCCTTTACTGTCGCGTGAAAGGTGTCGGCATGGAGCCGGGTCTGCGGGTCGGGTGGGGCCTTGCGGGCATGGGCAAAGATTGTCTGGATATAAACCTGAGGCTGCAGCCATGACGCGCCGGCGTACCGCACCAAGCCGAGCCACTCGGCACTCTCGATCATCGACCGCACCGCCGGCAGATGCGCCAGCGCGTGACGATCAAGTGCGATGCGCCGCGTGATCGCGTCGCCCTGCGCCTGTTCGCGCGCCGGACCCTGATAGCCCAGCGCCTCCTGCTTGACCGCGGCAAACATCTCAGCAGGCATAAAATCGCGTTTGACGACGAAACCGTCGCGGCAAAAAGCCGAGCGGTCTTCAGCCGCGATCAGCGACGCCAGGCGGTCGCGCCGGTGTTCGGCCATGCGAGCGGCGAGCCGCATCCTCGCGACATGCAATCCGGCGCGATTGAGGCTCGGGCTGCCGATGATCGGGTTATCGCGAAACGATTTTGCCCCGGTCGCGAGCGCCGCCAAGTGAACCGGCGCCAACAGCCATGCGAGCGAGGCCGGCCTCATCCGATTTTCCGCCGATCACGGACAGCCACGCAGCCCTGTCGGCTGTTCCTGTCGAGAT
>DATJTI010000025.1:0-4056 GCA_035503615.1 Allostellaceae bacterium | reverse complement strand
GCCGGCGAGCCTTGCCATCAGCACGTCGATCGCCGCGAGATGCGCGGGGGTGAAGTCCCAATAGAGCGCCCCGCGGTCGAATTCCGCGCCGAGCCAGCCGTTACGATGGCGGGTGGTTCGTTCCATTACAGCGGCCATTTCGTCTCCTTCAGCGCGCTTTCATCTCACCCGTCTCGCGTCGGCGATGCCGCCGCGTTCCACCCTCTCCCACAGGCGGGAGGGGGAAAGGACCCCAGCCTGCGGGGCGTGGGAAGGGTGAGGGTATCACCTACCGCGATCCGCGCACGCGGCTCATGATGAGGGTCGACCACGGATCGGGCATCTCGCCGACCGCGACCTCGATCAGCGACGGGCCTTTGCGCTTGAATGCGGCGTTTAGCTCCTTGCGCAGCCCCTCCGGCGTCGTCGTGCGCACCCCGGCGATGCCGTAGCTCTCGGCCATTTTCGGGAAATTGGGGTTGAGGAGCTCGGTGGCGATGAGCTTGTTGCCGTAATCGACCTTCTGCATGCGGCGGACATTGCCGTAGGCGCCGTCGGCAAAGACCACGGCGACCGCGTCGATGCCAAAGAGGGCCGCGGTGGACAGCTCCTGCACGTTGTACATAAACCCGCCATCGCCGGAGACCGAGACCACCGGCGCATCGGGTTTCGCGACCTTGGCCCCAAGCGCGGTCGCATAACCGGCGCCGAGCGTCCCCTGATAGCCGCTATGGATATAGGTGCGCGGCCGGTAGACCGGGAACGCCAGCCGGCCGACATAACCGACCTGGGTCAAATCCTCGACATAGATGCCGTCGTCCGGCAATTCGGCGCGGATCGCCGCGAGGTATTCGCATTGGGGCCCAAGCGTCTCTTGGAGGCGCGCCGCGGTCTTCGCCTTGAGCGCGTCGAGTTCGCCGCGGCGCGAGGCGTGCCCCGTCGCCGGCAATGCCTGGAGCAGCGCGGCGAGCGCGTCCTTGGCGTCGGCGACGATGCCGATTGTCGGCCGCGCGATGCGGGTGATCTCAACCGGATCGATGTCGATGCGGATGATTTTGAGGTCGCCGTCGATCCCCCAGCGGGTCTGCGGCTGGTTTAACCGCGTGCCGACCGCCAGCACGACATCGGTGCCGCGCCACAATTCGTGGCCCGCCAAGAGGTTCTGCGCGAGGTAATGGCGGTCGCTGACGATGCCCTTGCCGCCGGTGTAGGCGACGACCGGCGCCTCCAGCCGCTCGGCCAGCGCCAGCACTTCGGTGCCGGCCTCGGCGGCGCCGCTGCCAACATAGATCATCGGCCGCCTGGCGGCGCCGAGCAGCGTCGCGGCCTGGTCGATCAGGTCGGGGTCGGGCACCGGCCGGGAAGGCGGCGCCTCGACCTCGGGCAGCGCGACCTCGGCTTCGAGCGCCATGATGTCGAGCGGCATCTCCAGCGCCACCGGGCGCGGCCGCCCGTCGGCGAGCTCGCGGAAGGCTTCGTTGACGCGCTTCCCGGCTTCGCTCGGGTGATTGATCCGCTCGGCCCATTTTGTCAGGCCGCGGAGGATCGCCAGCTGGTCCGGCACCTCGTGCAGCAGCCCGAAACCGCGGCCGATCAGGGTGGACGGGATCTGGCCGGAGATGCACAAGACCGGCGAATTCGTCGCGTAGGCCGTCGCGAGGGCGGCGGTCGTATTCAGCAGGCCCGGCCCCGGCACGACCGCGTAGGCGCCGACCTTGCCGCTGGCGCGCGCATAGCCGAATGCCATGTAAGCTGCGGCCTGCTCATGCCGCGGATGGATGACGCGGAGCTTCTCCCCGGCATCGTACAACGCGACGAACAGCGCGTCGTTCTGCACGCCCGGCAGCGCAAACAGCGTCTCGACCCCATGCCGGGTCAGCATTTCCACCAGCGCCCGGCCGCCCGTCATCCGCGCCATTGCATCCTCCCCTTCGCCACGGCCCGTCATTCCTGCGCCGTGACCGGCCGTTGGTAATATATTGAGATAGACCCGCGGAAAACATCCGCTCGTCTCACCCGCCGATGACGGATCGGACGGCTGCCGAAAGCGGTCCCCGCGATCGAACGCGGCGGGTCAGCAATCCGGGGCCGTCGATTTGCCGCCGGGGCGTCCAGCGGGGTGCCGGCGCGGCTCGACCAGTCTGACGCAGCTGACGATGGCCGCGACGAGCGCGATGCCGGACGCCACGGCCAGCGGCGCGACGGTACCGGCGGACAGGCCGAACAGCACTGCGACCAGCGCCGCACCGATCGTCTGGCCGAACAGCCGCGCGGTCCCCAGCATGCCGCTCGCGGCACCGGTGCGTTCACGCGGCGCCGCGTTGATGATCGCGCGGTTGTTTGGTGCCTGGAACAAGCCGAACCCGCAGCCGCAAACCGCAATGCGCCAGACGATGTCGATGGTCGTCGGGTTGTGCGGCAGCAGCGCCAAGAATCCGACGCCGGTGCCGAATATCGCCAGTCCGATGCCGCCGAGGAGACCGGCGCCATGGCGATCAGCGAGCCGGCCGGCGATCGGCGCGACGACCGCGGTCATCAGCGGCCATGGCGTCATCAGCAACCCGATTTCCACCGCCGAACGGCCGAGGCGGACGTGCAGGAAAAAGGGCAGCGTCACATAGGCCATCATCTGCGCGATGAACGAGCACACCGAGGTCGCGATGGATAGGGAAAAGATACGCCCCCGCAGCAGATCGACCGGCAGCAGCGGCCAGGCGCGGTGTGTCTCGCGCCAGACCAGGACGCCGCCCAGCACGATCGCCGCCGCCGCCTGGGCCGCAATGAGGGCAGCCGGCTGACGACGCGCGATGCCATCCAACGTCGTAATCACCAGCCCGAATGTCGCGGCGTTGAGCACCGCGCCGACGGCATCGAAGCGGTGCTTGCCGCGCGGCGTTGCCGGCAGATTGCCGACGCCGAGCAGTGCGACCAGGCCGATCGGCACGTTGATCGCGAACAACCATGGCCACGACGCGAGGGAAAGTATCAGCGAGGCGACGGTCGGTCCGACCGCAGCGGCGATCGAGACGACAACGGCGTTGATCCCGATTGCCCGCCCGAGTTGCGCGCGCGGATAGATGAAGCGCACGAGCGCGGCGTTGACGCTCATGATGCCGGCGCCGCCGAGACCCTGCAGCACCCGCGCCAAGCTCAGTTCGATGATCGTGTGCGACAGTGCGCAAGCCAGGGAGGCGAGGACGAAGACGGCCAGCCCGACGCGATAGACCCGACGATATTCGTAAATTTCGCCCAGCGTGGCAAGCGGCAGCAGGGCCACGACGATCGCCAGCTGGTAGGCGTTGACGATCCAGATCGACGTCGCGGGGCTGGCCGACAGATCACCGGCAATTGTCGGCAAAGCGACGTTGGCGATGGAGCTGTCGAGGACCGAAACCGTGATCGCCAGCCCGACCGTCAGCATCGCCCACAAACGCCGCGGCATCGGCAGCCCGTCCGCACTCGGGTGCGGCGGAGCGGGATTCTCCGGCGGCCGATCCCCGTGGGTTGATGGGTCAGCTCTACGCATCCACGCCGTTCCGGCAGGATTGCTGCGATCCTGCAGGCGGACGCAGCGTCCGCACGATGACCGTGGATGATCTTGGACCGCGCATCTGCACCATTGTGCCATCGAATAGCTGGCCCGGCGCGAGGCGCGTTTGCGCCGGCTGGCCGACGCCAAGCCGAAGATCGAGGCGCGGGCCAAGCAGCCCCTGGCGCAGGCAGACCTACGCCCGGCGCAAGCGGATCCCCGAACCGGTATTCGGCATCACCAAATCGGTGATGGGATCCCGGCACTTCGCGCCTCGCGCGGCCTCAGGAACGTGAAGCGGATGTTCGCCCGCGCGCCCGCCGGACGGCGCCGCCGCAAACCACATCCTCCCGCAGGCACCCAAATTCAGGCAGACGGTACCCCCCGATACGCACCGGCTGCGCTTTGCGCACCTCAGTCCAACAGGCTGCTAGAGGCTCCATCGCAGGCCACAACCCTGGCACGGCTTTGGTGGGGCGTCGCCAGTCAGCGCGTCGCGAAACTCCTGATACGCGGCGCCGTTCCAGATCTCGCGCAGGGTCTGTTGG
>DATJTI010000024.1:0-39867 GCA_035503615.1 Allostellaceae bacterium | reverse complement strand
GAAATCCGCGGCACCTTCGGGGCGGTCGCCTCGACCCACTGGCTCGCCTCGGCGGTCGGCATGAGCATGCTCGAAAAAGGCGGCAACGCGTTTGACGCGGCCGCAGCCGCCGGGTTCACGCTGCAGGTGGTCGAGCCGCATCTGAACGGGCCGCTTGGCGAGGCGCCGATTCTCGTCTGGAGCGAAGCACGCGGGCGCTGCGAAATGATCTGCGGGCAGGGTGTTGCCCCGGCCGCGGCGACGATCGGCCGGTTTCGTCAGCTCGGACTGGACCTGATTCCCGGCACCGGACTGCTCGCCGCCACGGTTCCGGGCGCCATCGGCGCGTGGCTGCGGCTGCTGCGCGATTGGGGGACGATGGCGCTCGCCGATGTCCTGGCACCGGCGATCGCCTATGCTGCAAACGGCTATCCGGTGGTTGAGAGGATCAGCGAGACGATCGCCGCGATGACCGCGATGTTTCGCCGCGAATGGCCGAGTTCGGCCGCGGTCTATCTGCCGCATGGCCGGCCGCCCACACCTGGCCGGCTGTTCTGCAACCCGGCCCTCGCCGCCACTTATCGCCGGCTGCTCGAAGAAGCCGGCGCCGGCAGCCGTGAAAACCGCATCGAGCGGGCCCGGACCGCGTGGTACGAGGGTTTTGTCGCCGAGGCGATCGACCATTTCTGCCGTCACCAGCAGGTCCTCGATTCGTCCGGACAGCGGCATGGCGGGCTACTCAGCGGCGACGACATGGCGCGCTGGCGGCCGCCGGTCGAGCGGCCGATCGCATTCGACTACCACGGCTGGACAGTGATGAAGGGCGGGGCGTGGAGCCAGGGCCCGGTGCTGCTGCAGACGCTCGCCCTGTTGCAGGGTTTCGATCTCGGAGACCTCGACCCGCTGGGACCGGAATTTGTCCACATCGTCGTCGAATGCCTGAAGCTCGCCTTTGCCGATCGCGAGGCGTGGTACGGCGATCCCGATTTTGTCGATGTGCCGATGACCACGCTGCTCGGCGCCGACTACAACGATGCCCGGCGTCGGCTGGTCGGCGATCGCGCCTCGCTGGAGCTGCGCCCGGGCAGTCCCGATGGAAGGCGGCCGCGCGTGCGGGTTGGTGGCCGCGACAGTCATCCGCTTGCCGCCGGCCTTGGCGAGCCGACCGCGGGTGGCCTCGGCGAGCCGACATTGACCCGCCAGGGGGTTGTCGCTGGTGACACCTGCCACGTCGATGTCGTCGATCGCTGGGGCAATATGGTTTCGGCCACCCCTTCGGGCGGCTGGCTGCAGAGCTCGCCGGTCATCCCGGAGCTAGGGGTGTGCCTCGGCACCCGCATGCAGATGTTCTGGCTCGAAGACGGGTTGCCGGCGAGCCTCGCCCCAGGCAAGCGCCCGCGCACCACGTTGTCGCCGTCGATGGCGTTTCGCGACGGCATTCCGTACCTCGCCTTCGGCACGCCTGGTGGCGACCAGCAGGACCAGTGGTCGGCGCTGCTGCTGTTGCATCATTTCCATCACGGCATGAACCTGCAGGAGGCGATCGACTGCCCGGCGTTTCATACCGAACACGGGCCGAGTTCGTTTTTTCCGCGCGCCGCCAATCCGGGACTGGTCGTCGTCGAGGAACGCCTGCCCGAGACGACGCGCCGGGCGCTCGCCGAGCGCGGCCACCGGATCGTGGCCGAGGCGCCGTGGTCGGAAGGCCGCCTCTCGGCCTGCGGCCGCGAGGACACTGCCGAGGGGCGGGTGCTAAAGGCGGCGGCCAACCCGCGCGGCATGCAGGGTTACGCCGTGGGCCGGTGAAACCTGCCGCCAGTGGAGCCTCGGCGCGCCGGTCATGCTGCGACCGAAGCATAGGCTGAGCGAAATCGTCACCCGACTGGTCGTCATCGGCCTGATGCTGGCGGTCGGCGGCTGCGGCAATGCGATCGACGTCATCTGTCCGCCGGCGGGGCAGTGTCCGAACACCCGGTCCGCGCATGGCGGCGGCTATTGAGCGGAGCCGGCGCTGGTCATCGCGACCGGCTTTGTGATATCCGCGGATCGATGCCAAAAGCGATCGGAAACCTCACCAAGCCGGTTTCCCCCGCAAAGAACCGCCAGGAAGAGTTCGCCCAGGGAGATTTCGCCTAGGAGATTTTGCATGAATGATGGACCGCCGTTTCGGGCCGATCATGTCGGCAGCTTGCTGCGTCCGGCGGGGTTATTGCAGGCGCGCGGCGCGCATGAGGTCGGGCGGATCTCGCAGGCGGAACTGCGCCGCGCCGAGGATCTGGCGATCAGCACCGCGGTGCGCATGCAGCACGACATCGGGCTGCGGGGAGTGACCGATGGCGAGTTCCGCCGCGGCTCCTGGCATATGGATTTCCTCTACCAGCTGGGCGGTGTCACCAGGCTCGACCAGAAGCTGCGCCTGCAATTCCGCAACGAGAGCGGCACCGTCGAAGCCGGGCTCGGGGCGTTCCGCATCGGCGGCAAGCTCGCGCTCGATCATACGATTTTCGCCGAGGACTTCGCCTTTCTGCGCTCGGTCGCGCCGCAGGGAACCACGCCAAAGCTGACGATCCCGTCGCCGTCGATGCTGCACTATCGCGGCGGCCGGGCGGCGATCGATGCCGAAACCTATCCCGACCTCGACGAATTCTGGAACGACCTCGCCTTTGTCTACCAAACCGAGATCGCGGCCCTCGACCGCCTCGGCTGCACCTATCTGCAGCTCGACGACACCAGCCTTGCCTATCTGAATGACCCGGCCCAGCGCGCCTATGTGACCGGCATCGGCGGTGACGGCGCCACTCAGCACCTGACCAACATCAAGGTCATCAACGCCGCGCTCGCGAACCGCCCCGCGGGCATGACCGTGTGCACGCATCTGTGCCGTGGCAATTTCCGCTCGTCCTGGATGGCCGAAGGCGGCTACGACCATGTCGCCGAGGCGTTGTTTGGCGAGCTGGCGGTCGACGGCTTCTTTCTCGAATATGACGACGCGCGCTCGGGCGGGTTCGCGCCGCTGCGGTTTGTGCCGCGCGGGTCGAAACGGGTCGTGCTGGGGCTGGTGACCAGCAAGCGGGCGGCACTCGAAAGCAAGGACGAACTGAAACGGCGCATCGACGAGGCGGCGAAATACGTGCCGCTCGAGCAATTATGCCTCAGTCCGCAATGCGGCTTCTCTTCGACCGTCGATGGCAACGCGCTGACGATCGAAGAGCAGAACGCCAAATTGCGGCTCGTCGTCGAAACCGCCCGCGAGGTCTGGGGCTGAGGATCGGCGGGCATCGAGCGGGGTGGTTCCGGCGATCCGCGCATGGCGACCCGGTTGCGCCCAATCGCGCTTTGACAAACTGGCGCGGCACGCCTAGCTGCTGTGTGATGGAGCAGCAGCGGGCATCAGACGCCGCGGCGCGCAAATCGGCCTATGGGCGGGCCGGCTATGCCGTGATCGGCGTGCTCGGCGTGTTGCTGTGGTGGCTGTCGGCGCGCCATCCGGGGCGTCTGCCGTTCTGGCTGCCTTGGGATTTTTCACCGCTCGAATATTTGGCGACGGTGCTGGTGCTGCTGTGGTTCTGCCTTGGCCTCGTCGCGATGCCGGCAGGCGAGCGGCCACCGATCTGGCGCCGCATCGCGTTTGTGATCGGGCTCGCGGCGATCTACGTGGTGCTGCAGACCCATTACGATTACTTGGCGCAGCACATGTTCTTTTTGAACCGCGTCCAGCATGTCGTAATGCATCACCTCGGCCCGTTTCTGATCGCGCTCGGCGGCGCCGGGACGACACTGCGCCGCGGAATGCCGGGCTGGGCCCGGCGCATCGCCTCCTGCCGGGCGGTCGTCGCCACGATCGGCGCGTTGCAGCGGCCGTGGCTGGCGGCCTTCCTGTTTGTCGGGCTGATCTATGTGTGGCTGGTGCCGGCGATCCATTTCCGGGCGATGATCGATTGGCGGCTTTACGCGGTCATGAACTGGAGCATGGTGCTCGATGGCGTGCTGTTCTGGTGCTTGATGCTGGACCCGCGGCCAAAGCCACCGGCGCGCATTTCCTACGGCGCTCGCGCCGCGCTGGCGGTCGGAGTGATGTTCCCGCAGATCGCGCTCGGCGCCGCGATCACGATGTCGCAGAGCGATCTTTATCCCTATTACGATTTGTGCGGCCGGCTGTTCCCGGCAGTCAGCGCGCTCGAGGATCAGCATATCGGCGGCATCGTGATTTGGATCCCGCCAGCGATGATGAGCGTGATCGGACTATTGCTGGTGGTCAACGCGGTTCGCTTGCATGAGGAGGTAACCAGTGAGACCGATCGCAATGGCGCTGCCCTCGAAGGGCTGGCGCATAGCTGGACCGGGCGCTGATCCGATGCGCCGGATAGTGCTGGCTTTTGGCGTGGCTTGCGTGGTGCTTGCCACCGGCGCCGCGACGTGGGCGGGCCAGGCAGGGCTCATTCTGAGCGGCCCGTGGTTTCGCTTGGTGATGCCGTCGCTGCCGGCGGCCGGATATTTCACGCTCTCGAACCCGACCGCCACGGCGCGCACGCTCGTCGCAGCCGAGTCGCCCGCCTGCGGCACGCTGATGCTGCACCGCAGCGTCAACGAGAACGGCGAGGAACGGATGGTGATGGTAAAGAGCGTCGCGGTGCCGGCGCATGGCCAGATCAGCTTTGCGCCGGATGGCTACCATCTGATGTGCATGTCGCCCAAGGCACAGATGCGGCATGGGCGATCGGTGCCGGTGACATTGCGCTTTGCCGATGGCGGAACCCTGAGTGCGACCTTCCCGGTGCGCAACGCCACCGGCAAGTGACGCCGTCAAACCAGCCGCAGCAGCCGGGTCAGCAACCCGGGCGATTGGCTCGCTGCAACAAGCCGCTTCAGATCATCGGCGGTTCCCGGGATGTCGGGATGCGTCGAGCTGAGCGAGCCGATGATCAAGCGCGCCGCCCCCGACCCGTCGAACACATAGATCGCCGCGCTGTGGGTGACCTCGTAAGGGTGGGTTTTGGTCGCGGGGCTGACCGAATAGACCACGCGATAGCGCCGCGCCAGGGTCGTCAGTTGGTCGGCGGTGCCGCGCAGCCCCTCGATCTGCGGGGCGAAATTCTTGACATAGGCGGCGAGCACCGGCGGGGTGTCGCGGTTCGGGTCGACGGTCACAAACAGCATGCGGACATGCTGCGCCTCCGGTCCCATCCGGGTCAGGACCTGGGCCGTGTTCGACAAGGTTTCGGGACAGATGTCGGGGCAGTTGGTGTAGCCGAAATATAACAGCACGATCTTGCCGCGATAATCGGCCGCGGTGACTTCCTTGCCGTCCGACGCCCGGGTCATCGTGAACGCGAGCGGTGGCAGGCTGCCCGAGACATTGATCGAATGCCACTTGCCATTGTCGCCGCACCCGGCGAGGAGCAGCAGGCCGAGCCCGCCGCCCATGACACCGCCTATGAGGCGGATCGCGCGGCGCCGCCCGATGGGGTCTACCTGCGGCTCCGACGCCGCACGCCGCTCACCGGGCGGCGAAGAGGTGGTGTGCTTCAACATAATGCAGCAGCATCGCAACCCCGACCGCCGCGGCGAAAACCGCGATGACCACGCAGCCGAGGACGGTTCCGACAAACCGGTTCTGCCGCCACAGCTGGCTGCCGACCGACGACGGGCTCCGCGACGCTGGATGCTCGACAGGTCTTGCCGTTGCTGCCATTGGCTCCCGGCCCGATCCGGACCGGCGGGCCCGTCATCAAGCCCGGCCGGTCACCACGGTCCGAAATTAGCCCTTAACCGGCATGCTGCGGCCTGCAATCTTGACGCAGGGTGCGCGACCCACTCTCACCAGCGCGCATCGCTTGCCTCGCCGACCAGCGACGAGCACGCCGACAGCGGACGCTTGGACTGCCGCGCGCTCGATCCGCCGGCATCATCCGCGTGCGGCACGGCGCCGACCGGCGCGTGCGCCGGGTGTTCGGCAGCCTGTCGCGAATCACCCGCCAGGAGGCGGCGCAGGAGGCGGCGCAGCGACAGCGCCAGCTTGCGGTGCCATGGCTCCGGGCAACCCGAGGCGGCAATTCCCTCGAAAATATCCTCGCGCGTTCGGTGCAACACGCGCAACACGTCGCGATGCGTCGTCAGCGGGTCGTCGTTGAAGGTTTCGATCCGCCAATACCGCCTGCCGCTGACCTCCTTGATGGCGCGCAGGATCGGGCGGGTCAGTTCGAGGCGGCCGCCGACGGTGGTGATCGCGTCGACCAGGCAGCGCCGGCCGTCGGCATCGCGCAGCCGGCCCTTGCACCAGTGCCGCTCGGTCGCGAGCAGGCGCTCCACCTGGTTGAGCTTGGCGAGAGACGGGTCGTCGAACAGGTCGGTTCCGTCGAGAGGCATTTCGGTCCTCCACCAGTTCCATCGCCGGCATGCTTGCCTGGTTGGATCGGCAGCATCGACGCGCGGCGGCTCCCATATGCTAAAACCGCCGAAGCGGCGCAGAATTCCATCCGCAAGAGGGGATCGCTCGACCCCACGGGAACGTTGCGCACGCGGCAAGCGCAGCAGCGCACGCAGCTCCGGCAGCCGCCCGGGCGCATCGGCACACCACACCGGCACACCACACCGGCACACCACATAGGCGAGCCGTCTCGCTTGTTGCGCTCCTTGGCGCAAACGGGTTATCCCAGGCATCAACGTGACCGGTGCCAAGAGCAAGCGGGGGCGACGATGCACTGGCTGTGGGTCATCATCATCGGCTTTCTGGCGGGCGCCATCGCCAAGCTGTTTGTGCACGGACCTGGCGGGTTCATTGTCACGACGCTGCTCGGCATCGCCGGCGCGATCTTCGCGTCCTGGCTCGGGCAGCGCATCGGCTTTTACGCACCCGGGCAGAATGCCGGGTTCATCGGCGCAATCGTCGGTGCGGTGCTGATCCTGGCGATCTACCGCGCGATCGTCGGTGGACCTCCGTGAGGCCCCGGCACTGGCGCGGGAAGCGGCTTGGCGGTCGTCGCGGCATGGCCCGCCATCATGGACCGGTCGCCAGGCGACGGGTCGATCGAGCCCGGTCCGCTGCGGCCGCCCTCGTCGCCCTCGGCAAATCGTTTGTTCGCACCTGCGAAATGCGGTAATCAGACAACCAATCCCCATCTTTAGGGGGCGTGCCGCGCCTGCCGGGCGGTGAAGCGCAATTCGTCCTGACACACCGCATGAGGTCCCTTGGCCGTCACTCCTGCTCCGCCACCACCACCTCCACCCGACATCACCGCAGTCACGATCGAAGACGAGATGCGGCGCTCATACCTCGATTACGCGATGAGCGTGATCGTGGCCCGCGCGCTGCCCGATGTCCGCGACGGGCTGAAGCCGGTGCATCGCCGCATCCTCTATTCGATGAAGATCAACGGCAACGAGTGGAACCGCGGCTATCGCAAATCCGCCCGCATCGTCGGCGACGTCATCGGCAAATATCATCCGCATGGCGAATTGGCGATCTACGACGCCATGGTGCGCATGGCGCAGGATTTCGCGATGCGCCTGCCCTTGATCGACGGCCAGGGCAATTTCGGCTCGATGGATGGCGATTCGCCGGCGGCCTACCGCTATACCGAGGCGCGGCTCGCCCGCGTCGCCGATTCCCTGCTCGACGATCTCGACAACGAAACGGTCGATTTCCAGCCGAACTACGACGAGACCGAGCGTGAGCCCAAGGTTCTTCCGGCCGGGTTTCCGAACCTTCTGGTCAACGGCGCGCAAGGCATCGCGGTCGGCATGGCGACCAACATCCCGCCGCACAATCTCGGCGAGGTGATCGACGCCTGTTGCGCCTATCTCGACAATGGCGCCATCACGATCGACGAATTGATGGAGCACGTGCCCGCCCCGGACTTTCCGACGGGCGGCATCATCATGGGCCGGGCCGGGACCCACGCCGCGTATCTGACCGGCCGGGGTGCAGTCGTGCTGCGCGCCAAGCACCACGTCGAAGAGGTGCGCAAGGACCGCGAGGCGCTCGTCTTCACCGAAATGCCCTATCAGGTCAACAAGGCGAAGCTGATCGAGCGCATCGCCGAATGCGTCCGTGAGAAGTTGATCGAGGGTATTGCCGAGCTGCGCGACGAGAGCGATCGCGAGGGGGTGCGCGTCGTCATCGAGCTGAAGCGCGATGCCGAGCCCGACATCGTGCTGAACCAGCTCTATCGTCATACCGCATTGCAGACGAGCTTTGGCGTCAACATGCTGGCGCTGAATGGCGGCCGGCCCGAATTGCTGACCTTGCGCGAGGTCATCGTCGCCTTTGTCGGATTTCGCGAGGAGGTCATCACCCGGCGCACCAGCTATCTGCTTGGCAAGGCCCGCGAACGAGCGCACACGCTCTTGGGTCTGTCGGTTGCCGTCGCCAATATCGACGCCATCATCGCGCTGATCCGGGCCGCACCCGATCCGGCGACGGCGCGGGCCGAGCTCGTCGGGCGGCGCTGGCCGGCGGCAGAGGTCGCCCCGCTGGTGGCGCTGGTCGGCGAACCCGGCCGCGAAGTCGCCGCCGATGGGACCTATCAGCTCTCCGAGGAGCAGGCGCGTGCGATCCTCGATCTGCGCCTGCAGCGCCTGACCGGGCTCGAACGCGACAAGATCGCCGAGGAATTGCGCGGACTGATCGCCGAGATCGGCGGCTATCTCGAAATCCTGCGCTCGCGGCCCAAGCTGATTGAGGTTCTGCGCGAAGAATTGCTGGCGATCCGCGAACGCTTTGCAACGCCGCGTCGCACGGCGATCGAAGAGCTTGAGTTCGAGGCCGATATCGAGGCGCTGATCCAGCGCGAGGCGATGGTCGTGACCGTCAGCCACGCCGGATACATCAAGCGTGTGCCATTATCGACCTATCGTGCGCAGCGCCGCGGCGGCCGCGGCCGCGCCGGGATGGCGATGCGCGAGGAGGACTTCCTCAGCGAGGTGTTTGTCGCCTCAACCCATGCGCCGGTGCTGTTCTTCACCTCCTCGGGCCGGGTCTACAAGCTCAAGGTCCACCGCTTGCCGCTCGGCACACCGCAAGCACGCGGCCGGCCGATGGTCAACCTGTTGCCCAATTTGACGCCGGGCGAGACGATCTCGACCGTCATGCCATTACCCGAGGACGAAGCGAGCTGGGCCGATCTGACTGTCATGTTCGCCACCGCCAACGGCTATGTGCGGCGCAATGCGCTCAGTGATTTCGGCGATGTGCGCGCCAATGGCAAGATCGCGATGAAATTCGAGGGCGAGGATGCCGACGACCGGCTGATCGCGGTCGCCACCTGCACCGACGCCAATGATGTGCTGCTCGCCACCCGCAACGGCAAGGCGATCCGCTTTCCGGTCGGCGATGTGCGGGTCTTTGCCGGGCGCTCGTCGGTCGGGGTGCGCGGTATTCGGCTGCTTAGCGACGACCTCGTGATCTCGATGTCGATCCTGCGCCACGAAGAGGTCGCCGCCGATGTCCGCAACGCCTATCTGAGCCTCGCCGCGCGCCGGCGGCGGCCGGTCGGCGAGGACGGCGAAAACGGCGGATCGGAACTGGCGGCGGAACCCGAGGATAGCGAGGGTGAGGCGAGCGCGGATGAGGGATCGATTGCCGAGGAGACCTATGCCGATCTGGTGCAGCGCGAGGAGTGCGTGCTGAGTGTCACCGAAAAGGGGTTCGGGGTGCGGACCTCGGCCTATGACTACCGCATCACCGGACGTGGCGGGCAGGGGATCGACAACATGGATCTGCGGCGCCGCGAAGATGCGGTCGTCGCGGTATTTCCGGTTGGCGGCAACGACCAGATCATGCTGGTGACCGATGGCGGCATGGTGATCCGCTGCCCGGTGCACGATATCCGCATCGCCCGGCGGCGCAGCCAAGGCGTCGTCATCTTTAAGATCGGCGAGGGCGAGCGGGTGGTCTCGGTGGCCCGCCTGCCAGAGGTCTCCGAGGAAAATGGCGAGGGGGCCGGCGACGGGTCGCCCGATGACCCGTCAGACGACGATCCGCCATTGGACGAAAATCAACAAAACGAGATGGGGGACCCATGATCCAGCGGCGCGTCGGGATCTATCCCGGCACCTTCGACCCGATTACCAACGGTCATTCGGACATTGTCCGGCGCGCGGCCAAGCTCGTCGATCGGCTGGTCATCGGTGTCGCCCGCAATGACGGCAAGGGCCCGCTGTTCGCGACCGACGAGCGGGTCGAGATCGTGCGCGACGAGGTGGCCCATCTCGAAAACGGCGATGCCGAGCGGATCGAGGTCCGCGCCTTCGACACGCTGTTGATGAGCTTTGCCGAATCGGTCGGGGCCAGCGTCATTATTCGCGGGCTGCGCGCGGTTTCGGATTTCGAGTACGAATTCCAAATGGCCGGCATGAATGCCCGGCTCAATCCGCAGATCGAGACCGTGTTTTTGATGGCCTCGGACCGCTACCAGTTCATCTCCTCGCGTTTCGTCAAGGAGATCGGCGCGCTCGGTGGCGATATCACTCATTTCGTCAGCCCGCGGGTCGCGGCACGGCTGCTCGACCGCTTTGCGATTGGCGCCAACCAGGCTACGCCGCGCAGCGTTGCCGCCGGTTAGGCTGACGGCAACCCGCCATTCGGCCGTCCCATCAGAAAGGGCGGGTACCCTTGAGCTGGGTGCGGTGCATCAGCCGGCGGCTCGCCGGGTCGAAGGCGTCGCGCCGATGCATCGCGCAGCGATTGTCCCACCAGACGAGATCGCCCGCACGCCAATCCTGGCGCCAGGTGAACCTGTCCTGCGTCGTGTGCGCCCACAATTCCTCGAGCAGCGCTTCGCTATCCTCGACCGAGAGCCCGATCACATAGGCGTTGATCCGGCGGCCCAAAAACAGCGCCTTTTTCCCGGTCTCAGGATGGGTACGCACCATCGGCTGATGCGCGCCCGGCACTTTCGAGACGTCGGCGACCGTCTCGAACCCCTGATGCGCCTTGCCGCCCGATGAATGGGTCGCCGCGTGGATCATCGTCAAACCCTCGATCCGCCGCCGCGTATCCGCCGGCAACGTGTCATAGGCCGAATACATATTGAGAAAATAGGTCGATCCGCCGGCGCTTGGTGGTGGCACTTCGAGCGAGCGTAAGAGGCTCGCCGCAGGCGGCACATCGACAAACGACGAGTCGGTATGCCAGAACGCCTCGCCATCGCCGAGCCCGCCGATCGCCTTGCCATCCTCGACAATATTCGAGATGACCGAAATCTCCGGCGGCACCTCGCGGCGGCGGCCGGCGGTCTGGGTATCGACGCCGTATTGCCTGGCGATCAGCGCTGCCGGATTGAATTCAAGCTCGCCGAACTGGCGGGTGAAGGCCAGGTGCTGCGGATCGGTCATCGGCTGATCGCGAAACCGCAGCACCAGATGTTCGAGCCAGGCGGCGCGGATCGCGTCGCGATCGACAGGTTCAAGCGGCTCGCGGATATCGACGCCGCGGATCTCGGCGCCAAGCCCGGCTTCGAATGGAACGATCTCGATGCTCATTGACATTACTCCGCGGCTGCTGCGGTTTCCGGCGCGGCTTCGACGCCGAAATCGTTGATCGACACCCGCCAATGGATGCGGTCCTCCTCCGGCGGGTAGTCGCCGGCCGCCTTGTGGTATGAGCAGCGATTATCCCAGATCACGATGTCGCCTTTGCGCCAGACATGGTGATATTCAGCGTCGGGGGTGATCATCCGTTCCTTCAATTCGGCGATCAGCGCATCGCTTTCGCTGTCATCGAGACCGACGAGGTAGCAAATCTTGCCCGGATCGAAATAGAGTGATTTGCGCCCGGTCTCGGGGTGGGTGCGGACGATCGGATGGAATACCGGAGTCCAGTCCTGGTCTTCCGGGTTCAGGAGCCGCGACTTGCCGCGCCGTCCACCGTAAGAGAATGCGCCGATGATGCCATCGAGCCGGTCCTTCAGCCGCTGCGGCAGCGCGTCATAGGCGGCATAGGCATTGGCGAACAACGTGTTGCCGCCACGGCTCGGCACCGCCAGCGAATAGAGCTGGGTCGCCTTGAACGGAGCCTGGTTGTAGGCGCCATCGGTATGCCAGCCCTCGGCACCGCGGCGATAGATTTCGTCTCGCAACTTGCCGGCGGCGTCGAACTTGTCGATGCCGAGCATCGTGATCTCGGGGTAGTCGGGGTTGCGGGTCGATTTTGACGGGTGCGGCACGACCGGGCCAAACCGCCGGCTGTAGCGCAGGAATTCGGGGATCGTCAGCTCCTGGTCGCGCACCGCGAGCACGTTGTAGTCGAGCCACGCTTGGTAGATCGGCGCGAACGCGGCGTCGTCGAGCGTCCTGACATCGACCCCGGTCACCTCAACGCCGATCTGCGGCCCCATGCGGCGAATTTCCATCGCTCTCTCCCATCCACCCGTGTCGCCAGAAAGTCCGGCCGGTCGTTGGTGCCGTCAACCCGGAGAATGGCGATGGTTGCCATGCGCCGGAGCCGTTAATCTCTTGTCCGAGTGGAATTCGGGGAGGAAATCATGAAGCTGGTCATGTTCGAAGCGGGCGGGGCGGGCGAGCCAGCGCCGGGGCTGCTGACCGAGCGCGGCGTGATCAGTCTCGCCGGCGTGGTCGAGCGGGGCTATGCGCCACAAGTGACGATGCAGAATTTGATCGACGGGTTCGACCGGCTGCGCCCGCAGCTCGAAAAATTGGCGGCGGAAGGCGAGGTGCAGCCGCTCGCCTCGGTCAGACTGCGCGCGCCATTGCCGCGGCCGGGCAAGATCCTGTGCTGCATCGCCAATTACTGGGAGCATGCGCAGCGCGAGGCGCGGCCGTTGAACATGTTTCTCAAAAACCCGGAAGCGGTGATCGGGCCCGGCGACACGATCCGGCTGCCGGAAATGACCGAGCCGTGGATCTTCATGCACGAGGCCGAATTGGCGCTGGTCGTCAAGGGTCCCGCCAAGATGGTCCGCCAGGCGGATTGGCGCAGCGCCGTCTTCGGCTATACCGGGCTGATCGACGTGTCGGCGCGCGGCGAGGGAAGGCGCACCTGGAAGGCCGGCAGCTGGCTTGGCAAGTCGTTTGATACGTTCGCCCCGATCGGCCCGTGCATCACGACCGCCGACGAGATCCCGGAACCGAACGACGTCGTCGTGCGCTTCTGGAACGACGGCCAATTGCGCCACAACTACAACACCGACGACATGGAGCACCGGGTGCCGGAGCTGATCGAGTTCGCCTCGACGGTGATGACCTTGAACAGCGGCGACCTGATCGCCTGCGGCACCAATCACGAAGGCTTGGGCGCGTTGCAGGATGGTGAGACCGTCGAGATCGAGATCGAGGGCATCGGCCGCATGGCGCTGAAGGTCGCCGATCCGTTGAAGCGCAAATGGGAGCGCGGCGTCTATATGGGAGCCGATTCAACCAACCCGGAAGCCGTCCGCCGCCACCGCCCGCAAGGTGCGTAGCCGCGCCTGTCGCTCCGCACACGGTAAAAAGGAAAACCGGCTGGCGAGTCCGGTTCTTGTCATGCCGAGCGCGGCCGCTTCACGCAAACGTGACCAATAGAGCGCAGCAAGGCGCGGTAATATTGCGAAACGGGAAAGGTTAGGGTCGGCAGGAACGATCGCTTTGGCTATCAACCGCTAGCCAAGCTCCCGGTCCGCTCGCGAACATTTGGGAGAGTAAGCACATGTCGAAGAACCAGACGGTCATCGCGACGCGGTGTCGCAGCTCGGCGGCCATCGCCGCGGGAAGCCTCTTGCTGGTGCTGATCGCGCCGCCTGGAGTTGCGTCGGCGGCCGACACCCAGGCGGCATGGCAGGGATTGGCGACGACCACCGCGTCAACGACGGCGCAGTGCGACGGTGCTTATGGGACCCTCGTCGGCGACGTCCAGGTCTCTGTTTTCCAACCAAAGATCAAGAGCACGGATACGAATACCTTTTTATCCTTCGTGTTTCTGCGCGCTGCGGAGACTTGGGAGAATCTGAGCGAATCGACGATCCACCAGATGCACGGTTCAGGGAAATTGGAAGGTTATGGGATCGGCAGTCACGGCCAATTTTATGATTTCGCCGGCACCTATTCCCTGACGATCACGCCGGCTTCCATCACCACGTCGACGTCCGTGGTCACGATCAAGGGCACGATCGTCAATTACGCCGACTTTCCGGGCTGCACGGTTACGTTTTCGGGGGTGTACAGCAAGCGCATTGACTGATCGCGCGGCTGCCGCAACCGGCGCGGTTTCGGGGCGCCAGGACCACAGGGCGGAACCCCGCAGCCGACGAGCCTGTTTCCCGGACAGCGGCAGCTGATCGGAGACGGCGCGATGAACTATACAACCAATGCCGGCGAGCGCGGGCTTGCAACCGAGGAGACCGAGCGGCTGATCGCGTCCGACAAGGTCGAACGTTCCACGCTATAAGACGGGCATGGCTCCGGATTGGTCGAACCGGGCATACACCGACAAAATCGAGCAGTACTGGTATCCGGGTCTCTGCAGTCGTCGCGTTCGCTCAGGGAGCCAGCCCGTCGAGCGTATAGGCGTGGTCGTGGAACACGACGCGGCGCTGAAATCGCCAAGTGCCGCCCTCCTTGACCAGTTCGCATTCGTAACGGCCGGGCGGCAATGGCCGGCTGGCGCCATCGCGGGTGATCAGCACCAGCAGATATGAGGTCGCGCGCGCCCGCCCGCCCTCGCTCGCGATGGCGAGGTTGGTGATCATGTGGCGGAATTGCGTGCCTTCTTGGCGCAGCGCCGCGAACCGACCGGCAAAGGCGCGGATCGCATCATGCCCGGCGATGCTGCCGATCGCCGGGCTTTCGAGCACCGCATCCGGCGTGAAGCATCCGACCACGGCCTCGACCTCGCCATTGTCGAGCGCCGTCGTATAGCGCACGAACAAATCCTCGATCGCCAGCCGGTCCTCGATCGCGGTCATGTTCCGCCTCGCCACATCCCGCCTCGCGCAAAGACCGTGTTGCCCTCGACCCGGACCTCGTAGACCGGGATGTCGGCCGAGACCGGGCCGTTGACGAGCTTGCCGGTGCGCATGTCGAACTGCGCGAAATGCAGCGGGCACTCGATGAGGCAGCCGACGAGGCGGCCGCGCGACAATGGCGCGTTCTTGTGCCCGCAGACATCTCGCAACGCATAGAAGGCGCCGTCGACATTGGCGAGCACCACCCGCTCGCCATCGACCGCGACCCATTTGATCTGGCCCGGTGCGAGTTCGCTCACTTTGGCCACCGGTATGAACGCGTCCGGTATCACCGGCGCCTCATTCGGAGCCGGGCACGTCGGTCAAGCATCATGGCCTGTCCCGCCCGGCCATCCGTAAGGTTGCGGCGAACCCTTCCGACTGTGCGTCGATGCCCGGCACGAAGGCCGGGCATGACGGTTGACATCGTTGCCGGGTTCTGCCGCGACGAAATCGTCAGTTCGGGTGGAAGCCGAACAGCCTGGCGGCGTTGTCGGCGGTGATCTTGCGCCGGTCGTCCTCGGACACTCCGGAGAAGATGCGGTCGAGGAATTGCTGCGATTGCGGCCAAGTCGATTCCGCATGCGGGAAATCGCTGCCCCACAGCATGTTGTCGACACCGATATGCTTGCGCAATTCGACGCCGAGATCGTCCTCCATGAACTCGACGAACATGTTGCGCTGCCAGTAATCGCTCGGGAGCATGCCGCTCTGCGACTTCCAACCCTTGGTGAAGACCGGGCGTTCGCGATAGGTGAAGTCCATCTGCTTCAGCCAATGCGGGATCCATGCGGTCTCGTGCTCGACTGAGCCGACCTTGAGCCGCGGGAAGCGCTCGAACACCCCGGCAAACACCATCGCCGACAGCGAGTAGCGCACCCAATGGTCGGTGGTCGACCGCCCGGCACCGGTCAATTCGCCGACATTGATCGTGAACTCGCAGCCCGGCACCCCGGCGCGGTTGGTCGCGATATGCAGGAGGAGCGGCATCTCCTGGTCCTGTGCCGTCGCCCACAGCCGGTCGTAGACGGGATCGCGATAAGGCTTGTCGGGCAGCGGCGAGACCGGGATGAACGCGCCGACGAGGCCGAGCTTTTTCGCCCGTTCGAGCTCGCGGCAGCCCTCCTCGACATCATCGACATTGAGCATCGCAATGCCCTTCAGGCGCTCCGGATAGGGCTTGCAGAAATCGGTGATCCAGTCGTTGTAGACGCGGCAGATCTCGGTCAACAGCGCGCTGTCCGACAGCCGGTACCAGAACAGCCCCTGGCTCGGCTGCAGGCACGAGCCCCACACGCCATCCTCCTCGTTCTCGACGATCATCGAATGCGCGTCGTAGCCGCCTTTGCGGACATCCTCCCAGACGCCGAGAAAATCGATCTGCGAGGGGTCCTCAAAGCGCTGCCCGGCCTGCATGACGGCACCCAGCGTGCCGACCTGCATGCCGTTGATCACCCAGGCATCGTATTCACGGCCGGCCTCGGTCTTGCGGCGCTCCATCTTCGGGGCGCGGTCGCGGAATTTGGGCTCGATCCGGGTCGAATACATATCGGGCGGCTCGACGATATGCGAATCCGCCGAGATCAGCTTGTACCCCGCCATCTGTGACCTCCTCCCACTGCTGCCGATCGCCGTAGCGGCCCGGTTGGGGCTTCGCACGGACCATTCCGGCGCGACAGACGGTAGGCCGCCGGTGCTCTACCCGTCAAGCTGTGCAACGGTTTTTGGTGCCCCGCGCGGGGTGCCGGTTGCGCAATTTCGACAGAGCAGCGCCGCGCTGGCGGAAGCGGGCTCCGCGGTTTCGCGCTCGACCCGGCGACGGGTTTATAGGATGATTGTCCTATGTTGAGACTTCCGACCTTGGATAAGGACAGCCGGGTCAACACACTGCTCGGCGCGGGCCATTTCCTGTCGCATTACTATCAGCTTTGTCTGCCGCCACTGTTCGTTGCTTGGCAGCACTCGTTCGGCGTCTCGTTCGCCGAGCTCGGACTGGCGATGACGGTCATGTCGGGGGCGGCGGCGCTGTTGCAGACGCCGGTCGGATTTCTCGTCGATCGCTATGGCGCCCGTGCCTTCCTGATCTGCGGTGCGCTCTTGATGGCGCTGTCGATCTCGGCGATCGGGCTCGCCAGCTCGTTCTGGCAGGTGATCGTGCTGGCGCTGCTGTCGGGGGCCGGCAATTCGGTGTTTCACCCGGCCGATTACAGCATTCTCAGCGGTACGATCTCTCCCGAGCGCATCGGGCGGTCGTTCTCGTTCCACACTTTTTGCGGCTATGTCGGATTTGCCGCGGCCCCGCCGGTCACCGCCGGGCTGATGCTGCTGATCGGCTGGCGCAGCACATTGCTGCTTTCCGGCCTGGTCGCGGTGCCGGTGGTGCTGATGATCGTTTTGCAGGGGCACCTGATGGTCGCCAAGCCGCAGCGCGAACTGCGGCCACCGCCGCCCCGTTTGGCGGCGGATCGCCGGCTCGGCATGGCACTGCTGCTCAGTCGGCCGATCCTGTGCTTCTTCGGCTTTTACATGGTAGCGGCGATGGCCACCGCCGGTATCCAGTCCTGGTTGATCACGGTATTGCACCAGGTGCACGGCCTGCCGCTCGCTGCGGCCGCTGCGGCGCTGACCGGCTACATGATCGGCAATCTCGGTGGCGTGCTGGCCGGCGGCTGGATCGCCGACCGCACCCGGCATCTGCTGGCGGCAACGGTGCTGCTGGTCGGCGGCGGCGCGCTGCTGCTGCTGTGGGTCGGCATCGTGACCATGGCCGAGTTGCCGACGATGGGCGTGCTGCTCATCGCCGGGGTCATCATCGGCAGCAGCCGCACGCCGCGCGACCTCATGGTCAAGCAAGCGGCGACGCAGGGTGAAATCGGCAAGGTGTTCGGCTTTGTCAGCGCCGGGCTCTCGCTCGGAAGCGCTTTGATGCCAGTGCCCTACGGCATGCTGATCGACGCCGGCCGGCCGGACCTCGTCCTGATCGTGGTCGGTCTGCTGCTGCTGGCGAGCGTCGGCTTCGTGATCGGCGCCCGTTTCGGTTTCGCTCGCGAGCCGGTCGCTCTCGCCGCCGAATAGCGTAGAGGCAGGCACGGCCCGGGGTCGGCCGCGGCGGGTGCGGCCGAGGTCACGAGCGGTTCGGCTGGACGACGACGCAAGGCAGCTGATGTTGGTTCAATTGCCAGCAGGCGTCCGAGGCGGCACTGGCCGACAGGTTGACGAGACGGGCCCGATAGAGAACCGACCTGCCACTCGGTGTCGGCGGCAGAGACAGGGCCGCCGCCCGTAGCTGCCCCGGCGCCTGGGCGCGAGCGTTTTCCGCCACCGCGCGGGCCAGCCGCGGATTGGCAAAGGCACCGACCTGGATCGCCCAGTCATGCACCGGGATCGCCAGCACATGCGCGCCGGGCGCCGGCGCGGCGGCGGCGAATTGCGGGCCCGGTGGCGGCGAGCGTAGCGGCGTCGGGGCTGCCGGCATGGGCTGGCCCGGCATGGTCTGGCCCGGCATGGTCTGGCCCAGCGTGGTCTGGCCCGGCGCGGTCTGGCCCGGCGCGGTCTGGCAGGGACGATCCGGATCATAGGCGAGGTCGGGGTCGCAGCCGCCCGCTGCGATACCATCGCCGGATGTCGACGCCGCCGAAGCGAGGACGAGTGGTGCGGCCGCGGGTTGCGCAGGCATAGGTGCCGGAAGGCTCCGAGCCATTGTCGGGGACGGTGTCGCTGCGGGGGATGGCGTCGCCGCGGCAACAACGGGCATCGCGGCCGGTCGCGGCGGCAGGGGTGGTGCGATGGTCTCGACGATCGGCGCGGGCGGCGCTGCCGCGGCAACAACGACGGGGGCCGGAGGCGGCGAGGCGGCGGCGGCGCTGCGGGCCGCAGTCGTCACCGCCGCTCCGATCGAACTGCAAGGATGGTTCGGGTCATAGGCGATATCGAGATCGCAGCCGCCGGCGCCGATCTGCCGAGCCGTCGCGATCTCGACCCCGGCGGGGGCTGTCGCTGCCGCTTCCAGGGTGGTGCACGGATGGTTCGGGTCGTAGGCGAGGTTCAGGTTGCATCCGGCCGCGAGGCTCGCCACGTTCGCCCGATACTCGCCGGCACCGCTGCCGCGCGCCAAAGCGTATGTGGCCAGCGGCCCGGATAACGGCAGGCTGTCGCCCAGGTTGGGGGCTACGGCCGCCAAATAGTGCACCGTCTCGTCGGGCAGGTCGGCAGTGCCGGCGAGATAGCTCTCGACCCGGTCGGGACCGGCATTGTAGGCGGCAAGAAAGCCCGGCGACCCGAACTCGTCGTACATCTCGCGGATATAGGCGGTGCCGGCAAAGATGTTGTCGCGCGGCTCGTAGGGGTCGTCGCCAAGACCGTAGCGCTGCTGCAGCATCGCGTAGGTCTCGGGCATGAGCTGCATCAACCCCATCGCCCCGACCGGTGAGACGGCCTGCTCCTCACCGCCCGATTCCTGCTGCATGACCGCGCGGATCCATTGCTCGGGCACGCCGTAGCGCGCCGCCGCCTCGCGGATATAGGGACCCCACGGATCGTCCGGCGGACCGGGCGGCGGGTAATAATGCATCGGCGCCACCGACGGGCTTTCGCCAAAGGTGCCGTATGGCAGAGCCCCCTGCAGATAGCCCCCGCGCGGGCCGCAGGCGGCGAGAAGAGCCAGGATCGGCAGCACCGGCAACAGCCGGCGCAGGCCGCTGGCAACCGGCCTTCCCATGCGGGATTGGCCGGAGCGGCGCGTCATCATCATGTGGCGCAGCGGTCCCCCTCATTGGGCCCGGCCCCCCAATGCGCCGAGCCCGCTTTGGCGCCGATACCACGAGACGGCGGGAACCGCCAGCTATTCGAGTGCGGGTTGGGTGTTCTTTCTGCCGCGGCAGCGGTTACCCGCACCCGCTACCGAGCGGCCGAGGACGCGCGCTCGATGCAGCGGGACGAATCCGGCCGGCCGGATCCGGAGCCAAGGGTGTCAGCGAAGATTGCACCACTCGAACGGGCGCTGTCGGATTCCCTTACAGGTGAAAGTTGGAGGCACGCGATCGCAGAGGCACGCCACGGTTCGCGATAAACTCTCGTAACTCATTGATTCCACTAACTTTTCCGGCAATGACTCGGACGTTGCGAGAGATCGCAGGGCAGGTATTTGCTGTCGACGAAATTTACACTGTTTCATCGTCCCAGAGCGGGGTTAATCAATTCAGACAAGAATACTGAGTAAAATCAATAGCAATCTTTTCTGGCATGCCGCTTGCCTGGGTCATGCCATCGAGTGTTTGCCGGACCGTTGGCCGCGGCACACCCGAACATATGAGCCGCATGACCCGTTGGTAAGGAGTTATCGATGCCGCTTCTCAAATCAGCCGCACTCGGCCTGACGGCCCTCGGCTTGTCGCTGGGCCTGGCCGCTTCGGCGCAGGCGGACCAGATCCTGCCGGTGACAGACCTTCAATTCAATACGTTCAACGGCACATTCACTGCGCCCAAGGACACGTTCACGGCCTCGGAGCCGACCGGCTGGTCGATCGGTTCGGTCGCACAATACTCGAACCTGATCTTTGTCGGCAATCAAGGTTCCGAAGGCTCATCGGCGAACGGCACTTACGGTGTCTATGGGACGTTTTCCAATACTGTGCCAGCCGGCTACAACTTTTATCAGGCGGATGGCAATCCGCAGTATGAAAGCACGATCATGCAGACCATCAGTGGTCTGACCGCAGGCGTGACCTACGACCTTTCGTTCCAGCAGGCAGCCGGCCAGCAGATAGGGTTTAGCGGTCCCACCACCGAACAGTGGCTGGTGTTTCTCGGCGCGGGTGGGATCGGCGTCGATTGTCCAACTCACAGCACTTCCTGCAGCGTAACCGGAACCCACGACAATATCGAGGAAGCCTCACCGCTGATGGACACTCCGTCAGAGGGGAACGTCGATTGGAATAACGTCGATCTGACGTTTACGCCAACTGCAGCGGACCTGAATGACGGGACCGCGGTGTTGACTTTCTTGGCGTGGGGCGACGGCGGCAGCACGGTCAATCAGCCGCCGACCGTGTTCCTTGAAGGCGTCAACACGACCCCGGTGGTGCCGGAACCGGCGACGCTGTCGGTGCTGGGAGTCGGTCTGCTCGGCCTCGGCGTGGTTATGATGCGCCGGCGCAACAAGCCGGGCGCAACCGCCGCCTGACCCGCCGATGGTCGATGCGCCCGGATGGAACCTCGGTCTCGTCCGGGCGCCGGCCTGTCTCGCCAAGATCTCTTCGCGTCACGACCACGACCTCTTCGCGTCACGACCAAGACCCCTTCTCGTCACGATATGGCCGATCAGGAGGATTTCGGTGTCGGCGTTCCTCGACTTTCGCCAATTCGATCCGCTGCTGCTGAGTACCGTCAGGATCTTTATCTGGCTGATGCTGCTCGCCATCGTGTTTCTGCCGCTTGAGCACATCTTTGCGCTGAACCGGCGAAAACTTCTGTGCAACAGCCTTGCCGGCGATATCGGCTTCTACTTCATCAGCGGGCTGGTGCCGAGCCTGCTATTGACCCCGCTCTTGGCCCTGGTGGCGCTCGGCGCGCACAGGATCGTGCCGTGGCACCTGCAGGTGGCGGTCGCATCCCTGCCGCTGTGGGCGCGCGCGGCGGCGGCGCTATTGGTCGGCGAGATCGGCTTCTATTGGGGGCATCGCTGGTCGCACCAGATCCCGCTGCTGTGGCGCTTCCATGCGATCCACCACAACCCGCGGCAACTCTATTTCCTGATCAGCGCCCGCGCCCATCCGCTCGACAATGTGTTCACCCGGCTGTGCGGTCTCGTCCCGATCTACATCCTCGGCATCGCCACCCCGCTGACGCCGTCGGGTGGGCTGATCTCGGCATTGCTGGTGCTCGCCATGACGATGTGGGGATTTCTGATCCATGCCAATCTGCGGCTGCGGCTGGGTCCGCTCGAATGGCTGATCGCGACCCCGGCCTTTCATCACTGGCACCACAATCTGGCCGAGCCGCGCGACCGCAACTTCGCCTCGATGCTGCCGGTCATCGATCGGATTTTCGGGACCCACCACTTGCCGCGCAAGGGATGGCCGGCGGCTTACGGCATCGACGGGGAATTGCCGCCTTCGCTCGGCGGACAGCTCGTTCACCCGTTCCAGCTGCAAGCGCCGGCGCGTGACGTCGCCGGTTCGGTCGCCGCCGAACGCTGAGAGCCATCGGCGCAGCAGTAACCGGCGGAGCAGCTGCAACCGGCGGAGCAGCTGCAACCGGCGGCTCGGCACCGGGCCGGTCTTGTGCGATGCCGGTCGATCGCCGAAAATCGGCCAATCGCACCGGGAGGCGATGATGCGCAGGGTCGGAAAGAACTCTTTCACCGAAATCTATTTTGCCGGCTGCAATCCCAGCTTTGTCGAGACCAGCGACGGTTATGTGATGGTCGATTCGCCGCAGCAGCCGATCGACGCGGTGCGCTGGCGCGAGCGGATGGAAGACAAGGCGCCGATCCGCTACCTGATCAACACCGAGCCGCACGGCGATCACATCTCCGGCAACGCCTACTTCACCAACACCACGATCGTCGGCCAGGTCAAGCTGCAGGAGTGCTTCGAGCGCTACCTCTATGCGTTCGGCTCGGTCGATGAAAAGCGCGAGCGGTTCAAAGAGACCGATCCCGATAGCGTGTGGCTGGTCGGCCATCCGGACTACCCGGCGGCCAACCCGCCGACCCTGACCTTCACCGAGACGATGACCCTCAATCTCGGCAACCACACCTTCAACATCATCCACATGCCGGGACACACCGCACCGCAGACCTCGGTTCATGTGCCGGAGGAGGGGGTCGTCTTCACCGGCGACAATGTCTTTCACAAATGCCGCAGCTGGCTGCAGGAATGCGACCCGTGGGAGTGGCTGGCGGCACTCGACAGCATCGCGGCACTCGATGTCGAGCTGATCGTACCGGGCCATGGCGACCCGTGCACCAAGGCCTATCTGAAGGAGCAGGCGCAGATCGTCGAGAACTGGGTCGGCTATGTCGAGCGCCTGGTCGATCGCGGGATCAGCGCCGAGGAGGCGCTGCAAAGCCCGATCGAGGTCGAAAAACAGGACCCGTACCCGATCGGCCAGCGGCTCTTCATGCACAATGAGCGGCTGACCGGCATGATCGTGCGCAACCTGCACCAGCGCATTCTGGACAAAAAAGCGGCGGCCGGGGCTTAGCCCCGGCTCCGTTTCAACGGCACGGCAGCAGGCGGCGGATTACGGGTGGAACAGGGCGAAGCACTTGTCCGAATTGAACAGGTAGGATTCGATGTAATCGACGATCTCGGCACGCCGGCCGAGCGCCTCCATCGCCCCGGCGAGGCACACCCAGTTCAGAAATTCTTGCTGTCCCGCATCCTCGATCTCTTCGGTCGAGAGATTGCGCCAGCGCCCGGCATTGCCGGAGGCCAACTCGTCGAAGCGCGCCCGGTCGCTGGCGACGTCCGGATAAAGCCAATGGTGCTTCGCGGTCAGAAACGCATGCGACCAGCTCGACGAGGCGATCAGCGCCACCCGCCATGGGCTGTCGGCGAGGATTTGTGCCACCGCCGCGCCGACATCAAAGCAGCGCCCCGGGTTGGGGCCGGGCGGATCGACCGCATTCGGGTCGGCCTCACCGGTCAAATGCGCGCTCGAGCCGCGCTTGGCGATGACCGAGGAGCCGGAGCAATTGACGTGGAACGGCACCACCGGATAGGGGAAGCCGCGCCGGTCGTAATCGAGATAAAGGATCGTGTTGATAAAGGCGTGCGGCAGCCCGAGTTCATGGCGCATGCGATAGGCGTAGCTGACGTCGTAATCCTCCTTGATCAGCTCGGCGGCGAGCGTCGAGCCGGCGGCGCGATGCCCGGTGACATGCACCACCGTATCGGCAGGCTCGTCCCACACATTGCCGAGCTCGGCCCGCCCGGGGCGCGCGAACGGGCGGCAATCAACGGCGTCGAGCGCGAACACGCAGAATGACGGCACACCGTCCTCGCGGAAATTCTCGTACTGGTCGTCGCCCCAGATCAACACGAGGTCGGGGGCGAACGCGTCGAGCGCCTGGCGCACCTTGCGAAACCCGCCGGCGAGCCGGCGCCGATGCTCGGCGGCGGCAGCGCCATCCTGGTTGGCGGCAAGCTCCTGGCGCAACGGCTCCGGCCAGGTTTTCGGGTCCTTCAGCGCCGCCGGGATCCGTTCGCTCTTCAAGGTGCGGGTCAGAAACGAGCTCATATACTGGTCAGGCAGCATCAATCCCGGAAAATGAGTGACGCCGATCCCGAGAATCTCGCCCATTTGCTCCTCCCGTTTGTCCGGTCCATCGATTTTACGCGCCGATCATAGCAAGCGTGCGCTCGATCGCCCTGCGGATTCTTTCCTGCCTGTCGTCGCTCTGTCCGTCGTCCCGCATCCCGGGCCGATCTGCGCGCCGCCATCCGTGGTCGCCACTAACCGTGGTCGCCGCTAACCGTGGTCGCCGCCACCCGTGGTCATTGCGTCGCGCTGGCGCCGAGGCGTTTGGCGGCCGCTTTGGCAAGACTGAGATCGGTGTATTTTGTGACGTCGAGGTCGCTGCGCAAAAAGCCGAGCTTGTGCTGCAGATCGACATTCGCCTGCAGCGCCGTCAGATCGGGCAGCGCCTCGGGGTCGCGGTAATAGTCACTCTTGGTGAAGACCCAGCCGGCGTAGAGCGCTGCCGGTTGTTTGGTCCGCGCAGTGATCAGCGCGATCGCCTCCTGGTGATGCGCCGGATCGAGCAGGTAATGCAGAGTGCGCAGGTAGTCTTCGAGAAAATCGACGATTGCGGCGCGGTGCGCCTCGATCGCCTCGGTGCGCATGACCCGCACGATCATCTGGGTGCGGCCGACGGCTTGCGCCTGCGTGAACAACGGGCGCGCAAATGCGAGCAGTGTCGGGTCGAAGCCCCACGGGGCAACGGCGGTGATGAGGTCGACCTTGTGCTCCTGGAGCATCGCCGTCTGCGCCGGAAACGGCGCCTCGATGATCGTCAGGTCGCGCTTGTCGGCGAGGTGGTGCCGGGCCAGCATCGCCCGCAGCGCCATGTCGACCGCGCTGCCGGTCTGGTTCGAGGCCAGGACCTTGCCCTTCAGGTCATCGACGGAATGGATCGAACTGTCGGCGCGGACGTCGAAATCATTGGTGTGATAGCCGGGGACGCCGTCCTGGAACACGTCGGCGATGATCCGCAGATCCCGCATCCCGGCATTCTCGACGCCGAGGGCAAAGGTCGAATAGGCGAGGGCGGCGCAGTCGATCTGGCCCGAGGCCAGCGCCGTCATCTCCGTCGGTGTCCCGTTGAAATGGATCAGCTCGGGCACATAGGTCTTGCCGGCATGCGGCGCCAGCCCCGGCTTTTCGAACATCAACGTGACGAGATCGGCCGGAGCCACGACCCAGCCGATGCGCAGGTGGTAGGGTTCTGCGGCGCGCGCCGCTGCCGCGGCGGTGAGTATCAGGACGGTGAGCATCAGGACAAGCACCGCCGCGCTCTTGACGAACCGCATCATTTCCTCCCCGTTAGGGCGGCTTGTTGGAGATTGTTCGGGACCGGAACCTGCGCCGGGTCGCCCGAGATTGTAAGCTGCCGCCATGCTCACGCTCTATAGCAGCCGGAACCGGCCCGGCGAACAGCTCTCGGACCTCTCCGCGACAGCGCTGTCGCCGGCGGCGCTATGGCTCGATTTGGTGCGCCCCGAGCCGTCGGAGATCGCGTTTGTCAAGCGGACCACCGGGATCGAGGTGCCGAGCTTCGACGCGCTCAGCGAGATCGAGAGCTCGAGCCGGCTGCGCACCAGCAACGGCGCGCTCTATCTGAGCACACCGCTGACCTACCGATCCGATTCGGATCAGCCATGGTCGACGCCGGTCGGCTTTGTGCTGACCCGGGAGCGGCTGGTCACGGTGCGGTTCGAAGAGGTCACGGCGTTCGCCAATTTCATCAACCACGACTTTGCCGCCGACAGCGAGGAGCTGAGCAGTGCCGCGGTGTTTGTCGAGCTGCTGGACGCGATCACCGATCGCTTCGCCGATGTGCTCGAGCGCATCGCCGCCGAGCTCGATACGCTGTCGCACCGGCTGTTCCGCGCGCCGGTCGTGCAGCCGCAGGAGCGGCGTCCCTCGGCGCGGGAAAGTGCCGATCTGCGCCTGATCCTGCGGCGGGTCGGCCATAGCGGCGATCTCGCCTCGAAGATTCGCGACAGCCTGCACGGGATCGCGCGGATCGTGCCGTTCGTCTCGGGCACCGCCGGGGCCTGGTTGCCGGACGAGGTCAAGCGGCGGCTCGATACGCTGCGCCAGGACGTCACCTCGCTCAGCGATTACGATGCTCACCTCGTCGATACGGTGCAGCTGCTGCTCGATGCCACGCTCGGGCTGATCAATGTCGAACAGAACAATATCATCAAGGTGCTGACGATCGTCTCGGTGGTCGGCATCCCGCCGACTTTGGTCGCGAGCATCTATGGGATGAACTTCAAGGGCATGCCCGAGCTCGGCTGGAGCTGGGGCTATCCCTACGGGTTGGCAATGATCGGGCTCAGCGCGATCCTCCCGCTCCTGTGGTTCAAGTGGCGCGGCTGGTATTGAGCCCTATTGCATGCATTCCTCGCAGTCGCTACCCTCCAGCAGTCTGCTTTAGGTTGAAAGTGGAAACGGCAGCGTCTCAACTTTAGGGGGCGACGAGTATGTTCACGACGACGGTCAATGCCTTCGCTGGTTACACCATAATGGCGACTCAAGGTACGGTGTTCGGTAGCTCCGTTGCCGCTGTCGGTGTTGGCGCAGCCGCCGGAGCCGTTGCACAGTACCTAACTGGGGGGAATATAGCTGCGCTTCAGAGTTCTATCGACAATATACGCGACACCGCAGTCAACAATATGTGTAACGCGGCGGCCCAGAAGGGTGCCAATGCGGTTATCGGTATGACCTGTGAAATCCAAGGGCTCGTCACCGGATACGTCGGGGCCTATTGCTGCGGCACCGCGGTGACACTCTCACCTGCGCCGCCGGCGTAATCGATCCCCAATTAGCATTACCGTTGCATTTTCTGTTGGCAGTGCGATTGCGGCGTACTGTTATGATGACGCGTGGCCAGGGCGACCAGGCGATGACGGGTGAAATGCGCGGATGGCGTTGAACCCGCGCGCCGATGCAAAAAGACGCCCCCGTCGTCGGGGGCGTCTCTCCAGCTCAGGTTAGCGCAAAGCGCGGCGGCTCAGGCGGCCTGCTTCTGTTCCACCATCTGCGGCTCGCCGGTCGCGATTTCGATCCGGCGCGGCTTGGCTTCCTCCGGCACCTCGCGGACCAGATCGACATGCAGCATGCCGTGGTCGAGGCTGGCGCCGACCACCCGGATGTGATCGGCGAGGCTAAAGCGGCGCTCGAACGCGCGCCGGGCAATACCGCGATGCAGATACCGGCCGTCATCCTCGTCCTTCTTCGCCTTGCCGGTCACCAGGAGCGTGCCCTCGTGCACCGTGACATCGACCTCGTCCGGGGCAAAGCCGGCCACCGCCATGGTCAGGCGGTAGGCATCCTCGCCGGTCTTCTCGATGTTGTAGGGCGGATAGGAAAGGGCGGCGCCATCCATACGGCTGGCCGCATCGACCAGCCGGGTCAGCCGGTCGAAACCGATCGTCGATCGGAACAGCGGAGAGAAATCGAAGCGATCCATAACCACATCCTCCATTGAGCAACATGGGCTTGGCACCCGCATCTTTGCCAGGTGCCGTTCTCGATTGTGCGATCCCGAGAAGGGCGACCGCACGCTACTGAGATAGTGCTCGAAAGGATGTGGTCAAGGGGTTTCGACCGGGCAGGTTACTACGGCTTGATGCCGAATCCCTGAAACCGCTTGTTGAAGCGCGCCAGCTGGCCGCCGGTATCGATCAACCGCTGCTGCCCGCCGGTCCAGGCCGGGTGCGATTTCGAATCGATGTCGAGGCGCAGCGTGTCGCCCGCTTTGCCGTAGGTCGAACGCGTCTGGTAGGTGGTCCCGTCGGTCATCACGACGGTGATCTCATGATAGTCCGGGTGAATGCCTGCCTTCATGCCCTCGTCCTCCGTGCCGGCGGGTTATAGCGTCGGCCCGGTGGACAAGCAACCGGCCGGGGCGGGAGCAACGGTTCGCCGTCGCCCGCCGCCGCGGTTTGAAAGGACGCTGGTGGTCCGATCGAAACGCATGGTTTCCAAGCGTTCCGTCGATCGGCCCACCAGGCTGACAGGTTGGTGGTGCGATTCGGCTAACCGATGGGGACCACCCGTCAGCATCGCACCACTAGCGGTTGGGGTCGCTCGCCGAACCGAGATGGCCGCCGGTCACCGGCGATGATGTGCTCCCTGCGCCCGTTTCGTTGTTGGTCATAACGTAATTCTGCGCCTGCTTGAGCTGATCCTTGGTCATGTTCAAGGTCAGGCGATTGTTATCGCTCTTGATATCAACGAGCGGAACGGCAACGTTCTTGCCATTACTGTCGAGAAAGCCGCCGCCGACGGCGACGACCGCAGCCGCGACCCGGCCATCCTTGTCGATGATCAGGTCTTTGACCGAGCCGATGTTCTGATTCTGGATGTCGTAGACATCGCTGCCGATCATTTTGCTGGCGCGGAACTGATTGCTCCGGATCATAGTGCCGGTGGGATTCGTCATCCCGAGATTGCTGTCCCGCACACTACCGGACTGTGCATAGGCCAATGGTGCCGTCGCCATCAACAATGCTGTGACGGCTGCTGCGATACTCGAGTTCTTCAACGCTATGCTCCTGTTTCTGACGTTGCCAGCACCAAACAGTACCCGCCAATGGACAGTTCCGAAGAATCTTCAAACCACATGAAACAAGTAGAGAAGGATGATGATCGGGATCGGAATTCCCAAGAACCAAAGCAGTATGGCGCGGCCCATAACCTGCTCCTGTCAAAGATGTCCCATGTCGTGGCGGCGCTGATTCGATGCGCCGGCCGACCCCCGTCAAACACAAGGCTCGTCGCCGCAGTTCCGGGAACGGTGCGATGCCATGGCCTGGCGCGGTTTCGGCCGGACGCAGTTTCGGCCGAACGCGATTTCGGCCGGACGCGGTTTCGGCCGGGCGCGGGTTTCGGGCGGACGCGGTTTCGATGGATCCGGCCTCGGTAGATGCCGGCGCTTGCGACCGCGCCTGTGCCGCCTTTGTCCGGGGCCGGTCAGGCCCGCGGCAGCAGCAATTCGACGGTGGTACCCCGGCCGAGTTCGGTGTCGATCCGCAGCCCGCCGCCCGATTGCTTGACCAGCCCGTACACCATGCTGAGCCCGAGCCCGCTGCCCTTGCCGACATCTTTCGTGGTGAAGAACGGGTCGAGCACCCGGTTCAGCAACTCGGGAGCGATCCCGGTTCCGGTGTCGGCGACAGCGATCGCAACATATTCGCCGGCGGCAAGGTCGGCGGAGGCAGCGCTCGCCGTGATCACCGCGTCGTGCGTGCGGAAGGTCAAGCGGCCGCCTTGCGGCATCGCGTCCCGCGCGTTGATTGCCAGGTTCAGGATCGCGAGCTCGATCTGGATCGGGTCGACCAGCGCCGGCCGCAGATCGGGCGCAAGTACCGTTTCGATGCGGATGTTCGGGCCGACCGAGCGCTCGACCATGTCGCGGCTGCTGGCGACGACGCGGTTGAGGTCGACAGGTTGCGGGCTCAGGCGCTGCTTGCGCGAGAAGGCCAAGAGGTTCTCGGTCAGTTCGGCACCGCGATCGGCGGCGCGGCTTGCGGTGCGCAGCAGCCGCAGCCCTTGCGGGTTCGTCACATGCCGTTCGAGCATTTCCAGGCTGCCCAGGATCGCCGTCAGCAGATTGTTGAAATCATGGGCGATTCCGCCGGTGAGCTGGCCGATCGCTTCCATCTTCTGGGCTTGGCGAAAGGCCTCTTCGAGCTTGAGCCGTTCGCTGATCTCGGCGGCAACGCGCTGTTCGAGGGTTTCGTTTAGCTGGCGCAGCGCCAGCGCCGACTGCCGCCGCTCGAATGCAACCGCCGCCTGGTTGGCGGCCGCTTCAAGCAGCAGGCGCTGGGTCGGCATCGGGAAGCCGAGCTGACGCGAGGCTGCGACGATCGTCCCGTGACCGGCGGTGCCGATCATCTGGCGCACTACCCGAACGCTGCCGCCGCCGGTGGGACTATCGAGAGATGCGGCACGTTCCGATTCCGGCTCGATCAGCCATCTGCTGACCGCCGTGACAATGCGCTCGATCTGATCGGCAGGTAGGGGCTGTGGCGAGCGCACGATCTGCGGGCCGGGCTGGCCGCCCCCGTCGAGCGAGACGAAGGCGAATTCGAGGCCGAGCATGCCCACCAGCACCTCGGCGACGCTCTCGGCGATCGGCTGGGTGTCGTCTGCGATCCATCGGGCGGGCAATATCGACACCGCGACCAGACCACCGATCGCGCGGCGCAGCTCTTCCGGTGTCTCCGGCCAATCCCGTGCCGTGTCCGGCGGTTCGGCCTCGGTCAGCCGCTCGTCACGCCGTCGGCTTCGCTGTGGCTGTCGGCTTCGCTGTGAGCGCGAAATGGCCGCTACTCGACGGAAGGGCGCCACGCGCGGGGATGGCGCGTCAGACGCATCGCTTGCGGGCGAGACCGCTTGTCTGCGGCACCAACCGGGGCTGTCAGGCCGCCGCGCCGGACTTCGCTTTCCGTCACCTCTAGCCGCACAAGCCCTCCGTCCCGGCGCCGGCATCGAAGGCAGACCGTTCGTCACCGATCGGTTTGCGTTATGGCGACAGCCCAGCGTCGCGGCGCCAGCCGCAGCCCGGCCAGAAAGTGAACATCACCGACGCTGCATCGTTTCACCAATTCCGAACAATATTATCACGTCGGGTCGGGCACGGCAGCAGGTACCGGTCGCTGTCTGGCTGCCGGCATGCAGGCAGCGCCGGGCCCGGCTAGAACAGGTGGCCGGCTTCGAGGCGGCGGCGCATCGCCGCTGCGCCGCGAAAGGCGAGGGGATTGAGAGTGATCGACAGCAATGCCGCGGCCAGGATCAGATTGCGTCCCTCGGCGCTCAACAGCCCGTAACCGGTGCCGAGATCGGCGAGGATGAACGAAAACTCGCCGATTTGCGCGAGCCCCGCCGAAACCGTCAAGGCGGTGACCGTCGCATAGCCGGCGATCCGGACGATCGCGAATGCGGCCAGAGACTTTCCCAGCATGACAATCGCCAGGACCACCAGCACCTCGACCGGGTGGCGCAGAAGGATGCCGGGATCGAACAGCATCCCGACCGACAGGAAGAATAGCACCGCGAATGCGTCTTCGAACGGCTTGGCCTGCTCGGCGGCGCGGTGGCTATGGTCGCTCTCGCTGACGACGATGCCGGCGAGGAATGCGCCGAGGGGAGCCGAGCCGAACAGCTCTGCTGCGCCAAAGGCGATGCCGAGCGCGGCGGCGATCACCGCCAGCGTGAAGAGTTCGCGCGATCGGGTGCGCACGACCTGGTCCAGCAGCCACGGCAGGAGCCGGATGCCGAGGATCAGCATGATCGCGACAAAGCCGGCGATCTTGGCGAAGGTCAGCGTCAGCGACAGGCCGAGACCACCGGGATCGGTTGCAGCGCTACCGCCGAGCGCAGGCGCCAATGCCGGGAGTGCCACCAGGGCGATGACGGTCAGCAGATCCTCGACGATCAGCCAGCCGACCGCGATGCGGCCGTCGGCGAGGCCGACCAGACCGCGCTCTTCGAGCGTGCGCAGCAGCACGACGGTGCTGGCCACCGACAATGCCAGCCCGAGCGTAAGGCCGGCGCCCAGGCTCCAGCCCCAGATCCGGGTGGCGCCGATGCCGAGCAATGTGGCGGCGGTGATCTGAGCCACCGCACCAGGCAATGCGATGCGATGCACCGCAACGAGGTCGCGGATCGAGAAATGCATGCCGACCCCGAACATCAGCAGCATGACCCCGATCTCGGCGAGCTGCGGGGCGAGATGGGTATCGGCGACAAAGCCGGGGGTGAACGGCCCGGCGGCAACCCCGGCGAGCAGATAGCCGACGATCGGCGGCAGGCCGAGGCGCACCGCGGCAAACCCGCCGGCAAAGGCGAGCGCCAGACCGACCGCGATCGTCGAGATCAGCGAGACGTCGTGCGGCACTCAGTCGGCACGCCGGGCGCGAAACCGCAGGCGAACGTAATCAGCGATCCAGGTGCCCCTTTCGTCCATCAGGATCGGTCGCAACAGATCGACGACCTCGGCCCTGGCCGGTCTGCGGTCGGCTTGCGGCAGGGCACCGAAAAAGTCATCGGCAAACGTGTCGAGCCAGGCTTCAAGCCCCGCCGGCAGCGGTGTCGGGCGCGGTACGATGGCAATCTGGTCAACCGTAAATCCCGCCGCCTCGAGACGCGCACCCCAGGCCGCGGTCGACGGAAACCACCATGGGCTCAGCCGTTGCGCGTCGAGCCCGCGGCGGGCCAGCACCGCGCGCAGCGCCACCATGATCGCGGCGGCGTTGTTGTGGCCGCCCATCTCGCCGACAAACCGGCCGCCCGCCTTCAGCGCCCGGTAGACCCCCGCCAGCACGGTCTCGGGCGGGCGCATCCAATGCAATGCGGCGTTTGAGAACACCGCGTCGAATTCGCCATCAAAGCGGAGATGCTGGCCGGCGACGATTCGGGCGTCGAGACCACGCGCGCAAGCCGCGGCGACCATGTCCGGGGCCGCGTCGACCGCCACCACGGCGGCACCGGAGGCAGCGATCATTTCGGTCAGCACGCCATCGCCGCAGCCGAGGTCGAGGATCCGCTCGCCCGCTTGCGGCGCCAGCAATTCGACGACCGGGCCGCCCAGCGCCGGCACGAAATGCGCGGTCTGCGCATAGCGCTCGGCCGACCAGTGCTGCCGCGACAATTCCGCCATTGATCTAAGCCTCCGCCCGGCTCGGCCCGCGGGCCTCAGCCTGCCGGCGGATCTCGGACAAGGTGGTTCGGGTCGTGATCACCTCCGGGTCGATCCTGAGCTCGATGACCGCGGCCCGGGTGCCGGCCGCCGCCTCCTCGAACGCCGGGGCAAACTCCTCGGTGCGCTCGACGCTGGCGGCGAACGCGCCATAGGCGCGGGCAAGAGCGACGAAATCCGGGTTGGCGAGCGCGGTGCCGACGACCCGGCCCGGGAAGCGGCGCTCCTGATGCATCCGGATCGTGCCGTACATCGCGTTGTTGAACAGCAGGATGATCGGGCCGACCCCGGCGGCGAGCGAGGTCGCCAGCTCCTGCCCGGTCATCAGGAAGCCGCCATCGCCGCAAAAACCGACGACCAGCCGGCCGGGATGCACGAGCTTGGCGGCGACTGCGGCCGGCACGCCGTAGCCCATCGCCCCGCTGGTCGGGCCGAGCTGCCGTCCCGGCCGCCGGTATTGCAGAAAGCGATTGGGCCAGCCGCTAAAATTGCCGGCATCGCTGGTCACGATCGCGTCGTCCGGCAGGCGCCGGCGCAACCAGCCCATGATCCGGCCGAGATCGAGCGTAGCGCCGGCAGCGGCCGGGGAGGGGGCGAGCCCGGCTTCGTACTCGGCGCGCGCCGCCGCACGCCAATCCGTCCAAACCGCTGCTGATACCGGCGCCAGCCTTGCCGCGGCGGCGGCGAATTCGGCGACGCCCGACTGGATCGCCAAGGTCGGGCGGAAGACGCGGCCCAATTCCTCGGCGGAGGGATGCACATGGATCAATGTCTTGCCCGGGTCGGGAATGCCGAGCAGCGAATAGGATTGCGAGGTGATCTCGCCGATGCGGGCGCCGACCGCCAGCACGAGATCGGATTGGCGGATGCGCGCGACCAGTGCCGGGCTGGCCCCGGTGCCGAGATCACCGACATAAACGCGCGAACGATTGTCGCAGATATCCTGACGGCGAAACGAAGCGGCAACCGGCAGGTCGTTGGCTTCGGCAAAGCGGGTGATGTCGCGGCATGCGGCATCGCTCCAGCCGCCACCGCCGACCAGCATCACCGGCCGCTCTGCTGCCGCCAGCAGGCGGCGCAATTCGTCCAGGTCCCCGGCACCCGGATGCGCCCGCACCGCGCGATAGGGGCCCGATACCGCGGCCGCGACACGGTCGCGCAGCATGTCCTCGGGCAGGGCCAGCACCACCGGCCCGGGCCGCCCCGAGGTCGCGACCTGGAACGCCTGATTGACGAGCTCGGGGATGCGCTCGGCGAGGTCGATCTGCGCCACCCATTTGGCCAGCGGCGCCATCATGCGGCGGAAATCGACCTCCTGAAATGCCTCGCGGTCGATCTGGTGGCGCGCCACCTGGCCGACCAGCACGACCATCGGCGTCGAATCCTGAAACGCCGTATGGATGCCAATCGCCGCGTTGCAGGCGCCGGGGCCGCGGGTCACCAGCAGCACACCAGGTTTGCCGCTGAGCTTGCCGTAGGCCTCGGCCATGAATGCGGCACCGCCCTCCTGGCGGCAGGTGACGAGCCGGATCTCGGGTGCGTCGTACAACGCATCGAGAATTTCGAGATAGCTCTCGCCAGCGACGCTAAAGGCGATCTCGACGTGATGCGCGCGCAGCGCTGCGACGACCAGCTGGCCGCCACTGAGAGGAGCAAGGTTGGTCGCCATGATCCGGCCCCGCCGTGGTTCGAGCGGCCGCCATATGAGGCGATGCGCCGCGGCAACGGAAGAGGCTTTGGCGGGATCGGGATGCGATCGCCAGGTCCGGCCTATAATCGGCTGCCGAGCGATGCCGGATGGTAGCGGCGCACGACGCGCGGTCGGGGGACTACTAAGCTCGCTTCGGAGAATCCGCCAGGCCAGCCATGGACGACCAGCGCAGCGAAATTGTCGCGCCGACGGAACGACGGAATGATGCGGACACGGTCCGCCGCGAGCCCGCGGAGCCGGCCGCCGCGCCGCCACCGGGCGGGCCATCCGGCGAGCCCTCGGACGAGACTATGCGGCCGCGCCGCTCGCGGCTGCGTCCATTCCTGTGGCTGCTGCTGGTGGTTGCGGTGGTCGCGGCGGCGGTGGTGCTGCTGCCGCGGCTGCATCGCCAGCCGAGCCGGGCCGGGCGCGCCTTCAGTCAGACGGTGCCGGTCGGCACCGCGACGGTGCAAAAAGGCGACATGCCGGTCACGTTGAGCGGGCTCGGCACGGTCACCCCGCTGGCCACGGTCACGGTCAAGACGCAGATCAACGGCTATCTGATGTCGGTCGGCTTTCAGGAGGGCCAACACGTCAAGAAAGGGGATTTTCTCGCCCAGATCGATCCGCGCCCCTACCAGGTGGCGCTCGAGCAGGCCCAGGCGCAGCTCGCCAAGGACCAGGCATCGCTGAAGGATGCCGAGCTCGACCTCAAACGCTACAACACCCTCGTCGCGCAGAACTCGATCGCGACCCAGACGCGTGACACGCAGATCGCCACCGTGGGCGAGGACCGGGCGCAGATCATGCTCGACCAGGCGCAGATCGACACGCAGCGGCTCAACCTGACCTATTGCCATATCATCTCGCCGGTGACCGGCCGGGTCGGGCTGCGCCAGGTCGATCCCGGCAATTATGTCCAGACCAGCGATGCCAACGGCATCGTCATCGTGACCGAATTGCAGCCGATCTCGGTCATCTTCACCTTGCCCGAGGACAGCCTGCCCGAAGTGCTGAAGGAATGGCATGCCGGCGCAAAGCTGCAGGCCGTCGCCTACGACCGCAGCAACACGGTCAAGCTCGACACCGGGACGCTCGACACGATCGACAACCAGATCGACACCGCGACCGGAACGGTCAAGCTGCGGGCGATCTTCAACAACCCCGACGAAATCCTGTTTCCGAACCAGTTCGTCAATGTGCAGCTCTTGGTCCAGACGCTGAAGGGCGTCGACCTGGTGCCGAGTGCGGCAATCCAGCGCGGCGCCCCCGGTACTTTCGTCTATGTCGTCAAACCCAACCATCGGGTGGCGGTGCAGACCGTCAAGCTCGGCCCGACCGACGGACAGCACGTGGTCGTGCTCTCGGGTCTGCAACCGGGGCAGATGGTTGTCGATGACGGTGCCGACCGGCTCAAGGATGGGGCCAAGGTGACACTTGCCGCGGCGAGTGCTGCGGGTGGTCAACCGGCCAGCACCGGACAGCCTGCCGCAACCGGGCCGGGCGGTGCGGCCGGCCAGGTCACCCCCACCTCGGGGCAACCCACCTCGGGCCAACCCACCTCGGGGCAACCCACCTCGGGGCAATCGGGTGGCGCGGCGCATCCGGGACGGCACCGGCACCGCCACGGCGGCGCACCCCAAACCAGCGAATGAGCCCGTCGCGCCTCTTTATCCTGCGGCCGGTCGCGACCACGCTGTTGATGGCCGCGATCATGCTGGTCGGGCTCTTCGCCTATCGCTTTCTGCCGTTGTCGGCCCTGCCCGAGGTCGATTATCCGACGATCCAGGTGCAGACCTTCTACCCGGGCGCCAGCCCCGATGTGATGACCTCCTCGGTGACGGCACCGCTCGAGGTGCAATTGGGGCAGATGCCCGGGCTCGACCAGATGTCGTCCACGAGCTCGGCCGGCGCCTCGGTCATCACCTTGCAGTTCAGCCTCGATCTCAGCCTCGACGTGGCCGAGCAGGAGGTGCAGGCGGCGATCAATGCCGCCGGCAACCTGTTGCCGTCCGACCTGCCGGCGCCGCCGATCTACGCCAAGGTCAACCCGGCGGACGCGCCGATCCTGACCCTGGCGGTGACGTCGAAGACGATGCCGCTGACCCAGGTCGAGGACCTCGCCGACACGCGAATGGCGCAGAAGATTTCACAATTGCCGGGGGTCGGGCTTGTCAGCATCAGCGGCGGCAACCGCCCGGCGGTGCGCATCGAGGCCAACAACCTCCAGCTCGCCGCCTACGGCCTCAACATCGACGATCTGCGCACCACGCTCGCCAACGCCAATGTCAACACGCCCAAAGGCAATTTCGACGGCCCGAGCCGCGCCTATACGATCAACGCCAACGACCAGATCCAGGACCCGGCGCAATACGACAATCTGGTCGTCGCCTACCGCGACGGCGCGCCGGTCCGGCTCAAGGATGTCGGCAAGGCGACCGAGGCCGCGGAAAACACCGAGCTTGCCGCCTGGGTCAATCGCGAGCCGGCGGTCATCGTCAACGTCCAGCGCCAGCCCAACGCCAATGTCATCTCGGTCGTCGACAGCATCGAACAGCTGCTGCCCGAACTGAAGGCGGCATTGCCGGCGGCGATCGATGTGCAGACCGTGACCGACCGCACGACGACGATCCGCGCCTCGGTCGCCGATGTCGAGTTCGAGCTCGGCCTCGCGGTGCTGCTCGTTGTCGCGGTGATCTTCCTGTTTTTACGCAGCCCGTCGGCGACGCTGATCCCGAGCCTCTCGGTGCCGCTGTCGCTGGTCGGCACGCTCGCCTTCATGTACCTGTTCGGGTTCAGCCTCAACAACCTGTCGCTGATGGCGCTGACCATCGCCACCGGCTTTGTCGTCGACGACGCGATCGTCATGATCGAGAACATCCAGCGATATGTCGAGGCCGGAGACTCGCCACTGCAGGCGGCACTCAAGGGCTCCGAGCAGATCGGCTTTACCATCATCTCGCTGACGATCTCGCTGATCGCGGTACTGATCCCGCTATTGTTCATGCCCGATGTCGTCGGCCGGCTGTTCCGCGAATTCGCGATCACGCTCGCCGTCACGATCGTCATTTCGGCCGTCGTCGCGCTGACGCTGGTGCCGATGATGTGCGCCAAGGTGCTGCGCCACCAGCGGCCGGACGAGATGTCTTGGATCGCGCGCAAAAGCGGCGAGTGGTTCGATGCGCTGATCGCCCGTTACGGCCGGCTGCTGATCTGGGTGCTCGACCACCAGCCGCTGACCTTGGTGGTCGCGGCGGCGACGCTCGCCCTGACCGTGTTGCTCTATATCGTGATCCCCAAGGGGTTCTTCCCGGTTCAGGATACCGGCCTGATCCAGGGCATCTCGGTGGCCTCGCCCTCGGTGTCGTTCACCGCGATGGCGCAGCGCCAGCAGGCGCTGGCGGACGCCATCCTCAAAGATCGCGATGTCACCAGCCTGACCTCGTTCATCGGCGTCGACGGCACCAACACGACGCTCGACAGCGGCCGGTTCCTGATCAACCTGAAACCGCGTGACGAGCGCACGCTGTCCGCGAGCGACGTGATCCGGCGGATCGAACGGGAGACCGCGAACATCGCCGGCATCCAGCTTTACATGCAGCCGGTGCAGGACCTGACCATCGACGCGACGGTCAGCCGCTCGCAGTACCAGCTTGCGCTCGAAGACGCCAATGCCGACGAATTCGCGACCTGGGTGCCGAAGCTGCTGCAGCGGCTGGATCAGCTCCCGCAGATCGAGGGCGTTTCCAGCTCCTATTCGGAAAACGGCCTGTCGGCCTATGTGAACATCGATCGCGCCACGGCCGCGCGGTTCGGCATCACCCCGGCCACCGTCGACAACGCGCTCTACGATTCGTTCGGGCAGCGTATCGTGTCGACAATCTTCACCCAGTCGAACCAGTACCGGGTGATCCTCCAGGCCGACCCGTCGATGCAGCACTCGCTGAACACGCTCGGCCAGATCTACCTGCCGTCATCGACCGCGGCCAACGGCCAAGTGCCGTTGTCGGCGATCGCCCAGGTCGAGGCGCAGACGGCTCCGCTCGAAATCAACCATCTCGGCCAGTTTCCGTCGGCGATGGTGTCGTTCAACCTCGCCCCCGGTGCATCGCTCGGCGGCGCTGTCGATGCCATCCAGCAGGCCGAAAAGGAGATCAAGCTGCCGGCCAGCATGATCACCGTGTTCCAGGGTGCGGCCTTGGCATTCCAGGCCGCACTCAGCAACGAGCTGATCCTGATCCTCGCCGCGATCGTCACCGTCTACATCGTGCTCGGCGTGCTCTACGAGAGCTTCATCCACCCGATCACGATCCTCTCGACACTGCCTTCGGCCGGGGTCGGCGCACTCCTGGCGCTGATGATCGACGGCAGCGACCTGTCGGTGATTGCGATCATCGGCATCGTTCTGCTGATCGGCATCGTCAAAAAGAACGCGATCATGATGGTCGATTTTGCCCTCGATGCCGAACGCCATCAGGGCAAGACGCCGCGCGAGGCCATCTACCAGGCCTGCCTGTTGCGCTTCCGGCCGATCCTGATGACGACAATGGCCGCACTCTTTGCCGCCCTGCCGCTGATGCTCGGCACCGGGGTCGGCTCGGAGCTGCGCCGTCCGCTCGGGGTGACGATCGTCGGCGGCCTGATCGTCAGCCAGCTCCTGACGCTGTTTACGACGCCGGTGATCTATCTCGGCTTTGGGCGGCTCGGTGATCTCGTCCGCAGCAAGCCCGACGGTCCGGCCCCTGCAGGCGTGGTACGGTGAACCCGTCGGCACCGTTCATCGAGCGGCCGGTCGCGACCACCCTTCTGACGATCGGCATCGCGCTCGCCGGGTTTTTCGCCTATCTGCACCTGCCGGTGGCGCCGCTGCCGCAGGTCGATTTTCCGACGATCTCGGTGCAGGCCCAGATGCCGGGCGCCAGCCCCGAGACGATGGCGACGACAGTCGCGACCCCGCTCGAACGCCATCTCGGGGTCATCGCCGACGTCACCGAGATGACTTCGTCGAGCACCGTCGGCTCGACCCGCATTGTGCTGCAATTCGCGCTCAGCCGGAACATCGACGGGGCGGCCCGCGATGTCGAGGCGGCGATCAACGCCGCTCGCGCCGATCTGCCGACCAGCCTGCGGCAGAACCCGACCTATCGCAAGGTCAACCCGGCCGACGCGCCGATCGCGATCCTGTCGATGACCTCGGACACGCTGACCCGCGGCCAGATCTACGACGCGGCCTCGACCGTCATGCAGCAGGCGCTGTCACAGATCGACGGCATCGGCCAGGTGGTGATCAGCGGCAGCTCGCTGCCGGCGGTGCGGGTCGAGCT
>DATJTI010000023.1:0-17344 GCA_035503615.1 Allostellaceae bacterium | reverse complement strand
GAGGCGCGGGCGAGCTTTGCCGACGACCGCATCTTTATCGAGAAATACATCGAGGAGCCGCGCCACATCGAAATCCAGGTGCTGGGCGATGCGCATGGCAACATCGTCTATCTCGGCGAGCGCGAATGCTCGATCCAGCGGCGCCACCAAAAAGTCGTCGAGGAAGCGCCGAGCCCGTTTCTCGATGCTCCGACGCGCGCGGCGATGGGCGCCGAAGCGGTGGCCTTGGCGCGCGCCGTCGATTACCGCTCGGCCGGCACGGTCGAGTTCATCGTCGACAAGAACCGTAATTTCTACTTTCTTGAGATGAACACCCGGCTCCAGGTCGAGCATCCGGTGACCGAACTGGTGACCGGCCTCGATCTCGTCGAACTGATGCTGCGCATCGCCGCCGGCGAAAAACTGCCCTTTCACCAGGAGGACGTGCGGCTCGACGGCTGGGCGATCGAAGCGCGCCTCTATGCCGAGGATCCGAGCCGCGGTTTTCTGCCCTCGACCGGCCGGCTGGTGCGCTACCTGCCGCCCGAGGGCGAGGGCGTGCGGCTCGATGGCGGGGTCTTCGAGGGAGCCGAGATCAGCATCCATTACGATCCGATGATCGCCAAGCTCGCGGTCTACGGACCCGACCGCGACACCGCGATCGAGCGCCTGCGCAACGCGCTCGACCGCACCTATATCAGCGGCGTCCAGAACAATGTCGCGTTTCTGGCGGCGGTCGCTGCGAAACCGCGGTTTCGCGAGGGGCGGCTATCGACCGATTTTATCGCCGAAGAGTTTCCCGGCGGGTTCAACCCGCCCCATGCGTTTGTCGATCCCGACCGGGTGATCCTCTTTGCCGCGGCACTCGCCGCACGTCGGATCCGGGAAGCCGAAACGGCAATCGATGGCCGGTCGTCCGGTGTGCCGGCCGACATCCCCGAGCGATGGACGATCCTGCTCGACGGTGCCGCCCACGCCGTCTCGCTGCGGCCGACGGACGAGCCGGGCGGTGGTTATGCGATCGAGCTCGCCGGAGAACGCGGCATCGCCAGCACCGGCTGGCATCCCGGTCAGGTGTTGCTGCCGATTCGTACCGGCGCCGCGGTCGCGACCGTCCAGATCGAGCGGTTGTCGGCGAGCGAATTCCGGCTGATGCATCGCGGTGTGGTGCGGCATGCGCAAGTGCTGACGCCGCGCATTGCCGAGCTGCTGGCGCTGATGCCCGAGAAAAAGCCGCCCGACACGTCGCGGCTGCTGCTATCGCCGATGCCGGGCCTGCTGTCCTCGCTGGCGGTGGCGCCGGGTCAGGAGGTCAAGGCCGGCGAGCCGCTCGCCATCGTCGAGGCAATGAAGATGGAGAACGTGCTGCGCGCCGAACGCGACGGCCGCATCGCCGTGATCCGTGCCCAGCCGGGCGACAGCCTCGCCGTCGATCAGGTGATCCTCGAGTTCGAGTAGGCCAATTCGAATAGGCTGGTCGAGCCTGCGGCGCGCGGCTACAGCATGCGCGGCTACAGCATCGGCAGCCCGTTCTGCCGGCGGCCGCGCGGAAAGGCGGCGTCGACCCGGCCGATTTCATCGGCCGAGAGCAGCAGATCGCCGGAAGCGGCGTTTTCTTCGCAATGCGCGATATTTGCCGCCTTCGGGATGGCAAAGACCGAGGGGTGGCGGGACAGAAACGCCAGCGCCACCTGGCGCGCGGTCTTGCGATGCGCGGCGGCAATATCGGCCAATACCCTCCCGCCCGGCGTCTGCGGACCCGGAAAACGGCTGTGGCCGAACGGGCTGTAGGCAACGACCGCGACACCGTGCTGTTCGCACCAGGGAATCACGGCGTGCTCGATGCCGCGCTCGGTGAGGTGGTAGAGCACCTGGTTGCAGGCGATGTGGTCGTCGCCGGCGATCCGCGCTGCCTCGTCGAGGTCGGCGGCGTCGAAATTGCTAACGCCCCAGCTGAGAATCCTGCCCTCGCGCCGCAGCTCCTCGAACGCCGCGATCGTTTCGGCGAGCGGATGCGACCCGCGCCAGTGCAAGAGGTAGCAATCGAGCCGGTCGGTGCGCAGCCGTTTGAGCGAACGCTCACAGGCAGCGCGTGTCCCCGCGCGCGAAGCGTTTTGCGGCAGCACTTTCGAGACCAGGAAGACCTCGTCGCGGCGGCCGGCGATAGCCTCGCCGATGATCTCCTCCGCGCCTCCGGAGCCGTACATCTCGGCTGTATCGATATGGGTCATGCCGAGATCGAGGCCGCGGCGCAGCGCCGCGATTGCGGTCGGCCGGTCAGCCTGCTCGAAATACCAGGTGCCCATGCCGACCACCGCCACGTCACGCCCGGTCGGGCCGAACTGTCTGCGGATCATCGCTCTTCCTCCATCGTGCCAGCCCCGCATTCGGCAGTGATCCTAGCACGGTGGCCAGCCGGGAGGATCAGGCTGGGGCTGTCGCATCGGGTCTGCTAGGTTCGCAGCGATGAAGACGGTTCGGCTGCGGATCACCGGTCGGGTGCAGGCGGTGGGTTATCGCGCATGGGCGGTCGCGCTCGGCAGGCGCCTTGCTCTGCGCGGCTGGGTGCGCAACCGTGCCGATGGCTCGGTCGAGCTCCTCGCGACCGGAGCCGAGGACGCCGTCGCGGCGATGATCGCCGCCAGCCGCGAGGGCCCGGAAGCGGCCCGCGTCGACGCGGTTCACGCTACCGACGAAGAGGATGACGGCAGCTCCGACTTTACCTTCCGGCCGACGGATTAGCCCTGCTCGGTGCGCAACAGCGGCGCTGGGCGCCCCGCGGCGGCTCCAGCCGCGATTGCTGCGTCAGCCCGATGCTTGATCAAGCGGCTTCGTCCTCGTCCTCGCTCGGCTTCGGGCCGGAACCCTTGCCCTTGGCCTCGGGGTCGCGGTCGACGAGCTCGATCACCGCCATTGCCGCATTGTCGCCTTGGCGGAACCCGGCTTTGATGATGCGGGTATAACCACCGGCCCGGCTGCCGTAGCGCTCGGCAAAGGTGGTCATCAGCTTGTTCGCAAGCGCGGCATCCTGCAGGCGGGCGATTGCCCGGCGCCGGTTGGCCAGCCCGCCATGCTTGCCGAGCGTGATCAGCTTTTCCACGATCGGCCGCAGATCCTTGGCCTTGGGCAGGGTGGTGGTGATCTGCTCATGCTTGATCAGCGACGCGGCCAGATTCTCGAACATCGCCTGGCGGTGTTCGGAACGGCGGCTGAAACCGCGACCTCGGAGGCGATGGCGCATCGGATCCTCAATAGGGCTCGTCGAGCCGCTTGGCCAGTTCCTCGATGTTCTCGGGCGGCCAATTGGTGATTTCCATGCCCAGATGCAACCCCATCTGGGCTAGCACTTCCTTGATTTCATTCAAGGATTTGCGGCCGAAATTCGGCGTTCGGAGCATCTCGGCTTCCGATTTCTGAACCAGGTCGCCGATATAGACGATATTGTCGTTCTTTAGGCAATTGGCCGAGCGCACCGACAATTCGAGCTCGTCCACCTTGCGCAACAAATTCTTGTTGAATGGCAGCTCGCTCGGACGGGTGTCATCGGAGGGATGGCGCGGCTCCTCGAAATTGATGAACAGCTGCAGCTGGTCCTGCAGGATGCGCGCGGCCAGCGCTACCGCATCCTCGGGGGTCACGGCACCATTGGTCTCGACCCGCATGGCCAGCCGGTCGTAGTCGGTGACCTGACCGACGCGGGTGTTCTCGACCCGGTAGGAGACCTTGCGCACCGGGCTGAACAGCGCATCGACCGGGATCAGGCCGATTGGCGCATCCTCCGCCCGATTCTGCGTGCCCGGCACATACCCCTTGCCGCTCTCGACGGTCAGCTCCATCGCGATCCTGGCACCGCTGTCGAGTGTGCAGATGACGAGTTCGGGGTTCATGATGTCGATGTCATGCCCGGTCTCGATGGCCCCGGCGCGGATCTCGCCCGGACCGTTGGCCCGCAGCCGCATGCGCTTGGGGCCTTCGCCATACATCCGCAGGTCGATCCCTTTGACGTTGAGGACGATGTCGGTCACATCTTCGAGGACGCCCGGGATCGACGAGAATTCATGCAGCACGCCCTCGATCTGCAGCGAGGTCACTGCGGCTCCTTGCAGTGACGACAGCAGCACGCGGCGCAATGCGTTGCCCAAGGTCAGCCCGAAGCCGCGCTCCAGCGGTTCGGCGACGACGGTGGCGACCCGCTTGGGATCGTCGCCCGGCTCTACCGAAAGCTGCTTCGGCTTGATCAGCGTCTGCCAATTCTTTTGGATCACGGTTCAAACCTCGATCGGCGGTGGCCAGCGCCATCCGCAACAGCAGCCGGTGACGATGCCGCCGGCATTCTTCGATCCGTGCCGCAGCTGCGGCACGGCGAGCCCCTGGTCAGACGCGGCGTCGCTTTGGCGGCCGGCAGCCATTATGCGGGATCGGCGTCACATCGCGGATCGAGGTGACGGCAAATCCCACGGCCTGCAACGCGCGCAATGCCGATTCCCGGCCTGACCCCGGCCCTTTGACTTCGATCTCCAAAGTGCGCATGCCATGCTCCATGGCCTTGCGACCAGCATCCTCGGCCGCGACCTGGGCCGCATACGGGGTCGATTTCCGCGAACCCTTGAACCCTTGGCTGCCCGACGACGACCACGCGATCGTATTGCCTTGCGCGTCGGTGATCGTGATCATCGTGTTGTTGAAGGTGGCGTTCACATGCGCCGTGCCCGAGGTGATGTTCTTCCGCTCGCGTCGCCGCAGGCGCGGTGCTGGTGCCGCCGTTCTGGCCATCGGTCGGGTTCCGCCTTGACTAAAGCTCGGTCGTCTGCGTCGCGCTTATTTCTTCTTGCCGGCGATCGGGCGCGCCGGCCCCTTGCGGGTGCGCGCATTGGTGTGGGTGCGCTGTCCCCGGACCGGCAGCCCCTTGCGATGACGCAGCCCCCGGTAGCAGCCGAGATCCATCAGCCGCTTGATGTTCATCGCCACCAGCCGGCGCAGATCGCCCTCGACCGTGTATTCGCGATCGATGACCTCGCGCACGCGCAACACCTCATCATCGGTCAATTCGTGCACCCGCCGCTCCGACGGGATGCCGATCCGCGAACAGATCTGCATGGCGGTGGTCCGGCCGATGCCGTGGATATAGGTCAGTCCGATCGGGACCCGCTTTTGATTGGGAATGTTGACGCCAGCAATACGCGCCACGAGCGCTTCTCCTCACAATAGGGCCAGATGGGAACGGAACGGGCAATCCGCAAGAATGTGTAATATACCGCAACCCGGCCACACGTCAACCGCCCAGAGGCGCGCCGGGGCGGACGGCCCTCGGCACGGCCGCTATCGTCATCCGAGGATCTGGTCGATCTGCCGCGTGACCTCCCCGATCCCGCTCATGCCGTCGACGACGCGCAGGATGCCGCGCTGTCGGTAGTATGGCAGGATCGGCGCGGTCTGGCGATCGTAAACATCGAGGCGCGCCTTGACCGCTTCGGGCCGGTCGTCGGGCCGCCGGACAAAATCCCGGCTGCCGCAGCTGTCGCACACCCCCTCGCGGCGCGGCGGATGAAAGCGATCGTGGTAGCTCGCCCCGCATTTAGCGCAGCTGAACCGGCCGGCGAGCCGGTCGATCAGCGCCATCGCGTCCACCTCGATCTCGATGACATGGTCGAGGCCGAGGCGATGCTGCGCCAGCATCCGGTCGAGCGCCTCGGCCTGCGGCACAGTGCGCGGAAAACCATCGAGGACAAAGCCGGTGCGGCAGTCCGGTTCCATGATGCGGGCGGCGATCATCTCGATGATGATCTCGTCCGGGACCAGCTGGCCCGCATCCATGATCCCCTTGACCCGCATGCCGAGTTCGCTGCCCGAGGCGGTGGCGGCGCGCAGCATATCGCCGGTGGCAAGATGCTGGAGGCCGCGGCTCTGCTCGATCCGCTTGGCCTGGGTTCCCTTTCCCGATCCCGGCGGACCGAGCAGGATGATGTTCATCCGCGTCGCCCCCGCAGCCGGGCTTTTTTGATCAGCCCCTCATACTGATGGGCCAGCAGGTGCGAGTGGATCTGGGCGACGGTATCCATCGTCACGCTGACGACGATCAGCAGGCTGGTTCCGCCGAAATAGAACGGCACCGAATATTCCGAGATCAGGATTTCCGGCAGGATGCAGACTGCCGCCAGATAGGCTGCACCCACCACGGTCAGCCGGGTCAGCACATAATCGAGATAATCGGCCGTGTTCTTCCCCGGCCGGATCCCCGGAATGAACCCGCCATATTTGCGCAAATTGTCGGCTGTCTCGGTCGGGTTGAACACGATCGCAGTATAAAAGAACGTAAAGAAGATGATCAGGGCAACATAGAGCGCCATATAGAGTGGCCGGCCATGCGCCAGATAGGCGGTGATCTCGCCGAGCCATCCCGAAAAGGCGCTGGTGCCGTTGGCGGAGAAATTGGCCACCGTCGCCGGCAGCAACAGCAGCGACGAGGCGAAGATCGGCGGGATCACTCCCGAAGTGTTGATCTTGAGCGGCAAATGCGAGGCATCGCCGCCGAACATCCGGTTGCCGACCTGTCGCTTGGGATACTGAACCAGGATCCGCCGCTGGGCGCGTTCCATGAACACGATGAAGGTGACGACCGCGACCGACAGGATCATGAACATGATGATAAAGAAGGTCGAGATCGCACCGGTGCGGCCGAGTTCGAGGGTCGAGGCGAGCGCGTGCGGCAGGTTCGCGACGATCCCGGCCATGATGATCAGCGAGATGCCGTTGCCGATGCCACGCTCGGTGATCTGCTCACCCAGCCACATCAGAAACACGGTGCCGCCGACCAGGGTCACGACGGTCACCAGGCGAAAGAACAGCCCCGGATTGAGCACCGCCGACAGGGCGCCGGCGCGCATGCCTTCGATGCCGACTGCGATCCCGTAGGCCTGGACCAGGCCCAAGAGCACGGTACCGTAGCGGGTATACTGGTTGATCGTCTTGCGGCCGGCCTCACCCTCCTTCTTCAGGTTTTCGAGGGTTGGCGACACCGCGGTCAACAGCTGGATGATGATCGACGCCGAGATATAGGGCATGATGCCGAGCGCGAAGATCGTCATGCGCCCGAGCGCCCCGCCCGAAAACATGTCGAACATGCCGAGGATGCCGCCAGCATTGCGTGAAAAGATCTGGCTGAGGATCGACGGATCGATGCCGGGGATCGGGATGTAGGTGCCGAGCCGGTAGATCAGCAACGCTCCCAGTGTGAACCAGATCCGGCTTTTGAGCTCGGTCGCCTTGGTGAAGGCCGAGAGGTTGATGCTGGAAGCGAGTTGCTCGGCAACTGACGCCATCTGAGGTATCCCTGGACATAGCCCGGCCGGAATGCGGCACGGGCTGGTCAAGTTCCCGGCCGGGCCGCAGCTCGCGCCGCGCCCGACGCCGATCGGCCGGGGTCACGCCGGTTCGGCCGCCGTCGTCTTGGGCTTTTGCTGGCGCCCGGCGCTCATCGTGATGCTCCCCCCGGCGCGTTCGACCGCGGCGATCGCCGCCTTTGAGGCGCCGGCCACCGCGATCGTCACCGCAGCGCGCAATTCGCCCTTGGCCAGCAGCCTGACACCGTCGCCCGGCCGCCGCAGCACCCCGGCAGCGACCAGTGCGGCGGCATCGATCGTACCCTCCGATCCGAGCTTGCCGGCGTCGAGCGCCTGCTGCAACCGCCCGAGATTGACCAGCTTGAAATCCGGTCGAAACATCTTGTTGTTGAAGCCGCGTTTTGGCAGCCGGCGGTGCAGCGGGGTCTGGCCGCCCTCGAAGCCGTTCAGCGCGACACCGCTGCGTGCGGTCTGTCCCTTGCCGCCGCGCGCCGAGGTCTTGCCTTTGCCCGATCCGATCCCGCGGCCAACCCGTTTCGCGCGGTAATGAGCGCCCGGATTGTTCCTGATTTGATTGAGCTTCATCGCCTCGTCATCCTGCCTCGCGCGCCTCGCCGGTCAGCCCTGATCCTCGACGACGCGCACGAGATGCCGCACCTTGCGGATCATGCCGCGGACCGCCGGAGTGTCTTCAAGCACCCGGCGGCGATGCAACCGGTTGAGACCGAGCCCGGCCAGCGTCGCCTCCTGGTCGCGCCGGCGCCCGATCGGGCTGCCGATCTGCTCGACCGTCACCTTCCCCTTATCGGCCAGCATGTCGCCCGCCATCATGCTGGCTCCCGCGTCTCGCCATCGCGCCGGCCGAAGATTTCCGCCACCTTCTTGCCGCGCCGCGCCGCCACGACCCGCGGGCTGGTGGCCCGGCCGAGCGCCGCGAAGGTCGCCTTGATCATGTTGTGCGGATTGGCGCTGCCGGTCGATTTGGCAACGACATCATGCACTCCGAGCGCCTCGAAGATCGCCCGCATCGGCCCGCCGGCAATGATCCCGGTGCCGGCTTTGGCGGCCCGGACGATGACCTGGCCCGCGCCATAGCTGCTGGCGATGTCGTGATGCAGCGTGCGTCCTTCGCGCAACGGCACGCGGATCATGCTGCGCCGCGCCTGCTCGGTCGCCTTGCGGATCGCTTCGGGCACTTCGCGTGCCTTGCCGGCGCCATAGCCGACCCGGCCCTTGCGGTCCCCGACCACGACCAGTGCGGCAAAGCCGAACCGCCTGCCGCCTTTGACCACCTTTGCGACGCGGTTGATATTGACGAGCTTTTCGGCGAATTCGCTCTCTTCACGGTCGCGCGGCTGGCGGTCGCCGTCACCGCGTCCGCGCCGCTCGCCCTGGTTGCGGGCCATTGTTCGTGCCATGCCGATACCCCTCCCGGGCGTCCTCAAAAATCAAGCCCGCCTTCGCGGGCGGCATCGGCCAGAGCCTTGACCCGGCCGTGAAACAGATAGGCGCCGCGGTCGAACACCACCTGTTCGACGCCGGCGAGCTTTGCCCGCTCGGCAATCAACTTGCCGACGGCCCCAGCCGCGGCGATGTCGGCGCCGGTTCGCAGATCCGCTCGCAAGGCACCGTCGAGGCTCGACGCCGCCGCCAGGGTCCGGCCGGCCGCATCGTCGATGATCTGCGCATAGATATGCCGCGACGAGCGGAACACCGAGAGCCGCGGCCGATTGTTGCCGGCACGGCGCAAATTGGCCCGCACCCGCTGGCGGCGGCGCAGGAACAGGGCTTTGGCATTTTGCGGCATCGCGGCTACTTCTTCTTGCCTTCCTTGCGGCGGACGGTTTCGGTCGCGTATTTGATGCCCTTGCCCTTGTACGGCTCGGGCGGGCGATAGGCGCGGATTTCGGCGGCGATCTGGCCGACGCGCTGGCGATCGGCGCCACTCACGGTAATCACGGTCGGCCGTTCGCAAGCGATCCTGACATCGGGCGGGATCGGAAACGCGATCTCGTGCGAGTAGCCGAGCTGCAGGTTCAAGACGTCGCCCTGCACCGCGGCGCGGTAGCCGACACCGTTGATCTCGAGACCGACCGAGAAGCCCTTCGAGACGCCGGTGACCATGTTGCTGACGAGGGCCCGGGTCGTGCCCCACATGGCCCGCGCATCCTTGCTGTCATTGACGGGCGTGATCGTCACCGCGCCGTCCGCCACCGACGCGCTGACGGTGTTGCTGACGACGAGCTGCAGGGTTCCGAGCCCGCCCTTGGCGGTCAGGGTCCGGCCCGACAGCGCGACCTCGACGCCATCGGGAACCGTGACCGGATTCTTGCCAATACGCGACATGGGGCTTCCTCAAAACACCCGGCAGAGCACTTCGCCGCCGACCTTGGCGAAGCGCGCCTCATTGTCCGACAGCACGCCACGCGGCGTCGACAGGATCGCGATGCCGAGCCCATTATAGGTCCGCGGCAGGTCGGCGATGCGCGAATAGATGCGCCGGCCGGGTTTCGACACCCGCGCGATCTCGCGGATCACCGGCTCGCCATCGACATATTTGAGCTCGATCTTGAGCTCGGCCACGCCCGGCCGCAAATCCTCGCGGCTATAGCCGCGGATGTAGCCCTCGCGCTTCAATACTTCGAGCACATTGGCGCGCATCTTCGAGGCCGGGGCGGCGACCACCGCCTGGCGCGCCCGCTGCCCGTTGCGGATTCGCGTCAGCATGTCGCCCAACGGGTCGCTCATCGACATCGCCGGTCTCTCCTACCAGCTCGACTTCAACATGCCCGGGATCTGGCCGGACGAGGCGAGTTCGCGCAGCGCGATGCGCGACAGCTTGAACTTGCGGTAGAAGCCGCGCGGCCGGCCGGTCAGCGCGCAGCGGTTGCGCACCCGTGTCTGCGACCCGTTGCGCGGCAGCATGGCGAGCTTGAGCTGTGCGGCAAACCGCTCCTCTGGCGGCACCGCGCGGTCGACCACGATCGCTTTGAGCCGCGCCCGGCGCGGCGCGACCTGCTTGGCGAGCTTGCTGCGCCGGGCGTTCTTTTCGACGGCACTCTTTTTTGCCATATGGCCGAACTCCTGACCCGATCAGTTCGCAAACGGCCCGATCAGCTCGCAAACGGCATGTCGAAGCCCTTGAGCAGCGCCTTCGCCTCGGCATCGGTCCGGGCCGTCGTGGTGACGACGACGTTCATCCCGCGCACCGCTTCGACGCGGTCGTAATCGACCTCGGGAAAGACGATCTGCTCCCTGAGGCCGAGCGCGAAATTGCCGCGACCATCAAAGCTGCGCCCCGAGATGCCGCGGAAATCGCGCACCCGCGGCAGCGCCACGTTGACGAGGCGGTCGAGGAATTCATACATGCGCTCGCGCCGCAATGTGACCTTGCAGCCGATCGGCATGCCCTGGCGCAGTTTGAATGTCGCGATCGACCGCTTGGCGCGGGTGATGACCGGATGCTGGCCGGTGATCGCGGTCAATTCGCCGGCCGCTGCCTCGACCTTTTTGCTGTCCTGGACCGCCTCGCCGACGCCCATATTGACGACGATCTTGTCGAGGCGCGGCACCTGCATCGGGTTCCTGTAGCCGAACTCCGCCATCAGCGCCGGCCGCAACGTCGTCTCGTAATGCTCCTGCAAACGCGTCTTGCTCATCGCATCACCTGTCGAGGACTTCGCCGGAGCGACGGGCCACACGGACCTTCTTGCCGTCGTCGAGCAGCTTGTAGCCGACCCGGGTCGGCTTGCCCGAAACAGGGTCGACATGGGCGACGTTGGAGATGTGCAATGCCAGCTCCTTTTCGAGGATCCCGCCGGGTTCGCCCATCCGCGGCTTGGTGTGGCGGCGGGCGATGTTGACCCCCTGGACGACAACCCGCCGCTCTGCCGGCAGCACCCGCAGGACCTCGCCGGTGCGGCCCTTTTCCCGGCCGCTGATCACGACGACATTGTCGCCCTTCTTGATCTTCAATTTCGGCATCCGCCCATTCCCGGCAATCGGATCACAGCACTTCGGGGGCGAGCGAGACGATCTTCATAAAGCGGCGCGCCCGCAATTCGCGGGTCACCGGACCAAAGATCCTGGTGCCGATCGGCTCGCCCGCCGGGGTGATCAGCACCGCGGCATTGCGGTCGAAGCGGATCGCACTGCCATCGACCCGGCGGATCTCCTTGGCGGTGCGCACGATGACTGCACGATGCACATCGCCCTTCTTGACCCGGCCGCGCGGGATCGCCTCCTTGACCGAGACGATGATCACATCGCCGACCGTCGCGGTCTTCCGCTTGGAGCCGCCGAGCACCTTGATGCACTGCACCCGGCGCGCCCCCGAATTGTCGGCGACGTCGAGGTTTGTCTGCATCTGGATCATGGCGCACCCGCGACAGGAGTGGCGGTTTCGCGCGCGCCGGGCTGATCGGTCGCATCGGCCCGGCCGGTGCCACCGCCGGCCCCGCCACCGCCTTCTTCGGCCGCGCCGAGCACGACCCAGTGCTTGCGCTTCGACAGCGGCCGGCTCTCCTCGATGCGCACGCCATCGCCGACATGCCAACGATTTTCCTCGTCATGCGCCGCGTATTTTTTCGAATGAGTGATGAATTTCTTGTAGACCGGATGCATCACCCGGCGCTCGACCCGGACGACCACCGTCTTGTCGCAGACATCGCTGACCACGACACCCTGTAGAATTCGTCTCGACATGGCGATCTCTTTCAGCGGGTCATGGGGTCGACGCGGCCCGGCGGCGCCGCTCGTCGAGAATTGTCTTGATGCGGGCGATGTCGCGCCGCACCTGGCGCACCCGCGCGGTGTTTTCGAGCTGCCCGTTGGCGCGCTGAAAACGCAGGTTGAACACCTCCTTGCCAAGTGTGTCGAGCTGCCCCGTCAGCTCGTCATCGGTCCTGGCCCGCACGTCGCCCGCCTTCATGGGGCCGCTTCCTCGCCGGGCCGGGTCACAAACCGGGTGCCGAGCGGCAGTTTGGCGGCGGCCAGCGCGAACGCCTCGCGCGCCGTCTGTGGCGGCACACCGTCGAGCTCGAACATGATCCGGCCCGGCTTGACCCGGCACACCCAGAATTCGGGCGAGCCCTTGCCGCTGCCCATGCGCACCTCGGCCGGCTTATGCGACACCGGGACGTCGGGAAAGATGCGGATCCACACCCGGCCGGCGCGACGGATGTGGCGGGTGATCGCCCGCCGCGCCGCCTCGATCTGGCGCGCCGTGATCCGCCCGGGATCAGCCGCCTTGAGGCCGTAGGCGCCAAAATTCAGCGTCGTCCCGCCCTTGGCGAGACCATGGACGCGGCCTTTATGGGCCTTGCGGTATTTGGTGCGTTTCGGACTGAGCACGGCGCCCTCACGCGAAGGTTTCGCGGCGGCCGCGTTCGTGGCTCGCCGGCGGACCCTGCCCCTCGGCCGCCCGCTTTTCTTGCGCCATCGGGTCGTGGGCGAGGATTTCGCCCTTGAACAGCCAGACCTTGACGCCGCACACGCCATAGGTGGTCTTGGCCGTGCCGTAGCCGAAATCGACATCGGCGCGCAACGTGTGCAGCGGCACCCGGCCTTCGCGATACCACTCCATGCGAGCGATTTCAGCACCGCCGAGCCGGCCCGAGCAGTTGATCCGGATCCCCTGCGCACCGAGCCGCATCGCCGATTGCACCGCACGCTTCATCGCCCGACGGAACGCGACGCGGCGTTCGAGTTGCTGCGCGATGCCATCGGCGACCAGTTTCGCATCGGTCTCGGGCTTGCGGATTTCGACGATGTTGAGGCTCACCTCGCTCGGCGTGACCTTGGCGATGTCGCTGCGCAATTTCTCGATATCGGCGCCCTTCTTGCCGATGATGACCCCGGGCCGGGCCGAATGCAGCGTGATCCGGCTCTTGCGCGCGGCGCGCTCGATGATGATCCGCGACACCCCGGCCTGGCTCAGCCGCCGGTTCAGAAAGCGGCGCAACCCGAGATCGTCGAGCAGCAGGTTCGAATATTCCTTGCGCGCGAACCAGCGCGAATCCCAGGTGCGGTTGATGCCGAGCCGCAGCCCGATCGGATTGACTTTCTGACCCATCAGGTCCTCTCCCTTGCGCTCGGCGCGATACTAGGTGCGCTCGGCGCGATATCGGGTGCGCTTGGCGCGATACCGGGTGCGCTTGGCGCCATGTCGGGTGCGCTCGGCGCCATGTCAGGCCGTCTCCGCGGCGCGTTCGCGCACAACGACGGTCAGATGTGCGAAATGCTTCTCGACCCGCGCCGAGCGGCCGCGCCCGCGGGTGTGGAACCGCTTCAGCACAAACGCCCGGCCGACCGAGGCCTCCTTGACATAGAGCCGATCGACGTCGAGCTGGTGATTGTTCTCGGCATTGGCGATCGCTGCCTGCAGCACCTTCTTGACCTCGCCGGCGACCCCACGCCGCGAAAAGGTCAGCTCAGCGAGTGCCGCAGCCGCACTCTTGCCGCGGATCGTGCCGGCCACGAGGTTGAGCTTGCGCGCGCTCGTGCGCATACCGCGCATGCTCGCCAGCGCTTCGCTGTCGTCGAGACGGCGCGGGGCGGCTGGTTTCGACATCTCAGGCTCTCCTCGCCTTTTTGTCGCCGGCGTGGCCGTAGAAGGTGCGGGTCGGCGCGAACTCGCCGAGCTTGTGACCGATCATGTTCTCGGTCACCAGCACCGGGATGAATTTGTGCCCATTATAGACGCCGAACGTCAGCCCGACGAATTGCGGGAAGATCGTCGAGCGCCGCGACCAGGTGCGGATCACCTGGTTGCGCCCCGAGCCACGCGCCTCCTCGGCCTTTTTCAACAGATAGCCGTCGACAAACGGCCCCTTCCATACCGAGCGGGTCAAGCTCCGTCTCCGTGCTATATCGGACGCTAGCGCTGATGGCGCCGACGGACGATCAACCGGTCCGTCGCCTTGTTGTGACGCGTCTTCTTGCCCTTGGTCGGCTTGCCCCACGGGGTCACCGGGTGGCGGCCGCCCGAGCTGCGGCCTTCACCGCCGCCATGCGGATGGTCGATCGGGTTCATCGCCACCCCGCGCACCGACGGTCGGCGCCCGAGCCAGCGGTTGCGTCCGGCCTTGGCGATGACGATGTTCTGCTGGTCGGGGTTCGACACCGCGCCGATCGTCGCGCGGCATTCGGAGCGCACCAGGCGCAACTCGCCCGAGCTCAGCCGCAACAGTGCATAGCCCTGGTCGCGGCCGACCAGCTGGGCATAGGTGCCGGCCGAACGAGCGATCTGGCCGCCCTTGCCCGGCTTCATCTCGACATTATGGATGATCGTGCCGAGCGGCATGCTGCGCATCGGCATCGCATTGCCGGGCTTGACATCGACCCGCTCGCCCGAGATGACGCTGTCGCCAGCCTTGAGCCGCTGCGGCGCCAGGATATAGGCGAGCTCGCCATCCTGATAGCGCAAGAGGGCGATGAACGCGGTCCGGTTCGGATCATATTCGAGACGCTCGACGGTCGCCGGCTGGTCGGTCTTGGTCCGTTTGAAATCGACGATCCGATAGCGTCGCTTGTTGCCGCCGCCGCGCCAGCGCACCGTGATGCGGCCGGTATTATTGCGCCCGCCCTTGCCGCGCAGCCCTTCGGTCAGCGCCTTGACCGGCTTGCCCTTCCACAATTCGCCGCGATCGACGATGACCAGCTGCCGGCGCGACGGCGTGGTCGGGTTGAACGTCTTCAATGCCACTTTCCGGTCCCTCTGCGCTCAAATCCCGGTGGTCACGTCGATCCGCTGGCCTTCGCCGAGCGTGACGATCGCCTTTTTGACATCCGAGCGGCGACCGGCCCGTCCGCGAAACCGCTTGATCTTGCCGGCGACCCGGATCGTGTTGACCGCGGTGACCCGGACATTGAACAGCCCCTCGACCGCGGCCTTGACCTCGCGCTTGGTCGCGGTCAGCGGCACGCGAAAGATCACCTGGTTGTGCTCTGAGACATAGGTCGCTTTCTCGGTAATCACCGGGGTGCGGATCAGATCGTACATCTGCTGCCGCGACAGCTTCGTCTCACGCGGCGGGATCACGCGGAACCGGCTCATTTGAGCCTCGCTTGCAGCTGCTCGACCGCGGCGCGGGTCAACACCAGCGTGTCGCGACGCAGGATATCGTAGACATTCGCCCCTTGTTGCGGCAGCACATCGATCTGCGGCAGGTTGCGCGCGGCGAGTGCAAAATTGTGATCGACCGCCGGCCCATCGATGATCAGCGCCGAGCGCCAACCGAGCGCGTCGAGCCGGGCCCGCAGCGCCTTGGTCTTGGCCTCCCCGGCATGCGCCGCGTCGATGATGACGAGCTTTCCCTCGCGATGCTTTGCCGACAACGCCGTCTTGAGACCGAGCCGGCGCACCTTCTTCTGCAGGTCGAATTCGTGGCTGCGCACGACCGGCCCGAAGATGACCGCACCACCGCGAAACTGCGGCGAGCGCAGGCTGCCCTGGCGCGCGCGCCCGGTGCCTTTCTGCTTGTACGGCTTTTTGGTCGTCCCCTGGACGTCGCTGATCCCCTTCGTCTTGTGCGTGCCGGCGCGGCGTTTGGCGAGCTGCCAATTGACCACCCGCGCCAGGATGTCGCCGCGCACCGGCAGCCCGAAAACCGCGTCGTCCAACTCGATGTCGCCGACCTCTTCGTTGTCGAGATTGCGCACACTGAGCCTGCTCATGCCGGCTCTCCCGCTGGCTCGGCGGAGGGCGTCTCGCCGGCTGCCGCAGCACCGCGGACCGCGGCCGGAAACGGCAGGGTCTCGGGCGGCTTGCGCTTGGCGGCATCCTTGATCAGCACATACCCGCCCTTGCAGCCGGGCACCGCACCCTTGATCATCAGCACACCGCGCTCGGCATCGGCGGAGATCACTTCGAGGCTTTGCACGGTCACCCGCGCCGCCCCGAGATGTCCCGCCATCTTCTTGTTCTTGAAGGTCTTGCCTGGGGATTGCCGCTGCCCGGTGGAACCGTGGCTGCGATGCGACACCGAAACGCCGTGAGTGGCGCGCAACCCGCCGAAATTGTGCCGCTTCATCGCTCCGGCAAAGCCTTTGCCGAGGCTGGTGCCGACGACATCGACGCGCTGGCCGGGAACAAAATGCGCGGCAGTGAGCTCGCTGCCGACCGCGACGAGCCCGTCTTCGCTAACCCGGAACTCGGCGAGCCGCGCCTTCGGCTCGACCTCGGCCTTGGCGAAATGCCCGCGCTGCGCCTTCGATACATTCTTGACCTTGGCGGTGCCGATGCCGAGCTGCAGCGCAGTGTAGCCGTCCTTTTCGGCGCTGCGCACCGCGACCACCTGACAATTGTCGACGCCCAGCACGGTGACCGGGACGTGATTGCCATCCGCGGTGAAGACCCGCGTCATGCCGAGCTTGCGGGCGAGCAATCCGGTGCGCTTCGCCCCAGTGCGCATCGCTCCGGTGGTGCGCATCGCTGGAGCCATCACAGCTTGATCTCGACATCGACTCCGGCGGCGAGATCGAGCTTCATCAGCGCATCGACAGTCTGCGGGGTCGGATCGACGATGTCGAGCATGCGCTTATGGGTGCGGATCTCGAACTGCTCACGCGATTTCTTGTCGATGTGCGGCGAGCGCAGCACGGTGAATTTCTCGATCTTGGTCGGCAGCGGGATCGGGCCGCGGATCCGCGCACCGGTCCGCCTGGCGGTGTTGACGATCTCGCTGGTCGATTGATCGAGCACGCGATGATCGTAGGCCCGCAAGCGGATGCGGATGTTCTGATTGTCCATCTGGCGTTTACGTCCCTATCGGGTCTCGTTGGTTCGGGCAGCTATTTGATGATTTTGGCGACGACGCCGGCGCCGACGGTGCGGCCGCCCTCGCGGATCGCAAACCGCAACCCCTCATCCATCGCGATCGGCACGATCAGTTCGATCTCCATCGAGATGTTGTCGCCCGGCATCACCATCTCGGTGCCCTCCGGCAGGTGCACCGTGCCGGTCACATCGGTCGTGCGAAAATAGAATTGCGGCCGGTAATTGCCAAAAAACGGCGTGTGCCGAC
>DATJTI010000022.1:0-2624 GCA_035503615.1 Allostellaceae bacterium | reverse complement strand
GCGGCGGCGGCTCGAAATCCTGAAAATCGTGCGCAGTTCGAAAGCCCCGGCGCAAATTTCGCATCAGCCTCCCGCATGCCCCCGTCTTCCCAGAACGAGTGATCGCCCGACTCGCCGAGCGGCGCCCGATTTTGGACGGCAAAGGAAAAGGCACGCCCGCGGGCGGGCGGCATCTGTGTGGAGAGATTACGATTTTTCGGGATCGCCTGCAACGGCCGTGCTGTCGCCTCCGGCGGACGGGCAAGGCGATTCAATGATCGAAACGCCATCGCTCCTACCAAACCCCGCCGATCGCCCGCCAGGAAGGCGGCGGCATCGAAGCACCGCGAGTGTCGCTGCCGCGAGGCGCCGGGGCTGGCGCTGGCGACGCAGCCGCGGCGCAATCCGATGCGAGTTCCGGCCACGGGATACCTTGGGGATACCTTGATCCCACCGCGTCACTCGCATCTATCAGGTAAACGATTGATGTTTATGGTGAGCCCGTCGGGGTTCGAACCCGAGACCTACTGATTAAAAGTCAGTTGCTCTACCGGCTGAGCTACGGGCTCGTGCAACGGTTGACGTATCAACTCAATGCAGCGGGTATGGCCTCCCTCGCGTTTGCGGCGGCGGCGAAAACATAATGCCCTGAAGCGGTCTGGACAACACGCGCCGTCACGGTCGCCGGCCAACAATTTCCTCGGCAACCTATCGTGCACGGGGCATCCAACCGTCACTCCGGCGGCGACGGCCTGGGCTGTCACCCGGTCCACGTCGGCAACGCAGAGGTGCAGCATGACCGGCGCGCCGCCCGATGCCTGCCGTCCGGGCGGATGAGGCGCATGCGCTTCGCTGTGCCGAATGCCTCCTTGCAGAACCCGATCGCCGCCGCGGCGTCGGACACGATCAGGTAAAGGGTGACGGCAGCATCGCCGTCGGGGATCGGCTTGGCGGCAACCATCGGGGTGCTCCGCTTCGAAAGCTACCGGCGGGCAGCCAGCTCGAGCAGAAATTCGCGCGGGATCATTGTGCCGCCCCGGTGTTCACCATTGACGATGCTGCCTCGCGGCGCGGAACGGCACAACCGCGCCATTCCGTCGCGACAGCCGGGTTTGCAATGCTGCAATGCGGTCCCATATCGGCCGGGTGAGTTGACGGAGCGCCGGGCGGCGTCGCACCGTGCGGGAAAATCGAAGGGGGTGCCGCGACAAGCGGAATTCATGTGGGTGCGCAGCAACAAGGGTAACGTGTTCGTCGGCAATTTGCCGCCCGACTTTCCCGATGAGCGGCTCGCCGAAGCGTTCGATCCCTTCGGCATCGTGCTGAGCGCGATTGTCGCGCGCGATCCGGCGACCGGCGCGCGGTTGCGCTACGGGTTTGTCGACATCGCCACCGAACGCGCCGCCAACCAGGCGATCTCGACGCTTGATGGCAGCGAGATCGACGGTTGCAAGCTGAACGTCAAGCCGCGCGACAAGGCGCGGGCGAAAAGCGGCGCGCCGCCGAGAAGGCCGCCGGCCCGTACCGCCCGACCGCCCGCCGGCCCGCCGCGCGACTACCACGAGGCCGCCGCGCCGCGGGCGTTTGCCGGGTTTTCGGTGCCCTCGCGCCCGGCTCTGCCCTCCGCACCGCACCCGCCGAGGCAGAGCGAGGCGGCGGAGCGCCCGCTGTCGCAGACCGAGCGGGCGATGGAAGCGCTGCCCGAAATCGAGCCGCCGCCGCGCCGCGATTTCGAGGTCGTGCGCCGGCCGATCCGCCGCACGGCAACGCCGACGTTCCAGGTCGAGCGCCGTTCGCTGCCGCGCCGCGTCTGATCCCGCGCTATCCGACTGCGTTGAGCACCCGGCCGCCGATCGTCACCGGGCGGGCATCGATCAGCACAAACGCGATGACGCACGGGTCGCCGCCGCGGTTGATCCAGTTGTGGATCGTGCCGCGCTGCACGATGACGTCGCCGGCCTTCAGGTGCACCTCGTTGCCGTCGAGGTCCATATCGATCTCGCCCGACAGCACGACCGCATAATCGAGTGAATCGGTGCGGTGGTTGCGCCCGCCGTTACCGGGCGCGAACTCGATGATGCGGAACACCGTGCCGTTCGGGTGCCAAGTGCCGACCGCACGCTGCGCCTCGTCGGCGCTGCCGTCGTTGCCGATCGGAAACCCCTCGCTCGTCCACGCGACGCTCGTCGTGACCCCAGGCCGCGCCGAGCCGGTTTTCGCGATCTCGTCGATCGTCACGATCGCCTTGCCGCTCTCGTCATGGCCGGTGACGACCCGGCGCAATCGTAATGTCATTGCCGTTCCTCCTGAGGCGATTCCGACTGAGGTGATCAGCAGGCGATGACCTGGAGATGCCCGGCGCCAGAATATTCAATCATGCGGCGATCGCGCGTCACGATTGGCGCGCCGAGCCACCGGGCTGTCGAAATTATCATTCGGTCGGCCGGATCGTTATACAATTGCCTCGGCAGCGACGAGGCATCGAAGGCGATCTCCGCAGTAAATGGCGCCGCCTTTATGCCGGAGCCTGACATGGCCGTGGCGAGCCAAGTCCGTGCATCAGGCAGGAACCGGACAGGCCCGCCGCGCCCGCTTCGGGGTCGGCACAACAGGCCAATCTCCCAGGCAGAAATCGGTGATACAAA
>DATJTI010000021.1:0-24462 GCA_035503615.1 Allostellaceae bacterium | reverse complement strand
CCGACGGCATCCCGGCGGTTTCCGGCATCGATCGTGCAACCCTCGCCGAATTCCCGCATTTCGAGCAAATCTCGACCGCGGCGCTCGGCGATGACGTGCTGACCTTGCTGCGCGCCCGCCACGAGCCTGATCCGGCCGGTTGGCACAATCCGGTCGGTTAGCACAATCCAGCAGGTTAGCACAATCCGGCCGGTCGCACTGCTGCCGGCGATCCGCGGCAGCGGCCGTCAGCGCGGATCGTCGGCGGGATCGGCACGGCGCTGCTGCTTCAGAGCGGCACGGCGCGCTTTGGCGGCGTGGCGGCGTTCTTTGGCGGCAACACCGGGCCGGGTCGGGCGGCGTGGCGCCGGCGGGATTGCCGCGCGCCGGATCAGTGCAACGAGCCGGTCGAGCGCGTCGCGGCGGTTGCGCTCCTGGGTGCGGAAGCGGCGGGCGGTGATGACGAGGACGCCGTCCTCGGTCAGCCGCCGCCCGGCGAGCCGTGCCACGCGCCGGCGGAGTTCGGGCGGCAACGTCTCGGCATGCGCAAGATCAAGGCGCAACTGCACCGCGCTCGCCACCTTGTTGACATTTTGGCCACCGGGACCGGAGGCGCGGATGAAGCGCTCGGTGATTTGGCGGTCGTCGAGGACGATATCACCGATTATCGGTATCATGGTGCGGCGCAGCGCGGTATTGTGCCGGGACATTTGGAACATAGCGCTTCACGCCGCGGGGGCTGGTAGTGTAATCGAGGTCGATGCGGTGCGCGGCGCTCGCCTCGCCTGCCGCCGTGCTGCTCTGTTGCCTGTTTCGGCGGGCCCGGCCACCGGGGCGTGGCGCCCGCGTCAACTAGGAGCCAACATGCCCAGTCTGAGCTTTTCTGCACCGACCAGCGTCGACGAGGCGGTCAAGGTCCTCGCCGGCGCCTCCGGTCTGGCCAAGGTGCTGTCCGGCGGAACCGACCTGCTCGTGCAGCTGCGCTCGGGTCGAACGCGTCCCGACCTGATCGTCGACACCAAGCGGATCCCGGGCATGATCGGCGTCCGCGAGGAGGGCGACCGGTTTGTCGTCGGTGCCGCGACGCCTGGTGCGATGCTCTACGAGAACACAGCTCTGACCCGCGCCTGGCCGGGGATCGTCGAGGGCATGGACCTGATCGGCTCGGAGCAGATCCAGGGGCGCGCCTCGCTCGCCGGCAATCTGTGCAATGCATCGCCGGCGGCGGACAGCGTTCCGGCGATGATTGCGGCGCGTGTCACCTGCCTGATCGCCGGCCCGAACGGCAAGCGCGAGGCCCCGGTCGAGGCGATCGTCACCGGGCCCGGCCGCACCTCGCTGCAAAAGGGCGAGCTGATCACCGAGTTTCACATCCCCAAGCCCAAGCCGCACCAGTCCGATGCCTATCTGCGCTTCATCCCGCGCACCGAGATGGACATCGCCGTCGTCGGCTGCGCGGTCAATGTCACTCTCGATGCCGGTGGCACCTGCACCGACGCGCGCGTCGTGTTGGGCGCGGTGGCACCGACTCAAATCATTGTCGAGGACGGCGCCAAGGCGCTTGTCGGGCACCGGCTCGACGACGCCACGCTGGCGGCCCTCGATGACGCCGCCCGCCGCGCCTGTAAGCCGATCGACGACAAGCGCGGCACGATCGAATATCGCACCAAGGTCGCGGGTGTGCTGGCACGCCGCGCGGCCGCCATTGCCTTTGAACGCGCTGGAGCACGCTAATGGCCAAGCAACACGTCTCGACCATCATCAACGGCGAGCCGGTCGAATATTTGTGCGAGCCGCAGCAGACCATGCTCGACGTCTTGCGCGACGAGCTCAACCTGACCGGCAGCAAGGAGGGCTGCAGCTCCGGTGATTGCGGCGCCTGCACCGTCATCGTCGACGGCCGCATCACCTGCTCGTGCCTGATGCTCGGCGCCGAAGCCGAGGGCCGCACGATCCAGACCGTCGAGGGCATCGCCCAGGGCGACAAGCTGCATCCGGTGCAGCAGAAATTCCTCGAACACGCGGCCTTGCAATGCGGGTTCTGCACGCCGGGCTTCATCGTCGCCGCCAAGGCGCTGCTCGACGAGAACCTGAATCCGACCGAGGAGGAGACGCGCTACTGGCTCGCCGGCAATCTATGCCGCTGCACCGGTTACGACAAGATCATCCGTGCGGTGCTCGACGCCGCCGCGGTCATGCGTGAGGAGGCAGCACGATGAGCTTTCTTGATAAGGCCGACCTCAAAGTCGTCGGCACCCGGCCGATCCGCCCCGATGGAGTGGACAAGGTCACCGGCCGCGCCAATTTCGGCGCCGATATGGCGATGCCGGGCATGCTTTGGGGCAAGATCAAGCGCAGCCCCCATGCCCATGCCCGCATCGTGTCGATCGACACCAAAAAGGCGGAGGCGTTGCCTGGCGTCAAGGCGGTGACGACCCGCGCTGATTTTCCCGACATCCCGCCCGATAAGCGTGTCATCGGCGCGGCCCCGGCCAATCTCTGGGACCTGTCGCGCAATTGCATGGCGAGGGGCAAGGCCCTCTATGAGGGACACGCGGTCGCCGCGGTCGCCGCCACCTCGCCGGCGATCGCCGAGCAGGCGCTCGACCTGATCGAGGTCGAATACGAGGTGCTGCCGCACGTCATGGATGTCGAGGCGGCGATGGCCCCCGATGCGCCGCTGTTGCACGACGACATCTTCACCGCCGGGATCGAGCCCAGGCCGACCAAGCCCTCCAACGTCTCGAAGCAGGTCCGGTTTACCAAGGGCGATGTCGCGGCCGGGTTTGCCGAGGCGGACGTCATCATCGAGCGACGCTATACGACAAAGCCGGTGCACCAGGGCTATATCGAGCCGCATGCCTGTGTCGTCGCGGTCGGTGCCGACGGGCAGACCACGATCTGGAGTTCGAGCCAGGGCCAGTTCATGGTGCGCGGCTACACTTCGCGCATCGTCGGCGCCGACATCGCCAACATCCGGGCGATCCCGGCCGAGATCGGCGGCGGCTTTGGCGGCAAGACGATCGTCTATCTGGAGCCGATCGCCTACATGCTGTCGAAGAAATCGGGCCGCCCGGTCAAGATCGTGATGAACCGAGAGGAGGTGTTCCGGGCCACCGGACCGACCTCGGGCGCCGTCGTCGAAGTCAAGCTCGGCGCCAAGAAGGACGGCCGCATCACCGCGGCGAAGACGGTGCTCAAATACCAGTCGGGCGCGTTCCCGGGATCGCCGGTTCAGCAGGGCTGCATCTGCGCGCTCGCGATGTACGATCTGCCCAACGCCGAAACGACCGGCTACGACGTCTTGTGCAACCGGCCGAAAGTGGCCGCCTATCGCGCGCCGGGTGCACCGATCGGCACGTTCGGGGTCGAAAGCTGCCTCAACGAACTGGCCGAGGAACTCGGTATCGATCCGCTGCGGTTGCGCGAGATGAACGGCGCCAAGGACGGCACCAAGGCGGCGCACGGCCCGACCTGGGTCAATATCGGCTATCTGCAGACGCTCGAAGCGGCGCGCGCGGCCGAGCATCTGAAAGTGAAGCTCGGTCCCAACCAGGGGCGCGGGCTCGCCTGCGGCTTCTGGCACAATGCCGGCGGGGAATCGAGTGCCGCCGTTCATGTCAACGAGGACGGCACGGTCACGGTGACCGAAGGCCATCCCGATATCGGCGGCTCGCGGGCCTCGATGGCGATGATGGTCGCCGAGGTGCTGGGCGTGCCGTTCGAGAATGTCCGGCCGGTGGTCGGCGACACGACCGCAATCGGCTTCAGCGCCTCGACCGGCGGCAGCCGCGTCACCTTTGCCGGCGGCATGGCGGTGACCCAGGCGACGCAGAAGGTCGTCGAGGAGCTGAAAAAGCGCGCCGCGGTGACCTGGGACATCAGCCCCGACGCCGTCGAGTGGAAGGATGGCAAGGCCTATCCCGCGGGCGCCAATGCAGGTGATTTCGAGCCGCTGCCGCTGGCCGAACTCGCGGCCAAATCGGCTCGCACCGGCGGCCCGATCAGTTCGGAGGTGCAGATCAACGCGCAGGGACAGGGGCCGGGCTTCGCCACCCATATCTGCGATGTCGAGGTCGACCGCGAGACCGGGCACGTCAAGATCCTGCGCTATACCGCGATCCAGGATGTCGGCCGCGCGATCCACCCCTCCTATGTCGAAGGCCAGATGCAGGGCGGTGTCACGCAGGGGGTCGGCTGGGCATTGAACGAGGAGTACATCTACGACAAGGACGGGCGGCTCGAAAACCCGGGCTTTCTCGATTACCGCGTGCCGGTCGCATCGGACATGCCGATGATCGACACGATCATGGTCGAGGTACCCAACCCGCGCCATCCGTTCGGCGCGCGCGGTGTCGGCGAGGTGCCGATCGTGCCGCCGATGGCCGCGGTCGCCAACGCCATCGCCGCTGCGATCGGAACGCGGCTGCGCGACCTGCCGATGTCGCCGCCGCGGGTGCTCGCGGCACTCGACCGGACCCCGCCAATGCGCGAGGCGGCGGAGTAGCGGCCGGGTCATTGCGGGAAGCGAAGCGACGGCGCGATCCCGATCCGTCGGGCTGGCGTCGCCGCGCTCGCGGTGACCTCACGACATTGTGCCCGGCATTCGCTTCAGCCGGGGTGACGTTGGAGCAGGAACGAGGCTCTCATGACGTTCATCGCAAAGGAATTTCAAAAAGTCGTCGGCACTCGGCCGATCCGCCCGGACGGGGTGGACAAGGTCACCGGACGCGCCAATTTCGGCGCCGACATGGTCATGCCCGGCATGCTGTGGGGCAAGGTCAAGCGCAGCCCGCATGCGCATGCCCGCATCCTGTCGATCGACACGAAGAAGGCGGAGGCTCTGCCCGGCGTCAAGGCGGTGATCACCGCCGCCGATTTTCCGGCGATCCCCTCGGAGGAGGCGTTTGTCGGCGAGGGTCCGATGAACTTTCGCGACCTGTCGCGCAACTGCATGGCGCGCGAGCGGGCGCTTTATGACGGGCATGCGGTGGCCGCGGTCGCGGCGGTCTCGCCGGCGATCGCCGAAGCCGCCTGCGAGCTGATCGAGGTGGATTATCACGTGCTGCCGCACGTCATCGATGTCGAAGAGGCGATGCGGCCCGGAGCACCGCTGCTGCACGATGATCTCTACACCCAGGGCGTCGATCCCAAGCCGACCAGGCCCTCGAACATCGCCAAGCGGTTGACCTTTGTGAAGGGCGATGCCGAGGCCGGCTTCCGCGAGGCCGATATCATCATCGAGCGACGCTATACGACAAAGCCGGTGCATCAGGGCTATATCGAGCCGCATGCCTGCGTCGTCTCCTATGCCAGCGACGGGCAATGCACGATCTGGAGCTCGAGCCAGGGCCAGTTCATGGTGCGCGCCTATTGCGCCAAACTGCTCGGCATCGACATTTCCGACATCCGCGCGATCCCGGCCGAGATCGGCGGCGGGTTTGGTGGCAAGACGCTCGTCTATCTCGAACCGCTGGCCCTGGCGATGGCCAAGAAGTCGGGCCGCCCGGTCAAGATGGTGATGAGCCGCGAAGAAGTGTTCCGCGGCACCGGGCCGACCTCGGGCGGGGTGGTCGAGGTCAAGCTCGGCGCCAAGAAGGACGGGCGGATCGTCGCCGCCAATCTGGTCCTCAAATACCAGGCCGGGGCGTTTCCGGGCTCGCCGGTCGGACCCGGCTGCATGTGCGGCTTTGCGATGTACGACATCCCCAACGCCAACATCGTCGGCTACGATGTCGTCTCCAATCGCCCGAAGGTCGCCGCCTACCGGGCGCCGGGCGCCCCGATCTCGTCATACGGCGTCGAAAGCTGTCTCGACGAACTCGCCCAAGAGCTCGGCATCGATCCGCTGCGCCTGCGCGAGATCAATGCCGCCAAGGACGGCACCAAGGCCACGCACGGCCCGACCTACGTCAATATCGGCTATGCCGAGACCGTCGAGGCGGCCAAGAACCACCCGCACCTGCGGGAAAAGCTCGGCCCGAACCAGGGCCGCGGTATCGCCTCCGGCTTCTGGTTCAACATCGGCGGCGAATCGAGTGCCGCCTGTCATATCAACGAGGACGGCACCGCCGTCGTCGCGGTCGGCACACCGGATATCGGCGGCTCACGCGCCTCGATGGCGATGATGGCGGCCGAGGTGCTCGGCATCCCGGTCGAGCGGGTGCGCCCGATCGTCGCCGACACCAGTTCGATCGGCTTCTCGTTCCTGACCGGGGGCAGCCGGGTCACCTTTGCCACCGGCATGGCGACGACGCAGGCGGCCGAGAAGGTTGTCGACGAGCTCAAGAAGCGCGCGGCGATGATCTGGGACATCAGCCCCGACGCCGTCGAGTGGAAGGATGGCCAGGCCTATCCCGCGGGCGCCAATGCCGGTGATTTCGAGCCGCTGCCGCTGGCCGAAATCGCGCTGAAGGCGGGGCGCACCGGCGGGCCGATCAGTGCCGAGGTGTCGATCAACGCGCAGGGTGCCGGACCCGGCTTTGCGACCCATATCTGCGATGTCGAGGTCGACCGCGAGACCGGCTACGTCAAGATCCTGCGCTATACCGCGATCCAGGATGTCGGCCGCGCGATCCATCCCTCCTATGTCGAAGGCCAGATCCAGGGTGGCGTGACACAGGGCATCGGCTGGGCGCTGAACGAGGAGTACATCTACGACAAGGACGGGCGGCTCGAAAACCCGGGCTTTCTCGATTACCGCTGCCCGGTGGCGCCCGATGTCCCGATGATCGACGCGGTCATCGTCGAAGTACCCAACCCGCGCCATCCGTTCGGCGCGCGCGGCGTCGGCGAGGTGCCGATCGTGCCGCCGATGGCCGCGGTCGCCAACGCCATCGCCGCTGCGATTGGAACGCGGCTGCGCGACCTGCCGATGTCGCCGCCGCGGGTGCGCGAAGCGATCGATGCGCACGAGCCGGTGCGCCGGGCCGCGGAGTAGCGACGACAACGGACGCGCCACGATGCCGCATGTCGTCATCGCCGGCCAGGCGGCGCGCCGTCTTACCGGCGGGGTGTCGGAGTTCGACGTCGAGGCGAACACCTTTCGCCGGCTGATCCTCGAACTCGAACGCCGCTATCCCGGCCTCGGCCATCAGGTCGAGGAAGGGATGGCGGTGGCGATCAATGGCGAGATCTTTCAGGATGCCTATCTCGCCCCGCTCGCCCCTGACAGCGAGATCTACCTGATCCCGAAGATCGGCGGCGGCTGACATTGCCGCTGCCCCGCCGACGCGGGCGATCACCGCCGCCTGGCCGCGATTGTTGGAGACAGCGAGGCGCGTCCGCGCGTTAGGCGAAAACAAACGGATCGAATGCTATTGTCCGGCGTTTGCCACCCGCCATCTAATAGTGGCTCGGGACGGCTCGCATGGTCGAAGCAGTCTGGGAACATATGCTGCCGCGCAGGCACCGGGACCGCCGCCGTCCCGGGCGTCGGCACCGGCGATTTGCGCGTATCCTGTTGCTGTTGCGCGCAATGGCGGCGATGGCGGTGGTGGCGCTGCTCGGCTGGATCATCGTTACCGAAGCCCGCACCTCGTTTCTTCAATCACGGATCTTCTCGCATCTCGCCCGCGCCATGACCTTTAGTGTCGCCGCGGGCCCGAGCGACGCGATCCGGTTCCCGACGGGTGGCCCTTACGACGAGCGGCTCGGCTATGCCGAACTGCCGCGCTTCATCGAGGCACTCGGCCGCGACCACTTCGTCATCACCCGCCAGGCACGCTGGTCGCCGACGCTCGAACATTTCGTCGAGGATGGCGGCTATGCCATTTATCGGGAGAAGACGCAGGCCGGGCTGCAGCTGTTCGATCGCCACGACGCCATACTTTATCGCGCGCGTTACCCGCAGCGGGCCTATCCCGATTTTGCCTCGATCCCGCCTCTGGTCGTTGCCAGCCTGACCTATATCGAGGATCGCGACCTGTTGGCGCCGCACGACCCGCGGCGCAACCCCGCGGTCGATTGGGATCGTTTCATGCTGGCCGTGGCGGGCCGGATCGCCGGCCTCGTCAATCACCGGTTTCGCGCCGGCGGCGCCAGCACGCTCGCGACCCAGACCGAGAAATTCCTGCATTCGCCCGGCGGACGCACCCGCGACATCAGCGAGAAGCTGCGCCAGATGGTGACTGCTTCGACGCGGGCCTATCTCGGCGGCCCCGACACGATGGCGGCGCGGCGCCATATCGTCACAACCTATCTCGATACCGAACCGTTGGGGTCCCGACCGGGTTACGGCGAGATCATCGGCGTCCCCGATGCGCTGTGGCACTGGTACGGGACCGATCTCGCCGAAGCTGATCGGGTGCTGACCGGGCCGGCCACGACCCCGGCGGCGCTGGCGCGCAAGGGCGAGATCTACCGGCAGGTCCTCAGCCTGCTGCTGGCCGGCCGCCGACCCTCCTATTACCTCGATACCGACCACGCGGCACTCGCGGCACTGACCGACCGGTATCTGCGGCTGCTGAGCGCCGGCGGGGTCATCACCCCCGCGCTGCGCAATGCGGCCCTTACTGCACCCCCCGCATTTCGCGCTCCAACTCCTCGTCCGGCACCACCGCCTCTGATTGCCGGGCAGGCGACCGACCAGCTGCGCGACGCGCTCGTGGAACGGCTGCATCTGGCAAATTTCTATGCCCTCGACCGGCTCGATCTGAGCGGCTGGTCGAGCATCGACAGTGCCGCGCAGCAGCGGATCGGCGACGTTCTGTCGCAGCTCGGCGACCCTGCCTATGACCGGTCGCTCGGGCTCTTCGGCAAGCAGCTGCTGAACGCCGCCGATCCTTCCCGGCTCGCCTGGAGCGTCGTGCTGTACGAGCGCGGTCGCGATTGCAACTATGTGCGGATCCGCGCCGACAGCCTGAACGAGCCGTTCGACATCAATGCCGGGGCCAAATTGCAGCTCGGCTCGACCGCCAAGCTGCGCACCCTGATCACCTATCTCGATATTGTCGACACACTGCACAAGAAACTGGCGCCGCTGGATCGCACGCAGCTGCTGGCGAGGGCCGCCGCCGCCAAGAACGACCCGATCACCCGATGGGCCGCGGGCTACCTCGCCGATGCGCACGATCGCAGTCTGCGAGGGATGCTCGAAGCGGCGATGCAGCGCACCTATTCGGCCAGCCCGGCGACATTCTTCACCGGCGGCGGATTGCAGAGCTTTGCCAATTTCTCCAAATGGGAGAACCACGAGCGGCCGACCGTCGCGGTGGCATTCGCCAATTCGATCAATCTCGCCTTTGTCCGGTTGATGCGCGACATCGTCGACTACTACATCGCAGCCGGCGGGCCGGACACCTCCCGATTGCTATCCGATCCCGACGATCCCGAACGCATGATCTATCTCTGGCGGTTCGCGGATCGGGAGGGGCAGGAATACCTCGACCGGTTCTGGCACGACTACCATGGCCGAACCCCGCAGCAGGCGCTCGACCTCTTGGCGAGCCGCACTTTGCCGGTGCCGCGCCGGCTTGCTGTCGTGTTCCGCACGGTGCGCCCCGATGCGAGCAAGGATGCGCTCGCGGCGTTTCTGGCACGGCGGCTGCCGCATGCCGGGCTCGACGACACCGAGCTGTGGGATCTTTATCGCCAATCGAGCCCAAGCGAGGTGTCGCTGCGCGACCGTGGTGCTATTTCCGGGGTCCACCCGCTCGAATTGTGGCTGGTCGCTTATCTGCGCCGGCACCCCGACGCCACGCGGGTGGCGATGCTGCGCGCCAGCGAGCGGACCCGGCAGGAGGTCTATGCCTGGCTGTTCGAGCCGCGCAGCCGGCACCTGCAGACCCTGCGCATCCGCACCCTGCTCGAACAGAGCGCGTTCGACCGGATCTTGCAGGACTGGCGGCGCCAAGGCTATCCGTTCGCGCGTCTCGTCCCGTCGCTCGGCACCGTGCTCGGCAGTTCGGGCGACCGTCCTGACGCACTCGCCAGCCTGCTCGGGATCATCGTCAATGACGGGGTAAGGCTGCCGACCGTCGATCTGGAGAAGCTGGATTTTGCGGTCGGCACGCCCTATGAGACCGACCTCGCGGTCGCCCCGCAGCCGCGGCGGGTGCTCGATCCGGCGGTCGCCGAGACGGTGCGGCAGGCGCTGCTGTCGGTCGTGGCGAGCGGCACCGGCACGGCTGTGCGCGGGGTCTATCATCGGGCGGACGGCACCCCGCTGCCTGTCGGCGGCAAAACGGGAACCGGTGATAACCGCTCCGATCATTTTGGCGCTGGCGGACGGCTGATCTCACAGCAAGTGGTCGATCGCACTGCGACATTCGCCTTTTTTCTCGGGGACCGGTTTTTTGGCACAATCACCGCTTATGTGCCGGGAGCGGTCGCCGCACGCTATGATTTCACCAGCGCGCTTGCAGTTCATCTGCTAAAGGCGATCCGGCCGCAGCTCGAGCCGCTGCTGCAGGCACCGCAGAAGCCAGAGCAGCCGGCCATCGCTGCGATGCCAAAGCCGGTGGCCGGTGTTGGTCCGGCTCCGGATTAGCTTGCCCTAAGCGTGATCATGCAGCGGCGACAAGGCGCGCGCCGCTGCCGGGGCTGCCGGGTTTCACCCGGTTCGGGGGTTCAGCCGGATCATGCGCGCTCGCGGCCAAACGTACCCTTGCGTCCGTCGCTTAACGCATTTTGTGCATCGAGCTTGCCGAATATCTCGATCAGCCCAGCGACGAGGCCGGTCCACCCAGTCTGATGGCTGGCGCCGATGCCGGCGCCATTATCGCCATGGAAATATTCATAAAACAGGAGATTGTCTCGCCAATTTGGATCTTGCTGAAACACGGTCGCACCGCCGAACACCGGGCGCCGGCCATGTTCGTCTTTCAGAAAAATCCGGATCAGTCGATTGGCAATCTCCTGCGCCACCTCGAAAAAATTCAGCTGGCGGCCGGAACCGGTGGGGCATTCGATCGTGTAGGATGGTCCATAATACGAATAGTAATGCAACAACGCCCGAATGATCAGGGCGTTGACAGGCATCCAGATCGGCCCACGCCAGTTCGAATTGCCGCCGAACATGCCGGTGTCGGATTCGGCCGGCAGGTAGCCGACCCGGTATTCGTGGCCATCGACCGACAAGACATAGGGATGCTCGGCGTGATGCCGCGACAACGAGCGGACCCCATACGGGCTCAAAAACTCGTTCTCGTCGAGCATGCGCGACAGGATGCGCCGCAGCCGATCCGCGGTGACCAGCCCGATCACGCCGCGGCCGGCGATGCCAAGATGGCCCGGCCCGGTCGCATGAAAAGACTCGCGCAATTGCGGCATGCGCTGCAGCCGCTCATTGATCTGCGCGACAAGCCGCGGCACCCGCTGGCGCTGGACCGGATCGATCGCGGTGACCGCGCATAACGGCAGCAGGCCGACCATCGAGCGGACTTTGAGCCGAGTGGCACGCCCATCCGGCAGACGCAGCACATCATAATAAAAACCATCCTCCTCGTCCCACATGCCGTCATTGCCGATCGAGTTGATTGCATGGGCGATCAGCAAAAATTCGATCGCATAATTGGTCGCCAGCGCCTCGTAGCCGGGATCGTGAACCGCGAGCTCGATCGCGATCTCGATCATGTTCTGACAGAACAGCGCCACCCAGCCGGTGCCATCAGCCTGCTCCAGAAAGCCGCCGGTCGGCAAGGGCGCACTGCGATCAAACACCCCGATATTGTCGAGCCCAAGAAATCCGCCCTCGAACAGGCTGTTGCCGAAACGGTCCTTGCGGTTGATCCACCAGCCGAAATTCATCGACAACTTGCCGAACATCAATTTCAGGAAGTCGACATCACCAGAACCTTTGAGCGCCTCCTCCATGCGGTAGAGAAAGATTGTCGCCCAGGCCTGTACCGGGGGATTGACGTCACTGAAATTCCATTCGTAAGCGGGGATCTGCCCGGTCGGGTGCACATAAGCCTGATCGAGCAGCAGGGCGAGCTGCTCCTTGGCAAAGTCGATATCGACCGAAGACAGGGCCAGCGTGTGAAACGCCAAATCCCAGGCGGCAAACCACGGATACTCCCATTTGTCCGGCATCGAGATCACATGATCGGCAGCCAAGTGAAACCAAGCACGGTTGCGCAGATGGTTATCTGTCGGCTGCAGCGGCTCGGCACCGCGCTGTTCCAGCCACCGTTGAACGTCGTAGCCGAAATACTGCTTGCTCCACAGCATGCCGGCGAGCGCTTGGCGCATCACCAAAGCCGCGTCGTCACCGACGCGTGACGGGGTGATCGATCGATAGAATTCGTCGGCCTCGCGCCGCCGTATCGCGAAGATCTCGGCAAAGCGGCCGCCGAACGGGATGCCGACCGCGGCACCGGCCAGCACCAGCCGGATGCTGGCGGTTTCGCCAGCGGCGATGGTCAGCCGGTAATGCGCCGCCACCTTGGTCCCGGACCCGGCAGGGTTGACCGCGTCGTGCCGGCCGGCTACGACGTAATCATTGATCGCGTCCTTGACATGAGGAACGGTGTTGGCGGTGCCGAAAAGCCGCCTGTTGTTGGTTTCATTCTCGGTGAACAGCAGGTCCGGCGTACCCTCGCAATAAAGGAGATAGGTGCCGAGTTCGGCATCGCAGGCAGCAATAACCCGGATGTCGCCATCGCCTTCCACTCGTTGCAGCCTTGGTTTTACCAGCGCCGGCGCAGATGCCCACCGGTTGCGGAACCACAAGCTCGGCAGCACATCGATCGGCGCCGGCTCGGACCCGCGGTTGGTCACGCCGATCTCGATCAGGATCTCGCTCGGCGTCGCCTTCGCATATTCGACCAACACATCGAAATACCGGGCCTCGTCGAAGATCCCGGTGTCGCACAGCTCGTATTCCGGATCGCGCCCGCTGCGACTTCGGTTGGTCTCGACCAGATCGCGGTAGGGATATGCGTTCTGCGGGTATTTATAAAGGTACTTCATATAGGAGTGGGTCGGAGTGTTATCGAGGTAGAAATAATATTCTTTGACGTCCTCGCCGTGATTGCCCTCGCTATTGGTCAGCCCGAACGCCCGCTCCTTGAGGATCGGGTCGCGATGGTTCCACAATGCCAGCGCAAAGCACAGGCGCTGCTTGTCATCGCTGATGCCGGCAAGACCGTCCTCGCCCCAGCAATAGGCGCGCGAGCGGGCCTGATCGTGGCTGAACGAGTCCCAGGCTCTGCCATCGGCGCTCACATCTTCCCGCACCGTCCCCCATTGCCGCTCGCTCAGATACGGCCCCCATTGCCGCCACGGCACACCCTCGTCACGCGCTGCATCGAGACGGCTCTCTTCCACGGTTTTCTCTGATCGCGGACCATCTGCTTGCGGACCATCGGCCATGTGCTTGCCTTTCCTTGCTCCAATCCCGTCCACGCCGATCCACGCCAGACCGCCGGTGCGGGATCACGACGCGAGGTGAGCGGTATCGTTCCACAGCCGGATCACCGGCTCGGTCTGGTCGTGCTCGTAGCCGAGAATGCCGAGGCTCGCCGTCCCCAACACCAGATAGCGCCCACCAGCCGGCGGCAGCCCGAGCCAGCGCGCGGCGAGAACGCGGGTGATGTGGGCGCTCGAAACGATCAGCACATTGCCCGCGACGGCGCGAATGCGGGCGACGACACGGTCGGCGCGCGCCCCGATCTGGTCCGGCGATTCACCCCCCGGCGCACCATCCCGAAAGAGCTGCCAGCCCGGCCGACCGGTCAGGATCTCGGCGGTGCGGCGCCCCTCATAATCACCATAATCCCACTCGGCAAGGTCGGGCTCGATCTCGGCGGCCGCACCAAATCCAGCGAGTTCGCAGGTCCGCACCGCGCGCTGCGACGGGCTCGTCAGCACCGCGGCAAAGCGCAGACCGTGCAGTCGCCGGGTCAGCGCGCGGGCCTGGTCTTCACCGCGGGCGGTCAACGGCAGGTCGGTGCGACCGGTGTGCTGGCCCGACAGGCTCCAGGCAGTCTCGCCATGGCGCGCCAGATAGACGAGAGGCAGTGGTTCGGTCACATTTTCCTCCGGTTCAGCACGAGGGCGGGCTCGCGATCTTGACCGCCGGCCGCCGCGGTCGATGCCACCACCGCCCGCCTTCGACGATCTGCCAGGCACACAGCGCCGGGAGGCCGATCGTCACATCGCGCGCACGTTTCAGCAGCGACAGGGCGAGCGCCATTTCCGGCGTCAGACCAAAGCTGGTGCCGATCAGCACATAGGCGGCTTCCTGTACGCCGACCGCATTGGGGATGGCGAAGGCAAAGGTGCGAACCGCATAGAGCAGGCTTTCAATGACCAGCACGGTCTCGAACGGCAGCCCGGCGCCGGCCAGTTGCAGCGCCAGCCAAGCTTCGAGCGCGCCGGCAATCCAGCAGCCGAGATGCACAAAGAAGCCTGCCCACAACCGGCTCTTGCGCGCATAGATCCGCACTAGCGCCTCGTGCAGCGCGCCCGCACCAGCCGCAGCCCGCTCCGCCCACCCGCGGCCGAGACGGTTCGCAAGGCGATCGAACATTCCCATTCGCCGCTGCTGCACCGCGACAAAGGCGATCGCGGCAAGGCTTGCCGCAATGAGGCCGAGCGTCAGCGGCAGCGCCAATTCCGAGCCGGGGCGGAGGCTTATCAGCAGGACGAGCGCCAACGCGGTGTAGCCGAGCTTGGCGAGGAATTCGAGGGTCAGATCGACGATCGTGCTGCCCGCGGCCACCGCGGCGGCAATCCCGGCGAGCGACAGGGCGCGCGCACCGATCACGCAGCCCCCGACCGGCGACAGCGGCAGGACTTCGGAGCCGGCTTCGCGGACCAGCCTGGCCCACACAAAGGCCCAGCCCGGTGTTCTCGGCAGCAGGCCGCGCCAGGCGATGCCCATCAGCGCGATCAGCCCGAGATGAAACACACAGATCGCGGCAAACCCGCCCCAGCCGACAGCAGCCAGAGAGCGCGCCACCGACGCCGCGCCGAACACCGCCACGAGCACCGCGATCGCGGCGATACCGACAAGTGCCGCAACGATCGAAAAAGTTTTCATGCGCCCCCGATAGCGGGGTGCGCGGCAAGTGGCAAGCGCCCGAGCAAGACGGACGATGACAATTGCAGCCGGGCATTGCAGGCTCGCGGAATTTTGATGCGTCTCGCCAACCCAGAAGCTAGCCGCGTGCTGCACCTGGACGCAGCGCGGCGCGGAACGCCTGCGGCACCGTCAAGGCTGGCTCGGCAGCGCATTGCCGCATCACGTTTGCGATGTTGCCGTCGATCCGGCTGACGTCGATGACGCGGATACCCGCCCTCGCCGCGAGATAGCCGTAATAGAACATTGCCGCCGCCGCGCGATCGGCATCGGAGGCTTCGAGCAGATCCGAGCAGCGGACCTGTTCGACATTCCACCGGCCGGGTGCGATCTGCGCACCGGACAAGACCGGCGGTGCCGGCGCCGCCACCGCCGTAGCTGTCGTTGGCGCGGTCTCGGGCGACGGCGAGGCGACACAGCCGCTGACGCAAAGTGCCGCCAAAGCCGTGCAAATCCTGGTGTTCATCAACTTTCCCCCGTCTCGACCGGGCGGACGCATCCGCTGCTGGCACACCCGCTGCCGACACACCCGCTGTAGGCGCCCCCGCTGCCGGCGCGCCCGGTATCAGGAGCAGGTGCCCGAACTGCGCGCAGCACCGCGCCGGGCAGCCCCGGCGACACCGCCGATCGCGGCACCGATCGCCGCGCCGCGTCCGGCATTGCCGGCAATCGCGCCGAACAGCGCACCTCCGGCGGCACCCCGTGCGGCGCCGCCAAAGGGTCCGGGCGTGACCGCGGTACAGGGCGGCAAATTATTGCCCGGCGTTCGATAGCCGGGGGGCGGATAAGGATACCGGTAATACTGGGCGACGGCCGAAGCGGGGATTGCCGCGACAATCCAAAGGGTAGCGATCACCCCAACAGCGAGCCCCCTGATCCCTGTCGACATCGCCGCCATTGGCACGCCCTGGACTTTGTCCTGCCCGCTCGCGACGATACCGAAGCACCGGCGGCGCGGCAATCCTCGGGCCGCCGGCCCCACCCCGCATGCCGCGGCGTCCCGGCAGGCCTTTCAAGCAGCCGGAGCCGGCGGCCCTGCGACAATCGGTGGTGGGCAAGGCCGGCCGGCGTGGCAATCACGTTCGCGGCAATCACGTTTTTACTGCGGAGTGGTCGGCTGCGGCGGCAGGGTGTTGTCGTCGGTTCGCGGCACGATCGCCCAAGACGGGTCCGTGGTCCACGAATAGCCGCTGTCGAGCACCGGGGTATAGACATTGGCCGTCATCCAGGCCCAGGCCTGCGCCGCACCGGGCGCACCCTCGTCGACCAGCGGCGCCAGAGCCGCCATGGCATTGGCATCGTAGCCCTGGGGAGTGTCGTTGCTGGCGAAGGCCTCCGGCAGATCACCCTGGTCGGAGGTGCCGGTCCAATCGACCCCGGTAATCCAGCTTGGGACAAACGTGGCAAGCACGCTCGGCCAGTTGGGCAGAAAGCCGCCACCGGCCTGTTCGACTGGAGTTTCATAGTTGGCGATCAACATGGGCTCGCCCGAAGTGTTGATCATGCCGATCAGATACTGGCCGCTTTGCAATGACAACGGGAGGGCAGCGAAGCCCAGCTCGTTGGCACGACCCAGCGAATACTGGACAAACCACTGCATCCATACCGAGGTCCAGGCGCCGACCGCGTTGGGCAAATAAACCCCGCTGTAGACATTCGAGGCGATCGGCGCGGTGGCGCCGTTGCTCTCCCAATTGTGCATCGGCGGCGCCTGATTGTTGTACGGGCCGGCCCCGGCGCGGGTCTCGATGTCGCCGGTCTCTTGCGCCCAGACTTTTTCGGCGGTGCCGTCGAACACCGTGCCGGTGACTCCGAGCGAGCCTTCCCAGCGAGCGATGTCTTCCTGGGTCAGGATCGTCAGATAGGTCTTTTCGGGATCGTTGTCGGGCACCGCGAAGGCCGCCTCGGCGCGGCTGCGCAGGATCCAACCGTCACCGCGCAACTGATCGCTGTCGCCACCTTCGTCACCGGTGGGACCGCGGCCATCGTCATCGGTGGTGTCGGCCCCATCGCCGATCATCGCATCGTAGCTGGCCCAGTTCTCCAGCTCTTCTAGATAGAACGGATCACCGGTCAGAATGTAGGGCACGAAGAACGGCGCCGGCTCGTGCGAGGCGTCATAGACCCAAGGCTGGTCGAGATTGAGCGGCCCGACCACATCGAGCCGGTCGCTCGGGGCGATATAAGAGTAATAGAGCAACTGCACTTCGCCGCCGATCGCATCGCCCAGTGTCTTGCGATCGGTAATCGAAATCGGCAGGCCGTAGCCGCTGCCGGTCTGGCCTGGTCCCGGCACCGGGTCGGCGCGGTTCAGGCGCCGGGTCGGATCGCCCTCGCGCAGGTTGACCGGCCAGGCCGCCGCGAGATCGGCCATGCCGAGCGCCAATTGGCGCATCCGCCAATCGCCGGTATAGAGCCACATCGCATCCCAGGTCGGCTCCGGGCCGATATCGGGGCGGCCGCCGGCGGTGCCCATCGCGTTGGTCCAGCCGCCGCCATCCCAGCTGCCATCATAGATGTCGTGCACCATATCGGTCCAATAGACCGTGTATTCATTGGCGACCGATGCCGGGTCCAGCGTGAACGACGTGTCGTAGTTGGGCGTGAACCGGGTCGATTCGAGATAGGCAAGATTATTGTCGATATTGACCTCGGGGCTTGGCGTGCCGCCGAGCCAGAAGCTTTTGGTCCAGCTCGACATCGCCCATTGGGTCACGTTGGACTTCGAATAGACTTTGGCGCTGGCGCCGGTCAAGGTCAGGTTGTAGTTGAGGTCTTCGAGTTCGGTGGTGTTGCCGTCCTCGCCGACCACGCGGACGAAGACCTGATGCGTCTGCGGCCAGAAGGTCGCGTAGAAGCGTGGCCGGAATGGATGGTAGCCGTCGCCGAAGCCGATGTCGTATTTGCGGGTCGGCGTGTCGTCGGCGAGCATGATGGTCTGCGCCACCGGCCCGCTGGTCCACAGCTTGTAGTCGCCATTGGTCAGCATCGTGCGCGCATCGATCACCTGGGCGGTGCCGCCGGAGGCCGGGGTGAGCATGATCCGGGCGCTGAACATGTATGGCAGGCCCAGCATCTGCGCCTGCGTCAGCGGGGTATTGTTGCCGGCGACCTGGTTTTGAAAGGTCAATGTCACCGATCCGCTGACCGGAATGGTCGGAATGACGACGGCGACGACCGCAAATTCTACCGACCCATCCGGATAACGGTTCTTGACATCGGCCTGGGTGGTCGCCGGAACACCGTTGATCAGCACCTGCGGCTCGTCGGCAATCGCGCCATCGAGAAACGGGCGGCCAAACTGCAGCGGATACTTGCTGATCGAGACCCCGCTCGCGTTTGTCAGAGTCATGGAATTGACCGGCGCGGATGTTGCCGCAATGGCTGAAGGGGCCGGTAAAAGACCAAAAAAAGCGATGGACGCCGATGCAAGGCAAGGGTAGCGGAACCAACGCATACCTCGACTCCTTACAGAATCTCTGTCGCGTCCCCCCGTTTAGGCTGCAATGAGACGATATAATGCGGGGAGTTAAGACTTTGCGACCGGCTTGCTGCCGGTCGACATGGTATTTCTTCGATTCTCCGATAAATTGCCGGGTCATTGGACCGGCTGGAGCGCCGCGTCACCCGGTCGCGAGGGCGATGGCGTTGAAATCGTCGAGCAGTGCCGCAATGCGGCCCGTATCGGACTGGTCCATGATGGCCCGGGCGCGCCGCGTGGCGGCGACCATGTCAAGACCGCGGACCCGCTGCTTGACCCGCGGGATGTTGCGCGGTGCCATCGACAGGTTGCGCAGACCGAGCCCGAGCAGCAGTGCCGTGTAGCGCGGATCGCCAGCCATCTCGCCGCACAGGCCGATCGGCATGCCGCGGCGCAGCGCCGCCTCGATGGCGAATTGGATGAGCCGCAACACCGCCGGATGCAGCGGATTGTAGAGATGCGCGACCTGCTCGTCGCTGCGGTCGATGGCCAGCGTGTATTGGACGAGATCGTTGGTGCCGATGGCGAAGAAATCCGCCTCGGCGGCCAGCGCGTCGGCGGCCAGCGCCGCCCCCGGCACCTCGATCATCGCCCCCACCGGGGGCAACGGCTTGGCGATCGGCACGCCGCGGCGGCGCAGCCGGCGAGCGACCTGCTCGATCGCCTCGCGCACCTGGCGGATCTCGCTTGGTGTCGAAATCATCGGCAGCAGGATCCGCAACGGCCCCTCGGCGGCGGCGCGCAGCATCGCGGCCAGCTGTGGATCGAGCAGACGGCGGTCCTGCAGCGACAGGCGGATGGCGCGTAGCCCGAGCGCCGGATTGTCGGCCTCGACATAGTGGCCGGCGAGAGAGCGCGCCAGCTTGTCGCCACCGAGATCGAAGGTCCGCACCGTCACCGGCTTGCCCTGCATGCCGCGCACCAGGGCGGAGAACACCTTGTACTGCTCCTCCTCGCCGGGCAGGTCGTCGCGGTTCATGTAGAGAAACTCGGAACGCACGAGCCCCAGCCCCATCGCCCCATTGGCCGTGGCCTGGTCGAGTTCGATCGGCAGTTCGAGATTGGCCTCGAGGGTGATCTCGATCTCGTCGCGGGTCACCGCCGGCAGCCGGCGCAGCCGGGCCAGATAGCGCCGCTGCCGCAGCATCAGCTCGCGCCGGGCCTGGTAATCGACGATCGTCTCGGCCGAGGGGTCGAGGATCACGGTCCCCTCCGCACCGTCGATCACGACTTGGGCGGCGGCGCGGGCATGCGCAGTCAGCGCCGGAACCGCGAGCACCGCAGGCAGTCCCAAGGCGCGCGCGACGATCGCGGTGTGGCTGTCGGCACCGCCGAACTGGGTTGCAAAGCCGCCGATTCTCTGCGGATCCATTAGCGCGGTATCGGCCGGGCTCAGCTCGTCGGCGAGGATGATCGCCCCCTCCGCCACCCCCGAATAGGCGACATAGGGCTTCTTGATCAGGTTGCGGATCAGCCGCGTGCCGACCACCCGGATATCGTCGATCCGGGCCGCCAGATACGGGTCCCGCATCGCCGCGAAGCTTCGCGCGATCTCGTCGATCTCGATCTCGACGGCGCGCTCGGCATTGATCCGCGCCCGCGCGATGCGGTCCTCGACGCCGCGGATCAGGCGGGAGTTCGACAGCATCGCCAGATGCGCGTCGAGCAGATAGCCGATTTCCTCGGCCGCCGATCCGGGCAATGCCGCAGCCTTGGATTTGAGCTTGCGCAGCTGGTTCAGCGACACCGCCACGGCCTCGGCGAAGCGGCCGCGCTCGGCGTCGATCTCGTCCTCGGAAATGCGGCTCTCGTGAACCAGCAGATCGCCGCCCTCGCCGATAAAGGCTGGACCGATGGCGATGCCCGGCGAGACGCCAACACCGGTCAGCCTGCGCTCGTCGATGCCGCTCGGTTCGGTCGGGGCGTCGCCCTCGTCAATCCTCATTGAACTTGCATTCGATCAGCGCGGCCAGCGCTGCCACCGCCTCGGCCGCCTGCCGTCCGCTGGCATTCAGCTCGACCACGGTCCCCGGGGCCGCGGCCAGCATCATCAACCCCATGATCGAACGGCCGGACACTTCGGTGCCGTTCTTGCGCACCCGAATATCGGCGTCGAACTGCGCTGCCGTCTTGACGAACCGGGCAGCGGCACGGGCGTGCAGCCCGCGCTGGTTGCAGATCGTCGCGATCCGCCGCACCAGCGAACACGGGCCGGCATCGTTCGACTGGTCGCTCGGCTGGCCGTCACTCATCGGGCCGTCATTCATCGCCGGGCATCATTCATCGCCGGGCATCGGTCAACAGCTGCGAGGCGACGTTGATGTATTTGCGCCCGGCTTCCTGGGCGCCGAGCACGGTCCGCTCCAGGCTCTCGCTCTGGCGCAGGCTGGCGAGCTTGATCAGCATCGGCAGGTTGACCCCGGCAACGACCTCGATCTTGGCCCGGTCCATGACCGAGATCGCCAAGTTCGAGGGGGTGCCGCCGAACATGTCGGTCAGCAGCACCGCGCCCTCGCCGCTGTCGACCTCGACGATCCGCCGCAGGATCTCCTGGCGGCGCTGTTCCATGTCATCGTCCGGACCGATGCACACGGCAGCGATTTGCGTCTGCGGGCCGACGACGTGCTCGAGCGCGGCGACGAATTCCGCCGCCAGCCGCCCGTGGGTCACCAGAACCATGCCGATCATCGGGTTCCCTCTGCTGCGATGCGGCGACGCGGCTCAGCCCGCGACGGCGGGCGCAGCACCGGCTGCTGCGGCAGCGCCCGCCGGTGGCAGGTCGCGATGCGCCACCTCCACCCGCCATCCCGCATCGCGCAGCCGTTGCGCCAGCTGCTCGGCCACATAGACCGAACGGTGCCGTCCGCCGGTGCAGCCGAACGCGATCGTGAGATAGGTCTTGCCCCTGATTTCGTAGCGCGGCAGCAACGGCCGAAGAAGGCGCCACAGCCGGGCAAAGAAGGGTGCGAAATCGGCGTCTCTCTGAATATGCGCGGCCACCGCCGGGTCGCGCCCGGTCAGCGTCCGTAACGCGTCAACATAATACGGATTATCGAGAAAGCGCACGTCGAAGATCAAATCGGCTTCGCGCGGCAGTCCATGGCGATAGGCAAACGAGGTCACAAAGATACGCATGCCGCAAGCATCGAGCGCAAAATGCCCGGCAAGCACCCGTTTCAGCTCGGCGGCGGTTAGCGCGGAAGTGTCGATCACCAAATCGGCGTCGTCGCGCAGCACCGCGACCACCTGCCGCTCGCGGCGAATCCCCTCGACGATCGGACGATCGCCGGCCAGCGGGTGCGGCCGCCGCGTCTCGGTATAGCGCCGCACCAGCGTTTCGTCGTTGCAATCGACAAACAGCACGCACAGCTCGTGTCCGCTCTCCGCAACCGCCGCGGAAAGGGTATCGAGCATGGCCGTTGCGGCAAAACCGCGCGTGCGGGTATCGGCGCCGACGGCGATCGCCGGGCGGTCAGCGGCACTCCCCCCGACCAGCGCCGGGACCAGTGTCGCCGGCAAATTGTCGAAGGTCTCATAGCCCATGTCCTCGAGGGCCTTGAGCGCGGTCGAGCGTCCCGCGCCCGACATGCCCGTCACCAGCAGGACGCGAGCCGGAACGGGGTTCACCGATCGGCAATCGGTCGTTTGACCACCTTCACTCATCAGCACGCGATTATAGTCGGCAATCCTCCTGCCGCCAACGCGCGCCGCAGCAGCCGCAGCTTGGCCGCCGCCGAGGCGGCGAATCCGTCGAGCGCAATCAACGGGATATCGAGTCCGAGCAGCGGTTCGGTGCGGCGCTGAGGCAGCCGCTCGACCCGATCGGCCGGGACGAGATCGGCGATCAGCGCGAGCGGCGCCTCGGCGATCGTCTCGACTTGCACGATCCCGACGCCGCGAATTTCAACGAGACCGGCAATGGTCGCCGGAGCCCGCACCAACACCCGCTCGCCGCGGCGGCTCAGCAGCACCTGGTCGTCGGCGACGAGGCGGGCGCCGCCATCGATCAGGCGCAGCGCCAGGTCCGACTTGCCGGCACCCGAGGGACCGCGCAACAAGATCCCTTCGCCCGCGATGGCGATCGCCGTGCCGTGGACCAGAATCGTGTCGCTCACGCCTGCGCCGGCAGCCGGATGCAGAACCGCGCGCCGACGACCTGGCCGCTGGCGTCGGTGCGGTTCTCCGCCCAGATCATGCCGCGATGCGCCGCGACGATCTGTTTCGAGATCGACAGGCCGAGCCCGGAATGGGTGCCGAATTTCTCGCCGGCCGGGCGCTCGGTGTAAAAGCGGTCGAAAATCGCCGTCAGCTTTTCGTCGGGCACCCCCGGGCCGCAATCGTCGACCGTGACCAGCAGCGCCCGCCCGGCCGCGCGCGCGGTCAAGCGGATTTCGCTGCGCGGCGGGCTGAATGACACGGCATTGGCGATGACGTTCAAAAACACCTGCGACAATCGGGTCTCGATCCCCGGTACGGTCAATGGCCGGCCGCGTTCGGGCAGATCGAGCACCAGATGCGGACTGTCCTCGGCCGCGGTCGCCGCGTGCATATCGGTCAGCGCATGCAGCATCGCGCCGATATCGACCGGCTCCAGCTCGAGCCGGCTCAGTTCGGCATCGAGGCGCGAGGCGTCCGAGATATCGGTGATCAGCCGGTCGAGCCGCTCGACATCGTCGAGGATGATCGCCATCAGCCGGCGCTGGGTCGCCGAATCCTCGACCCGCACGACCGTCTCGACGGCACTCTTGAGCGAGCTCAGCGGGTTCTTGATCTCATGCGCGACATCGGCGGCGAACCGCTCGATCGCGCTCATGCGTTGCCACAGCGCGTCGGTCATTTCACGCAGCGAGCCGGACAGGTCGCCGATCTCGTCGCCGCGCCGGGTGAAATCGGGGATCTCGACGCGAGCGCGGCGGCCCCGGCCGCGCTCGGCCGCAGCGGCGAGGCGGCGGATCGGCCGGGCGATCGTGCCGGCGAGATAGAGCGAGAGCAGGACGGTGACCAAGAGCGCGACGCCGAAGATCCGCAACAGCTCGAGCCGCACCGTGCGCAGCTCCCGCTCGATGGCGCGGCTGCTGCTCGAGAGCATCAGCGCACCCAGGACCTCCTTGTAGCGCTGCACCGGGATCGCGACGCTCAGCACCAGCCCGCCGGTTTCCGGATCGCTTCTGATCGCTTCGCCGATGTCGCCGCGCAGCGCCCGCTCGACCTCGGCGTAGTCCGAGGCGCGCGGCCTCAGGCTTTCGTGATAGAGAGGGTAGTGCTTGCTGCGCGGCAGCTTGTCGGCGAACCATTTGTAAATGCCGTTGGCAAAGCCGAGGACGGCGTTTTCGGCACCGGGCGGCGGCGGCAATTTGAGCACCTGGACGGTGTCGCCCGGCCCCCGCAGGACGCGGCTGTCGGCGATCAGCCGGCCCTTGAGGCTGAACAGGCGCGCCCGCGTCTTGGTCGGCTTGACTAGGCGGCGCATCATCTGACGGGCGAGATCGGGCAACAAGACCTCGCCCTCGCCGGCCGAGTCGAGCACCGCCCCTTCGCCAAGCGCCGCGGCGAAGATTTCGCCCTGCATCTTCAACGACTCGATCTGCTGCCCGATCAGGCTCGTCTGATACTTGCCGAGATAGAGGAAGCCGGCGGGCGACAGCGCCAGCACCAGCATATTGACGGCGAGAATGCGCAGCGTGAGCGGAGAAAGCGGCCAGCGCCTCCCAGCACTCTTGGAGTGCCAGCGTTGGCGCTCGTCGGGCTCGGCCGGCAGCGCCGGGTGCGACCCCGGACCGGCGGCGTCATGCCCCGCTGGCGCCGGCAAGGCGACCGCCGGCGCATCGCCTGCGTTAGCGATCGCGGTATCGGTAGCCGACGCCATAGAGGGTTTCGATCTGCGCGAAATCGCTGTCGACAGCCTTGAACTTCTTGCGCAGCCGCTTGATGTGGCTGTCGATCGTCCGGTCGTCGACATAGATGTGCTCGCCATAGG
>DATJTI010000020.1:0-2687 GCA_035503615.1 Allostellaceae bacterium | reverse complement strand
CCGGCCCATTCGCCCGATACGAGCCGGTCGAGATAGAGCTGCTTTTGCGTGTCGCTGCCATAAGTGTGCAGCAACTCGACCGCCGCGAGTGTCAGGAGCGGGCACAGCGCAAACGCCATGCATGCCGAGTTCCACATCTCGGTGACCGGGACGGCGAGCGCCAACGGGAGCCCCTGCCCGCCATGTTCGGGATCGGCGGTGAGCCCGCCCCATCCGGCCTCGACATAGCGGGCATAGGCCTCGCGAAACCCCGGCGGAGTGCGCACGACCCCGTCTTCGAGCGTGCTGCCGATCCGGTCCGCCGGCTGGTTCAGCGGCGCCAGTTCGCCCGCGGCAAATTTCGCTGCCTCGCCCAGAACCGCGTCGATCAGATCGCGATCCGCCGCCTGATAGCCGGGCAGTGCCGCCACGGCCTCGATCCTCGCCACTTCCTCGAGCACAAAGCGCATATCGGCAAGCGGAGCGGCATAGGTCATATCATGGTCTCCGGACAGGACAGAGCCATCGTGCGGAAAGTGGGTGATCTTACTCGCCCCTCACCAAAATGCATGCCCGGCGCTGGCTATACGACGACCACCTTGCCCGGATTCATGATGCCTTGTGGGTCGAGCGCGTGCTTGATGCGGCGCATCAATTCGATCTCGATCGCCGGCTTGTAATGGGTGATCTCGTCGCGTTTCATCATGCCGACACCGTGTTCGGCGCTGATCGACCCGTGCAATTCGCGCACGACCCCATGGACGATGTCGTTGAATTCCTGCCAGCGCGCCAGATAGGCCGACTTGTCCATGCCTTCGGGCTGGGTCAGGTTAAAATGGATGTTGCCGTCGCCGACATGACCAAACGCGATCGGCCGGATGCCGGGCAGTCGCTCGCCAACCGCGGCGCTGGCGCGGGTCACGAACTCGGCGACGCGGCTGACCGGCACCGACACGTCATGCTTGATCGAGCCTGAATAGAGCTGGGCCTCGACGATCGCTTCGCGAATCCGCCACAATCCTCTTGCCTGTACGCCGCTCTCGGCGACGACGCCGTCGGCGACCAACCCGCCGTCGAACGCCGTTTCGAGCAGGCGCTCCAGCAGCGAACGGATGCCGCTGTCGGTCTGGCTCGACGACATTTCGAGCAGCACATACCAGGGATGCCGCCCGGCGAGCGGGTCGATCGTGGCGGGGATGTGCGCCAATGCCAGATCAAGCCCGGCGCGCGGGATCAGTTCGAACGCGGTCAGTTGGTCGGCGCTTGCGGCGCGCGCATGGGTAAAGAGGCCCATGGCGTCCTCGATCCGGGCGAGGCCAAGAAACGCGGTCTCGATCTCGCGCGGCCTGGGGAACAATTTGATCGTCGCCGCGGTGATGATGCCGAGGGTGCCTTCGCCGCCGATGAACAATTGCTTCAGATCGTAGCCGGTATTGTCCTTGCGCAGGCCGCGCAGCCCGTCCCAGACCCGGCCGTCGGGCAGGACGACCTCGACCCCGAGGGTCAGTTCGCGGGTATTGCCATAGCGCAACACGGCGATGCCGCCGGCATTGGTCGACAGATTGCCGCCAATCTGGCAGCTGCCTTCGGCACCGAGGCTGAGCGGAAACAGCCGGTCGACCGCGGCCGCGGCGTCGTGCAGATCGGCGAGGATGCAGCCGGCTTCGACGGTCATCGTGAAATTCACCGGGTCGATCGCGCGGATTTGGTTCATCCGGCCAAGCGCGACGACGATATTGTCGCGGCCATCGGGCGGCACGCCGCCGCCGACGAGGCCGGTGTTGCCGCCCTGCGGCACGATCGCCAGCCCCGCCGCGGCGCAGATGCGCACGACCGCAGCGACTTCGGCGGTCGATGCCGGGCGGACGACGAGCCGGGTGGCCCCACGGTACAGCCGCCGCGCCTCGATCAGATAAGGCTCCTGGTCATGCCGATCGGCAATCCAGCCCGCCGGGCCGACCGCGTCTTTGATCCGCTCCAAAACCGCTGCAAGGTCCATCGCCCACTCCGTCGCTTTGCCGCATCGCGCAGATATCTAGCCGCGGCTTTGTCAGACGTCCCGAGACCAAGTTCGCAATTCGATCAGCACCCCTTCCGTTCGTCCCCCCCGCATGCGGGAGAGGGAGGGGTGTCTAGCCGCACCAGAGATCAGCGAATTCGGCCGCGACGACCTTCTCATATGGAACATCGGCCGGCAAAATTCCGAGATCGCGGCAGAATGCATTCATGCCGAGGACGAATTCGCGCGAGATCGCCGGGTTGTAATAGGGCAGGTCGCGGCGGATCAGATCGCCGATCAGCACCGCCGCCTCGGGTGGAAACAATCGATCCCCGACCGCAGCAGCAAGTCCGATATCGGCTTTGAGCGCCGCCTGCGTCTTGACCAGCGCGCGCACCGCCGCTGCCGCCGTCTGCGGCTCCTGCGCAATCAGCCGGTCGGTGGCTGCCAGTGCCGCCATCGTGTAATTGAAGCATGATCGCGGGCCGTCGCCGCGCCGGACATCGAGGACGATGGTGCCGACCCCGCGGCGCACCGCGATTTCGGCGCCCATGCCATTCGCCCAGAAGCCATCGATCACACCGTCTTCGAGCGCTTTCGCCGCAGCCATCCCGAAATTGACGACCCCGCCTCCAGTTGCGGTTCCCGGCACCGGGGCGATCGTGACGCGATCGCGCTCGGGATCGATCCCGGCGGCGATCAGCAGCTG
>DATJTI010000019.1:0-21120 GCA_035503615.1 Allostellaceae bacterium | reverse complement strand
CAATTTCGCGCCGGTGAACTGGGCGATGTGCGAAGGGCAGATATTGCCGATCAGCCAGAACACGGCGCTGTTTTCGCTGCTCGGGACCAATTTCGGCGGCAACGGCATCAACACCTTCGCATTGCCCGACCTGCGCAGCCGGGTGCCGGTCGGGGTCGGGCAGGGGGGCGGTCTGTCGAATTACGGTATCGGCGAATTCGGCGGTCAAGAAACCGCATCGATCACCGCGTCGAGCTATCCCAACCACACGCACCCGCTGTTGGCCGCCGCCAGTGCCGGTAGCGGAAACGCGCCGGCCGGTCTGATCGAGGCCGAGGGCCAGTCCGGCGGCCGGGGTGGGGCGGTCAATCTCGCGCTCTACAGCGCCTCCGGTACGGCGACCACGCTGGCGCCGGCAGCGCTGACCGCGGCGTCCGGCGGCGGGCTGCCGCATACCAATCTCCAACCCTATCTCGCCTTGAATTTCTGCATCGCGCTGGTAGGCGTTTTCCCCCAGCGAAGCTGAAGCGCGTACCGCCGCGACCGGGAGCATCGATCCGATGTCGGAGCCTTATCTGTCGATGATCGAAGCCTTTGGCTTCAATTTCGCGCCGCGCGGCTGGGCGCTGTGCAGCGGCCAGAGCCTGTCGATCGCCCAGAACCAGGCGCTGTTCGCTCTGCTCGGCACGACCTTTGGCGGCGACGGCATCAGAACCTTCAACCTGCCCGATTTGCGCGGCCGGATCGCCGTGGAATTCGGCCAGGGACGAGGACTGTCGCCATACTCTCTGGGTCAAATCGGCGGCCAGGAAACGCACTTGCTGACGGCGAACGAGGTGCCGGGCCACGGCCATAGCTTGAACGCGGTCAATAACGGTCAGACCAACGGCACCAACACCCCGGGGAACAGCGTGTCGATGGGCAGCGGTTACGCCATCGAAAGCGGCAATCCGATCGAAAACATCTACAGCAGCGGCTCACCGACGATCGCGATGGCGGCGAGTGCGGTCGGCACCGTCGGCGGAATGCCGCATGAGAACCGGATGCCGTTCCTGACGATCAATTACTGCATCGCATTGCAGGGGATTTTCCCGTCGCGCAACTGAGGCGGCGGCTTCAGTTGAAGACGATCTGATAATCCTGATGGTCGGGCGCGGCGGTGAAGATTGGAATGACATAGAGCTGCAGCGTCGGCCCGTCCTCGATTTCGAGCGCATGCGCCCCTTCGGGCAGAACCGGCTGGCGCGGCCCGCACAGGATCAGCGCAAACGGCTTGCGGCTCGCGGCGTCCCAGCCGGGACGTTCGCGCCGGTCGAAGCTCGCGAGCCGCAACTCGGGCCCGCCTCCAGCCGGTCGGAACACCTTGCCGAGATAGGGAACGAAGTCGTCGGCGGTCAGCTGTTCGATGCTGCGCATGGGCTCCTCGGGCGGTCGGCGTCGCGGCGAGCATGGATCAGACCCGGCGGCACGGCAAATCTTCGGGGCGCGCGGCGGTGCCGCAGGCCGAACTGACGGCCCGTACCGCGCACGGCACCCTCAGGTTGCGGGCGGCGGCCGGCGGTGCCTCGGAAGAGGCGTTCCTTTACCTGCTGTTCGCCAGCAACCGCGCCGCCGAGATGGCGCTGATGCCGCTCGCGCCGAGCCACAAGGAGTTTCTGCTGCAGGTCCAGTTCCGCTCGATGAACGAGACCTACCGCCGCAATTTTCCCAATGCCCGGTATGAGATCGTCGAACTCGACCGCTGGCCGATCGGGCGGCTCGTCAGCGAGGTGCAAACCGACTGCCTCTACTTTGTCGATTTCGCGCTCTTGCCGCAGGCCCAAGGGATCGGTATCGGCACGACAGTGCTCGAAGCCGCCTTGACGCGGGCGCGGCGGCTTGGCCTGCCGGCACGGCTGCGCTCGTTTGCCTATGACTGGGTGGCACAGCGTCTCTATGACAAGCTCGGATTTACCATCCTGGCGGAAGCGCCGCCGCAGGTGCTGCTCGAATGGCGGGCAAAGGGCTGAGCATTGCAGCGGCGGCCGGAAACCCGGCCGCGGCAAACTATGCGGCTGGCGACCGCACGCCTTGACCTGGGCCGGACGTCCCCCGAGGATGCAAGCGCCATGAACAAGGCGAAGAGCGGTGCCAGATTTGTCATTTCCAAGCGGGCAATATGATGCCCCCCATCTCGCCAGGAACGCGGCAAACTTCACCGCGCTGACACCGTTGTCGTTTCTGGCGCGAGCCGCCGCGGTCTATCCGGACAAGCTCGCAATCGTGCACGGGACGGCCCGCTTCAGCTATCGCGAATGCTACGCCCGCTGCCGGCGGTTCGCCGATGCGCTGCGCCGCCGCGGGATCGGGCCGGGCGACACGGTTGCGGTCATGGCGCCGAATGTGCCGGCACTGCTCGAAGCGCATTACGGCGTGCCGATGGCGGGTGCCGTGCTGAACGCGCTGAACTACCGGCTCGATGCCGCCTCGATCGCCTTCATCCTGGCGCATGGCGAAGCGAAATTGCTGATCGCCGACCGCGAATTCGCCCCGGTCGTGGCGCCGGCGCTCGCCCGGCTCGGCGGCGAATTGCCGTTGGTCGAGATCGCCGATGGCGCCGCGGGCGGCACGCTCGGCGGCATCGAATACGAGGCGTTTCTCGGCGAGGGCGAGCCCGGCGCCGACTGGACCGGCCCGTCGGACGAATGGGCACCGATCGCGCTCAACTACACCTCCGGCACCACCGGAAATCCTAAAGGTGTCGTCTATCATCATCGCGGCGCCTTTCTAAACGCGCTCGGCAACGCGATCACTTTCGGGCTCGGCCGCGATTCGGTCTATCTGTGGACCCTGCCGATGTTTCATTGCAACGGCTGGACCTACCCCTGGGCGGTGACGGCGGTGGCCGGGACGCATGTCTGCCTGCGGCGGGTCGAGCCGGCGGCGATCTTCGCCGCGATCGCCGAGCATCGGGTCACCCATCTGTGCGGCGCGCCGATCGTCCTGAACATGCTGGTGCATGCGCCGGACGCGGTGAAGTGCGGTTTCGACCATGTCGTCGAGGCCGCGACCGGCGGGGCGGCTCCACCTTCGGCGGTAATCGAGGCGATGGAGCGGATGGGGTTTCGCGTAACCCATCTCTACGGTCTGACCGAGAGCTACGGCCCGTCCACGGTGTGCGCCTGGCAGCCCGGCTGGGACGCGCTGCCGCTCACCGAGCGGGCCGGGCGGATGGCGCGCCAAGGGGTGGCAAGCCTGACGCTCGACCGGCAGCGGGTCGTCGATCCGGCGACGATGGCCGACCTGCCAGCCGACGGTGCAAGCCTCGGAGAGCTGATGTTGCGCAGCAACACGTTGATGAAGGGCTATATGAAGAACCCGGCGGCGACCGAGGCGGCATTTGCCGGCGGCTGGTTCCACACCGGCGACCTCGCGGTGACACATCCCGACGGCTATGTCGAGATCAAGGACCGGGCCAAGGACATCATCATCTCGGGGGGCGAGAACATCTCCTCGCTCGAAATCGAGGAGGTGCTGTACCGCCATCCGCAGGTGTTCGAGGCGGCGGTGATCGCCCGGCCCGACCCGGTCTGGGGCGAGAGCCCGTGCGCCTTTGTCACGCTGACGCCCGATGCCGGCATGGTCACCGAAGCGGACATCATCGCCTGGTGCCGCGATCACCTGGCACATTTCAAGGCGCCGAAGAGCGTTGTGTTCGGGCCGCTGCCAAAGACCTCGACCGGCAAGATCCAGAAATACGAATTGCGCGAGCGCGCCAAGGGACTCTGGCCGTGACCGGTATCTCGTCATGCCCGGGCTCGCCCCGGCCATCCACGCGCGGCCGGTCAAGTTCCGTGCTCTCTCGTGAATACCCGGAACGAATCCCGGCATGACGGTATCCTCGGGCCGGCGGGATGGTGAGGGCGTCTTGTCATGACGTCGCTGCCGAGCTTTGATCTCTCGGGCCAGGTGGCGCTGGTGACCGGCGCATCGAGCGGCATCGGCCGGCACCTGGCACTGCTGCTGGCTGCCGCCGGTGCGAAGGTGGCGCTCGGCGCACGCCGCACCGACCGGCTCGCCGAGGTCGCCGGCGAGATCGCCGCCGCGGGTGGCACCGCCCTGCCATTGGCGCTCGACGTCACCCGCGCCGATAGCGTCGCCGCCGCCGTGACCATGGCAGAGGATGGGCTCGGGCCGCTGACGCTGCTGGTCAACAACGCTGGGGTCGTTGTGTCAAAGCCGGTGCTCGAACACACCGAGGCGGATTGGGACCACGTCCTTGACACCAACCTGAAGGGCGCCTGGCTGATGGCGCGCGAATTCGCCCGGCATCTGGTCGAGCGGCAGCGGCCGGGGCGGATCGTCAATATCGCCTCGGTCTTGGGCGCACGCACGATCGCCCGGGTCCCGAGCTATTGCGCGGCCAAGGCCGGGCTCATTCATCTCACCCATGTGCTGGCGATGGAGCTGGCGCGGCACGGGATCCACGTCAACGCGCTGGCGCCGGGGTATGTCGAGACCGATTTCAACCGCACGTTCCTGGCCAGCGAGGCGGGGAAAAGACTAGCCGGGCGCATCCCGCTGCGCCGGGTCGGCCAGCCGGACGATCTCGACGGTGCGATGCTGCTCCTGGCCTCGCCGGCCGGCGCCTACATCACCGGTGCGGTGATCGCGGTCGATGGCGGACACGCGGTCGCAGCGATCTGACCCGCCGGTCGCCGCTGCCGGCCCCGATTGCCGGCCGGCCCTGGCGCGGTTTCTCGCCGCAGCAAGCGGCGCCGCGGACTGCGCGATTACCGGGTTTTCGGCGCTGAGCGGCGGCTCGATCCAGGAGAATTGGAGGCTCGACGCGCATTTCACCGGCGGCCGGCTCGATGGGACGCAACGCTTGGTGCTGCGTGCCGCTTCCGTGACCGGGGTGCCGTCGAGCCTCGACCGGCTGCAGGAATTCGCCGTGCTGAAAGCGGCGTTCGCCGCCGGCGTAACGGTGCCGGAGCCGCTGTTTGCCTGCGCCGACCCGGCGGTCTTCGGCAAGCCGTTCCTGGTCATGCAGCGGGCTGCGGGCAGTGCGGCGGCGCATCGCATCACCCGCGATCCGGCGCTCGACCCGGCCTTGCCGCTGCTCGCCGAGCGGCTCGGGCAAGAGCTCGCCCATATCCATCGGATCCAGCCGCCGCGTCCCGATCTCGCCTTTCTGGCATCACCCGAACATTGCAGCGCGATGCGGCAGATCGCCGGTTTTCGCGGCTATCTCGATCGCCATCCGGTGCCGCGGCCGGTCCTCGAATGGGGCCTGCGCTGGCTTGAGACGCATCTGCCGCGACCGGCGCCGCCGGTGTTGTGTCACCATGATTTCCGCACCGGCAACTACCTCGTCGACGGAGCGCGACTGACCGGCATCCTCGATTGGGAATTTGCCGGCTGGGGCGACCGGCACGAGGATATCGGCTGGTTCTGCTCGAAGGGCTGGCGCTTTGCCCGGCTCGATCGCGAAGCCGGCGGCATCGCCGGTCGCGGCCCCTTCTACCGCGGCTACGAGCGTGCGAGCGGTGTGGCCATCGACCCCATTCGGGTCCATTTCTGGGAGGTGCTGGCGAGCGTGCGCTGGGCGGTCATTGCGCTGCAGCAGAGCGAGCGGCACATTGCAGGCGGCGAGCGCAGCCTCGATCTCGCGTTGACCGGGCGCCGCGCCAGCGAATGCGAGCTGGAGATCCTGATGCTGCTCGATCCGGGCGGGGCTCCCCGATGACCGACCTGCCGCCGAGCCCGGCATTGCTGGCGCTCGCCCGCGATGTGCTGTTGCACGAGCTGCTGCCGCTCTTGCCCGAAGAGCGCCGCCTCGATGCGCGGCGGATCGCTACCTGCATGGCGATCGCGGAACGCGAAACGCAAGAGCCGGCACCGACCGGGCCGATCCGTGAGCTGGATCGATTGTATGGCGAAGCTGAGGCCGCCCGGCATGGCGGGTGCGAAGGGACGCAGGACATGCTCCGCCGCTTTGCCTGCGGGCTGCGCAACGGCGCCTTCGAGAATTCGCCGGAGCGCGAGGCGCTGGCCCGCGCTATCCTGTGGCGGATGACGATCGCGAGGCTGCGCCTGGCCAATCCGCGATTCCTTGCCGCGAACGGGTTCGCTTAGCGGATCGGATCGCCGGGAGACCGAGATTATGTCCCACACGGAAGTCCCGGCGGTGATCGATGCGTTCGCCCATGGCGAGATCGTCGTCGTCACCGACGACAATGACCGCGAGAACGAGGGCGACCTGATCCTCGCGGCGGTCCACGCAACGCCCGAGAAGATGGCCTTCATCATTCGCAATACTTGCGGCATCGTCACCGCGCCGCTGACCGGCGAGATCGCGCGACGGCTGCATCTGGCGCCGATGGTTGCCGACAATGACGCGATCCACGGCACCGCCTTCACCGTCTCGGTCGATTACCGGCACGGCACGACGACCGGGATCTCGGCCGAGGAGCGCACCTTGACGATTCGCGCGCTGGCGAACGGCAATGCCGGGCGCGCCGATTTCGTCCGTCCCGGCCACATTTTTCCGCTGATCGCCAAGGATGGCGGCGTCCTGATGCGCTCGGGCCATACCGAGGCTGCGATCGATCTGTGCCGGCTCGCCGGGCTCGAACCGGTTGCCGCGATCTGCGAACTGGTCAATGACGACGGCACGGTCATGCGCGGGCCGCAGGTCGCCGCCTTCGCGCGTGAACATGGATTGCGCCAGATCTCGGTCGCCGACCTGATCGCCTATCGCCAGGCGCGCGAGAAGCTGGTGACGCGGGTCGCCGAGTTCAAAGTTGCCAGCGAGATCGGCGAACTCGCCGGCTACGCCTATGTGACCCCGTTCGACAAGGTGCATCATTACGCCTTTGTCCATGGCGACATCGGCGATGGCCGCGAGGTGCCGACCCGGCTGCACCGCGCCAACGTGCTCGACGACGTGTTTGGCGGGGCAAAGCCGGTGCACGCCGCCCTCGCGCGGTTCACGGCGGCGCGGCGCGGCGTGCTGGTTTATCTGCGCGACGGCGCCTCGGGGGTCCCCGCCTCGACACTCGGCGAGGGAGCGACCGAATCGGAACGCGAGCGCAATGTGCAATGGCGCGAGGTCGGGCTCGGCGCGCAGATCCTGCGCGACCTCGGGATCTCGTCGATCCAGCTGCTGGCGACCCGGTCGCGCACCTATGTCGGGCTTGCCGGCTTCGGCATCGAAATCAGGGACACCGAACCGCTCGATGGCGAATAGCGCGGCCGGGCCGGCTTGAAAACCACGATGCGCTCATCGAGAAGACTGCATTACGCCTGGATCATCGTCGGCGTCACTTTTGCCGTCGGGACGCTGAGCGCCGGGGTCCGGGCGACGCCGGGCGTGCTGATCGTCCCGCTCGAGCACGAATTCGGCTGGTCGCCGGCGACGATCTCGTTCGCGATCGGCATCAACCTGTTGCTGTATGGTCTCGTCGGCCCGTTTGCCGCGGCATTGATGGATCGGTTCGGGCCGCGGCGCATGATGAGCCTGGCGCTGGTGCTGACGGCCGCGGCCATCGCCGCCTCGCCGCTGATGCACGAGGCGTGGCAGCTGGTGCTGCTGTGGGGCGTTGTCGTCGGCGCCGCCACCGGTGTCATCGGCGCGTTTCTCGCCGCTTATATCGCCGCCCGCTGGTTTCACCGGCGCCTCGGTCTGGTGATCGGAATGCTGACCGCCGCCAATGCGGCTGGACAGCTGATCTTCCTGCCCAATCTCGCGGCGCTCACGACCAATTTCGGCTGGCGGCTGATGGTGCTGGTCCTGGCCGTGACGGTGGTGGGGTTCGTGCCGCTGGTCATGCTGTTGATGCGCGACCGGCCGCGCGATCTTGGCCTTGCCGCCTATGGTGCGCAGATGGAGCCGGCCGCCGCCGAGCCGTCGCAGCGCAATCCGATTGCGGCCGCCTTTGCCGCGTTGGGCTCCGGGATCGGCAAGCGCGATTTCTGGCTGCTCTCCGGCGGCTATTTCGTGTGCGGTGCCACGACCAACGGGCTGATCGGGACCCATCTGATCCCGGCCTGCGTCGATCACGGGCTGAGCGAGGTGGCCGGCGCCGGTCTATTGGCCGTCACCGGGGTTTTCAGCTTTGTCGGCGGCACCTTGTCGGGCTGGCTCAGCGACCGCTGGGACAACCGGCTGCTGCTCGCCTGGTATTACGGCGTGCGCGGGCTGGCGCTGATGTATCTGCCCTTCGCGTTCGGCCTGTCCTTCTACGGCCTGCCGCTGTTCGCCGTGTTTTACGGGCTCGACTGGATCGCCAGCGTACCGCCGACGGTGCGCCTGCTCGGTCGCGTGGTCGGCGCCGAGAAGACCGGGATCATGGTTGCCTGGATCACCGTGATCCACCAGATCGGCGGCGCCTCGGCGGCCTATCTCGGCGGTGTGCTGCGCGGTGTCTTTGGCACCTATCTCGAAGCCTTCGTCTTCGCCGGGCTGCTGCTCTGGGTCGCCGCGTTGATGGTCCTGTTCATCGGCGTTGGCAGTCCCGAGCCCGAACCTCTCGACGCAGCGCTCGCCGCCGAATAATCGCCGCATTCCGGTTCTTCTTCAACCCCATGGAGAGGTCGATGTCGTGACCATGCCGTCATTCGCGTGGCTGTCGATTTTGCTGGTCGTCGTGCTGTGCGCGGCAGCGCTGGCGGGTGCCGCTCTTCCGGTGCGGACCGAGACCGACCGGCGGCGGCGTCTCGGCAGCCTTGTCTTCCTCGGTGCGTTGACGCTGGCGGCAACCGTGTGGCAGTCCCGGTCCGCGGCGGACCGGATCGCCGGGCTCGAGCGGCAAGACCGGTCGCCCCAGCTGACCGCGCAGGTCGAATCTCTCCAGCGTCAGCTCGACCAGCTGAAGGAAACCAGCCGCGGGCGCAGCCTGAGCGCCAATACCGCGGCCAAGCTCGCCGACTACCTGCGGGGTTTCGGCAGCCACAAGGTGATCGTGTCGTGCGCCCCGGACGACATCGAGGCCTATCACTACGCGACCCAGATCGCCGACGTGCTGCGGGCGGCGAATTGGGATGCGCGCGGCCCCGAAGCGACGACGATCTTTGGCAATGTCGAGGCGATGGGCATCAACCTCTACAATGACAGCGGCCACGCCTCGGAGACGGTCAAGATCCTGCTCGACGCGATGGTCAAGTTCGGCATCCCCTATCAGAGCCGGGTCCCGCCGAGCCAGGCGCTGCCCGACAACGAGACGGTCGAGCTGTTCATCGGCAGCAAGCCATCCTCGCTCGCCGCATTGAAGCCGAACTGATCCCTGATCGGCCGCCGGGCCGGTTGCGAACAGTTCGGAAACGCGCATGAGGGTACCGGCCCCAACTCTCGGGTGATCCGATGCTGTCGCTGCCGGCGATCTGCGCTCGGCGTCCGTCGCAGATCCGGCACCGATTGTTGCCGCTGAAATCCGGGGTGACCTCCGAGATGGCCCCGCCAGGACAAGCGATTAAATAGCCGGTCTGCGAAGAACCGGTTCACTGGGCGAACCGGGCAGGAACGGCGGGACGCGATGATCGGCGATGGCGCGGACGAATTCGATTGCGAGCGGGGCGGTGAGGCGGCAATCGCCGAGTTCATCAAAACGCGGGGTGTAACCCGTTGTCCGACGGCCTGTGTGCTGCCGACACAAGGTTCGGTCGAGGCGGCGGACCGTGCCCGGCTGCAGGAATATGCCGCGACTCGCGACCGGGCGCGTCAAGCGCGGACCGCGGCACGACAGCGGCCATTTGCGCCGTTCGGCACAGCGCGCTCGCGTGCCGTGTAGCATTTCCGGCGTGGCGCAGCGCTCGATTGAGAGCCCGCGCCGCTTGCAGCCCCGCGCCCCTGCTACGCGGCGCGGAACCCCGGTTGCGTCAGCGCGGCGCGCTGTCGGGGAAGCTGATCTGCACCTGCCCCGGCGGGGGTGGCGGCTGCGGCGCTTTTGCCGCCGCGATCTGTGCTGCGCGGTGCTGGAGATAGGCGCTGCGCAGAGCGGCATAATAGTCGAGCGAATTGCGCTCCAGCGCGTCGAGGTCCTTCAGATGCCGCGCCCGCGTGTCGACGACGTCGGCGCTGCCCGCGGCAACGCTGGCATAAGTCGCCGGTGCCCCGCCGACATAGGTCAGCGGGTTCAGCGCGAGATCAACGACGGTGCCGACCGCGTCGCGCGAATCCGACGGGCCGAGCAGCGGCAGTTCGACAAACGGCCCGGCGCCGACCCCCCACCCGGCCAGCGTCTCGCCGAAATCGCTATTATGCGGCGGTATCCCCCATTTCTTGGCGATATCGAACATGCCTGCCGCCCCGATCGTCGTGTTGATCGCGAGCCGTCCGACCGATTGGCCGGCCCGCACGACATGTCCCTGCAAGAGATCGTTGACCACGGTCGCCGGCTCTCCGAAATTCTGCACGATGTTGTGCACGCCCTGCCGCACTGCGGCCGGAACATGGTCGACATAGGCTTGGGCCACCGGATGCAACACCGCATGGTCGGCGGCGAGGTTCGCCTTGAAGATCGCACGGTTGACCGGTTCGGCCGGATCGTTGTCGGTGGTCTGTGGCGGTCCGGCGCAGCTCATCAGCAGCGAACTGATCAGCAGACTGGCGATCGCAGTGATGATCGGCACCGAGACGACGCGCCGTGGCACCGGTCGCCGACGCGGTTCACGATGCGCTGCCGACCCGATCATCGTGTCCTCGCCTGTCCGGATGGCCCGATCGCATGGTGCCGCTTCGATAGGGCCGTCTGCCGCCGCGCGCGGGGCCGCCGGACCCAGGGCAGCCGGACGCAGGGTAATCGGACGGGGGGCAATTGGGGATTTTGTTGACCTTGGCCGGATGGTAACGGCAGCTTGGTCGGCGCAGCCATTCCCACGTCGCGGCGGAGAAGACGAATGTCGCAACCGGTCAAGACGATCCTCCTGGTCGTCGCTCTGTTTGCCGCGACGCCGGCGACAGCGCAATTCCTGGGCCTCGGGTTCGAGTCGAATATCGAGCTGACCAAGCACGACCTGGCGCTGATCCGTCAGACCGTGGATCAGAAGGTCCATGATCACCCGATCGGCACGACTGCCTCGTGGAGCAATGGCGAATCGGGAAATTACGGGAACATCCGCCTGCTCAAGGAGTATACCTCGGGCGGCCTGCGATGTGAAACCGTGGAATACACGCTGGCGACCAAAAGAATGGCGGTTCATCCCGAACATTACACGTTGAATAGCTGTCGTCAGCCAGATGGCACCTGGAGGATAAGCTAGAAATTCCGGCCGCTTGGCGAAATCGACAGCGATGCGCCGCGGCATCGTCGGAACGCGATGACGGCTCGGTCTGCCCGGAGCGATCCATGATGGCGGCGGTCCTGGTGCTCGATTGGATAGCAGCCGCTCGGCCGCGTCACGGCGCCGATAAAATCCGTTCTCATCCGGGCGCCGAATCGATATCTTCTCGCGCGGGGGTATTTCGAAGTGGTTGCTCCAAGACGTCTCGACGCGGCAGCGGCGAGAAGGGCGCGTCGGTGGTTCTGCCGGGATCTCCCTGCTCGGAGTGATCGCCGGGTATTCGCGCTACCGTTGGTCGACTTGGCCGCGCCGCTGATCGGCACTGTCTTAATGCTGCAAATCTTCGAAGCGCTGCCGCTGTCGGATGGGCCGCAGCCGGTGGCCCGGCCGACGGCGTGAACCGTCCTGCAACCAACTCGGATCGGGTGTCCAACCCATGTTCAGCCGCAAGCGAAGCGAGACAGAGGACCGTAAAATGGCAGAAGCGTCCGACGATCTGGGCATTCCGATGAAACCTGCGCGACCGGCCGGGGCGGTGGCCACGGCCCCGTTGCGACCCCCGGCGATGCCGCCGCGCGCTCCGGATCTGGCGCGGTCCGGCGATCCCGGCCGGCCGGCCGACCCGCTGCGTCCGGGCGAGGGGGTGCGCCGTCCGTCCGATCTGACCAACCAGCCGGAGATGCGCCGGCTCAGCGTCGGCCGCGAGATCACGCTGTCGGGGGAGATCAACTCCTGTGACAAGCTGTTTGTGGAAGGCAGCATCGAGGCCAACCTGAACAATTGCCGCGATGTCGAGATCGCCGAGACCGGGCTGTTCAAAGGCTCGGCCGCGATCGAGGACGCCGAGGTGCGCGGTCGCTTCGAGGGCAATCTGACGGTGCGCAAGCGTCTCTTGATCAAGGCGACCGGGCGGGTCTCGGGCACCATCCGCTACGGCCAGATCGAGATCGAGTGCGGCGGCCAGATCTCCGGCGACATCCAGGCGCAATCGGCCGGAGAACCCGGCGAGACCGTCAGCGACGCGGTGCCCGCGCGCGCGGTCGGCTGAGGGCGGCTTCTCCCGTCGTTAGCGCCGGCGGCGCCGGGACAGGGGTCTGGTCGCGCCGCGACGATACGGGCGCCATCGGCAAGGCGGCATCGGCTCGCGCCGCGGTCAGCTCGGCCGGTCCGGTCTTGGCCGGGTAATGGCACAGATCGGCGACGACGCAGCTCGGGCAATCGGGCTTGCGCGCCTTGCATACATAGCGCCCGTGCAGGATCAGCCAGTGATGCGCGTAAGCCTTGTATTCGGCGGGGGTGCGCGCTTCGAGTGCCAACTCGACCTGCAGCGGGTTCTTGCCTGCGGCGAGCCCGGTGCGGTTAGCGACGCGGAAGATATGCGTGTCGACCGCGATCGTCGGCTCGCCGAAAGCGACATTCAGCACCACATTTGCGGTCTTGCGCCCGACCCCGGGCAGCGCCTCGAGGGCGGCGCGCTCGCGCGGCACCACGCCGCCGTGCCGCTCGACCAGCAACCGGCTCAGCGCGATCAGGTTTTTTGCCTTGGTGCGATAAAGCCCGATCGTGCGGATCAGCCGGGCCACCGCCTCCTCGCCGAGTGCCGCCATGCGTTGCGGTGTATCGGCCGCGGCGAACAGCGCCGGCGTCGCTTTGTTGACCCCGGTATCGGTCGCCTGTGCGGACAGCACGACCGCGACCAGCAGCGTGAACGGGTTGATGAATTCGAGCTCGGTGCGCGGGATCGGCCGAGTCTCGGCAAGCCGCCGGTAGAACTCGCGTACCGCGCGTTTCGACATCGGGCGCATTGCGGCCGAGTGTAGGGGTGCTGCCGCCGGCAGGCAAACGGCGATCGGGCAGGGGTGCGCCCGCTTTACCCGGCTCGTGTCCGGTTCTAGTCTAGGCTGGTGACGTCCATCCGTCTCGATCAGTCCCCGGACCGGTCCGGCGCCACGGCGAGCCATGCGGCAGGGGTCCGCAGCCCGTGGTTCGAGCGTGTGCTGACGCCCTATCGCAGCCTGCCGCCGCGCGGCTTTCACCTGTTGATGCTGAGCCTCGGGCTGATCAGCCTCGGCATCGGGCTGCGCTTTGTCGCGATCGGGGCATGGCCGGTTTTCGGCTTCTGCGGTCTCGATGTCGCGCTCGTCTATCTGGCGTTTCGCTTCAATTACCGCAGCGCGCGCTGCAGCGAGACCTTGCGGCTCCACGACGATGTGTTCACGGTCGAACGTGTCGGCGTGCGCGGCGACCGCCGGGTGTGGCGCTTCGAGCCGTTCTGGTTGCGCGTCAACCTCGAAGAGCGCCGCGACACTTCGAACCGCCTCTCCGTCGGCTCGCACGGACGCTCTGTGGCGATCGCCGAGTTTCTGCCGGCGGCGGCGCGCCGCGAACTGGCGGCAACGATCCGCGATGCGCTGCTGCGCTGGCGCCGTTCGCTGCTCCCGCCGACCCCGTCCGATCGCGGTGGCGAGTGACCGGATGCCGGCAGGTTACAGGCCGAGCACGTCCTTCAGCCCGTAAAGCCCGGCCGGGCGCCCGAAGACCCAGCGCGCCGCGCGCACCGCACCCTTGGCAAACACCGCACGGTTGGTCGTGCGATGGATGAATTCGAGGCGCTCGCCATTGGCCGCGAAAATCACGTGATGATCGCCCACGGCATCGCCGCCGCGCAGCGCGGCAAACCCGATATCGCCGGTCCGGCGCGCTCCGGTGATCCCGTCGCGGGCGCGCTGCTCGACCTCTTCGAGCGTGGTGCCACGCCCGGCCGCTGCGGCCCGACCAAGCGCCAGCGCGGTCCCGGAGGGGGCATCGACCTTGCCGCGGTGGTGCATCTCGAGGATCTCGATGTCCCAGTCGGGGCCGAGGCGGCGGGCCGCCTCCTCGACGACGCTGAGCAGCACATTGACGCCGAGGCTCATATTCGGCGCCCAGACGATCGGGATGTCGCGCGCGGCCCGATGCACCGCTTCGCCCTGCTGCGGCGACAGGCCGGTAGTGCCGATCACCATCGCCTTGCCGAGACTGGCAGCGAGTGCGGCATGCTCGGCGGTGGCGCCGGGCGAAGTGAATTCGAGGACCACGTCGCTGTCGCGGATCAGCTTGTCCACCGCCTCACCGACCGGGATGCCAATCCGCCCGATCTGGGCGAGTTCGCCGATATCCTGGTTGACATAACCGCTCCCCGGCGCCTCGCTGCCGCCGGCAACGGTGCACCCCTCGGTCGCTGCGATCTCGGCGACCAGCATCCTCCCCATTCGGCCGCCGCAGCCGACGACGCCCATCTTGATCTTGGCCACGATCCGCCTCCCGCGTTAACGAGGCTGGCACGGTTGCCGATCGTCCGACAAAAGACAAGCGCCGGCTACGAGGCAGGGATCGGGCGCATCTCTCGCCGCGGACGCCCGGTCCGGGCAAGGCCGGACGGCGCCGGCGCTTCAGTACCCGCGCTCGGGATCGACCACGTTGAGCAGCGGACGGCCCGCTTCGAAGCGGCGGATCGTGTCGCAGATGATCGGCGCTGCGGTTAGCGGATTGGTCGTGCCGGCGATATGCGGAGTGACGAGAATGCGGGGGTGGCGCCAGAACGGATGATCGGGTGGCAGTGGCTCCTCGCGAAACACATCGAGGGCGGCCGCTGAAAGCTGGCCCGAATCGAGAGCCGGGATCAGATCCTCCTCGACGAGGTGATCGCCGCGGCCGGCATTGACCAGCCCCGCGCCGCTCGGCAGCTGGGCAAAGGTGCGGGCATTGAGGATCCCCTGCGTCGCAGCGGTCAGCGGCAGCAGGCAGACCAGGATTTCGCTGCGCTGCAGCAGCTGCGCCAGGCCGGCGGCGCCGGCAAGGCTCGTGACCCCGGCAAGGCTCGTGACCCCGGCGGCGGTGCGCGCGCCGCGGCTCCAGCCGGCGACCGGGAAGCCGAGGCCCGCGAGCTTGCGTGCGGCATCCCGGCCGATCTCGCCCAGCCCGAGGATTCCCACCGGTCGCTCGCCGGCGTTCGGCTGCGGCCGCTCGCGCCATTCGCGGGCGCGCTGCTGCGCGCGGTAGTCGAGATCCTGGCGGTGCAGGCGCAGCACTTGCAACACGACATATTCGCTCATCGCATCGGTCAGATAGGGGTCGACGAGGCGGATGATCGGCACCCCGTGCGGCAATTGCGGGTCGCGCAGGATATGATCGACCCCGGCGCCGAGCGACAGGATCAGCTTGAGGTTCGGCAGCGCCGCGAGTAGCCCCGGTTCCGGTCGCCAGACGAGCGCATAGTCGATCGCCGCCGGGTCGCCGGTCTGCGGCCAGATCCGGAAGTCAAGTCCGGGCATCAGCCGGACCAGCTGCTCACCCCAACGCCGGGCGGGATCGACCGAGGATCGGAACAGCAGCGACATCGCCAGCAATCATAGCATGATCGCCGCCGCCATATTGCGGCCCGCTTCCGGGTCCATCAGCGGCGCGGCATCACCAAGGGGGGCCGGCCGATGCGCTCGCTATGGAGGATGATCGCGGCGCGCTGGCTCGGCGGCCAGGGCTCGGATGCGCTGACCGGCGACTCGACGCTGCTCGATCTGATCATGCCATCCGCGCCGCACTCATCGCCACCTCACTCGACCGTGCCGGGGTTTCGCGTCGAGCGGCACGCCGCCGTCTCGCATCGGGCGATGATGTCGCGGCAGGACCGGCAGGAGACCGGCCTCGACCGCGCCCCTGCCGACACCGCGGGTGGCGATCGCACCGCCTGAGCCGGCCGCGCCGGCCAGCGTCAAGCCGCGCCGACCGACATCAAGCCGCGCCGGCCAGTGTTGCAATCACGGATTTTCCGTGTTGTGTTGGCTGGGTCGAACGCGCATCCGAACCCGCATGAGGGCGGGCTGCGATTGGGCATCTGGCCGCCGGGACCAACCGCCGGACGGGATAGGGCAAAAAGGGCGACGCGGTGAGGACGAGAGACACAGGGTCATCCGGCCGCACGCGGCCCACCGGCATGCCCGGCCTGATCGAGCGCCTGCGCGACTACTTCTCGCCACGCGAAATCGTCGATACCGCGCCCGAAGTGTCGGACGAGGTCAAATCCACGACCTGCTACATGTGCGCCTGCCGCTGCGGCATCAAAGTCCACCTGAAGGATGGCGGCATCCGTTATATCGAGGGCAATCGCGACCATCCGGTCAATCGCGGGGTGATCTGCGGCAAGGGCGCGTCGGGGATCATGCAGCAGTATTCGCCGGCGAAATTGCGCAAGCCGCTAAAGCGGGTGGGGCCGCGCGGCGCCGGAGAGTTCCGCGAGATCGAATGGGACGAGGCGATCGCGACCGCGGTCGAGTGGCTGTCGGCGATCCGGGCGACCGATCCGAAGAAGCTCGCCTTTTTCACCGGCCGCGACCAGAGCCAGGCCCTGACCGGGTACTGGGCGGCGCAGTTCGGCACGCCCAACTTTGCCGCGCATGGCGGGTTTTGCTCGGTCAACATGGCGGCCGCCGGCATGTACACGCTCGGCGGCAGCTTCTGGGAATTCGGCGAGCCCGATTGGGAGCATACCCGCCTCTTCCTGATGTTCGGAGTGGCCGAGGACCACGATTCGAACCCGATCAAGATCGCGCTCAGCGGGCTGCGCCGGCGCGGCGCGAAATTCGTCTCGGTCAACCCGGTGCGCACCGGCTATTCGGCGATCGCCGATGAATGGATCGGGATCCGGCCGGGCACCGACGGCCTGTTTGTGCTGTCGCTGATCCATGTGCTGCTCGAAGCCGACCAGATCGATCTCGATTATCTCGCGCGCTACACCAACGCCGCCTGGCTCGTGATCCAGGCGCCGGGCGCACCTGATGACGGGCTGTTTGCCCGCAATGAAGCGGGCGAGCCGCTGGTGCTCGAACCGTCGGGTTCGCTGGCGAGCGGCATGACGGCCGGGATCGCCGCCCGGCTCGTCGGCGATGCGGTGCTATCCGACGGAAGACGCGCGGTGCCGGTATTTCAGCTGATCGCCGAGCGCTATCTCGACCCGAGCTACGCCCCCGAGGCGGTGGCCGAGCGCTGCGGCATTCCGGCGGCGACGATCCGGCGGCTCGCCGGCGAGATCGCCCATACCGCATTCGCAGAAGCCATCGAGCTCGAGGTGCCGTGGACCGACTGGGCCGGCCGCCATCACAAAACCATGCGCGGCCGCCCGGTCTCGGTGCACGCGATGCGTGGCATCTCGGCGCATTCGAACGGGTTCCAGACCTGCCGCGCGCTGCACCTGTTGCAGCTTCTGCTCGGCACCATCGATGTACCGGGCGGCTGGCGCTACAAGTCGCCGCACCCCAAGCCGTGCCCGCCCGGACCAAAGCCCGCCGGCAAGCCGGCACAAATCGTCCCGGGCCAGCCCTTGCCGGGCATCCCGCTCGGCTACCCGATGTCGCCCGAAGACCTGATCCTCGACGCCGCGGGCGGGCCGGCGCGCATCGACAAGGCGTTTTCGTGGGAGGCGCCGATTGCCGCTCACGGCATGATGCAGATGGTTATCCGCAACGCCGCGGCAGCCGATCCCTATCCGATCGACACGCTCTTTATGTATATGGCGAACGCCGCCTGGAACTCGGCGATGAACACCACCGGGACGATGGCGATGCTGACCGCCAAGGATGCGGCGACGGGTGAGTACCGGATCCCGCGGATCATCTACGCCGACGCCTATTACGCCGAGACCGTGGCCTATGCCGACCTCGTCCTGCCGGATACGACCTATCTCGAGCGGTGGGACTGCATTTCGCTGCTCGACCGCCCGATCGGCGGGGTCGAGGGCCCGGGCGATGCGATCCGCCAGCCGGTGCTCACCCCCGACCGTGATGTCCGGCCGTTTCAGGATGTGCTGATCGAGCTCGGCGCGCGGCTCGGCCTGCCCGGCTTTATCACCGCCGCGGGCGAGCCGCGCTATCCCGGCGGCTATCCCGACTATATCGTCAACCATGAGCGCCGGCCGGGTGTCGGGCCATTGGGCGGGTGGCGCGGCGCCGATGGCAGCCACGCCGGGCGCGGGGCGCCAAACCCGCGCCAGCTCGAACGCTATCTCGCCAATGGCTGCTTCTGGCGCCACCAGCTGCCGGCCGACCAGCTCTATTTCAAGCACGCCAACAAGGCCTATCTCGAAACCGCGGTGGAAATGGGCTTTATCGATGCCGCGCAGCCGATCGTGCTGCAGCTCTATGTCGAGCCGTTGCAGCGCTTCCGGCTGGCTGCCCAAGGGCACGGCCCGGTGGTGCCGCCGCCGCAATATCGCCCGCGCATCGCCACCTATTTTGATCCGCTGCCGTTCTGGTACATGCCGTTCGAGGAGGCACGGATCGACCGCGAGGCGTTTCCGCTTCATGCGCTGACCCAGCGACCGATGCAGATGTACCATTCCTGGCACTCGCAGAATGCCTGGCTGCGCCAAATCCTCGGCTACAACCGGCTCTATGTGAACCGGGTCACCGGGCAGAGGTTGGGTCTCGCCGAAGAGGATTGGGTGTGGGTCACGAGCCATCACGGCCGGATTCGTGTTCCGGTCAAGCTGATGGACGGGGTCAACCCGGATACGGTGTGGACCTGGAACGGCATCGGCAAGCGCGCCGGGGCCTGGAACCTCGCCGCCGATGCCGCCGAGTTCAAGAAAGGCTTTTTGTTGAACCAGCTGATCTCGGAATTGCTGCCGGCCGACGGGGCCGACGGGGCCGACCGCCATGCCGACACCGATCGCCATGCCAACACCGATGGCGACGCCGATGCCGGTCGCCATGCCAATGCCGATCCGGTCACCGGCCAGGCGGCGTGGTACGATCTGCGGGTCCGGATCGAACGGGCGGCACCCCTCGAAGCCGGGACCAGCGCGCCGGCCTTTGCTCCGGTCGGCCACCCGCCATCCTGGCCGCCGCAGCCGCGCATTCTGCGCTATGCCGCGCCGGGAGGGAGCAATAAGGGGGTGCGATGACTTCGCTGCCGCGGCGGCATTCCAACGAGAAAAAGCTCGGCCTCGTCATCGATCTCGACATCTGCGTCGGCTGTCACGCCTGCGCCACCGCCTGCAAGGAATGGAACACCGGCGGCCATATGGGACCGCTGCCTGATTTCGACCCTTACGGTGCGGCTGCGTGGGGGGTGTGGTTCAACCGGATCCATTCCTTCGAAGAGGGCGACGGCGAGGGCGCGCGGACCGTGCACTTCCCCAAATCCTGCCTGCATTGCGACGAGCCCGCCTGTGTCAGCGTGTGCCCGACCGGCGCCTCCTACAAGCGCGTCGAAGACGGGATCGTGCTGGTCAACGAAGCGATCTGCATCGGCTGCAAGCTGTGCTCATGGGCCTGTCCCTACGGCGCGCGAGAATTCGACGCCGATGCGGGTGTCATGAAAAAATGCACATTGTGCATCGACCGTATCTACAACCATCACTTGCCGGAAGCCGATCGGCAGCCGGCCTGCGTCCTGGTGTGCCCGGTCAACGCCCGCCATTTTGGCGATCTGGGCGACCCCGATTCGGCGGTGTCCGAGCTGGTCGCGGCGCGGCGCGGTGTCGATCTGATGCCCGAACTCGGCTATCGGCCGGTCAACAAATATTTGCCGCCGCTTCCCGAACGGATGGCGAAGCGACCCGCACCTCGCGAGGCATCGCCGGCGGATGCGGCACCGCCCGCCGCCCCATCCCGATCCGACCGGCCCCCATCCGACAGGCCCCCATCCGACCGGCTGTGGCGCTGGGTCGACCGGCTGCTGTCGCGGTAGCCGATCGCTCACGGGTGAGATCACGATGCGGCCGTCGTTCTCGATCGTGCTGTTCACGACCGCCTCGGGCGCCGGCTTTGCGCTGTTGGCGCTGCTCGGCCTCGGCGCACCGCTGGGATTGCTGCCGCAGAGTGCCGCCTTCGCCTTTGTGGCACTCGCCGTCGGGGTGATCCTCGCCGCGGCCGGCCTCGCATCCTCGGTGTTTCATCTCGGCCGGCCTGAGCGAGCCTGGCGTGCCTTCTCGCAATGGCGCTCGTCCTGGCTGTCGCGCGAGGGGGTGCTCGCGGTGCTGACCTTTGTGCCGCTCGCGATCTTCGGCATCGGCTGGGTATTTTTTGGCGTGACCCGAGGCATCGTCGGTCTCTGCGGCATCATCGCGGCGATGCTTGCGGCGGCGACGATCACCTGCACCGGGATGATCTACGCGTCGTTAAAGCCGGTCCATCAATGGCACAACGCATGGGTCGTGCCGGGCTATCTGCTGCTGGGGCTGATGAGCGGCTGCCTGGTGCTCGATTTCCTGCTGCGGCTTTGGCTGCGGCGCGCCGGCGGTTTCGCGCTATTGACCCTGGTGATCGTGCTGCTCGCATGGTTCGTCAAGGAAGGTTACTGGCGCTTCATCGACGCGAATGCGGCGCGCAGCACCATTGCGAGCGCCACCGGGCTCGGCCGGCGCGGCCGGGTGCGGCTGTTCGAGGCGCCGCACACCGAGGAGAATTTTCTGCTGCACGAGATGGGGTTCGAGATCGCGCGCAAGCACTCGCGTCGGCTGCGCCGGATCGGCCGGCTCGCCGGTTTCGCCCTGCCGGCGCTGGCGAGCCTCGCCGCCCTCGTCCTTGGCGGAGCGCCCGGTGCCATCGCCACAATCGTCGCGGTGGTGTCCGCAGCGCTCGGGCTCGTCGTCGAGCGCTGGCTGTTCTTCGCCGAGGCGAAACACACGGTCACCCTCTATTACGGTGCCGATGCGGTCTGAGGCGAGGGCCGGCGCGAATGTTGCCGTATCGTGACGCAGAAGGGTTGACGGTGGGGTTGGGGGGTTGGTATAAGGCGTGCCCCCGCAGGGGAGCTTGGGAGGCGATGGGTTTCCCGGGGTCCGGGGCGGGGTTTGTTGATTGAGATTGTGGACATGGGAAGGGATGCGCGGACGGCGGCGCG
>DATJTI010000018.1:0-38631 GCA_035503615.1 Allostellaceae bacterium | reverse complement strand
ATCGTGCCGCTGCCCTTCATCCCGCACCGCTACCACCGAGGCTGACGGCAAACGATCGGCGCGTGTGCCAACAGCCGAGTGCCGGGCCCGCAGGAGGAACCGTCGATGCCCGATCTACGCTCTACCCCCGATCTGCACTCTACCCCCGAGCTGCGCTTTACCACGGATCATGAATGGGTGCGGCACGACGGCGATCTCGCGGTGATCGGCATCACCGATTATGCGCAGTCGCAATTGGGCGATGTCGTCTATGTCGAATTGCCGGAGATCGGCCGCCGCGTCGCACAGGGCAAGGAGGCCGCGGTCGTCGAATCGGTCAAGGCGGCAAGCGAGGTGTATGCCCCGGTGTCCGGCGAGGTTGCTGAGGTCAACCCGGCACTCGGCGCCGACCCGGCCAAGGTCAACAGCGACCCGATGGGCGAAGGCTGGTTCATCAAGTTGCGCATGATCGATGCGAAAGAGCTCGACGGGTTGATGGACGAAGCGGCCTATCGGCGCTTTGTCGCGGAGCAACAGTGATGCGCTACCTGCCACTGACCCCGCGCGATCGCGCCGATATGCTGGCGACGATCGGTGTGGCTTCGATCGATGCTCTCTATGAGGGGGTGCCGGCGGCGGCCCGGTTCGACGGGCTGGCCTCGCTGCCGCAGGCGCAGGGCGAGATCGCGGTCGAACGCGCGATCGGCCAGATGGCGGCGCGCAACCTGGCGGCCGGCGCGGTGCCGTCCTTTATCGGCGGCGGCGCCTACCGCCATCACATTCCGGCCGCGGTCGACCACCTGATCCAGCGCGGCGAGTTTCTGACCTCCTACACCCCCTATCAGCCCGAACTGGCGCAGGGGACGCTGCAATATCTGTTCGAGTTCCAAACCCAGGTGGCGCTTCTGACCGGCATGGAGGTGGCCAACGCCTCGCTCTATGACGGCGCCACCGCCTGTGCCGAAGCGGTGATGATGGCGAACCGCGTCACCGGCCGGCGGCGCGCGGTGCTGTCGGGCGGGCTACATCCGCATTATCGCGAGGTGTGCGCGACCTATGCGCGGTTTATCGGCTTCGAGCTCGCGGCACAGGACCCGGCGCCGGGCGCGGCCGAGGATCTGGTGCCGTTAATCGACACGGAAACATCGTGCGTCGTCGTGCAGAACCCCGATTTCTGGGGCGAGTTGCATGACTGGTCGGGGCTGGCCCGGGCCTGCCACGCCGCGGGCGCATTGCTGGTTGTCGTCGTGACCGAGATCGTGTCGCTCGGCGCGGTGCGCCCGCCCGGTGCGATGGGTGCCGACATCGTCGCCGCCGAGGGCCAGTCGCTCGGCAATGCGCTGAATTTCGGCGGACCGCATCTCGGCCTCTTCGCCGCCCGCGACAAGTTTGTGCGGCAGATGCCGGGCCGCCTCGTCGGCGAAACCGTCGATGCCGACGGCCGCCGCGGCTGGGTGCTGACCTTGTCGACGCGCGAGCAGCACATAAGGCGCGAGCGGGCGACGAGCAACATCTGCACCAATTCCGGACTGTGCGCGCTCGCCTTCACGATCCATCTGGCACTGCTCGGCGACGCCGGGCTGATCCGCCTCGCCCGGCTCAACCACGCTGCCGCGGTAGGTCTGGCCGAACGGCTCGCCGCATTGCCGGGGGTGGCGCTCGTCAATCGCAGCCTGTTCAACGAATTCACGTTGCGCCTGCCGCGACCGGCAGCACCGGTCGTCGAGGCGCTGGCGATGATGGGCATGCTCGGTGGTATCCCCGTCAGCCGCCTCTATCCGAACCGGTCGGAGCTCGCCGATCTGTTGCTGGTGGCGGCGACCGAGATGGTGACCGAAACCGATATCGAGCGTCTGGTGCATGGACTGGCGGAGGCGCTGCGATGAGCGAATGGAGCCGGGCATTGAGCGCCCATCCCGCTGAAAATCCGGCCTCGCCGCCACCGACCTTCAGCGGCAATCGCGGCTTAGAGATCGAGGAAAAGCTGATCTTCGAGCAGGATGCACCGGGTCGTTGCGGTGTCGATCTGCCCGAGCCGCCCGCCTTCGCAGCCCGTCTCGGCGGGCTCGAACGAGCGGGTGCAACCGGTCTGCCGGGGCTCAGCGAGCCGCAGGTGGTGCGCCATTTCACGCGGCTCTCACAAAAGAACTACGCGATCGACAGCGGCCTCTATCCGCTCGGCTCGTGCACGATGAAGCACAACCCCCGGCTCAACGAGAAACTGGCGCGGCTGCCCGGTCTCGCCGACATCCACCCGCTGCAGCCGCTCTCGACGGTGCCGGGCGTGCTCGAACTGATCGACACCTTGGCGCATTGGCTGAAAACGCTGACCGGGATGCCGGCGATCGCGCTGTCGCCGGGCGCCGGCGCGCATGGCGAATTATGCGGCATGATGACGATCCGCGCGGCTCTCGAAGCCCGCGGCGATCCGCGCCGGCGCGTGCTGGTGCCGCAATCGGCGCATGGCACGAACCCGGCAACCGCGGCGGCCTGCGGCTATGCGGTCGAGCCGATCTCGGCGGATGCGCGCGGCCGGGTCGATCGCGCCGTACTCGAAGCCAGGCTCGGCCCCGATGTCGCGGCACTGATGCTGACCAACCCCAACACCTGCGGCCTGTTCGAGGACGAGATCGTCGAGATCGCCGCTTCGGTGCACCGGGCCGGCGCGTTCTTCTATTGCGACGGCGCCAACTTCAACGCGATCGTCGGCCGGGTGCGGCCCGCCGATCTCGGCATCGACTGCATGCACCTCAATCTGCACAAGACATTTTCGACCCCGCATGGCGGTGGCGGGCCGGGCAGCGGGCCGGTGGCGCTGGCGGCGGGCCTCGCCGCTCATGCACCATTGCCATGGCTGGTGCATGGCGAAGAGGGATTGGTGCTGATCGAGCACCGGGATGGTCGGGCTCACGGCGATGGCCGCACCGGAGCAACAATCGGCCGGCTCAAGGGGTTTCACGGCCAGATCGGCATGTTCGTGCGGGCGCTGGCCTACATGATGAGCCATGGCGCCGACGGGCTGCGCCAGGTCGCCGAGGACGCGGTGCTCAACGCCAACTACCTGCGGGTCCTGCTGCAGGACCATTTGAGCCTGTCCTTTCCCGGTCCGTGCATGCACGAGGTGCTGTTTGACGACGGTTTTCTCGAAGGCACCGGTGTCAGCACGCTCGACTTCGCCAAGGCGCTGATCGACGAGGGCTATCATCCGATGACGATGTATTTTCCGTTGATCGTGCATGGCGCGCTGCTGGTCGAGCCGACCGAGACCGAGGGCAAGGCGGCGCTCGACGAATTCGCCGCGGTGGTCAAGGCGCTGGCCGCCGCCGCCCGCGCCGGTGATACGGCCCGCTTCCACGCCGCCCCGGCACTGACCCCGCGTCGCCGTCTCGACGAGACCCGGGCGGCGCGCCAGCCGAGGCTGCGCTGGCAACCCGACCCGCAGCACCGCGAGGCTGCCGAATAGGCTCAGGTGCGACATCCGGCCGCGCCTCGTCGCCGCTCTTCCTCGCAGGCGAGGCGGCGGACCGATAATTCCCGGCGTGTCGCGGGCCGCATTTTCGCCCCTCTGTCGGAATATCATCCGACACTGCACCGTCATTCGCGATGGCTTCGCCCGGCCGTTCGCGATGGCTTCGCCCGGCGCGCGCCCTGAGCAACTGGCCAACGGGCGCTGACCGAACCGAAGCTGGTGCAACGGGCCGATCGAGGAGCCGGCCGATGCAGCCGTGGCACAATCTCTTCAGACCATCGCGCCGCACGGTGCTGACCGCGGCGACCGCGGGTGTGGTGGCACCGCGCGCCGTGCTGGCGCCAACGACGGCGGTCGTGCCGCGGCAGGCGGTCGAGAACGCGCTGCGCTACCTGCAGCAATTTGCCGAGGACGCGAGGCAACGCACCGGCATCCCTGGTTTGGCGATCGCGGTCGTCTACGAGGACGAGGCCATCTATCTCGAAGGCTTCGGCGTGCGCGAGGCCGGCAAGCCGCAGGCGGTCGATGCCGACACCGTGTTTCAGTTGGCATCGGTTTCCAAGCCGATCGCCACGACGGTGATCGCCGCCCTCGTCGGCAACCGCATCGTCGGCTGGGACGACCCGATCATCGATCACGATCCCCGCTTCGAGATGTATGACGCATGGGTGACGCGCCAGGTCACGCTGCGCGACATGCTCGCTCATCGCAGCGGACTGCCGGATCACGCCGGCGACACGCTCGAAGATATCGGTTACGGCCAGGCCGATATCCTGTACCGGCTGCGCTACCAGAAGCCCGAGACGAGCTTTCGCTCGCATTATGCCTATACCAATTTCGGCTTTACCGAGGCCGCGGTGGCAGCAGCATTGGCGAGCGGCAGATCATGGCCGGAGCTGTCGGCGGACCTGCTCTACCAGCCGCTCGGCATGAAATACACAAGCTCGCGCTTTGCCGACTTCGCCGGGTCGGCCAACCGGGCTTCCGGCCATGCGCAACAGGACGGCCAGTGGGTCGCCAAATTTACCCGCGATGCCGACGCCCAGTCTCCGGCCGGCGGGGCGAGCTCGACAATACGGGATCTGGCACGGTGGCTGCGCCTGCAACTGGACGGCGGCAAATTCGGCGGCAGACAGATCGTCGCGGCCGAAGCGCTCGCCGAGACCCACCGGCCGCAGATCGTGCGGGCGCCGCCGGCCGACCCCAGGATCGACCATGCCGGGTTCTACGGCCTCGGCTGGAATATCGATTACGACGCCGATGGCCGCGTCCATTGGAGCCATTCGGGGGCGTTCGATCTCGGCGCCGCCACCAGCGTCGCGCTGCTCCCGGCGCAGCGGCTCGGCATTGTCGTCTTGACCAATGCGCAGCCGATCGGCGTACCCGAAGCGATCAGCCGCAGCTTCTTTGACGTGGTTCTGACCGGCAAGGTCGAAAAGGACTGGCTGGCGCTCTACCGGCAAATGATGGCAACGCTGCTGGCTCCCGCCTACGGCACTGCGGTCGACCACGCCAAGGCACCGGCCCAGCCCTCCCCTGCCCTACCCGCCGCCGCCTATGCCGGCTCCTACGGCAATGATCTCTACGGACCGATCGCGATCACCGGGACCGAGACCGGCCTCGTCGTCAAGCTCGGGCCGCAGCAGCGGGCGTTCGCGATGCAGCATTTCGACCGCGACGTTTTTACCTATCAGCCGACCGGCGAGAACGCCGCGGGAGCGAGCGCCGTCAGCTTCCTCGTCGGCCCCGACCAGAAGGCCGGCGCGGTGACGCTCGAAAACCTCGACATCGACGGTCAGGGCACCTTCCTGCGAATACCGGCCGGTTGACCCCGGCCGGCTTGACCCCGACCGGTTGATAAGGAGTGCTCGGGTCAGGATGGGGGTGTGCGGGCTAGGATGGCGCGATCGTGGTGCCGCCATCGACGACGATAGTCTGCCCGGTGATGTAGGCGCCGGCGCGCGCGGCGAGCAGCAATGCGACCCCGGCGATATCCTCGGGCTCACCGAGGCGCTTGAGCAATGTGCCCGCCTCGCGCGCGGCGCGACGGGCCGGGTCTTCATAGAGCACGCGAGCGAACTGGGTGGTGACGACGCTGGGGGCGATGCAGTTGACCCGCACATTGTCGGGACCCCACTCGGCGGCGAGATTGCGGCACAGCGCGTAATCGGCGGATTTGGTGACACCATACATGCCGAGCATCGTCGAGGCGCGCAATGCCGCAGTCGAAATGATGAAGATGATCGCGCCATCGCGCCGGGCGCGCATATCGGGTGCCACCATGCGCGACAGCCACAGATTGCTCAGCACGTTGTTGACCATCATCCGCTCGAACAGTTCGTCGGTCAGCTGTTCGAGCGAGCCGTAATGCGGATTGACCGCAGCGTTGCACACCAGGATGTCGATATGCCCCCAAACCTCGCGAGCCCTGGCGACCAGGTTTTCGAGCTGCGCCTTGTCGGAGATGCGGGCCGGCACGGCGATCGCCTCGCCGCCCTTGGCGCGGATCGCCGCCGCGACCTCCTCGCAGGGTGCGGCATTGCGCGCCGAGATCACCACCCGGCCGCCGGCCTCGGCAAATGCCTCGGCGATCGCCCGCCCGATGCCTCGGCTCGAACCGGTCACGATCGCGACCTTGCCGGTGAGGTCGAACAATTTCATCGGGCTCCCCCCCTTCGCTGCGACCGGTCAGGTGAGGAAATGGCCGAGCAGTGCCAGCGTGATCACCACCGCGATGATCATATACCGCATGAACCGGGTAAAGCCGATCCAGGTCTGATAATGCCGGGCCAGCTCAGGGTCCATCGTGGTCAGCGCCATGCCATCCTCATTTGCCGCGAAATCCGCCACTTACCTATAGCCTAACCGCGCTTTGAAACAAGAGCATCGGCCGATGCCGGACATGGGTTGAGCACTGTCGCCTCCGGTGCCCGCCAGCCCTCGACCTCGACCCGGTCGCCGACGATCCGGGTGCGGCCTTCGGCGATCAGCCGCACGGCACTCGGGTAGAGCCGGTGTTCGGCGGCGAGAATCCGGGCCGACAGGCTCTCTTCGTCGTCATCGGGATGCACCGCGACCACCGCCTGGGCGAGGATCGGTCCGCGATCGGTCTCGGCGCGGACAAAATGCACGGTGCAGCCGGCGAAGCGGACCCCGGCGGCGAGCGCCTGGCGCTGTGCGTGAAGACCGGGAAAGGCCGGCAGCAGCGAAGGGTGGATATTGACCATATGGTCGCGCCACGCCGCGACCAAGCCGTGATCGAGCAGCCGCATGAAGCCGGCAAGGCAGACAAGCCCGACCGCGTGCCGGCGCAGCAGCCGGTCGGCCGCTTCGGCAAACCGGGCGCGGTCGCGCTCGTCGATGACGGTGGCGGGGATGCCCGCTACGGCCGCCCGTGCGAGCCCGGCGGCGTCGCCCCGGTTGCTGATGACGAGCGCGATCTCGGCCGGATAACCAGGGCTCGCGCAGGCCTCGATCAGCGCCTGCAAATTCGAGCCGCGGCCCGAGATCATGACACCCAGCCGCATCGTCTCTCCGGTGCCGATATCCGGCGCTCCGGGCGATCCGACAGCCGATGACATCGCCCGTGAAACTGCGCTATGACCGCCGCGGGTCGGAGCCGTCAAGATAGGCGATCGGAGTCGGTTTGCAATGAGTTCGCCGCTGGTGTCCGCGATCGCCGGAAGCCGGACCGGCGGCCGCGCCGTTGCGGCTCGGCTGCTGTTTGTGCTGGCGCTGAGCCTCGCTGCGGCGGGGAGTGGCAGGGCGCTCGCCGACCAGCCGAGCGATCCCTATTCGGCGACCGTTAAGGTCGATGCCACCGCGGCCAGCGCAGTCGTGGCGCGGACCATCGCGCGCACCCAAGGGCAACGGGCGGCGCTGATGAAGGTGATCAACGGACTGACCGGATCGACCGACGACAGCCAGTTGCCCAAACTCGATGATCAGGCGATCACCGATATGGTCGAAAATTTCGAGGTCGCGAACGAGAAGATGTCGACGGTTCGCTACCTGGCCGACTACACGTTCCATTTCAAGCGGTCGGCGGTGCGCCAGCTGCTGCGCCGGGCCGGCATCGCCTTTTCCGACCACCCCGGCGAACCGGTCGTGGTCGTGCCGGTGTTTCAGGATGGCACCGAGACCACGCTATGGGACGATCCGAACCCGTGGCGCGAGGCTTGGAGCGCGCTGCCGCCGCAATCGGGGCCGACCCGGTTTACCGTGCCGTTTGGCGGGGTCGCCGATCTGACGACGATCGACGCCGAGCAGGCCCGCGCGGGCGACGCCCAGGCGCTGACCGACATCGCGCAACGCAACGGTGGCGATGTGGCGCTGGTCGCGATCGCGACCACGGAGCGCCAGGGCGATCAGCTGACCGGGGTCGCGCTGAGCCTGAAACGCTACCGGCAGGGGCAGCTGCTCGACAGCCGCAGCGACGAGGTCAAGGCCAATCCCGGCGAGGACGAGGCCGGGCTGCTGCAGCGCACGGTGGCGCTTGCGGTCGGCGATATCGAGCACGGTCCGCCGCCGCCAAGCCCGGCGAGTGCGGCGAGCCTCGACGCCGTCGTGCCGATCTCCAGCCTCGGCGACTGGGTCGAGATGCGTCAGCGCCTCGCCGCAATCCCGGCGATCCGCGGGGTCGACCTCTTATCGCTGAGCCGGCAGCAGGCGAAGATCGAGATCCGCTATGTCGGCAACCCCGACCAGTTGAAATCGGCGCTCGCCGACGCTGATCTCGATCTCGCCGGAGCCGACCCCGACTGGCAGCTGCAGCCGGCAAGCGCCGCGGAACCGCATTAGCGGCCGGCGGGCGATATCGAACAGCCATCGCAGTTCACGCCGATGAGCCGGCTCGGGCTCAACCTGCCCAACCTGATCTCGCTGGGGCGGCTGCTGCTGGCGCCGCTGGCCATCTGGCTGATCCTCGACGGGCGCTATGGTGCGGCGTTCTGGGTATTTGTCTGCGCCGGAGTGTCGGACGCGCTTGACGGGTTTATCGCCAAGCGCTTCAACCGTCGCACCCGAATCGGCGCATTGCTGGACCCGATTGCCGACAAGACATTGCTCGTCAGCGTCTATGTGACGCTCGGGATCGCCCACCAGCTGTGGCCCGCGGTCGTCATTCTCGTCGTGTTTCGCGACATCATGATCGTCGGCGGCTTTCTGTTGATCCAGACGATGGCCGCGATGCCGAAGCATTACGACCCGCTCTACATCAGCAAGATCAACACCGGATTGCAAATCACGCTGATCGCCTTTGTCCTGGCGCGACTCGGTCTCGGTGCCGACACCGGAACACTCGGGGTGGTGCTCTGCCTCGCGGTGATGACGACGACGGTGCTTTCGGGGCTGTCCTACCTGGTGCGCTGGGCCCGCATCCTGGCCCGCTCGGAGCAGGCCTGGTGAAACCGGCCGGGCCCGATGCCACACCCGGCCGCCTCGGCGATCATGGATCGGGAGGTCGAAAATGGCCCAGCTGACCTTCGACCTGTCCGGTGAGGCAGCACTCGGCCGCGCCGATTTCTGCATCACCGCCAGCAATGAAGCGGCCGCGGGCTGGATCGACCGCTGGCCAGCCTGGCCGACGCCGGCGCTGGTGCTGCACGGTCCGCAGGGATGCGGCAAAACCCATCTCGCCAACCTGTGGTGTGTACGCGCGGCCGCGTGCCGTGTCGCCGGACCGCGTCTCGACGAAAGCCGGCTGCGCCAGCTTCTCGAAAGCGGGGATCGGCGGATCGCGGTGGACGATGCCGATCGCGCCGGCGAGCCTGCGCTGTTGCACTTGTTCAACGCCTGCCACGAAGACGGCGGCAGCCTGCTATTGACCGCCCGCGCGCCGCCGGCCCTATGGCCGACGATGCTCGCCGATCTTGCCTCGCGGCTGCGCGGCGCCCATTCCGTCGGCATCGCGCAGCCCGACGACGCGCTGTTTGCGGCCGTTCTGGTCAAGCATTTCGCCGATCGGCAGGTGCGGGTATCGGCCGAGATCATCGCCTATCTCGGGCGGCATCTCGACCGCTCGCTCGCAGAAGCCGCGGCGATGGTGGCGGCACTCGATGCAGCCGCGTTGCGCGACCGGGTGGCGATCACGGTGCCGTTGGCGCGCCGCGTGCTGGCCGAGCGGGCCGCTCAGTCCTGATCGCCGGGCAGCGCGCCGACAGTGACATAGTCGACGAGGCGGTGGCGCGCCCCGGCGAGCGCCGGCCAGCTGGTCGAAAGCCACAGGCTCGCCCGCGCCGCCGTCGGAAACTTGCCGACGGCCAGCGCCTGAACCCGCGGGTCGCCCGGCTCGGCAAGAGCCAGGACGAGGTCGTGGAGCCCAGGATTGTGGCCGATCAGCAGGACCTGCCGGTCGGGTTCGCCAAGCTGCCGCAGGCGCCGCAGCAACCGGTCGCAATCGGCGAGATAGAGCCCGTCCTCGATCAGGCAGCGCGGCCGGATGGCAAAGCCGACAAGCGCCAGATCGAGGGTTTCGCGGGTGCGCACCGCACTCGAGCACAGCACCAGATCGATGCCACCCGCGAGCGAGGGAAGGTGCCGGCCGATCTGCCTGGCGGCGGCACGGCCGCGCCGGTTCAGCGGTCGTTCATGATCGGCAAGATCATCTTTCCAGCTCGACTTGGCGTGCCGCAGCAGATGCAGCATCGGCATTGGCGGCTTCCTCCCCGGCTCGTTCTGGCGGTCCGGCAATCCGGCTGGCACCGCGCAGGCATGACACGCTCGCCGCGGCCTAGTAGGATTGCAATCCAATCTAATGCTGTTCGAGCTGCACCGGGAGATCGGCGTGAGTATCAGCGCGCAACTCATCGAACCGCAGCGGCTCGAGATCCCGGCCGAGGCCCGGTTCATCAATCGCGAGCTGTCCTGGCTCGCCTTTAATGAACGGGTGCTCGCCGAAGCCGAGAACCTGCGGCATCCGCTGCTCGAACGGCTGCGCTTTGTGTCGATCTCGGCGAACAATCTCGACGAGTTTTTCATGGTACGCGTCGCCGGGCTCAAAGGCCAGTTTCTCGCCGGGGTCAAGACCCCCAGCCAGGACGGACTGACCCCGGCGCAGCAACTCGACGCGATTCGCCAGCGCACCTTTCGGCTGATGACCGATCAGCAGGCTGCCTGGCTGGTGCTGCGCCAGCTGCTCGACGATGCCGGCATCTCGGTCATCGAACCGAGCGAGCTCGAAGCCGACGACCGTGCCTGGCTCGAGGACCGGTTCACGGCCGACATCTTTCCGGTGTTGACCCCGCTGGCGATCGATCCGGCGCATCCGTTTCCGTTTATCGCCAATCGCGGGTTCGGCCTGGCGCTAGAGCTCGAGCGGGTCAGCGACGGCGAGCGGCTGCAGGCATTGACTCTCGTCCCGTCCTCGATCAGCCGGTTCATCCGCCTGCCGGGCAGCCCGATCCGCTTTCTGCCGATCGAGCAGCTGATCGCGCTGTTCCTCGACCGGCTGTTTCCGGGTTTCGCGGTCATCGCCCAGGGTGTGTTCCGGGTGTTGCGCGACAGCGAGGTCGAGATCGAGGAGGAAGCCGAGGATCTGGTGCGGCATTACGAGACCGCGCTCAAGCGCCGCCGGCGCGGCCACGCCATCCTGCTCGCGGTGGAAGCGGCGATGCCGGGCGATCTGTGCCGCTTCCTGATGGAAAAGCTGGACGTCGTCCCGGCCGACATGTTTGCCGGCGACGGATTGCTCGGCCTCAACGATACCGAGCAGCTGATCATCGACGAGCGCCCCGACCTGGTGTTTCCGGCCTACAACGCCCGCTTTCCGGAGCGCATTCGCGACTATGCCGGCGATTGCTTCGCGGCGATCCGGCAAAAGGACATCATCGTCCACCACCCATACGAGAGCTTTGACGTCGTCGTACAGTTTTTGCGGCAGGCGGCGCGCGACCCGGCCGTCGTGGCGGTCAAGCAGACGCTGTACCGCACCAGCGAAGACAGCCCGATCGTGCGCGCGCTGGTTGAGGCGGCCGATGCCGGCAAGTCGGTCACCGCGATGATCGAATTGAAGGCGCGCTTCGACGAGGAGGCCAATATCCGCTGGGCCCGCGACCTCGAGCGCGCCGGGGTGCAGGTCGTGTATGGATTCCTGCAGCTGAAAACACATGCCAAGGTATCGTTGGTGATGCGCCGCGAAGCCGGCCAGCTGTGCTCCTATGTGCATTTCGGAACAGGCAACTATCACCCCTATACCGCAAAGGTTTACACCGACCTGTCGTTCTTCACCTGCGATCCGGCGCTGTGCCGGGACGCCGCCCGCCTGTTCAACTTCATGACCGGTTATGCGACCCCGGCCAGCCTCGAAAAGATCTCGATCGCCCCGATCAACCTGCGTGCCCGGCTGTTCGAGCTGATCGAGGCCGAGATCGCCAACGCGCAGGCGGGCAAGCCGGCGCAGATCTGGGCCAAGATGAACGCGCTCGTCGACCCGTTGATCATCGACCTCCTGTACCGCGCGTCGCAAGCCGGGGTCGGCATCGACCTCGTTGTGCGCGGCATCTGCTGCCTACGCCCCGGAGTCCCCGGACTGTCCGACAACATCCGGGTCAAGAGCATCATCGGCCGCTTTCTCGAACATGGCCGCATCGTCTGTTTCGGCAACGGCTACAAGCTGCCCTCGCACCAGGCGAAGGTGTTCATCAGCTCGGCCGACTGGATGCCGCGCAATTTCGACGGGCGGGTCGAGGCCCTGGTGCCGATCGAGAACCCGACCGTGCATCGCCAGGTGCTGGACGAGATCATGGTCGCCAATCTGCGCGACACCTTGCAGAGCTGGAGCCTCGCAGCGGACGGGACCTACCAGCGCGTTCCGGCCGATCAGGAACCATTCTCCGCCCACACCTATTTTATGACCAATCCCAGCCTGTCCGGGCGCGGCAAGGCGCTGCGGCGGGCCGCACCAAAGCTGGTCCCGCGCTGAGCCGAGGCTGGTCCAAAGGATGTCCGCCGAGACCATGTTCAACCCTGCCGGCGCCGCGCGAACCGGGCGCATCGGCATCATCGACCTCGGGTCGAACTCGCTGCGGCTGGTCGTGTTCGCGCGCCAGGGTGCCGCCTTGTTCCCTCTGCTCAACGAGAAGGTCATGTGCGGGCTGGCCCGCGGCCTGTCCACGACCGGTCGGCTCAACCGCGACGGCATGCGATTGGCGCTGGTCAACCTGCGCCGCTTCGTCGGGCTCGCCCGGTCAATCGGGGTCGATCATCTGGCGGTGCTGGCGACGGCAGCGGTGCGCGATGCCAGCGACGGGCACGCCTTTGCCGAAGAGGTCGGGCGCGAATGCCAGGTGACCGTGACGATCGTCGATGGCGCCGAGGAGGCGCGGCTGTCGGCCGCCGGCGTGCTGGCCGGGATCCCCGAGGCCGAAGGGATCGTCGCCGATCTCGGCGGCGGCAGCGTCGAGCTGGTTCGTGTTGGACCGAACGTGTCCGGTGGGGGCATGTTCGGTGCGGGCGGGTCCGGTGCGGGCATGTTTGGTGCCGGCGGGTCCGGCGCGAGCGAGACCGGACGCATCGGCCTCGGCATCACCCTGCCGCTGGGGCCGCTGCGGCTGGCCGAACTCGGCGACAGCGCCCGGGCCGTCTCCGATGCCGTCGAGCGCGCCCTCGCTGCGGCACCGATGACGCGCGCCGCTTTCGGCCAGACCCTCTACCTCGTCGGCGGCGCGGCGCGGGCGATCGCGCGGCTGCATATGGAGCATGCCCGCTACCCGCTGCATATCGTCCACTACTACACGCTGAGCCGTGCCGAAGCGGACGGCTTTTTCGATATTGTCGGCCGGCTGTCACGCAAATCGCTCGAGCGCATCACCACGATCGGAAAAAAGCGGCTCGAAATGGTGCCGCTGGCCGCGCTGGTCCTGCGCCGGCTGCTCGCCGCGATCGGGCCGCGACGGGTGACGTTTTCGGCTTTCGGGCTGCGGGAGGGCTATGCCCATGGCCTGATCCCGGCGGCGGAGCGCAGCCCCGACCCGCTGATCGCTGCGGCGGCGACGATCGCCCGCACCGAGAGCCGGTTTGCACCGGACGGGGATCGGTTGCAGCAATGGACGGCACGGCTCTTTGCCAATTTGCCCGAACGTTCGCGTCGGCTGCACCGGGCCGCGTGCTGGCTTGCCGACATTGCGTGGATCGAGCACCCCGACTACCGCGCCGAGCAAGCCTTTACCCGCTGTCTGCGGCTGCCCTTTGCGGCGCTGAACCACCGCGACCGGGTATTTGTCGCAGCGGTGTTGCACGCCCGCTATGCCGGCTCGGTCGACGATCCGGTACGCGCCGCGACCCGGCCGCTGCTCGACGCCTCGGCCACCGCCGAGGCACGCACGCTGGGGCTGGCGTTGCGGCTCGCCTATACGATGAGCGGCGGGGCAATCGGGCTCCTTACCGAGACCTCGCTCGGCCGCGAGGGGAACAGCGTGATCCTCGAAGTACCGGCGGGCGACAGCCGGTTCGACGGCGAGACGGTGCCGCGCCGGCTCGATGCGGTGGCCCGCACGCTCGGCGCCGGTGCGGCCTTGCGCCGCCGCACGCCGCGCCGCCTCGCCGGTGAGTAGCGCAGGGCGCGTCATCGAATAGCGGCGGCGCCGATAGCAGCGGCCCAGCCGACAATGCCGGGCGGCGCGGGCCGAATGCGGCCGCAACCTGCCGGTCGGCTATTGCGGCGCCGGCTCGACCAGGGCGATGCGATGGTCGCGGATCGTCAAAGCGAGCCGGCCGTGCTTCAGGGCGAGGGCGTCGTCGCCAAAGATCTCGCGGCGCCAGCCGGCCAGCGCCGGCACCATGGCCTGGTCATGCGCGGCGATCGCTTCGAGATCCTCGGCCGAGGCGACCAGCTTCTGCGCCACCTGGTGCGCTTCGCAGCGGTGCTTGAGCAGCACCCGCAGCAACTCGACGAGCGGCCCGAGACCGGGCGGCGTCTCCGCCCGCGACGGCGGCGGCGCGAGTTCGGAGGCCAATGCCAGCCCACGCCGGACCGCGTCGAGGATCTCGGCCCCGAGCCGACCCTCGGCCACCCCCTTGCCGAGGCTGCGGGTGCGGGCCAGTGCCTCGATCGTTCGCGGCAGGTGGGCGGCGATCTCCAAGACCGCTTCATCCTTGACGATACGGCCGCGCGGCAGATCGCGCTGCTGGGCCGCAGCCTCGCGCCACGCCGCCACTTCGCGTAGCACGCCGAAAAATCGCGGGTCGATCCGCCCGCGCAGGCGGAACCGGCGCCAGGCCTCGGCCGGTTCGGCGCGATAGGTCGCCGGGTCGCTCAGCACCGCCATCTCCTCGGCAAACCACGAGCTGCGGCCATTCGCCGCCAGCTGCTGCTGCAATTTTTCGTACACCGTGCGCAGATGGACGACATCGGCAAGCGCATAGCGGATCTGCCGCTCGGTCAGCGGCCGGTGCGACCAGTCGGTAAAGCGCGAGGATTTGTCGAGCGGTGTGTGCGCCAGCTTGGCGACCAGGGTTTCATAGCTGACCGCATCGCCAAAGCCGCAGACCATCGCGGCAATCTGCGTGTCGAACAGCGGTGCCGGCACTGCGGTCATCAGCTTGTAGAAAATTTCGATATCCTGACGCGCCGCGTGAAACACCTTCAGTGTGCCGGTGTCGGCCATCAGCGCCAACAGCGGTGCGAGGTCGATGCCCGGGGCCAACGCATCGATCGCCGCCGCTTCGTCCGGGCCGGCCACCTGGACCAGACACAGGATCGGCCAATAGGTCCGCTCGCGCATGAATTCGGTGTCGATCGCGACGAATTCGGCAGCGCCCTGGCGGGCACAAAACTCGGCAAGCGCCTCGGTTTCGGTAATCATCGTCATCGGCGAGGCTATAGCGCGAAAACCCGTCGCCCGAAACCGTTCACGCAGCGTTGCCGCCCGACGGCGGCGAATTGACAGCGCAGAAGACGATCCTCATACTCCGCGACTTTCCCGGTCGAGGCCGGTCGCTGCGCCGGCGTGCGCAACCAGGACCGGCGCGCGCGACAAGGAGAGTGCCGATGATGCGCGGTCCCGGCGAATTGCGCCGGTATTGGGGGCGGGTGCGCGAAGCCGCACCGACGGGGTTCCGGCGACGACGATAATTCTGCGTCCCCGATCGCCGTTCCAATCCTATCGCGCAGGAGAATTCCGTGATTACACCCGTCATGCCGACCTATGCCCGGTGGGACGTCGCCGTCGACCACGGCGAGGGTTGCTGGCTCTACGCCGAGGACGGCCGCAAATTCCTCGATTTCACCAGCGGCATCGCGGTCACCGGGCTCGGCCACTGCCATCCGCACTTGGTCGAAGCCGTCACCACGCAAGCCAAGCGGCTGTGGCACGTGTCCAACCTGTTTCGCATCCCGGGACAGGAGCGGCTGGCCCAGCGCCTCGTCGACAACAGCTTTGCCGACACCGTGTTTTTCGGCAATTCCGGTGCTGAAGCCTGCGAATTGGCGCTGAAGGTGGCGCGCAAATACCAGCATGAGACCGGCCATCCCGAGCGCTACCGGATCATCGGCTGCGAAGGCTCGTTTCACGGCCGCAGCTTTGCCACGCTCGCCGCCGCTGGAAATGAGAGATACCTCGAAGGCTTCGGTCCGCCGATGGACGGGTTCGACCATGTCGCCTTTGGCAATCTGAACGAGATGCGCGCCGCAATCGGCAGCGAGACCGCCGCGATCATCGTCGAGCCGGTGCAGGGCGAAGGCGGTGTGCGTCCCGGGACCGACGCGTATTTGCGCGGCCTGCGGGCGATTGCCGACGAGTTCGGCCTGATGCTGATCTTCGATGAGGTGCAGAGCGGGATGGGGCGGACCGGCAAGCTGTTCGCCTATCAGTGGTCGGGCGTCACCCCGGACATCATGTCGATCGCCAAGGCGCTCGGCGGCGGCTTCCCGATCGGCGCTTGCCTTGCCACCGAGCGGGCGGCGGTCGGCATGGGGCCCGGCACGCACGGCTCGACCTTTGGCGGCAATCCGCTGGCCGTGGCGGCCGGCAATGCAGTGCTCGACGTGATGCTGGCGCCGGGCTTTTTTGATCAGGTCGAGGCCACCGCACGGGCGTTCCGCGGCCGGCTCGAAGAGCTGGTGCGATCGTATCCCAAGCTGTTCGCCGAGCTGCGCGGCACCGGCCTCTTGCTCGGCATCCGCTGTGTCGTGCCGGCCGGTGATTTCGTCACCCGGCTGCGCCAGAACGGCCTTTTGGCACTGACCGCCGGCGACAATGTGCTGCGCCTGTTGCCGCCGCTGGTCGTCAGCGAGGCCGAGCTCGCGTCCGGTATGGACATCCTGCACAAGGTGGCACGGGAATGGTCGGCCTGAGGCGCGCCGCTGGCGCCGCGGAGCGGATCAACGGGCGGCTGGCGCCGCCCGACCCGCCGCGTCACTTTCTCGATCTCGACCGGTTCGACAGCGCCGAGCTGCGTCATATCCTCGACCTCGGGGCCGCCTACAAGAACGGGCGGCACGACCGGCCGGCCGCCGGCAAGACGCTGGCGATGATCTTTGAAAAGCCGTCGACGCGGACCCGCGTTTCGTTCGAGGTGGCGATGCGCCAGCTCGGCGGCGATACGATCTTCCTCAGCACGGCGGACAGCCAGCTCGGCCGCGGCGAGAGCGTCGCCGACACGGCGCGCGTCCTGTCGCGCTATGTCGATGCGATCATGATCCGCACGCATGAGGCTGAAAAGCTCGATGAACTCGCGCGCCACGCGACCGTACCGGTCATCAACGGGCTGACCCAGGCCTCGCACCCGTGCCAGATCATGTCCGATGTGATGACGCTGCAGGAGAAAAAAGGACCGCTCGCCGATCAGGTCGTGGCGTGGAGCGGCGACGGCAACAATGTCGCGGCGAGCTGGATCCATGCCGCGGTCCGGTTCGGCTTTGTATTGCGGCTCGCCTGCCCGGCCGAGCTGGCCCCGCCGCAACCGCTGCTCGACTGGGCTCGGCGCGAAGGCGGGCGGGTCAGCCTGACAAGCGAGCCGCAACACGCGGTCGCCGGTGCCGATTGCGTCGTTACCGACACCTGGATCTCGATGGGCGACCAGGAGGGCAGCAACCGGCATAACCTGCTCGCCCCCTACCGCGTTGACGGGCCGCTGATGGCGCAGGCCAAGCCCGGTGCGATCTTTATGCATTGCTTGCCGGTCAAGCGCGGCGAGGAGGTCAGCGCCGAAGTCGTCGACGGTCCGCAATCGGTGGTGTGGGACGAAGCGGAAAACCGGCTGCACGCGCAAAAAGGGATCCTCGCCTGGTGCCTCGATTGACCCGCGCCGGACCCGGTTGCGGGCATCGCGCAGCCGCCGGCCCGCCGCGCAGGAGAAGCCGATTTTGAGCCCGCCCAACAAAGTGCCGCCCAACAAAGTGCCGGCTGACGAAATACCGCCCGACGATCTGGTCCAGCCATTTCGCATCGATCCGTTCGCACTGCGCGGCCGGCTGGTGCGGCTCGGCCCGGCGATCGATCATATCCTGTCCCAGCATGCCTATCCCGAGCCGGTGGCGGAGATGCTCGGGGAGGCGATCACGCTCGCCGTGTTGCTCGCCGGGGCACTCAAATACGACGGCATCTTTACCTTGCAGACCAAGGGCGACGGGCCGATCCGGCTGATGGTCGCCGACGTGTCGACCGATGGCGCGGTGCGCGGCTATGCCCAGTACGACGCCGCCAAACTCGATGCGGCGGTCGCGGGCGGGCCGACCAGCCGCACGGTGCCACGCCTGCTCGGCAAGGGGTACATCGCCTTTACCGTCGATCAGGGCGAGGACACCGACCGCTATCAGGGCATCGTCGAGCTGTCGGGCGCCAACCTTGCCGACTGCGCCCAGCATTATTTCCGCCAATCCGAGCAGATCCAGGCCGGGATCAAGCTCGCGGTCGGACGCAGCGGCACTGAGGGCAGCTGGCGCGCCGGCGGGCTGATGCTGCAGCGGGTGCCGCCGGAGGGCGGCTATCATGTCATCGCCGATGATGTCGAGGATGGCTGGCGGCGCGCGATGGTGCTGATGAGCTCGGCCACTGCGGGCGAACTGACCGATCCGCTGTTGTCGCCGCACCGGCTCTTGTTCCGGCTGTTTCACGAGGACGGCGTGCGGGTCTTTGACACGCACCCGCTCGAAGCGCGCTGCCGCTGCTCGCGTGAGCGCATCGAGACGATCCTGCGCGCCTTCCCGGCCGACGAGCTCGACGACATGCAGAAGGAGCGGGTCACCACCGTGACCTGCGAGTTCTGCAGCACCCGCTATGTCTTCGACGCCGAGGAGATCAGCCGCCTCACCCCGGCGTGAGGCGGTTGGCGCAACCGGCCGCAATATGAGCGCGAATTACCGGGACGAATGGCGCGCGCGGTTCGGCGACGGCGACGGGCTGCCGGATGATCTGGCCGAGCTTGCGGAGCTCCGCCGGCTGCTGCTGCGCCGGACCCATCGTCGCTACACGCCGCGCCCGGTCGAGGACGGCTTGCTGCGCCTGCTGCTCGGGGCCGCGTTCTCGGCATCGTCGAAATCGGACTTCCAGCAGGTCTCGGTCGTGCGCGTCGTCGAGCACCGCCGGCGCGAGCGGCTGGCGGAACTGGTCCCGGACATGCCATGGATCGGCACCGCCCCGGTATTTTTGGTATTTTGCGGCGATGCGCGGCGGCTCGAACGGATTGGCGAACTGCGCGGCCACTCGCAGAATAACGGCCGGCTCGAAGGATTTTTCAACGCCGCGATCGATGCCGCCCTGGTCATGCAGACCTTTATCCAGGCGGCGGAAAGTGCCGGTCTCGGCTGCTGCCCGATCAGCGTCATTCGCAATCATGCCGATGCCGTCGCCACGATCCTGGAGCTGCCGGACAAGGTCTTCCCGGTGGCCGGTCTGTGCCTCGGCTATCCGGCCGCCGACGGCTTTGTCAGCATGCGCCTGCCGCTTGCCGTCACCCTTCATACCGACCGCTACGACGACACCGGGCTCGCTGAAGCAATCGACGCCTACGACCGGCGCCGTGCCGGGCGCTACACGCCGCCGCGCGAGCGGCAGCGCGCCCCCGAGCGGTTCGGTTACGCCGATTTCTATGGCTGGTCGGAGGACAAGGCGCGCCAGGCGGCCGCCTCCCCCGAGGGCGAGACCTTCCCCGCGCATCTGCGCGCCCGCGGCTTTACGTTCGACTAGGGTCCTTCGGCCTTCTCGCCGGTCTCCGCGGCTTCTCGGGGCGGCGCCGTCCAGCGCTCGATGAAGGCGGCCGCCACCTCGATCGCCCCGAATTGGGCAAGGTTCTGGTGAGTGGCACCGGGCACGAACCAGCCCTCCTTGGGCGGCGCGGCGGCGGCCAGCAGCGCACGCCCCATCCGCACCGGAACGATTGGGTCCCGCTCGCCATGCAGCACCAGGAGCGGGGCGCCGATCCGGCCGATGCGTGACAGCGAGTCGAAGCAGTCGCGCACCATGATCCCGACCGGCAGCCAGGGGTAGTGATACCGCGCGGCGGCGGTGATGCTGGTGAATGGAGCTTCGAGCACGACGGCCCCGACCGGGTGCCGGCTGGCAAGATAGACCGCCGGACCGGTTCCGAGCGATTCGCCCCAGAGCACGAGCCTCGAGGACGCGATCTGCTCATTCGCGAGAAAATCGAGCGCTGCCTCGGCATCATGGTACAGGCCGCGCTCGCAGGGCCGGCCGGGATTGCCGGCATATCCGCGATATTCGGTCAGCAGCACGCCATAACCCTCTGCGGCGAGCCGGCGCAACCGCTCGGCCCGATAACCGATATGCCCACCATTACCGTGAAAATAGATGACGACCGGGCGCTCCGCGGATGGCGGACAGTACCATGCAAGCAGACCGAGGCCGTCCCGCGTCCGCAACTCCACCGCACGGACGCCGGCAAACCCGAAACCTGCCAAATCCGGGCGCGCCCGATGCGGGTGATAGAGCAGCCGCCGCTGCAGCACGAACAGCGCAGCCATGATCGTGCCGTAGCCGGCAACAATGCCGAGAAACAGCCGGAGCACGGTGGCGCCGGGATTCAGGAAACCGATAGCACCACCCGCTCGCGCTCGCTGCGACGCAGCTTGACACTCGCAGATTTGAGCTGGCCGCAGGCGGCGAGAATGTCGCGGCCGCGCGGTGTGCGCACCGGTGCCGAATAGCCGGCAGCGAAGACGATGTCGGAGAAGGCGGTGATCGCCGCCGCGCTTGAGCATTCGTAGGGCGCGCCGGGCCACGGGTTGAACGGGATCAGATTGACCTTGGCCGGGATGCCGGCCAGCAGCTGCACCAGCTCGCGCGCTTCGGCCAGGCTGTCGTTGACGCCCTTCAACATGACATACTCGAAGGTGATACGGCGCGCATTGCTGCTGCCGGGATAGCGGCGGCAGGCATCGAGCAATTCGGCGATCGGGTATTTGCGGTTCAGCGGCACCAGCCGGTCGCGAATATCGTCGCGCACGGCATGCAGCGAGATCGCCAAATTGACCCCGAGCTCGGCACCGCAGCGATGGATCATCGGCACCACCCCGGCGGTCGACAGCGTGATCTTGCGGCGCGAGATCGACAGGCCCTCGGGATCCATGACGATGCGCATCGCCGCGGCGACATTGGCGAAATTGTAGAGCGGCTCGCCCATGCCCATCAGCACGATATTGGTCACCTGGCGGTCGTCGCGCGGCGATGGCCATTCGCCGAGCGCATCGCGCGCGAGCATGACTTGGCCGACGATCTCGGCCGGCCCGAGATTGCGCACCAGCGGCTGCGTCCCGGTGTGGCAAAATGTGCAATTCAGAGTACAGCCGACCTGGGAGGATACGCACAGCGTGCCCCGATCCTCCTCGGGGATGTGGACGGTCTCGACCTCCTGCCCGTCGGCAAACCGCACCAGCCATTTGCGGGTACCGTCCTGCGATACGAGCGCCTGCACCACGACCGGACGCAGCAGCTCGAAATGCCCCGCGAGGCGGTCGCGCAGCACCTTCGACAGCGAGGTCATTGCGGCGAAATCGGTGGCGCCGCGATGATAAATCCAATGCCATAGCTGGCGGGCGCGATAAGGCTCGGCCCCGAACGCGCCCAGTGCCGCCGCGAGCTCGGCGCGACCGAGCCCGACGAGGTTGCGGCCCGGTGCCGCACCCACAGCTTGGTCGAGCATCATTCGGAACGCCGGCCGGCGCGCTGCCCCATGATCGCCTTCGCCCTCAGCGCTTGACGCCGCAGGCCTTGTCGATCAGGGCCAGGGTCTGGGTGAAACCGTCGAGCGAATAGCTGTCGGTCACGGTCGGTCCTTTTGCGGCAGTGCCGCTGAACCGCGCGGTGCGGCCCTTGACCATGGCCTCGACGATCGCCTTGTCGGTGTCGGAGGTGCGCGACCAGGCACCGTCGCTCTTGGTGAACAGGTCGAACTTCGTGCCGTCGATATCGACCGAAGCGTCACTGCCCGGCTTCAACGTCGTGCCGGCATCGAAGTTCACGACATTGAACACGTTCTCCTTGGGCCGGTGGGTCACCGTCAACGACGACGGCCGGCGCCGAAACTTCGCCGGCTCGGTCTTCTCGGGAGCCCCGGCGAGATAGCAGACCGGTCCCGATCCGCCCTTGTAGAGATAGGCACTCCACGGCCCGGCGCCGCCGATGCGCTCGGCCGCGATCGCCGGGTGCGGCGGCGCTGCATGGTGCCTGGCGGCCTGCGCCGCAACCGGCGCCATCACCAACAGGGCGAGGGCTGCCGCCGCGCCAAGCTCACTTCCGCCGCTGATTCTCATGTGCTCACCCTGGTGGACTCAACCTTAGCCGCCCTCGGATGCGAATGCCACGCCCGCTGCGTCGGGTGCGGCGCTTGCTCGCGCAGTTCGGCTGCACCGCGCGCGGCCTCTCCCGCCGGCCGGGAAAACCGGGCACAATACCGCGATGGACGGGATCACGATCCGCCCGGCGCGGCCGGCAGACGCCTATGACATCGCCCGGCTCGATGTCGAGACTTGGCGCACGACCTACGCCGGGATGCTGTCGGCCGATTATCTGGTCGGGTTGTCGGCGCGGCGCCGCGCGATCGGCTGGCGGATGGTGATATTGCGCGAGCCGCGCGATGTTCGTGTCGCAATCGACGCGGCGGGCACGATCCTCGGTTTCGGCAGTTGCGGACCCAGCCGCGGCGAGCGCCATTTTCCCGGCGAGGTGTTCACGCTCTATGTGACAGCGGACCACCAGGACCGCGGAATCGGCCGGCGCCTGCTGCTCACATTGTTCCGCCGCCTGGTTGCCTCCGGTCTCGACGCGGCAATCGTATGGGTGCTGCATGACAATCCGAGCCGCTTTTTCTACGAACGCCTCGGCGGACAGCGGGTCAGCGGCAAGGCGATCGCCATCGGCGGCAGCCGGGTCGAAGCCGTCGCCTATGGCTGGCGCGATCTGCCGGGCTTCCTCGCGGCGGTGCCGAGCGCCGACCATGAACCCGAACCTTGAGCCCGCCCCGCCCCGGCCGAGCCGATTGATCATCGCAGCCGGAAATAGTGGACGCTGAACAGCTCGCCCGGGTCGGTCCAGGTATCGACCGGGCGAAAGCCGGCGGTCGCCGCCAGGGCGCGAAATTCCGGCACTGCGTATTTATACGAATATTCGGTATGGATCAGCTCGCCGGCGGTAAAGGCGAACGGCCGGCCGGCAATTGTCGCCCACTGGTCGGCGCGGCTGCGGATGTAGATCTCGACCCGCCCCTCGGTCTCGTTATACATGGCGACATGCTCGAACAGGTCGAGATCGAGATCGCCGTCGAGCTCGCGGTTGATCCGCACCAAGAGGTTGAGGTTGAACGCGGCCGTCACCCCGGCGCGGTCGTTGTAGGCGGCTTCGAGGATGCGCGGCTCCTTTTTCAGATCGGCGCCGATCAGCATCTCGCCGCCGGACCCGAGGATATGCGCGCAATTGGCGAGAAACCGGCGGGCAGAATCGGGCTCGAAATTGCCGATTGTCGAGCCAGGGAAGAACCCGACCCGCTTGCCGCTCGGACCTGACAGCGGCGGCACGGCGAATGGGCGGGTATAATCGGCGCATACCGCGATGACCGGCAGCTCGGGGAAGTCGCCGGCGAGCGACAATGCCGCCTGGCGCAGATGCTCCCGCGAAATGTCGACCGGGACATAGGCGGCCGGCCGGTCCAGCGCCCGCAGCAGAATGCGCGCCTTGTCGCTCGCACCACTGCCGAATTCGATGATCCGGCAGTGCGGCCCCATCTGCGCCGCGATCTCGCCGGCGTTCTCATCGAGGATCGCGATCTCGGTGCGGGTTGGATAATATTCGGGGAGCCGGCAGATCTCTTCGAACAGCGCCGAGCCGCGAGCATCGTAAAAGAACTTGCACGGGATCGCCTTGCTTGGCCGCGCAAGGCCGTTCAGCACCGCATCGCGAAAGCTTTCCTCGCCGGGTGCGAGATCGACAAAGCTGAAGCGCGAGCCATCCCTCATCCCATCTCTCGTCCCATCTCTCGTCCCATCTCTCGTCCCATCTCTCATCAAAAATCCTCCGCGAGCCGTACCCCGGAAAACGCCCAGCGCGCCGATGGCGGGAAAAAATTGCGATAGGTTGCGCGAAGATGCCCGGCCGGGGTGACTGCGGCGCCGCCGCGCAGCACCATTTGGTTGCACATGAACTTGCCGTTGTATTCGCCGATCGCACCCGCTGCAGCGCGAAAGCGGGGATAGGAAACATAGGGGCTCGCCGTCCATTCCCAAACATCGCCGAACATCTGCCGCGGCACCGCGGCACCGGCTGCGGTGTCGCCGGCTGCGATGTCGCCAGCGGGATCGGCACGGGCGGGATCGGCACAGGCGGGATCGGCGCAGGCGGGATCGGCGCAGGGATGATAGCGGCGATCATCGGCAAAATTGCCGACGACCGGCACATGCGCAGCGACGACCTCCCACTCGGCCTCTGTGGGCAGCCGCTTGCCGGCCCATTTGGCGTAGGCGTCGGCCTCGAAAAAGCTGACATGGCAGACCGGCTCGGACGGGTTCAGCCGGCGCCGCCCGCAGAGCGTAAAGATCGACCAGGTGTCATCCTGCTGTTGCCAATAGAGCGGCGCTGCCCAACCCTGCTGCTGGACCGTGGCCCAGCCATCCGAAAGCCAGAATTCCGGGCGCTGGTAGCCGCCCGCGTTGATAAATTCGAGATATTCGCCGCAGCTGACCGGTCGGCTGCCGAGCCGGAACGGTTCGAGCCAGACCTTGTGTCGCGGGGTCTCGTTGTCGAACGCGAAACCGGCACCGCGATGCCCGATCTCGATGAGCCCGCCCGGATGCGCGAACCACCCGAGCGGGCTTGCCGCGACGGCGATTTGCGGCTGCGGTGCCTGATAGGCGGGCAATAGCGGGTTGATTGAAAAAACGTGCTTGATGTCCATCAGCACCAGCTCCTGGTGCTGCTGCTCGTGATGGATGCCGAGCTCGATCAGCGGTGCCGCGGCTTCCCAGGCAGCTTCGGTCGCGCGCCGGGCAAAGCGGGCCATCGCCGCACCGACATGATCGCGATAGGCGGCGACCACATCGACCGTCGGTCGCGACAAAAGGCCGCGCTCGGGGCGCGGATGCCGCGGTCCGGCCGCCTCGTAATAGGAGTTGAACAGATACCCGAAAGCCGGATCGAACACCCGGTAGTTCGGATCAAACCGGCCGAGCACAAAGGTTTCGAAGAACCACGTCGTGTGCGCCAGATGCCATTTCGTCGGGCTGACATCGGCCATCGACTGGATCGACTGGTCCTCCGCGGTCAGATTGGCAGCAAGCGCCTCGCTGTAGCGGCGCACGGCCTCGAACCGGTCGAGCGCCGGACGGCGATCCGCGGCGCCAGTACAGGGTTGAACGGCGGTGTCGGGCACGGGCTCCCCCAAGCTAGGTGGATGTCGCGGTCAACGCTATGGCTGCCGTTTCGTTGCCCTCGCCGAGATAGCGACGGCGCAGATGGCGCACGAAGCTCGCGGTGTCGAGCGGCCGTCCGGTGGCGTTCTCGACCAGTTCGGCGGTCGACAACAGCGAACCCCGAGCGTGCACGCGCTCGCGCAGCCAGGCGAATAGCGGCATGAACTCGCCGGCCGCGATGCTCCACATCAGCCCCGGCAGCTCCTCGCATGCCGTTTCAAACAGCTGTGCCGCGATCAGCGCGCCAAGGGTGTAGGTCGGGAAATAACCCCACGAGCCGTCATACCAATGGATATCCTGCAGACAGCCGTCGCGATCGCTGTCGGGAGCAACACCGAGCAGCTCGCGCAACCCCTCCGCCCAAGCGCCGGGAAGCTCCGCGGCGCGCAGATCGCCAGCGATCATCGCCTGTTCGAGACGGTAGCGCAGGATCACATGGGCGGGATAGGTGACCTCGTCGGCTTCGACCCGGATCAGGCTGCGGGCGACCCGGATCTGCCGGCGATAGAGCCAATCGGCCTGCCAGAACGGGCCATCGCCGCAGAATGCTTCGCGCAGGATCGGTGCGGCAAACCGCATAAAGGCCGGGCTGCGGCAGACCTGCATTTCGAGCAGCAGCGACTGGCTTTCATGAACCGCCATGCCGCGTGCCGCGCCGACCGGCTGCAGGCGCCATTCCGCCGGCAGGTTGCGCTTGTAGAGCGCGTGTCCGGTCTCGTGCAGCACGCCCATCAGCGCCGTTGCGAAATCGCGCTCATCATAGCGCGTCGTGATGCGCACATCCTCGGGCGCACCGCTCGAAAACGGGTGCGCGCTGATATCGAGCCGCCCATGGGCAAAGTCGAAGCCGACCGCCTCCATCAGCCGGACCGCGGCGCGGCGCTGGTCGGCCACCGCAAACCGAGGGGGCGATGGCGGACAGGGCGGCAGCTCCGCCTGGCGGCTCAGCGCAGCCTCCAGCAATTCCGGCAGGATTTCGGCAAGCTCATTGAACAACCGGTCGATCGCGGCGACCGAGCCGCCCGGCTCATAGCGGTCGAGCAGCGCCTCATACGGGCTGACACCGAGCCGCGCAGCCTTGAGTGCTGCGACCTCGCGCTGCAGCCGCAGCATCTCTTCGAGCAATGGCAGCACCGCGGCGAAGTCATCCGCCGGGCGGGCTTCGCGCCACACCGCCTCGCAGGCGCAGGAGACCCGCGACAGCGCCTCGACCAGCTCCCCCGGCACCGCCGCGGCATGCGCATGGCGCCGTGCCATCTCACGCAGATTGGCGCCCTGCCAGGGACCAAGCGCCGCCCGCTCGCTCTCGGCTGCGACCAGCAACTCGCCGGTCTCGGCCGCGGTCAGCGCGTCATGTGCGAGCCGGCTCAGCGTCGCCAGCTGCTCGGCGCGGGTCGCCGCGCCACCGCATGGCATCATCGTCGCCGCGTCCCAGTTGAGCACGCCGATTGCCTCTTCGAGCGCCCCCAACCGGCGGAATCGCGCTTCCAGCTGCTGATAGGCAGTCATCGGTGCTCCCGGTCGCGGCGATGGAACAGGACATAGATGACGATCATCGCCACCGCCAGGGAAAACCACGTGATCGCATATTGCAGATGGTGGTTCGGCAGCGCGAGGCGGGTCAGCCCGCCCTTTGGCCAGCCACCGGGATTGGGGGTGGCATCGGCGTCGATATAGAACGGCGCCACATCGTCGAGGTGGTCGGCCCTGGCCATCGCCGGCAGGTCGACCCAGAACCAGTAGTTCAGATCCGGCCGGTTGTCGGGGATGAACCAGTTCGGCCGCCCCTTCGACGGCAGTCGCAGCAAACCGCGAACCTGCACCGGCCGGCCCGGCTCGCCCATCGGGCGGCGGTCGCGATCCCTGAGCGCCGTCGGAACAAAGCCGCGATTGATAAAGACGATCCGACCATCGGCCTCGCGCAACGGGGTCAGCACGTGAAACCCGGCGCTGCCATCGGGCGCGGTGGCGGCGACAAACAATTCCTTGTCGTTGAGCAGCACGCCGCTGGCGCTGACATGGCGGAATTCCATGCCGCGCGCCGCAGCACCGCTCGAGGGCGCCGGTATTGCGGGGGCAGCGACGGCGGCGGCACGGGCGGCGATCAGCCCTTCCTTCCAGGCGAGCCGATGGACCTGCCACACGCCGAGACCGAGACATAAGAGCACGGTCGGCAGGGCCAGCACAGTCGGCCAGAATTGCGGGCGAAACCCGCTCATCGCCAGCCCACCCTCGGCGGCACGACGCAGCCATGCAGCAAGCATGGCGGCGGTGCTGCGGTCGCCGTCACGGCACCGCTCACCCCGGGCAGCGCCGCCACCAGACGTGGCTGCCGGTCAGACGTGGCGTCGCCGCGCCCGGTCGGGCCCGGCGATCAACCGGCTCCGGCCGCGTAGGTGGCGCCGGCGCTGCCCCACCAATAGATGCAGACGAACAGAAACAGCCAGACGACATCGACAAAATGCCAGTACCACGCTGCGGCTTCGAGACCGAAATGATGGTCCGGTTTGAAGTGGCCGAGCCACGCCCGGCACAGGCAGACAAATAGGAATGTCGTGCCGATGATCACGTGAAAGCCATGAAACCCGGTCGCCATAAAGAATGTCGACGGGTAGATCCCGCCGGTAAAGTGGAACTCGGCGTGGGCGTATTCGAACACCTGCAGCGAGGTGAAGCAGAGGCCAAGCAGCACGGTGACGAGAAGACCCCGCAGCAGCCCGCTGCGCTGGTTTTCGAGCAGCGCATGGTGCGCCCAGGTCACGGTGGTGCCGGACAGCAGCAGCACCAGCGTCAACAGGAACGGGAACACGAACGGATCGGAAGGCGCGATGCCCTTGGGAGGCCACACCCCGCCGACCGGAAACAGGCTCGACGAAAAGAACGCCCAGAAGAACGCGACAAAGAACATCACTTCCGAGCCGATGAACAGCGCCATGCCGTAACGCAGTCCCAGCTGCACGATCGGCGTATGAAAGCCTTGGAACGTCGCCTCACGGATCACGTCGCGCCACCACACCGCCATGATCGCGAAGATGCACAGCAGCCCGATGATCATCAGCGTCCAGTTGTCGCCGTGCAGATAGAGAATGCCACCGCCAAAGGCGAGCCCGGCGGCGACCGCCCCGAGCAGCGGCCATGGGCTCGGATCGACCAAATGGTAGGGATGCCTCGGCGCGCCATGCGCACCATGCACGGCATGCGCCGCGTGCGTCTCACTCATCGTGCGTCTCGCTCATCGCTAGCGTCGTGCTCATGGTTTTGTGCTGCTGACCGGATCCCGGGCGGTGTGCCGGCCTAGCCGGCGATCCGCAGCAGGGTGACGGCGTAAAGCAGCACCGCTACCCCGGCGATCACCGCAAACAGCGCCCAGTTTCGCGCCCGCAACGTCCTGTCGCGCATCCGCTGCGGGCCGGTTCCGGTCACACCCAGCCCCCCTGGGTACGATCGAGCAGCAGCAGGCTGAAGACCAGGAACAGATAGAGCAGCGAGAATGCGAACATCCGCCGGGCGCTGCGGTCGCCCGCGTCGCGCCAGACCTGGATCGCCGTCCCGGTGAAGATCATGCTCAGCACCAGCGCGCCGACCCCGTAAACCGCACCGGCGACCCCGAGCAGCCACGGCGCCAGCGCCGCCGGCCACAGCGTCAGCGTATAGATCAGCATCTGGCACTTGGTCTGGCGCGGGCCGGCGACGACCGGCAGCATCGGCACCCCCGCCTTCGCGTAATCCTCGGTGCGGTAGAGCGACAGCGCCCAGAAATGGGGTGGCGTCCACAGGAAAATGATCGCGAACAGTGCCACGGCACCCCAGCCGATCCCGCCTGTCACCGCCGCCCAGCCGATGATCGGCGGCAGCGCCCCGGCAGCCCCGCCGATCACAATGTTCTGTGGGGTGCGCCGCTTCAACCATATCGTATAGACGCCGACGTAGAAGGCGATCGTCAGCGCCAGCAGACCGGCGGCAACCCAGTTGAGCGCGAGACCGATGACCAGCACCGCCACGCCGGCCAGGACCACGCCAAAGCCGAGCGCCTCGCCTGGCGCCATGCGGCCAGCCGGCAAGGGTCGTCCGGCGGTGCGCCGCATGATCGCGTCGATATCACGGTCGTACCACATGTTGATGGCACCAGCGGCACCGGCGCCAACCGCGATACACAGGACCGCCACGACCGCCAGCACCGGATGCAGATGTCCGGGGGCCACCGCAAGCCCGACCAGCCCGGTAAAGACGACCAGCGACATGACCCGCGGTTTCAGGATCTCGAGATAATCGCCGACCATCGCGAGCGGCGTCGCCGCGATCCGGGCGGCCTCGGCCGGGGGCATCTCCAACAATTGTGACACGAGGGTCCGCCGCTCCGCCTTAATGCACGACCGGGATTTCGTCGTAACTATGGAACGGCGGCGGCGACGACAGCGTCCATTCGAGCGTGGTGGCCCCCTCGCCCCAGTAATTGGCCCCGACCCGCCGCCCGGCGAACAATGTATGGAACACGATAAAGATGAAGAACAGCGTCGAGGCGTAGGAGATGTAGGAACCGATCGAGGCCACGAAGTTCCAGCCGGCAAAGGCATCAGGGTAGTCGGCGATCCGCCGCGGCATCCCGGCGACGCCGAGAAAGTGCATCGGGAAGAAGGTCAGGTTGACGCCAATGAACGTCGTCCAGAAGTGGATCTGGCCAAACGTCTCGTTGTAGGTCCGCCCCGACATCTTGCCGATCCAATAATAGAATGCGGCAAATAGCGAGAACACCGCGCCGAGCGACAACACGTAATGGAAGTGGGCGACGACGTAATAGGTGTTGTGCAAGGCAAAATCGACACCGGCATTGGCCAGCACCACCCCGGTGACACCGCCGATCGTGAACAGAAAGATGAAGCCGATCGCGAACAGCATCGGTGTCTTGAACTCGATGGACCCGCCCCACATCGTCGCGATCCACGAGAAGATCTTGATCCCGGTCGGCACGGCGATGACCATCGTCGCTGCGGTGTAATAGGCCCGCGCATCGATCGAAATCCCGGTCGTGAACATGTGGTGCGCCCACACGACCGTGCTCAGCAAGCCGATCGCCAGCATCGCGAGGACCATGCCGACATAGCCGAAAATCGGCTTTTTCGAGAAGGTCGCGACCACTTGGCTGATCATGCCGAAGCCAGGAATGATCATGATGTAGACTTCGGGATGGCCGAAGAACCAGAACAGGTTCAGGAACAAGAGCGGATCACCGCCGCCCGACGGCTTGAAGAACGTGGTGCCGAAATTGCGGTCGGTCAGCAGCATCGTGATGGCACCGGCCAGCACCGGCAGCGCCAGCACCAGCATGAACGCGGTGACCAGCACCGCCCACACGAATAGCGGCATCTTCCACAGCGTCATGCCCGGGGCACGCATGTTGAAGATCGTGGTGATGAAGTTGATCGCACCGAGGATCGAGGATGCGCCGGCCAGATGCAGCGCGAAGATGACCATGTCGACCGACGGCCCGGGTTGGCCGACATCCGACAGCGGCGGGTACAGCGTCCAGCCGGTGCCGGCGCCACCGCCGACCAGGGTCGAGCCGGCGAGCAGCGCAAACGACGGCACCAGCAGCCAGAAGCTGATGTTGTTCATGCGCGGGAACGCCATGTCGGGCGCGCCGATCATCAGCGGCACCATCCAGTTGCCGAACCCGCCCATCATCGCCGGCATGATCGTGAAGAAGATCATCATCAGGCCGTGCGCGGTGACGATGGTGTTGTACACCTGATGATCGGTGATGAAGGTATTGTGCGGGTGGAGCAGCTGGGTGCGCATCGTGATCGACAGCGCGCCGGCAATCAGCCCGGCCGTGATCGCAAAGATCAGATAGAGGGTGCCGATGTCCTTGTGGTTGGTCGAGCAGAACCATCGGACAAAAAAGCCCGGCTGGGCGCCGTGCCCATAGGCAGCGAATTCGGCGTCGGCAGCATCCGGCTGGTAGGCCATTCTCGATCCCTTGATCTCAGTTGCCGGAATTTCAGTTGCCGGCGGCGGCCGGTGGTCCGCCCGCCGGTGATCCGGCAGCGGCAGCGACTCGCACCGCGGCGGTGCCCGAATTGTCTTGCGCGAATTCTTTCTTGGCGGTGACGAGCCAGCGCTGGAACGCGTCCTTGGTGACCGCCTTGACTTCGATCGGCATAAAAGCGTGGTTGATCCCGCACAGCTGGTCGCATTGCCCGCGATAGATCCCCGGCCGCTCGACATTGAACCAGGACGTGTTGATCCGGCCGATGATCGCGTATTCCTGCACGCCGAACGACGGCACGAACCAGTCATGCATCACATCGGTCGAGGTGACCTCGATCTTGATGTTGGTATCGACCGGCACGACCAGCGGGTTGTCCACAGTCAAAAGCCGCGGCTGGCCCGGCTTCAGATTGGCTTCCTGGACGATGTTGCTGTCAAAGGAGAGACCGCCCTCGCTGGGATAGGCATAGGTCCAGTACCATTGATGCCCCGTAATCTTGACCGTCATCGCGTCCTTCGGCACCCGCGCCATGTAGTACATCAGCTTGAACGAGGGTACCGCGATGATCACCAGGATCACGCAGGGGATCAGGGTCCACAGGATTTCGAGCGGCAGGTTGTGCGAGGTGTGGGTCGGCACCGGATGGCGCCGGTGATGAAAGCGCCACATCGTGTAGAGCAACAGCCCGAGGACAAAGGCGGTGATCAGAACGATGATGACCGTGAGCTCGTTGTTGAACGCCTCGAGCCGTGCCTGGACTGGGGTGGCGGCCGGCTGGAAACCGATCTGCCATTCATGCGGCACCGCCGCATCGGCGATCGAGCCGCCTGCCGTGCTGGCGATGCCGGCCAGCGTCAGCGCGCGCATCGCCCGGCCCGTTGCCGCCCACCTCTGTGACCGCGCCATGCGCTGTTCGTCCCTCGATCGGTTCCTGTTTGCCGGTTGCCGGTGTCTTGGCGGCGGCCCAGCCGAGGCGCCCAGGACGCTTCGGCGCGGGCGAGCCTACACCATCGCCAACGCGCCTCACAACCGGCCCAACTCCTTGCGGCAAGCCGCCGCACGCGCCGCTCGCGGCAATCCGCGGCTGCCGGCACCACCCGCCTGCCCGCATCCGCCGGGCGATGGCCGCGGTCCATCACATCAGCCGCTGCGATCTTCCGCTCGCGGCGGGCGCGGCCCATATTGAGAGGGCAGCAGAGGAGTAGCCAATGGCCGATCTCGCCCTCACCGACGAACTGTTTTTCGCGCGCACCGGCATGGATGCCGGACGGGTCGAGGCGATCGTCGCCGAAGCGCTGGCTGGAATGGATGACGGCGAACTCTATCTCGAATACAGCCAGTCCGAGAGCCTGGCGCTCGATGACGGCCGCATCAAGAGTGCCAGCTTCGACACGACCCAGGGCTTCGGCCTGCGCGCCGTGGCGGGCGAGGCGGCGGGCTACGCCCACGCCTCCGATCTTTCCGAGGCGGCGATCCGGCGCGCCGCGGCAACCGTGCGGGCGGTGGCGAGCGGCTATAGCGGGATGATGGCTGGGCCACCCGCCGGCACCAACCGCACGCTCTATACCGATGTGAACCCGCTCGGCCTCGTCGATCTCGGCGCCAAGACGCGGCTGCTCACCGAAATCGACGCCTACGCCCGCAGCCGCGATTCGCGGGTGCGCCAGGTCATGGCGTCGCTCTCCGGCGTGTGGCAGGCGGTGCAGATCATTCGCGCCGACGGCACCCGCGTCGCCGACATCCGCCCGCTGGTCCGGCTCGGTGTCGCCGTTGTGGTCGGCGAAGGCGACCGCATGGAGACCGGCTCCTCCGGGGCCGGCGGCCGGCTCGCCTATCAGCGCTACCTCGATCCGCAACATTGGCGCGAGCAGGTGGACGAAGCGTTGCGCCAGGCGCTCGTCAATCTCGGCGCGGTGCCGGCACCGGCCGGCGAGATGACCGTCGTGCTCGGACCGGGCTGGCCCGGTGTCATGCTGCACGAGGCGATCGGGCACGGTCTCGAAGGCGATTTCAACCGCAAGAAGACTTCGGCCTTTTCCGGCATGATCGGCGAGCGTGTTGCCACCAAGGGAGTGACCGTGGTCGATGACGGCACATTGCCCGACCGGCGCGGCTCGCTCTCGGTCGATGACGAGGGGACGCCGACCAACTGCACGACGCTGATCGAAGACGGCATCCTCAAGGGCTACATGCAGGATCGCATGAATGCCCGGCTGCTCGGTGCGGCCCCCACCGGCAACGGCCGGCGCGAGAGCTTCGCCCACGCGCCGATGCCGCGCATGACCAACACCTACATGCTCGCCGGCGACCGCGACCCGCAGGAGATCATCGCCTCCGTGCCGCGCGGGCTCTATGCAGTCAATTTCGGCGGCGGCCAGGTCGACATCACCTCCGGCAAGTTCGTGTTTTCCGCTTCCGAGGCGTATCTGATCGAAAACGGCAAGATCGGACCGGCGGTCAAGGGCGCGACCCTGATCGGCAACGGTCCCGATGCGCTGACCAAGGTCACGATGATCGGCAATGACCTCGCTCTCGACCACGGCATCGGCACTTGCGGCAAGGACGGGCAGAGCGTGCCGGTCGGCGTCGGCCAGCCGAGCTTGCGGATGGACGGGCTGACCGTCGGCGGCACCAGCGCGTAGCGGGACAAAGCGCGGGCCGCCGCGGCACTGTTGCGCGACCGGCGCCGCACCGCTTCCGGCACAAGGGGGGATCATGCGGTTTCGCGGCCGCGGCCGGGGACGGGCGTTCGCGCTCGCCGCTGTTGTCGCGGCGCTGCCCTGGGCCCGCGCCTCGGCCTGCACCCTGGCCGATGCCTCCTCGACGCGCTGGTCGCTCGCCACCGACCGCGGCGTCGCCTGGCTGGTGACACCCTGCGGCCGGCGTTTTTTCAGCCTTGGCGTCAACGCCGTCGACGGCGGCTATCCGTTCCGCCGCAAGGACGGCAAGGTCTGGTACAGCTGGACCGCCTTCGATCGGACCCGGGCGCAATGGGTCGCGACCGCCCGGCGGCGGCTGGCAAAATGGGGCTTCAACAGCGCCGGCGGCTGGTCGCTGCCGCCGCAGGTGCTGCGCCTGCCGACGATCATCGATCTCGAGCTCGGCCGCCAGGCGCGATTTCACTGGTTCGACCCGTTTTCGCCCGAGACCGCGGCGCGGATGATGGCACTCGCCCGCAAGCTCGTCGCGCCCTATCGGAACAGCCCCTACCGGATCGGCTATTTTTCCGACAACGAGGTCGGCTGGTGGGCCGGCGCGCTCTTCGTCTTCTATTCGATGAAGCCGGCGAGTTCGGTGACAAAGCAGCGCTGGATCGCGGCGCTGCACGACCATTATGCCGGAGATTGGACCCGCTTTACCGCCGATTTCCAGCCGCCGCGCGGCGTCAGATCATGGCGACAGCTCTTGGCGACCACCGGCATGACGCGGTTGCGGCCGGGCGGCAGCGGGATCCGGGCAGTGCGCGAATGGACCGGGATCGTCGCCCGCCATTATTACGCGCTCGCCGCCAGGGCGATCCATGCCGCCGACCCGCAGGCACTCTATTTCGGCGATCGCCTGCCGATCTATTACGACCCGGCAGCGGTGCGGGCCGAAGCCCCCTATGTCGACGCCATCGCCACCAACTACAATGTCGACAGCAGCGACGGCTGGATCGCCCCCTATTATTTCAACGGGCTGGAGAAGCTGTCCGGCGGCAAGCCGGTGCTGGTCTCGGAATGGTTTTTCGCCGCCCGGCACAACCGCACCGGCAACCGCAACAACGGCCATCTGATGACGGTCGATACCCAGGCCGAGCGGGCCGCCGGCGCCGCCGCCGCCATCGAGAACTTCGCCGCGATCCCGGAGATTATCGGCGCCCACTGGTTTCAGTATTACGATCACCCGAAGGGTGGCCGCCAGGATGGCGAGGATTATGATTTCGGGCTCGTCGACATCAACGATCAGCCCTACCGACGGCTGACCGAGGCGCTCGCGGTCGCCAACCGGCGCGCCTTCGCGATCCATGAGGAGGCGACACCGCCGGGGCTCGACGCCCCCGACACCGCCACTCCCGACACCGCCACTCCCGGCATCGTCACCGTGCCACGCGCCGATGTGGCACTCTCGGCCCGTTCGCTGGCGGATTGGCCGAAGCCGCGGAGCCTGTTGCCGGCGCTGCGCCCGTCGCCGGGTGCGGTCGATTTCGGCGAAGTTTATCTGACGTGGAGCGCACGCGGTCTGCAGCTGGCGACGATCGGCCAGGATTATTACGACATCGACCTGCTCGCCTATCACGGAGCGTTTCCGCTGGGCGAAGCCTACCGGGTCGAATTCGGGGTCGATATCGGCCAAGGCCCGCGCCGCTTTACGCTGTTTTTTATTCCACCGCGCACCAAGCTCCACGACTACCCGGAGATGAGGGCGGAGCTCTGCGCCGGTGCGGCCGAGCAAGCCATCCGGAATGGCTGCACCGCGGTCGCTGGCGGTCAGGCGGTCTATTTCGGCGCCGATCAGCCGCGCATCACCGCCGAGGTGCGGATCCCGTGGGCGGCCCTCGGGATCGCCGCGCCCGCCGCCGGAACATCGCTCCGGGTCGCGATCGCGATCACCTCCTGGGACCGCGACCGCTGGATGTCGTTGTCGGGCCGGCCGCCGGCCGCCGCACTGCGCGATCCCGGCAAATGGCGCCCGATGCGGCTCGGCGGCGGCGTGCCGGCGATCGGAACCGGGCCGCGCCTCGCCGCTGCCCCCGGCCGGCCTTGATCCCCAGCCGCCCTTGATCCTCAGCCGGCCTTGATCCCCGGTTGGCCTTGATCCCCGGCTGGCCTTCATGCACCGAATTTTCCCGCTTGCCGCGGCTTGATCAGGCTGCAGGGGCCGTCATCATGCGGCCTCGGGCGACAGCAATGGCGAGACGGCAATGGCAGCGAATTTTCCCGACGGGTTCCTCTGGGGCGCTTCGACCGCAGCCTACCAGATCGAGGGTGCCACCCGCGAAGACGGTCGCGGTCCGTCGATCTGGGACATTTTTTGCGGCCTGCCCGGGACGATCGCCAATGGCGACAGCGGTACGGTCGCGTGCGACCACTATCATCGCTGGCCCGAAGACGTGGCACTGATGCGCGAACTCGGCCTCGGCGCCTATCGGCTGTCGCTCGCCTGGCCGCGGATCCTGCCCGAGGGGCGCGGCGCGGCCAATGCCAAGGGTCTCGAATTCTACGACCGGCTGGTCGACGGCATCCTCGACGCCGGCATCGAGCCGTGGATCTGCCTCTACCATTGGGACCTGCCGCAGGCGCTCGAATATCGCGGCGGCTGGCAGAACCGCGACACCGCTCATTGGTATGCCGAATACGCGCAGCTCGCGGTGCGCCGGCTCGGCGACCGGGTCAAGCACTGGGCGACCTTCAACGGGCCGAACTGCGCCTCTCTCAAAGGTTACGGCGATGGCGAGCATGCCCCCGGCATCCGCGGCCGGGCAAGCGCACTCGCCGCTATCCACGCCATGAACCTGGCGCACGGGCTCGGCGTCGCGGCGATGCGGGCCGAGCGGGCCGATCTGCTGCTCGGCAACATCTACAATTTCCGCCCGCATGAGCCGGCAAGCGAGCACGAAGAGGACGAGATCGCCTGCGAGGTGCTCGATGCGCTGTGGAACCGCAGCTTTCCCGACCCGCAGATGCTGGGCCGCTACCCCGAGCCGCTCGCCACCGAGATGGTCGAGCCGCTGGTGCAGCCGGGCGACATGGAGCTCATCCGGCAGAAGCTCGATTATTTCGCGTTCAACCACTATACCCGCTCGCGGGTGCGCCGCGACCCGGACCATCCGTTCGCGGTCGGCACATTGCCGCCCGAGCCGGGCCGGCCGGTTACCGCGATGGGCTGGGAAATCGCCCCCGACGCGTTTCGCCAAGTCCTGATCGAAGCGAAGGAGCGCTACAGCGGCGACCTGCCGATCTACGTTCTCGAAAACGGCGCGGCCTTTCCCGACCAAGTCGAAGCCGATGGCCGCATTCGCGACGACGATCGCATCGCCTATCTGCGTCGCTATCTCGGCGCGGTGCAGGACGCGATCGCCGCCGGGGTCCTGGTCAAGGGCTATTTTGTCTGGTCATTGCTCGACAATTTCGAATGGACGTTTGGCTACAGCCGACGCTTCGGCCTCGTCCATGTCGATTACGCGACACAGCAGCGCCGCCCGAAAGATTCGTTTCACTTCTACGCCGAACTCGCCCACGGCGCCGGGTTGGAGCGCGAATAGCGACAAGATTTCAAGCTGGCCGCTCTTAAAGAGCAAGAGCAGCGGCGGTGCCTGATGCTTGGGCGTGTTTGCGGCGGCAGTCTTGCGAACGGGTTTGCATTCAGCGCACTCCGATCAGGAGACGCTGCTCCGGACGCGGGCAGCCGGCGCCATCCGTGCCGGGGCGGGGACCTATGAGCGAGGGGGTTGCGACGCATTCTCCGTCTTCGTCGGGGCGGCGGCTGTTGCTCCAGCAGCCGATGGCCAGCGCTCACGACCGCGAGCGAGTGCGCTCGGCGAGCCCGAGCCCGGCTTACGCGGTGTATCACCGGGGCCGCGCGCCGCCCGTGTCGCACCCGCGCGGCGGTCTCCCCCGGGATTTCTCGAGGCGAACCTTGCAAACCCGCTCGGCACGGCTATCATGGAGAAGCGGACTGGGCCCGCGGGTCCGGTTCTCGGCGGATGCGGGCGTAGCTCAGGGGTAGAGCACAACCTTGCCAAGGTTGGGGTCGAGGGTTCGAATCCCTTCGCCCGCTCCAGAATAGCAGAAGATTTGCAAAGAGTTACGAGCGGCCCCGAAAGGGCCGTTTCTGCTTCCAAGGCGGGCGCGAGCGCCAAATGGAAGCGGAATGGAAGCGGATGGCGGAAAGTCGCGGGATACCCTGGCGTAGCACCAAGGTCCCCGATCGCGCAGAGACCCGCTCGCCGACGCCGCAAATGCGACTTGAAATCGGCAGTCAAGCCACTCTGAATAGGCAAGCGAGGGAGGAGACGAGGACAAACATGAACTGAAGTCGACTGCCCTATGCACCGCGTGTTCCAGCGATTTGTCGACGGCCTTGCTGCGAGCAGCGACGCGGGGGGCCTCCGCGTGGTTCTGGCTGAAGCCGGCGCCGCGCTTGAACTGCACTGCTTCGCCTATCTTTCCATGCCGCCCAGAAGGGGCGATGCGCCCGAACTCATCTCGACATACCCGGTGGCGTGGACCGACCATTATCTGCGAGAGCACTACGAGCGGGTCGATCCGGTCATCGTCGATGCGCTGACCGCGACAGAGCCGTTCGAGTGGGGACAGGAATTCACAGCGAGGAGTCTGTCGAAGCCGCAATGCGCGCTGC